>NZ_VSTH01000052.1 GCF_008123965.1 Bradyrhizobium hipponense | reverse complement strand
ACGAACGGCGACAGCACCCGGTGACACCGCCATGCAGTTGCCGGTCGCTTCGATCACCACCCCGTCTATCGGTTGAAGGCTTTTGCCAAAGCCTTCCAGTGCCGTGCGGGTCATATCGACGCGACCGGCCGGTCGAAGTCTGCCGTCTTCCCAGAAAACCACCTCGCCGAAAGTTCGGTGGATATCCATTCCGATTATGCGTCGCATTTACACCTCCTGTCATATGACGGGAACGGTGGGCGACACGACAACTACGGATCCGCGCTCACGGCGCAACCGGGCTAGTCGTAGAGGCGGCCAGCCACTAACTCGAGCTCGCAGCTCATCGTACGCATCGGCCTGCCCACACCTTCGTGCTCCCGGTGCCTCTGTCCCGGATGGTCGCACCATACGCCACGATCTTGAAAACCGCAGCCGAACATCAGCACCGAGAATCTTATACCGGTTACCAACCCGATCGAGCGCCTCAACGGCGAGATCAAGCGGCGCACCGAGGTGGTCGGCATCTTCCCCAACGAAAACGCCATCACTCGCCTCATCGGAGCGATCCTGCTCGAACAGAACGATGAGTGGGCGGTCCAGCGCGCCCGCTACATGACGCTGGAAACCATCGCCCCGTTGAGCGATGATCCGACCGTCAGCCTTCCGGCTATCGCCAGCTGACCTGCCCGGCTCCTGCCGGTGAGCGCGGTGACCCGCCGTCAGCTACACCATGCCAGGGGACACGATCGAAGTCCTCGCATTCGAACGTGTATCTGTTCGCGAACCAATAGTCGTCTTGGTCGGCCTTCTCCCGAGCACGGGCGGTCTCGATCGGTTCGAAGTTATACGCATCCGTGTGGTAGCGTTCTGGCTTCCTTCGCGGAAAGTCCGGGGGCAGCCCGAGCAATGTCGAAGGCTCGCTCGCACGCATGTGGATTGGCCCGATCCAACATCCAGACGTGTTTTTCGCACTCGCGGATGGCACCGGCTTCCTGTAGTACCGCGATGGCCCAGCAGCGCGGCGTCCGGACCGGCGGCAGTCTCTCTTTATTCATCGGCATCGAACCACTCCTGCCGAGCGAATCTCTTTCGGCCGCCCGTGTATTCTCGGCGGGTAGCACGGAGCAGGGGTTCCGAATTGCCAAAGCAGGACTTGTGCACGTGTTCCTTGGCGGGCATTTCGCCTCCGATAGCCAAGACGCGCCTCTCCCGCGGTCGAGCCGTCGGGCTTGACCTTTTCCGATAGAAAGATGCGTTTGCGGATCATTTGATGGTTGAATGGTATGCAAACGGATCAATTAGTTGACAGCTTTGACCTGAAAAGATACCTTTGCGTTCCCTTGCTGGAAGAAAGATACGAAAACAGATCATGGAACGGAACTCAGAAGCGACCCATCACCTAGGACGGCTTCTCCGGGACGCGAGGAAACAAGCGGGCCTGACTCAACAGCAGGTGGCCGAACGCGCAGGCATTTCCAGGCCACGTTACCGGGATATCGAGCAAGGCGATGCTGCTGCGCGGGCAAACACGCTTATCAACGTCGCGCGAGCGCTCGGCATGGAGTTGATGCTGATCCCACAAGCAATGGTCCCTGGCGTCAACGCTCTGCTTCGCCCTTCCGACGACGAAGACCGACCGGCATTCACAACCGACGCGGATGATGAGTACCCAATTCCGCGCCCCTAATACCATCCAGTCGCTGGACGTGTTCCTTCAAGACCTCAAGGTCGGAACGGTCGTACGTACGCCAGGCGATTTTAACGCCTTCAGTCTCGACCCAGCCTATCGAGCCATGGAAGGGCCTCCGATCTTGAGCCTCTCGTTGCGCTCCGCCGATGGAGGCCTTCGCAAGGACCCGAAGCCTGCAGCGCACATGCTGCCGGCGTTCTTCGCAAACATGTTGCCCGAGGACAAGCTCCGCGAGGCGATGGAAAAACACCATGCGGGATTCGTGAGGCAGGGAAACGACTTCGATCTATTGGCGGCGCTCGGCACGGACTTGCCAGGCGCGGTGCGCGTCGTACCGAGCGACGGCAGCACTACGATAGCGGCTCGAGAAAATCCACGCGAGATCAAAGCTCGGTTTTCCTTGGCGGGAGTTCAGATGAAGCTTTCCGTGATGAAGAACACGGGCAAGGGGAGCGGGCTGACTTTGCCAATCGGCGACGAGCAAGGTCAGTACATCGCAAAATATCCTTCGACCAATCTGGTAGGATTGTCGGAAAACGAGTTCGTCATCTTAGCGTTGTCCGCCGCGCTCGGAATGGATGTACCGGAACGCGAGCTTGTAGAAAAATCCGATTTCGAGGGAATACCCGAAGAGTTCAACACTCTGTCGACCGGCAAGGTCCTGCTGGTGAAACGTTTCGACCGAGGACCCGCAGGCACCCGAATTCACATCGAAGACTTCGCTCAAATCTTCGGCCGGCAGCCGTCCAAAAAATATGATGACGCTTCGTACCACGACATCGCCTCCGCGCTGAACGTGGCGGTGTCGACAGGCGCCGCACTAGAATTCGTTCGCCGAGTGGCCCTTGCCGCGCTTGTCGGCAACGGCGACATGCACTTGAAGAATTGGTCCACGATATATCCGGGCGACGGTTGCACTCCGGCGATCGCCCCCGTGTACGACGTCCTATCGACCACCGCATATTTTCCAAAGGACGATATGGCCTTGTCCTTGGGAGGAGAGAAATCGTTCAAGGCGCTTACTGCAAACCGCTGGCGAAAGTTTGCCAATCGGGCGCGGCTGCCCGAACCGGCGGTCATCTCGGCCGTCGAGGAAGTCGTGTCGTCGACGAACGATCATTGGTGGAATCTCCCGGAGCGGGATGTCGTCCCGACCGCCGTCCTCGAGAAGATCGATGCCAAAATCAGGGAGATGAGCTTGGTTCTAGATCCCGGCCACGCTCCGAAGTCTTTGCCTACTCGCTGAAGAGTCGCGCGCATTCAATTTGACGAGTTTCGGCGAAGAGCGGGGCCGGCTCGAAAAAATCCACTACGAACGCGGTGTGCGGGTCGACCGGCCCGTTCAGCACGACCTCGATCCGATAGGAATGACCGTGCATCCGATGACAGCGATGTGTCTGGGGGAGTTTTGGAAGTCGGTGCGCTGCCTCGAACTTAAATAAAGCCCGGCGGATAGTTCGCCCACTCGGCCAGATGGATGTGACGGGTACTCTGTCGGTGGTCAGGACGGCTGGCGTCCCAGTCGCAGTTGAACCACCCGAGGTCGTATCCCGCGTTGCAGAACACGGTGCTGCCCCGGGGCCGGTGGATGATAGACTTGACCCAGCGGCCGACGGCCGACCGCATCAACGAGCCGTCGCCGACGATGCCAGCCGACGTAGCGGTCGAGCGTCTCGACGGTCTGCCGGATGTCGCCGGTGATGATCCCGTCGAGATCGATGTCGGACGGCGAGCCGTCGCTCGATCCGAACGGCCGCCACACGTGCTGATGGAGGGCAAGAACATGAGTGACGGCATAGTCGACGTCAAGTGCGCGCGCGCCGAGACCGGAGGCGAGACCATTGCGGATCGAGGTGATGGTGACCAGCCGCGAGGAGGACCGTGCATCCGAGCGCGTTCGCTACTCGCTGCTGAAATCCCCCGGCCTCAGTCAGCATGTCGCGCATCGTCAGCATGGTGCCCGGGTCGTTACCGAACGCCGGGAGCTTCGCGCATTCGTGCCTGATGTTGCCCTTGGCCGTGATCATGGAGTACATGGCCCGCGCGTCCTCCAGCGATATCTGGGTCGATCACAAAAGTTATGCACAGCCCAAGGTTTCGCGCGCATCGCCAGACCTGTTCGTGGTAGAATGGGTTACGGCGGCGACCGCAGCACGCGTCAGGTCTCTTGCCACGCCTTTCGCGCTGGTACGAGAGGAACTTCGGTCCGGGCTTGGTCCTGGACTTCCTCGGACTCACTAGAACCTCCAGGTTGATTTCCCGGGCTTCGTGTCGTGCATTCGCATCACAGCCTCGTACTGCGGCTGCGGCTCGGTCAGGTAGCCGTTCGCCTCGTAGTAGTCGGACAGCGACGCGAGGAACGTAACGGTGCTCAGGTCGGTCTGCGCTCGGTCCGTGCCTTGAGATAGGTTCCGATGTTGCCGTCGTATATCTTCTAGGGCTCGGTCTTCGGCCTCCGCTTGCTAGGCGGAGTTCGGTAGTCGGACGAGGCGGGGGAGCCGTAGGACATGGGCGCCCGAGCCGCGAAGCCGGACACGACATCCTCCCACGTCTTGCCTGCGGAGCGTATCAGCTTGTTGGCCATGCGCATGGCGGCGATGGCCTCGCCGTCGTGGTTGGACTCCGTGAGCCTCAGAATCTTGAGCAGGCGCTCGCGGTCTATTATCATCCCCTCTTCCCCTCTTCGATGGCCATCGCGAGCCACGTCCTGATCTGCGCTAGGTTCTTGTGACCGACACCCGGAAGAAGCAGCATGTCCCGGTCGGACATCGCCGCCACCGTCTTCAGATCGATTAGCTCGATCTCGAGATGGCGCATGATGGCGTGACCGCCGCGCATCTGCCACAGCGGTATGAGCACCGGGCTGAAGAAGTCCAGAAGCACGCCAGTCGGCGCGCCGATAATCGGGATCGACAACTGCAGAGGCCCCGAGCGGTCAGTGACCAGACGACACGTGGCGCAAAATGCGCACGGAGATCGAGGAGGCTGGCGGCAACGCACAAGCAGATAGCGAGTATCTTCATCTGATGCCCGATGTTTGTGGGTTTGCACCTGAGTCTCCATTTCGAATGAGCCAGGCAGTACGCGACGGCCTGCCGCGTCTGGTCGACCTCGTCGGGGCCCGGTCCCGGCCGGCGTGCGGGTCGGCGACCATCCCGTGCAAGCGCTTGATGAATCTCATGCAGACGCTGGAGCGTCCACTACAAGATCCCGTAGATGCCAAAGCCAACTTAAGGCCCTGGGGTCCCGCCCTGTTCCCCGCCGAAGGAAGCAGAAGTGAACGCAAACGACGAGAAGCCAACAAGGGGCAGAGCGGCACAATATGACCGGCAGAACCTAGGTGGCCACGCCACGCACACCTCAATCGGGGTCCTCGCTATTCTGTTAAGGGCCCCAGACGGTTACGATAGACGGGAGGCGTATGCCTACGGAAAATCGACATGGCAAAAATCAGCTTGTGAAAAACGTCAACCGGTCGACGCGATCACGGCGATCGACCGGCGCAGACGAACTTACCCGCGGCCGTGCAAGATCGGATCCGGAGAGGGTTGCACTGAGTACGCGATTCAGCGAATTTGGAACAGCTCGCGACACGTTCATCCATGAATGAGCCGGACACGGAATTCGCCATCGACAGCGAGCGCAACGTGATGCCCAAGAAAAACAGCACGTCGATTTATCGGACCCGAATCTCTCGGCGTTATCCTGCGGCTCGCCATTCCATCTGTAGTTGGGTTATCGATTCATGCGCTGCAGCAGCTCGTCAACGCGATCTTTGTTGCCGCACTTGGCGCACTTGGCACGCAGGCGATCGCAGCTGTCAGCATGACCTTGCCGATCGTGGTCCTGCTCGCTGCAGCCGGACAGGGGATCGGGGTTGGAACAGCGTCGTTCATATCTCGTCATCTGGGCGCTCGTGAGTACTTAGAGGCGAGTCGAGGCGCAAGTACAGCACTCGCGCTCACGGCTCCGATCGGCATAGCTACCGTCGCTCTGCTTCCAAATCTGCCAGGGATATTCGCAACGCTCGGAGCAACTCCAACCATCATGCCCGTGGCGCTCGACTACGCGGGAACGCTTTTGTTTGGGTACACTCTCATGCTTCTAAATATCGTCAGCGGGTTTATTGTCAGAGCCGAAGGCCGTCCACGATTCAGCATCTGGGCGATGATGACCGCGTTCTTACTGAACGCTGTGCTTGATCCCGTCTTCATATTCTTGCTTGACCTTGGTGTGCGAGGCGCAGCCCACAGCAACGCTGGTATCGCAGATCGCTGCTATTGGAATCTATATCACGTATTTTACGAAGCTTGGAGGGACAGTTCTCGTCAGGATATCTCACCTATCGCTGCGAGAAGATCGCATCAGACAGCTCGCGTTGGTGGGCGCGCCGGCGACAATAGTATTTTATCTGCGCTTGCCGTTATGCTCTTGTACGGAGCTGCTGCGCCGTTCGGCGATGTTTCCATCGCCGCGGTTGGAATAGCTGTGCGAATCTTGATGGTCGGGGCACTATCACCGGGTTCTGTATAGGCGCTCAAGCTATCCTGGGGGCCGGTTGGGGCGCACGCGACTATGCCCGTATTCTGAAGGCAGCGAAGTTCATGCTCTTCGTGACGGTCGCATTCTCCGTGGTGTATTCTGCGGCCGTTGTCATTTTTGCAAGGCCTTTGGTGAGCCTATTTAGCGATAACGAGAAGGTCACGGAAATTGCCGTCTCGACCTGCATCGTGTTCCATCTCTTCTTTGGACTGTTTGGGATTCAGAGTTTCGTGACGGCAATGCTTCAGTCTTTTGGGAGAGCACGCCTCAGTGAAATTGTGTCCCTGGCGAGGCAGCTTCATACCGGCCGTACTGTTATTCCCGGTGGTCGCGGGTATTAACGGACTGTTAGCCAGTCAAGCAATCGCTGAGCTGGGCGCCGGAATGATCGCTCTGTTCGTCATGTTCTACCAGTTCGGTGAGCTCAGACGAGCGCTCCGGCGCCGTCCTTCAAGAGCGATCGGGATAGCGGGTTGACCTGAGAACGTATGTCATCGAAGCCCAGAGCATTGGGCGCAAGCCTCCTGGGAAGCTCGCGGCAAGATGCGCTGCCAGTGGGCACGGATTTGCCGCGCAATCCGCGCAACGTGCTGGCCGCGCTTGCATCGATGTCGGCGCGCCGCGGCTTGGCTGTCAGCATATGCCGGCTCCAGAACACGCACACCAGCACATATATCGAGCAGCGTAATAGCCTTTGAAGACGCCTCTCTCCTGATGCCCCGTGCATGGGGGGCATCGAAATCGAGAATGATCTGCGGCGGATCACTTGGGCGCCTCCAGGAACAGCTTCAGGGGCGCTCCACCACTCCAAGCTGATCTGGCACTACACTCTGTCGTCTTCAGGGCATTCCTTGAACCACCAAAAAATCCGGTTGCAAAAGAACGCCTCGCCCATGCGCGCTCCGATGCGCCTCAACAATGTGAGAAAAGCACGCTACGCTCAGGAGAGGTCCTTGCGGTACCCGCTGAGCTGTGCGTCATAAACAGAACGCTGCCATTGTAGCTCAGCGCTCGCTTGCAGGCAGCAGACCAATCAGCGCTTTAGCCTCGGACTTCAGAACTTCAATCGCAGCCTTCCGAGCATCTGCATCAAAGCGAGTCCGAATGGCGGAGACCGAGAGGGCGCCGCGCAATTGGCCATGTATGTCGATCACGGGCACAGCTGCGGCCGCGACCTCAGGATCCCGCTCGCCGATCGAGACGTAGAAGCCACGATCTCTGATCTTCTTTCCATCGGCTGATGCAGAATCGCGGTAGGCGGTAAGAACACGGCCGGCAGCGCCGCGGTCAATCGGCAATCGCTGACCCTCTTCGAGGTGATGCCGGACCGAACGCGGAGAATTGACGCGATAAAGACAAATGCGCTCGTCGCCCTCCGCGATGTAGAAGGATGCGGTCTCTCCAGTTGCCTCGACCAGACGATGGAGCGAGGGTCTGATCAGATCAGCAAGGTCGAGCCCGCGCTGATAGAGCGCCCCAAGGCGCCATAGCTCCGGTCCGGGTCGAAAAAGTCGGTCAGTACCCCGCACCAGGAATCCATCCGCCTCCAGAGATGCGGCAAGGCGAAGGACTGTGCTCTTGTAGAGGTCAGTCGCATCCGCAATCTCCGTCAGAGTCATCGCGGCGCGCTCGGGGTCGAACGCCTTAAGGATTGCCAGTGCCCGCGCCACCGCATCAACCCCTGTTCTTACCATCAAATTCTCCGGTTCTGTTGTGCAGAAGCTATAAATCGGAATCCGCTCCGGAGTCCAGCCAGCTAGTAGAAGCGCCATTCTGCCCACCAGAATACGATTGACTGCTCACTAGACGCGGTGCTACCGCAGTTTCGAAACATAGAACAAGTTCTATGGAGTGAAACAATGGACCGGCCGGGAGTTGCCGTGGACTTGCGCGACGTGATGGTTCGCTTCGGCGACTTCACGGCCGTGAAAAGCATGAACCTCCAGGTGGGCGAGACTGAATTCGTTGCAGTGGTGGGGCCGACCGGCTGCGGGAAATCGACCATTCTCAACACAGTCACCGGACTGCTGAAGCCCGCCGCGGGAGATGTTCGCATCTTCGGCAAGTCGCTTACGGGCCTGAACGATCAGTCCGGCTACATGCTGCAACAGGAAGGCTTGCTGCCCTGGAAGACGGCCCAGGACAATGTCGGCCTCAGGCTCGTGTTTCAGGGCAGCTCGATCGCGAAAGCGCGCGAGCAGGCAAAGCCCTGGCTCGCCAAGGTCGGATTGAAGGGATTCGAGGAGCGCTATCCGAATCAATTGTCCGGCGGCCAGCGCAAGCGCGTTGCGATGGCACAGACCCTAATCATGGAGCCCAAGATCGTTCTCATGGATGAGCCGTTCTCCGCGCTGGACGTTCACACACGCCGCCTCATGCACCGCATCCTGCTCGACCTCTGGCAGGCGGACCGGCGCTCGCTCGTCTTCATCGCCCATGATCTCGATGAGGCGATCACGATGGCGGACCGCGTCGTTGTGGTTGCCGACGTCAGGATTACGCTGCCTCGTCCACGCGACGTTTCGGCGCTGCAGACCACCGACGAATTCGTCGCGCTCTATCGTGAAATTTGGTCGCTGCTCGGCGCCGAAGTGGAGAAAAGCTATGCCACGCGGGGTAAGGTCGCTCTCACGCAGTTCGTCATCGTCCTTGGCGTGATCCTGATCTGGGAATTGGGCGTGCGGGCCGGACTGATCGATCCCTTCTTCTTTCCGGCACCGTCGACACTTGTAAGGATCGGGGAGTGGATGTCGACGGCGGACTTTTGGACCGATGTTGGCATAACATTGCTGGAGACGGTCCTGTCGTTCCTGGTTGGTATCGGGATCGGCACAGCACTTGGTATTTGGCTGGGCCTAAGCCCCTTCGCTGCCGAAGTCGTTCAGCCCTTCATCAAGATGTTCAATGCGATCCCGCGCATCTTGCTTGGACCTATTTTCGTCATCTGGTTCGGATTGGGCCCCACCTCCAAGGTTGCGCTCGGCGTGACGCTGGTTCTGTTCGTCGCATTCTTCAACACGTTCCAGGGCGTCCGCGAGGTCAATCCGGTCGTGCTGGCGAATGCCCGCCTCCTGCGTGCATCGAAGTCCTCCCTGCTACGGCACGTCTACCTGCCATCAGCCACGACCTGGATTCTGTCGAGCCTGCGGGTGTCCGTCGGCATGGCCGTTATGGGATCCGTAGTCGCCGAATATCTCGGCTCGTCCGCAGGATTGGGGCACTTAATTGCGCAGGCCGAAGGTGTCCTCGATGCGACCGGAGTGTTCGCAGGAATCATCGTCCTCTCCGCCTTCGTCGTTGCCCTCGACGCCATCGTCGACCGCGCGGAAAAGCGGCTCCTCGTCTGGCGGCCGGCGCTTGCCCAGGAAAGCTGATCGTACGCTCGCCCATCAATCATGGAGGTTCGCATGCACGTTTCCATAAGACTGATGCCGGTCGTGGCGCTGGCCGCTTTCTCGGTCATTTCGGCGCACGCCACCGAGCCCGAGAAAACAAAATTGAAGATCACCGTGGGGTCACAGATCCTGAACTATATGCCTCTCGAACTTGGCTTGAAGCTTGGCTCCTTTAGGGAAGAACGCCTTGACGTTACCGTCGAGAACTTCCAGGCTGGTGGCTCAAAGGCTCTGCAGGCCCTGATCGGCGGCTCCGTCGACGGGGCCATCGGCTTTTACGATCACACCATTCAGATGCAGGCGCAGGGCAAGCAAATTTCCTGCGTGTTCCTGCTCAATGACATTCCCGGCGTCCTGCTCGGTGTCCGCAGCGACCTCGCCGACAAGGTCAAAACCGGCGCCGACCTGAAGGGTCTCAGGCTCGGGATCACGGCGCCGGGGTCATCGACGGATACTATGGCGCGTTACTACATCAAGAAATCAGGATTGGGTCCACGCGATGTGAACATCATTGCGGTCGGCAGCGGCGCACCGGGCATGGTGGCGCTTGAGGCCAAGAACGTCGATGCCCTGGTCTATTTCGATCCTATCGCGACGCTTCTCGCGCGCACGAAGAGCGCGACAGCGTTGTTCGATGCGCGCACGATCGAAGGCTCAAAGCAGGCCTTCGGCGGATCCTATCCGACCGCGTGTCTCTACCTCCAGCAGTCCTTCATCGACAGAAATCCCGAAACGGTCCAGCGCCTGGTCAACGCCTTGCTCAAAACTCACCGCTGGATCAACGCAACGCCGACGGAGCAGCTCGTCGATACGATTCCTCCTGGTTACAAGACTGACAATCGCGAGGTGAACATCGAAATCATGAACGCGTCGAAAGCGCTGTTCTCGCCAACCGGGCAGATGGACATCGAGGCGGCCAAGGTCCCGCTAGCTGTCCTGAGCGACTTTGATCGAAGAATCGCTGCCGCAAAGATCGACCTGAGCAAAACCTTCACCAATCGCTTCGCGGAACGCGCCGCGCAACAACTGAAATAGCTGCCCGCAGACCAAGCCCTCACCTTCGGATCACCTAAAGGAAGGCTTTTTCAGATGTCTCTGCCGCTAACCGGCGTCCGCGTCCTGGACCTGTCGAACGTACTGGCCGGTCCGTTCTGCGGTTATCATCTCGCGCGTCTTGGCGCGGAGGTCATCAAAGTCGAAAACCCAAACGGCGGCGATCTCGCGCGGCGCCTCGGCGCCGATCCGCAAAGAGCAGAACGCCTGCAGGGACTCTCCTTCGTCGCGGTGAACGCCGGCAAGCAATCCGTGGCGCTGGACTTGAAGTCGGAATCGGGCCGCGAGGTATTCCTGCGACTCGTCAAGGAAGCCGATGTGGTGCTCGAAAACTTCCGGCCGAAGGTAATGGAACGGCTTAGCCTGGGCTTTGATGTGCTCAGCAGGCAGAACCCGCGTCTCGTCTACTGCGCGATCTCCGGCTTTGGGCAGAGCGGACCGTGGTCCGCCCGTCCAGCCTATGACCAGATCGTCCAGGGTCTGTCTGGTGCCATGAGCGTCACCGGCGATACGGCCTCGGCTCCCCTGCGCACGGGCTTTCCGATCTCAGACACGATTGCGGGACTGACTGCTGCCTTTGCCATTGCCGCGGCTCTGGTCGAACAGCGGCATAGCGGCCGCGGTCGGTTCATCGACGTGTCCCTGCTCGAAGCCACCGTTGCAGCGATGGGATGGGTGGTCTCCAACCACCTCAACGCTGGTGTCGAGCCGCAGCCCATCGGCAACGAGAACTTCACCGCGGCTCCCTCCGGCACGTTCCGCACCGCAACAGGCCCACTGAACATTTCCGCCAACGAGCAGAAGCAGTACCAAGCCCTATGCGACCTGATTGGCCGACCGAACCTGAAGACGGATCCACGCTTTGCTGGGCGCGAGATGCGCAAGGTCAATCGCGCAGCGCTGAACGCGGAGTTGAACAAGGCGTTGAGTTGCAAGCCCGCTGAAGAATGGGAGGCCCAAATGAATCTGGCTGGAGTCCCCGCAGGCTGCGTGCTGACGGTCTCGCAACTTTTGCAGCAGCCACAGCTCCTCGAGCGCGGATTCGTCGAGACTTTGGCCCCAGAACAAGACGGTGCGCAGCCGTTACGAATCACGCGGCCGGGGTTCCGGCTGGATGAGGAGTTTTCGGTGCCTTCACCACCTGCGACGCTCGGTGCAGACACCGAGCGATGGCTGCAGCGGCTCGGCTATTCGTATGCGGAGGTTGAGCAACTGGTCTCAAGCCGGGCTGTCGGGACGCCAAAGCAACGAGAGGCTGATTTCCTGCCCGTCCGCGTAGCCGCGGACGGACCGATATCATGATATCCGATGGCTTGCGGCGGTTGCCGATCGGCAGGTTGAATGGACGAACCGGAAATGAACGAAGAAGAATTGCGACAGCAAGCGGCCCGTTGGTGGCGAACCTCCATCTGCGATATCGCGCCCGGTCGCATCGCCTATCGAGGCTATCCAATCGAAGAGTTGATAGGCCGGATTTCCTTTCCCGCCATGATCTGGCTGATGTTGCGCGGCGATCTGCCGACGCCAGCGCAGGAGCGGTTGCTGCAAGCTGCGCTGGTTGCGTCCGTTGACCATGGTCCGCACGCGCCCTCCATCGCAATTGCCCAGATGGCGGTGAGCTGCGGCCTGCCCCTGAACGGTGCCATGGCCTCGGCGATCAATACGCTCGATGACGTGCATGGCGGAGCAGGGGAGCAGGCTATCGAACTCTACGAAGATGTGCTGCGACGGCGCGAAGGGCGAGAGATCGAGCAGGCCGCTGGCGCCGCAATCGACCATTTCACCGCAACACGCAGCAAATATCTGCCGGGCTTCGGCCACCGGTTTCATCCAGTCGATCCGCGCGCGGCGCCGCTGTTGGCGCTGGTGGATGCCGCAGCCGACGAGGGCCGTGTCGGCGGCGATTATGCCAAGGCCGCTCGCGCGATCGAGCGCGTGATGCAACAGCGCAAGAGCAAACTCATTCCGATGAACATTGATGGCGCGACCGCGGTCATCTACGGCGAGCTGGGCTTCGCCTCTCCGCTCGCGCGGGGGGTCTTCTGCTTGTCGCGCGCGGTCGGAATCCTAGCGCACGCCTGGGAGCAAGCTGGGCGCAAGGATCGCAACAAGGGCCCGATGCCCAAGCAGTTCGGCTACAACTACGAGGGCCAGCCGCGCCGCGGGCTGGAAGGCGCATCATGATGTATCTCGAAAAGCCGCCCAAGCTGATTGAGACCCGCATGTTCTCGTCGATGCCGCCGGAGTTTCGTCGCCCGGGTGTTTCCTCGGAATGGGCAGACGCGAACCGCGGGGACATCCAGTAGATTGTTTCATCGAGGGACCATCGTTTGACAAGTCCGGGAATCTCTATGTCGTCGACATCCCCTTCGGCCGCATTTTACGGATTTCACCGGATCGCGCCTGGTCTCTGATCATCGAATATAGCGGCGGCCTAATGGACTGAAGATCGCGCCGGATGGCCGGATATTGGTCGCCGACTACATGAACGGCCTCATGGAACTCGATCCGCAGCGGGTACTATCAGGCCCTTTCTGGGGCACCGCAATTCCGAGTCCTTCAGAGGCTGCAACGACCTGCATATCGCGACCAACGGCGACATCTATTTCACCGATCAGGGGCAAACTGGATTGCACGATCCGACCGGCCGAGGTTGCTTGATTTCCAACGGGCCGAGTCCGAACGGCCTGGTGCTCAGTCCGGACGAGACCGTGTTGTTCGTTGCAATGACGCGCGACAACAGCGTCTGGCGCGTGCCGCTGATGCGTGACGGCGGGGTTGCGAAGGTGGGACGCTTCAGCTTGTTCTTCGGGACGAGCGGTCCTGACGGACTGACGATGGATCAAAAAGGGCGGCTCTTTGTCGCGGATGCCTCCCTTGGCCAGGTCTTCGTCATGGCGCCGAACGGCGAAACGATCGCCCGCATCAAGTCCTGCGCTGGGGTGACCTGCACGAACCTCGTATTGTAGGCGGCAAACGGCACATTGCTCATTACGGAATCCTCTACCGGATCAGTGTTGATGGCTGATCTCGCTCACCTTCCTTGAACGTTCGCCAGCAGGAGTGACAAGGTCCTACCGAATCCTTTCACGACGGTCCGCCGAATTAAGATGCAGGCTTTTAGCCGGGCAGGTCTCGGCTCGCGGTCCACGAGCCTTGAGAAGACCATCGTATCGCTTCGCACAATGAAGAACGATTTGATGGCTGATATTTTGAACGTTGCCGCCAAGAAGGTCGAAGAGGTAACCGCTCGCAGTGGGAGTAAACACCGCATCAGCGTCGAGGTTCTCGATCATGCTCGGCCGCGACGCACGCGTTGGAGCGTTCGTTTTGAGAACCAACAAGCCGCAGGATCTGCTGCTTTGAAAGATTTTACTGATAGCACGCTAGCCCAGGAGCGCTTTAACTCTGTGGAGCAGAGATCGCAGTACTGTCACAGCCTCTTGCGCGCGCGCAATCCTGCAACCCGATATCCCCTCTCCTCGTAGAAACGGCGTACCCGTTCTAAGGCCGGATAGCCATCCGGAGGCAACGTAACCTCAATCATCTGCCAGCCTCGGCGCTTCGCCTCCGAATGTACCGCATCGAGCAGATGCCGACCGTGGTGAGAGCTTCGGAAATCGCGAGAAATCCATAGCTCCTGAAGCACACCGTACGCTCCGGCTGCTCTCACGGCCTGAACGGCCGAGACGGTAGCGACCCCTACAATCTGCCCCGTGGCTTGTTCCTCGATGACAAAAATGAAGCCGTCTTCGGGATCCCGAATCAGGCGCAACGCTGCCTGCTTCGTGCCTTCAAGGCTGAACTCTGGTCCGGGGCCACCTAATTCAGAAAGTAGCTTTTCGACCGCTTCTGCGATCGCGTTCTCATCTCCTGGCAGGCCTTTGCGCAAAGCCATGCCCCCGTGGGGCAGGCCTTGCGCTTCAGCGCGAACCCGAACACCCGTCACGTTAGTCCCTCGTGAAGAAATCCAGACTCAGGAGGATACAGAAAACGCAACTGAGAGCAACTATCAAGCTCGGTAGGGAATAGGACGTCCGCACTCGCTATAAGCAACAGAGGTGAGGTAATTGCAAGCTGTTGCCGTTCTCAGAATCGACTGCGGCTTGACCAGCTCCGAACTCATGATGGACTTCCTTCGATTGGAAACAAATCCACCAGACGGCACATTCGCGCGTGGGCAGGCCGGCCATGCCAGATCAAACATTCGTAAGAGTGATTGCCGATCGTCACTCACGAGCTACTTCATTCAGTAGTAGATCTTGCACCATGATGATCGCCGCGCCGTAGGGCGCATCAGCTCGGCGCGTCCGAACGTGAGAGTTCCCACACTCGCGTGCGTTACTCGTACAAAGTTGCGCGAAGCGCGACAGGTATCATAAGCGTGCGCCCGACAAAATCGTCTGAACAACATCGCGAAAGAATTTGCACGCTAATGCACTATCTTAAGCTTACCTCGAAGAATCGAAAGATATTGGGAAGCACGGCTTGTTTGGACCTCCGCTCCTCGTTTAAGGGACCGTCACGGAGCGGGAGTGGTTGCGATGGAGCATGGGCAGGCCGAACTGGTCGGAGGGAAACCTGTAATCTTCGGACAGCGTAAGGTGCGGCCGCGAGCGTGCGTGGCCGTCGGCAAGCGGCATCTGCGCGCCTTTCTACGGGATGTGCTGGAGGATATGGGGTTTGTTATCTGCGAATGCAGGACTGCTGACGAGCTGCCGCACGTACTTTGCACTGAGTTCCCTGATCTGATCCTGCTCGGCATTGGCTCGGATCGCATCGAGCCTGGACGATTGCTCGAGATACTCGTACGCGAAGAATTTGCAGGCAGAGTGCTGGTGTTCGGCGCCCGCGAGTCGATCGTCGTGACGGCAGTGCAGCAGGTTGGTGGGGAATATGGACTTGCTATGCTGCCGCCGCTGAGAACGCCGTTTGCAGCCGAGACGCTGCGCGATCGGGTCGCCATGCTCTTGCCCAGAGAGCCGGCGCCCCGACCCGCGGTCCATGTCGGAGAAGCCTTACACGCCGGCTGGCTTGAGCTCTGGTATGAGCCGACGTTTGACGCGTGTACCCTCAGCCGCCGGGGTGCCGAGGCGCTTGTGCGAATGCGGCACCCGACCTGGGGCGTTGTTCCACCGGCCTATTTCATCTCGGAGCCTCACGATCCACATTTTAGGGAGTTGTCGCAGTTCGTGATCGACCGCGCGATCAAAGATTGGCAGTATCTTCTGGAGCAGCAAACTTCGATCGATCTCTCCATCAATCTCCCGGCAGCATTCCTGATTGACCCGCAGGCGGTACGCGATCTTTGTCAACGCATGCCGTCGCACCCCGCTTTCGGCGGCTTGACGATCGAAATCGAGAGCGAGGAAGCCATCCAGAACCTAGATCTCCTGATCGAGGTCGCGCGTGAGGTTCGCTTTCACAACATTGGCCTTGCAATCGAAAATGTCGGCGACAATTGGCCGCAGCTGATGGGGGTGGAGAAATTCCCGTTCATGAAATTGAAAGTGGACCGGCAGTACGTCGCCGGTTGCGGAAATGGGCCCCTGAAGCGAACGGTGTGCCGCCATATCGTCGATCTAGCCAATGAATACAGTGTGCGCACCGTCGCCGAAGGTGTGGAGAGCCATGCCGACCTGATCGCTGTGACCGAACTCGGCTTCGACCTTGCGCAGGGCCACCTGTTCGGAAAGGCAATGCCGCTGAAGCAATTTGCACAGTCATCTTTCAGCACTGCTCCACTTCTTCCAAAATAGTTGCATGAGGAGTGGCTGAGCACAGTCAAGCAAAACGTAGCAGCGCTCGCCCACACCGCCATGCTTACTCGGCACCAGGCATGAGGCTGACTGCAATTCTCGGTCAGTTTGCAAAGCCAGTGTCGCTCGTCCCGGCGCGACTTCATTTCCCTCCGAAGCGACGCCGAAGCTTATTGTAGCACAAATCCGTTTTGGCAAGCCTCCAGCGAGTCAATCCGCGGAGGTAACGTTGCAGCCATGAGCGAGGCTTGCACAAAACCTCCAGTCAGGGCGTGTGCCGGACGTTTGCCGAGATCCGGCGTAGACGTGCGTCGGCTTGCGGCTTTTAGTCGCGGCGCCGGTTTCGGAATCGTCGAGCGTCGCTTGGCCCCGCGCTGCCGTGCCGGACAAACCGACGGAAGCTCGCAGCGCTCGAGTCGCGACTGGCTCTCGGAGTAGGGCCCGAGGGCTCTCATAGCTTGAAATTGAAGCGGCCTGTTGTGTCGCAGGTGCAACATGGTCTCAGACCCGGGACAGCACAATTGCGCAAATTGCCCGCCATTGAGCGCGTCTGTGTTTGGCACGGCATTTGAAGGGGATCGCCAATGGCATCGCTCGCCTAAGGAGTCGGAAGGCATGGCTTACAAGATCGTCGCTTCGCAATGCACCGTTTGTGGTGCATGTGAGTTCGAGTGTCCCAACGCGGCGATCAGCCTCAAGCGCGACATTTACGTTATCGATGCCAAAAAGTGTACGGAGTGCGAGGGCCATTCCGACACGCCGCAATGCGCGGTCGTCTGTCCGGTGCCTGACACCTGTGTCCCGTCTAAGACAGCATAAGCAGCCCGCGTCCATAAGGCTTCATCTATGTCGCGAACGAAGTAGTCTATGTCGACTCCGAGAAGCTCTCGAAGGGCTCTGTCGGAGGACACCGTCAAATTTATCTCGAATAAGGACAAGGCCGCTTCGATGCTCCAATGGCCGCGTTGAGGCTTGTCGTCGCTGGCTGACGAGCCGAGGCGAGGTGGACATGCAGAATATCTAAAACTACGTCACGCCGAAGCCGAAGAGACGGTCTCCTCGCGCGACGAGATCGTTCCGGAGATCCTGAAGACGTACGAGAAGCTCGGCCTCCGCTTGCCCGTGGTCACCTGCACGAGTGCATGGAGCGTAGGGTCATAGCGCGATCCCGCCGCCCGCGCTCTCGCCGCTTACTCCAGTTTCGCAACTCAGCATGCATCCTGAGGTCAGGAACTGTTCCTGCATATCGCCCGGCCAGCGTCCAGGCTCCACTTGCCAAGCGGCGACGGACGCATCGAAGGCGCGCGCCAAAGTCGCTCAGCACGTGAATACCTGCCGCACCGAGGAGATCATCTTGACCAACGTCACGGAGGCGATCGAGCTCATGGCTCGTCGCGGGGCCAGCCGAACACCAAGCAGTCCGACCTGATCATCCGTGCGATCCTAGAGTAATCCGTCATTGGCAATTCCTAAGCCCGTCGCGATCACACAGATATCGAAGCGGCCCGGGTTCGTTCCGGTCGCGGAGCTCATCCGGTTACCCGAACAGGGTATTGAACGCGAACGCATTCACAGGCGGAGCCTCCACAGATCCACGCGTGTTCACCAGACCGGGAGCAAGGACCGTCGTAGCCAACCTGGTCCAGCTCGCAATCACTTGGGCAATATCGCAGTGACAATCAGTAGGTTGACGCATCGATCCTCGTGCGCATAATGCCAGCCGTCGTGGTCTTCGGATTTCGTTTGATCCGGAGCTAAGAGGGAAGCCGGTGCAATGCCGGCGCTGCCCCCGCAACTGTAATCGGCGAGCCGCTGTCCAACGAAGTCACTGAAGCCATGCAGCTTCGGGAAGGCCGGACGGCAGCGACGACCCGCGAGCCAGGAGACCTGCCTCGACAAGATATCGTCCACGGGCGGGGTGTCCCGGTGTGCGCCAAGCAGCTATCGCTCACGCGACATTCGCTGCATGCGTCCGCCATGGCCTTTGCCCCAATCGTGGGGTCTAAGCTATGTCTATTCTTTCGCTTCCCGTTGCCACACTGGGGACGTCACGCATCGGCCCACGACGCGAACTCAAATTCGCGCTCGAGAGCTACTGGGCGGGAAAGTCCAGCGAAGCCGAGCTCCTCGAGGCCGGGAGTGGACTTCGTGCCGCTAATTGGGCACGGCAGAAATCCCGCGGTGCGACCGTTATTCCTTCGAATGACTTCTCGCTCTACGACCATGTGCTCGATACCAGCGTAATGGTCGGCGCCATTCCCGACGTCTGCGGCTGGACCGAAGGTCCTGTGTCGCTCAAGACCTACTTCACCATGGCGCGTGGCGCTCAGGACGGTGGTCACGCTCAGCATGGGCCTGGCGTAGCGGCACAGGAGATGACGAAGTGGTTCGATACCAACTACCACTACATGGTGCCGGAATTTCACCAGGAACAGATTTTTAAGCATTCCTCTCGGAAGCCGATCGAGGAGTAGGAGGAGGCGAGAAGCCTCGGCTACCAGACGCGCCCCGTCCTAGTTGGCCCAGTCACTTTCCTGAAGCTCGGCAAAAGCGTAAATCCCGCATTCAATCCGCTGTCGCTGCTTGATCGTCTCCTCCCAGTCTATGTCGATGTTCTCCGCGAACTAGCCTCGCGCGGTGCTGAATGGGTTCAGCTCGACGAGCCATGCCTAGTGATGGACGTCGACGAAGCATCTCGGGCGGCTGTCCGCCGAACCTATGCTCATTTCGCTAAGGCCGTGCCGGCCCTTAAAATCATGCTGGCCACATATTTCGGGGCCGTTGGCGACAATCTTGAAACAACCTTGGCCTTGCCCGTTGCCGGGCTTCATGTCGACCTGGTTCGGGCACCCGACGAGTCGGATGCGATTGTCGCCACAGCCCATAGAGATCTCGTAGTCTCGCTAGGCGTCGTTGATGGTCGCAACGCGTGGCGCTCCAATCTCCCGGCGCTGCTCGACCAACTTGATCCTATGGTCAAGAAACTGGGCAGGGACCGTGTTCAGATTGCTCCCTCCTGCTCGCTGCTTCATGTTCCGATCGACATTGAGCTAGAGACCGATCTCGATCCCAATCTGAAGACGTGGCTGGCGTTCTCAGTTCAGAAGATCGAGGAACTTTCGATATTGGGCAAAGCGCTGGCCGGCCATGCTGCCGAGGTGGCCGATGAACTCGCGCTCTCGGAGGACGCAGCCGTCACCCGCGAAACATCGCCCAAGATCCACAATGCGAATGTCGCCGGACGAATGGCCGCGATCGACGATAGCATGCGTCGCCGTCGCAGCGCGTTCACCCAGCGTGCCGACGTCCAGCGCGTCGCGTTCGCATTGCCGATTTTCCAACGACAACCATCGGATCATTTCCGCAAACGGCCGACGTCCGGAATGCGCGTGCGGCTCATGCGCGGGGAGCGCTGAATGACACGCAGTACGAGCAGCTTCTGAAAGCGGAGACAGCCCGTACCGTCCAGTGGCAGGAAGATATCGGCCTGGACGTGCTCGTACACGGTGAGTTCGAGCGCAATGACATGGTTCAATACTTCAGCGAGCAGCTGTTGGGTTTCGCTTTCACCAAGCACGGTTGGGTTCAGTCTTATGGCTCGCGGTACGTTCGTCCGCCCATCCTGTTCGGAGATGTCTCCCGGCCGAAGCCTATGACCGTTGAATCGTGGCGCTATGCGCAGTCTCTGACCAAAAAGCCCATCAAGGCTATGCTGACCGGACCGGTGACGATCCTGAACTGGTCGTTTGTCCGTGACGACGTCTCGCGGAGCGAGACATGCCGACAGATCGCTCTCGCGATCCGAGATGAGGTCATCGACCTTGAGGCGGCTGGAGCGACCATGATCCAGATCGACGAGGCTGCGTTGCGGGAGGGATTGCCGCTACGCAAATCGCAGTGGAAGAACTATCTCGATTGGGCAGTAGACAGCTTCCGCGTTTGCTCCTCCGCTGTGGCCGACGGAACCCAGGTCCATACCCATATGTGTTATTCCGAGTTCAACGAAATCATCGATGCGATCGCAGCAATGGATGCCGACGTCATTTCAATCGAGACCTCGCGTTCTAGAATGGAATTGCTCGACGCCTTCAAGAGCTACAAATATCCTAATGAGATCGGGCCCGGCGTCTATGACATTCATTCACCGCGCATTCCCGCAGCGGCGGAAATCAAGCAGCTGATTGTGTTGGCGCGGCAGCGAGTGTCTGATCGGCAACTCTGGATCAATCCCGACTGCGGACTGAAAACTCGAAAGTGGGAGGAGGTGCGTCCCACGCTCGTCAATATGGTGGCCGCCGCACGCGAGTTGCGGGCTGAGCCATGATGATGCGGAGCGTTTCGCCACGCTTTTGTGAATGAGATGCACACGCTTTGGGGGCCTGCGATGTCCTTGCGAGCTTCCCAAAGTTCCCAGAGACGGGGAATGCCGGCTGGCATTGGCCGAGGCGGTCGCATACAGCCGGCGACAAGCTCGATTCTCGATCCGACGGCCGATAGCCTGCCGGCGATGCCGATCGAAGTCATTAACGCTCGACGCTAGCGTTAGCCCTACTTTTTCATTTATCCATCGCGTGGATGCGTCCCATCACAACAATCTATTTTACCGCCCTTACGGAATGTCATACGAAATTGGCGCCTTGGCACGATCTTCGGGAAGATAATCGAGCGTTGCTGGTGTTTTGGGGATGCCAAATGCTGCTGCGCGACGGCAAGCGGCCGCTTGAGTTTCAGGGCGCGGCGCCCAAGCCGCTTGCGCGAAGGATCCCAGTTCGATCAAGGCACTGCCTTGCCAGCCGGACGCGGGCGAGTGGTCGGCAAGTCCTGAAGTGTCCCACAGGAGCGGAAGGCAAGCGGCTCCAGATTTCGCTGAGGCGATATCCGCTTCTCGTTGTTTGACGGCGAATGCCCTCGCCGTAAAGCGATCGCCGGTAGTCCTCCCTACCGACGAAAGCTGGTGCGATGCGTAAAGCAGCGTCGCTCCTGCGTGACTTTCGCCCGGCCTCCCGAGTAGGCCGGGCGCTTTTTTATGTGCCTGGTTATGAGTGACAGCACGGGATCATTCATTTTGACGTCATTGCGGGACGCCGGGTACGTGCATCGCATCTGCTACAGCAAAGCATGAGGCCGGTGCTGTTAATCCTATCTGTCTATAGAAGGCTTTGGCGTCGTGTTCGTACGCGTGGGTAGTATCGGATACTCGATCTTAGATACCCGCCCGGTCAGCGAATTCAGAAACGCTACGATATCGTTCTCTTCCTCATCGCTAAGCTTGGCGCCGAGCTGGATTTCACTCATCAGGGCAACAGCTTGCTTCAGGCTCCAAACTTGGCCCGAATGAAAGTAAGGGGCTCGCAACGCGACGTTCCGCAAGGGCGCCGCGCGGAAGACATATTCGTCACCGACTGCCTTGGTGACCGCGAACCGGCCCTTATCGGCGGCCGGAAGCAGGCTTGCGTCAGGCTTTTTCATCATGCCGAATGGGAAGTAGGCCTGTCCACCGATGTTGATTCCATTGTGGCAAGCGGAGCATCCCTTCTCTATAAACAGCGCCAACCCTGACTTCTGCTGATCATTGAGAGCATGTGTATTGCCCTCCAAATACTGATCGAATGGGGCCGCAGGTGTAATGAGAGTCGCTTCAAAAGCCTCGATTGCCTTCGCAAAGTTTTCGAAGGTGACTGGTCTGGCTTCGTTGGGGAAAGCGTTTTTGAACAGGGCGACATAGGTGGCCATTGAGTTCAAGGTGTCGAGCACATGATCCGGAGTCGCATTCATTTCGGCACTCGCCTGCACAGGGCCGGTGGCTTGCGCCTTGAGGTCCGCGGCGCGTCCGTCCCAGAATTGCGCCGCATTGAACACTGCGTTGTAGACGGTTGGGGCCCGACGTAGGCCGACCTTCCAGCCGTGACCGACGGAGGTCGGACCGGCATCGACTCCGCCGCTGCCGAGATTGCGGCACGTATTGCAGCTAATGATCTCGCTTGCCGATAGCCGCGGATCGAAGAACAGCAACTTGCCAAGCTCGACCTTTTCATGCGTGACTGGATTGTCCTTTACCGCAGGAATGACTGAGGGGATCGGATGGAAGATCTGCTTGGCGGTTCTCATCAGATCATCGTCCGCGTTAGCTCCTGACGACATCAGCAGCCCAATCGCCAAAACAGATGCTTCAGCCACAAGCCGAAGCTCCCGGATCGATTTGTTCATTCACCCGCCTCATCAGTTCTGATTGTTAATCAAGGAACAGTCGAAAACGATGCCACCCTCCGTTGCTTCAACCGGTCGGCGCAGCATGCACCGGATCGTCTGCAAGCGAGACTGCATCAAATGTGCGATTTCGAGGTGCTCACTGCCGGCGTTCGCCCACGAAGCTTTCGGCCCTTATTTGATTGGCGAGTTCGCTTTGAGCGAGATCACGACGTTCGTGTTGGTAGATCAGACTCGCGCCTCAACCTTCGGCGTGATGATCGATCTGACTACAACAGGTGTGCCGCAAAAGGGTAAGCTGTCCGGTGGCCGCATCGGTGCTCCATTAAGCGATTGGGTGGCCAATACGCTCCCGCGAAGTTGATGTTCCGTCTTACACCGCTGGTCGCGCTCACGGTGTGGCTGGACAATAGCAACCGCGATGCCAGTTGCATCTGACATGCAATCTGCTGATTTAGTTGCAGAACGAGTCCGGGCGAACAAACAACGTCGGATGTCTTGCTTTGATGACTACATGCGGTGTCACAGATGCGACAAGCGCCAGTCCCGGCTAGACATCATCGCACAGAGACTTTTGTGATGAGATCCGATTGCCAGCTTGCGGGCCGCACGCGGGAACGGCGGTAATAAGATCTACGCAGGTGTGGCGAGACACTGAGCCGAGGCGCCCGGCGGTTCGCATCGCTCAAGATTTCGTTGAGCCCTATCCGGGCTGCTCTGGCGCGCCGCCGCCGCGAAATCCCGCTCGTTTGTAACAGACGAGCCCTCGAGCCTGAACATGGCTTGTCTTCAATCTCACCTGAGGTTCGCTGGCATGGCAATTGCTGACCTCAAATCTGAAAGGCGCGGTTACCAGAGCTTGACGGTGCGACCGTCCGATTAGTCGATACTCCCATTCGGCACGCGCTTAAGTGGCCGGCCTGACACGTGATCCGGCCGGGTGTTGGTTGGAACAAGATAGCCATTCGGTCCATCCACGGGCTAAGCCGGCTTTTGAAATCCTGCGCGCTCATGGCAAAAAACGCTGAACTTCTGCAGAAGCAACCGTCACTTCGTGCTCTTGCGTTGAAAGACTGCGATACAAGAGGACTTGCTGGGAGCAAGATCGTGACATCATGTCCGCAGATGGCCAGGTCGTGAGATCTCATCGGCGTCTTACCGAGGAAGGACGTGTTGACCAGTTGTCCATGGCTGGTTCAAGTTGGATACGGTATCCGTGATGGCTTCGATTGACGATCGCTTGAATGAGATCAGATACGTGCGGAATGACATTTGGCGCTATCGCAGAAGGCTTCAAAGCGAGCTAAGTGATCTCGAGCGTAAGATCCTCGAAGAGCGTCTGCTTGAGCGGCAGTCTGCCTTTGAACGGCTCCTAGCGACCACGTTTCCTTTTACATTGACACTGTGAAGCAAAATTCCGGACCTGCGCCGCGGGGTCATTCCGCGGAAAATGGCGTCCGCTACAGAACGCCTGCGCCTGCGTCAGGAACGTAGCGCTCCGGCGCCGCGGGCCGTCGCGCCCCTCATGGCCGCCGCCGAGCTGAAAGGCGTCGGTCCACAGCCGTGGTTCACCGACGTGCTGGCCCGGCTGCGCACCGTGAGGCCGACAATGAAACCGTTCGAGGCGCCCATCCAGGCTACTCACGGTGACCGCGGTGTCGCAGAAACGGGGCGATCTGTATCCCTCCGGCGGTGGCCTGTCATCCGACAGAACGATCGAAGAAGCTTGAATCGGCCGTAGCGTCAGATTGTACAGAGCAGGCGAACGATATTTCCAGACCAGGTGTAGCCGAATGACAAAACCCGTTCTCGCTTTTGTATTATGTTCCGCTTTCGAGTTACTCGGGCCAAGCACGGGCGCAGTTGCGGGCACAAGGCGGTACGCATGCACCATCACTGCCGCCGATCGAGAGCCGGTCGGAGTTCGGAATGAGCGGGCCATTCTTACGGTTCAATATGGCTGTCGGATCGCGGATGGTCTCTTGAGCGACGCGGGGATCACAGCAGTGTCGGTCAGCGAGTGGGCTGCTGACAAAGGAACATACTTGGCCTCCCTGGAATTTCACCGCGCGCTGGAGGGAGTTGCAATTGGGCAACTCTCCGAGGCGACCGGATTCTCTAGCATGGAAGGCGAGCAAGGCGTTGCGGTCGCAACTTCCGGCACGGCAGTATTCAAGTTCGCATCTGGCTCATTGGCCGCCCTTTCAGGCAAGACCCTTAAATTCACGACCAAACTCACTGGCCTACGTAGCTTCGAATTGGAGTTCACAGATTGGCCAGAATCTCTTCTATGGAAGTGACTCGTGTCTTACTCTGATTTCCGCTGGCGCTCGGACGCACCAATTACTGTCCATACTCTTCGCCTCACACAATACGTGCTCCCGGCCTGTGTGCCGTCCTCCAAGACGAGCACCCGCAACAAGTTAACCTAAAACTCCGAAGGCACTCGAGCGCGGTAGAGCGTTCAAATTAACCTTCACCCGAGGCGATCAGCAGCTCTTTAGGGCACCGATCAGCATCAGGGACGAACTGGCCTCGCAGAAGGGGGCATCTCTTCGGCAGAGCCTGCGCGGCACCGAAGCTATCCACAAGGAAAAAAGCCAGCCCGATGATGAGCACGAAGAAGAAGCTGCCCGCCCACAGCCGGGGCTCCGGCAACATTTTTACTGATCTCGGCCTGCCGAATGCCCACGAGCACCAACTCAAGGCTGCCCTCGTCGTACAACTGAAGCGGTTGATGGCGGAGCGGGAGATCACGCAGACCGAAGCCGCGAAGCTGGTGGGCGTGAAGCAGCCCAATCTTTCCAAGCTGCTTCGGGGGCAGTTCAGGCTGGTTTCGGTGGAAAAGTTGCTGCGTATGCTGACGGCGTTCGATCAGGACGTCGAAATAACGGTAAAGCCACGTCGGAAGAGTGGCAGAGCGGGCCGGATCACGTTTATTCCGGCCTAGGAGCTGCCGAAAGGGGAGGGTTCATGACATCTAACGCGACGGCGGCCAAAACCGCTCATGAACCCACCCTGTAGTGCCCGAACTGCAATGATAACATTCGGCTGACTGAATCCCTCGCCGACCCTCTTCTCGCAGAGACCCACCCGCGTTTCCAGGAACAAGTGGGCGAGCAAGGACGCGGAGGTCGCCCGAGAGACCGAAGCGCCCCAGCAGGAGCGCGAGAAGCTCCAAAGGGATCGTGAGCAGGTCGAACGCCAGGTCGTGAACCGACTGGCGGCTGAGCGCAGCCAACTCGTCGCTACAGAAGCGAGGAAGGCGCGCGCGGCAGCTTGATGGATTCGGCTGATTCCACCGGGGCTCCCTCTCTCTCGAAGAAGATCTCGGCTTGCAAGACGGGCATCTTCCATCCGGAGCGCAGATCGTAATCGGACATCGTTAAAGCGGGATCCCCGGCTGGAGTCTTCGCCAGGCCGAGTGCCGAACGCTGTGACATGGCGTCCAATGCGGATTTCCTAGGACCAATCAGCGCCCACACGAAGAACCCAAGCCAGCCGAGCACGGTGAAGCCAAAGACGACGTTCAGGATGGCCAACACCCAGGCGTAGTGATGCCGAACCTAGAAGGCGATGATGGTTGGCAGAAGGTACGCCGCGGCCAGCGGGATCATTCCGACCAAATCCGACGGACATGCTCATCAAAGCGGAAAGCGCGATGATGGCGGCGATGAGTCCGATCCCGAAATGCAGGTGCTCGGTGATGTTCGAGGTGAGCGATGTCTCCTTGGCGATATCTTTCTTCGTCCCTGACTCGACCTTCGATGCAGCGAATAACCGATCTTTGGCGGCGTCGATTTCGCGGAGAGCGCAACTGATTGTTTTGTTTCAGACAGGGCGTTAGCGGGTATGCCTGTCGGTGCCAGACAGGGTCAGGTTTCTAACAATCCGCATCCTGCCAGCTATCTATCTCTACAGACGTGGGTTTTTGTATTCAACCAGCGCTGGCACACTCGTTGCAGACCCCTGCGCAAGAGGCGGCTGTTAGCCCTTTGCATCAACATGCAGAGGGCCACGCCCCTGATGGCAGGCAGTGAGTAAAGAAGCCGATATGACCAACCGCTGGAGAGCAGGCATGACTTCACCGAGACGCGTCTTGGTCAGCGATCCCGTCGACAAATCAACAGCGTCACACACACCGCGCTCGCAAGCGCTCAGCCGAGATGAACTACAAGATCGTGAACGACCGCTGCCGCATGGTCCAGAAGGCTGCGAAGTTGCGATCGGTAGGACCGGTCACGGAGATTCCACGCTTTACACCTGAACGCCGGATCGGAAATCCGTCGGTCTACCGGAAAAGCGTCGCTTCTTGATTTGAGACGACAATCGAAAGGAAATTTGTATGAGCCGAGCAACTACCCAGAGCGTCGCTGAGATCAAGGCGCGCAACAAGCAGCTAATCGATGAGGTGTTGAAGGTCTACCCAGAGAAGACCGCCAAAAGGCGCGCCAAACATCTCAGTGTTCACGAGGCGGGGAAGTCGGATTGTGGCGTCAAGTCGAATATCAAGTCCATTCCGGGCGTGATGACCATCCGTGGCTGCGCCTACGCAGGGTCCAAGGGCGTGGTCTGGGGGCCGATCAAGGACATGATCCACATTAGCCACGGTCCGGTCGGCTGTGGTCAGTACTCATGGGGCTCGCGGCGCAACTATTACGTCGGCACGACCGGCATCGACACCTTCGTGACACTGCAGTTCACCTCCGATTTCCAGGAAAAGGATATCGTGTTCGGCGGCGATAAAAAGGTCACCAAACTCATCGATGAGCTCCAGGAGCTATTTCCTCTCAACAGGGGCATCACCATTCAGTCCGAATGTCCGATCGGTTTGATCGGCGACGATATCGAGGCGGTCTCCAGAGAAAAGTCAAAGGAATATGGCGGAAAAACCATCGTGCCTGTGCGGTGCGAGGGTTTTCGTGGCGTGTCACAATCGCTCGGCCATCACATCGCGAACGACGCAGTTCGAGATTGGATCTTCGACAAGAGCGCCCCAGAGGCCAGCTCTAGATTTGAGCCGACGCCATATGATGTTGCGATTATCGGCGACTACAACATCGGCGGCGATGCCTGGTCCTCACGGATCCTGCTCGAAGAAATGGGTCTGCGCGTCATCGCCCAGTGGTCCGGGGATGGATCTCTGGCTGAATTGGAGGCGACGCCGAAGGCGAAGCTCAACATATTGCATTGCTATCGCTCGATGAACTACATCTCACGGCACATGGAGGAAAAGTTCGGGATTCCCTGGTGCGAGTACAACTTCTTCGGGCCTTCAAAAATCGCGGAGTCGCTGCGCAAAATTGCAAGCTTCTTCGATGATAAGATCAAAGAAGGCGCCGAGCGCGTCATCGCGAAATATCAGCCGCTTGTCGACGCGGTGACCGCGAAATACCGGCCGCGGCTCGAAGGCAAGACCGTAATGCTGTTCGTCGGCGGCTTACGTCCTCGCCACGTCATCGGCGCCTACGAGGACCTCGGCATGGATGTTGTCGGCACAGGCTATGAGTTCGGGCATAACGATGACTACCAACGCACCGCTCAGCACTACGTCAAAGATGGCACGCTGATCTACGACGATGTCACCGGCTACGAATTCGAGCGCTTCGTCGAAAAGATCCGGCCAGACCTCGTAGGTTCCGGTATCAAGGAAAAATACGTCTTCCAGAAAATGGGCGTGCCGTTCCGTCAAATGCATTCCTGGGACTACTCGGGTCCCTACCACGGCTACGACGGCTTCGCGATCTTCGCCCGCGACATGGACATGGCGATCAATTCCCCGATCTGGGGGAAGACCACGGCACCTTGGAAGGACGCTCCGCGGCCGAGCCTCATGGCGGCGGAATAGGAACGCCGACGCCCGGGCCCTTTCTTCCGCAGCGGAGGGCAAGGGCAGGAGAACGAACACAAGAACCCAAAGAGTGCCATGATGACACAGAACGCCGAACACATACTCGACCACTCTGAGCTTTTCCGGGGAGACGAATACCAGCAGATGCTGGCCAATAAGAAGGCGCTATTTGAGAATCCGCACGATCCCGCCGAAGTCGACCGTATCAAAGAATGGTCCAAGACGCCCGAATACCGCGAGAAGAACTTCGCCCGCGAGGCGCTAACCGTTAATCCGGCGAAGGCTTGCCAGCCGCTAGGTGCGGTGTTCGCCGCGCTCGGGTTCGAGAGCACACTGCCGTTCGTCCATGGCTCACAGGGCTGCGTCGCGTATTATCGCAGCCATCTGTCACGGCACTTCAAGGAGCCGACCTCATGCGTCTCCTCGTCCATGACGGAAGACGCGGCTGTGTTCGGGGGCCTCAACAATCTCACCGACGGGCTTGCCAACAGCTACAACATGTACAAGCCGAAGATGATCGCGGTCGCGACGACCTGCATGGCGGAAGTCATCGGCGACGACCTCAACGCCTTCATCAAAACATCAAAGGAAAAAGGTTCAGTCCCCGCGGACTACGACGTACCATTCGCTCACACTCCTGCATTCGTCGGTAGCCACGTTACGGGCTACGACAACACGCTCAAGGGCATCCTCGAGCATTTCTGGGATGGCAAAGCCGGCACGGCGCCAAAACTCCAGCGCAGAGCGAACAACACGATCAACTTCATCGGTGGCTTCGACGGCTACACTGTCGGCAACATCCGTGAGATAAAGCGCATCTTCAAGCTGATGAGGATCGGCTATACGATCCTCGCGGATAACAGTGACGTGTTCGACACCCCCACCGACGGCGAGTTCCGCATGTATGATGGCGGCACCACACTGAAGGATGCCGCGAACGCAGTCCACGCGAAAGCAACCATTTCCATGCAGCAATATTGTACGGAGAAGACGTTGGCCTTCATCAAGGGGCACGACCAGGAGGTCGTCGCCTTCAATCACCCGCTGGGCGTCAGCGCCACGGACGAGTTCCTGATGACGCTGTCGCGTATCACCAACAGGGCAATTCCAAATGCCCTGGAGCGGGAGCGCGGGCGTCTGGTAGACGCAATGGCTGACTCCAGCGCGCATGTTCACGGCAAGAAGTTCGCGATCTACGGCGATCCGGACCTCTGCTATGGCCTGGCCGCATTCTTGCTGGAGCTCGGCGCTGAGCCGACCCACGTGCTGTCGACGAACGGGAGTAAGGCCTGGGAGCAGAAGATGCAGGCGCTGTTCGCGAGCTCGCCGTTCGGTAAAAACTGCCGCGCCTTCCCAGGCAAGGATCTCTGGCACATGCGTTCGCTCCTGTTCACAGAACCGGTCGACTTCCTGATCGGTAACACCTACGGCAAGTATCTCGAGCGTGACACTGGAACGCCACTAATCCGCATCGGGTTTCCCATCTTCGATCGCCATCATCACCATCGTTATCCAGTGTGGGGCTATCAGGGTGGCATGAATGTGCTGGTCAAGATTCTCGACAAGATCTTTGATGAGATCGATAGAAAAACCAGCTCGGTTGGCAAGACAGACTACAGCTTCGACATCATACGCTAAGGCGAGCGCCCCGCCTCATCGTCCGCAGGAACAGCGGCGCTGTGGCGGGGATCACAGGTTATCCGCCGGCCATCCTCTTGGTCTGTGCGGTGTCTTGACATCCCCGAAAGAGACACCATGACTTCGCTTCCCACGACCATACAGGACGTCTTTAACGAACCGGGCTGCGCCAGGAACGCGAGCAAGTCGAACGTCGAGCGCAAGAATGGATGCACCAAGCAGCTGAAGCCGGGCGGCGCCGCCGGCGGGTGTGCCTTCGATGGCGCCAAAATCGCACTGCAGCCCTTCACCGATGTCGCCCATCTTGTGCATGGTCCAATCGCCTGTGAGGGCAATTCCTGGGACAATCGCGGTTCCGCCTCCTCCGGCTCCGATCTGTGGCGCAGAAGCTTCACCACTGACATGAGCGAGACCGACGTCGTGTTCGGCGGCGAGAAGCGGCTGTACAGGGCAGTCAAGGAGATCACAGAGAAATACAACCCGCAGGCCATCTTCGTCTACCAGACATGCGTGCCCGCAATGATCGGTGACGACATCGATATGGTCTGCAAGGCGGCCTCTGCCAAATTCGGCAAACCGGTCATTCCCATCAATGCACCGGGATTTGTGGGGTCGAAGAACCTTGGTAACAAGCTCGCAGGCGAAGCACTGCTGGAGCACGTCATCGGTACTGGAGAGCCCGATTACACCACTCCGTATGACATCAACATCATCGGCGAATACAACCTGTCCGGTGAGCTCTGGCAGGTCAAGCCGCTGCTCGATGAACTCGGAATTCGGATCCTGTCGTGCATCTCGGGGGACGGCAAGTATCGCGAGGTCGCTTGTTCGCACCGAGCCAAAGCCGCGATGATGGTCTGCTCAAAGGCAATGATCAACGTCGCAAGCAAGATGAAGCAGCGCTACGGCATCCCGTTTTTTGAAGGCTCGTTCTACGGTATTGAGGATTCCAGCGATTCACTGCGCCAGATTGCGCGCATGCTGATCGAACGTGGCGCGCCGGCTGAGCTGATGGAACGAACGCAAGCCCTGATCGCACGCGAAGAGACCAAAGCCTGGACTGCGATCGAACGTTTCAAGCCGCGGTTTGCCGGCAAGAGGGTCGTTCTCATCACCGGTGGCGTGAAATCCTGGTCGATGGTGGCCGCTTTGCAGGAGGCCGGGCTCGAAATCGTCGGCACGTCCGTGAAGAAATCGACCGAGAAGGACAAGGAACGTATCAAGGAATTAATAGGCCAGCACGCCCATATGATCGAGGACATGTCACCTCACGAGATCTACAAGATGCTCAAGGGCGCAAAAGCCGACATCATGCTCTCGGGCGGCAAGTCGCAATTCGTCGCACTAAAGGCGGCGACGCCATGGCTCGATATCAACCAGGAGCGCTGCCACGCCTATATGGGCTATGTCGGGATCGTCAAGCTCATGGAGGAGATCGAGAAAGCGCTCTACAATCCGATATGGCATCAGCTCCGCCAAGCCGCGCCCTGGGATGAGTTCGATTGGAAGCGTCAGGCAAAGGCGGTTGCGCAGATGCATGCGCAAGCGGTTGATCCAGTTCGGGGCGCGAACACGAACGGCGTCAAGACGATAAGTTTCTCCAACAAAAGTGAGGTCGGCGATGGTGAGAGCGCGATTGCGGCGCATGGCCCGAACCTCGTCGAACCCGCCAAGTCGTGCACCAATTCCACCGCAAGGTGTCTTGCTTGTAAGGACATTCATTCCGATCTCCAGCCCCCGGCGCTGCAGGCGGCGGAGTAGGAGAACGACATGGCGATCGTCACTGCCTCGAAGAAAGCCTGTTCGGTCAATCCGCTCAAGATGAGCCAGCCGATCGGCGGCTCATTTGCCTTCATGGGCCTGCGCGGCGCGATGCCGCTTTTGCACGGCCCGCAAGGTTGCGCCTCCTTCGGGCTGACGCTGTTCGTGCGCCATTTCAACGAAGCCGTGCCGATGCAGACGACCGCCATGAGCGAGGTTGCCACCGTGCTCGGCGGTCACGAGAATCTCGAACAGGCGATCCTCAACATCTACAATCGCGTCGAGCCCGAGATCATTGGTATCAATTCGACTGGCGTCACCGAGACCAACGGCGATGACGTCGAGGCCTTCATCCGGTTGATCCGGCAGAAGCATCCGCAGCTCGAAAAGCTTCCCCTTGTCTACGTCTCGACGCCGGATTTCAAGGATGCCTTTCAGGATGGCTGGGGCAAGACAGTGGCGCGGATGATCGAGGTGCTCGTGGCTCCCGTCGACGCAGCGAGACCGCGCGATGGCTCCCGCGTCAACGTGCTACCTGGCTGCCACCTCACGCCCGGCGATCTCGACGAGCTTCGCACGATCTTTGAGGATTTTGGGCTCAAGCCCTCCTTCCTGCCGGACGTTGCCGGTTCGCTTGATGGCCACATCCCCGACGAATTCACGCCGACCACGATCGGCGGCATTGGATTGGACGAGATCGCGACCATGGGGCAGGCGGCCTGGACGATCGCGATCGGCGCGCAAATGCGCCGTGCGGCCGAGATCATGCGGGCGCGGACAGGCACGCCGTTCCGTCTGTTCGAGCGGCTCTGCGGCCTTATTCCAAATGACGAATTCATCGCGTTTCTGAGCGAGATCAGCGGCCGGTCGGTGCCTTCGAAATATCGCCGGCAGCGTGGACAGCTGGCAGACGCCATGCTGGATGCCCATTTCCATATCGGCGGCCGCAAGCTCGCGATCGGCGCCGAGCCGGACTTGTTATTCGATCTCTCCAGCTTCCTCCACGAGATGGGGGCGCAGGTAACGGCTGCGGTGACGACGACGAACTCACCGGTGCTCCAGCGGGTCAGGACCGAGGACATCCTGATCGGCGATCTGGAGGATCTTGAAGAGCTTGCAAGGTCACGTGACTGCGACCTCTTGATGTCGCATTCACATGGTCGGCAGGCCGCTTCGCGACTCAATGTTCCGTTCCTCCGGGTGGGCTTTCCGATGTTCGATCGCCTTGGCGCTGCGCACCTCACGACCGTTGGCTATCGCGGCACGCGCGATCTGATCTTTGATATCGCCAATCTGATCATCACCGACCGCGAAACCAACCATGGGCCGACGCCCGACACCTGGCCATCACCTGCGGTGACCTGCAGGTCCATCCGCCCCAGTTGCATTGAGCAGGGAGAGAGAAAACACGGATGAAAGTTGCATTCGCCACTCAGGACTTGAAGCACGTCGATGCGCACTTTGGCTGGGCCAAGAACATCGCGATCTACGAGGTCGGCCCGGACGGGCATCGGTTTATTGAGGCAGTTCAGTTCGGCGGTGACCTCACGGAAGACGGCAATGAGGATAAGCTGGCGCCGAAGATCGAGGCGATCAGGGACTGCGCAATCCTCTATGTTGCGGCGATCGGCGGCTCGGGTGCTGCGCGAGTCGTCGCGAGCAACATCCATCCGATGAAGGTGCTGCAACCAGAGCCCATCGACGACCTTTGCGTCAAACTCGAAACCGTGCTGAAGGGGTCGCCGCCGCCCTGGCTGCGGAAGCTGCTCACCAAAAGCCCGGAACGTACGGTGGATTTCGAAGCCTGAAGGAAAGAGGATGCCCGATCGGTGTGAAATCACTCCAGCCGCCGCCGCGGCGGAGCGGCCATTTCTCAAAGAGCTCATCAAGATCTGGCGCGCCCAGGACACCCACGGCGCCTGGGAGGGCAAGAAGGACCTCGACCTGCTAGAACCCTACATTCTCGACAAGCGCAAGCGCCGTGCGCTGCCGATCGTCGGCAATCCCGACCCCGCCACGACATGGCGGCTGCAGTTGTTCTTTGACGCCATTGCGCTTTCGATCGAGAAGGCGACGGGTGTGATGATCTCGCCAATGCTGAAGATGCATCATGAAGGGTTCGGCCGGATCGTGCTGATCGGGGGCCGGCTCGTTGTCGTGAGCAAGCAGCTACGGGACGTGCATCGCTTTGGTTTCAACGATCTCTGTCATCTTGCGGACCAAGGCGACAAAATCGTCAACAGTGGTGTTGAGATGATCCGCGAGTTCCCGGAAGTGGCGAATTATTGAGGCAAGTATGAGCGATGTTGAAAGCCTGAAAGCGGAAATAAAGAAGCTGTCGGCCAAAGCGACCCAGGCCAAGATGGACCTCCACGACCTCTCCGAGGAGTTGCCTGTCAACTGGACCGCGATCCTGAGCGTGGCGCAGAAGGCCCACGACGCCTTCAGCGAGCTCGAAAGCAAGCGCCAGGATCTCCAGGCGCTACACAAAGCATAACGGACCTCAAGCCATGTCATTCAGGACCCGCGACGGCCGCGATTGGAGGCCGGATTACCTGGTTTGGATCGATCCAAACAAGTGCATCGGCTGCGGCCGCTGCTACAAGGTCTGCGGCCGCGAGGTCATGACGCTGAAGGGTCTGAGCGAGGACGGCGAGATGATCGATCTCGATGAGGACGACGATGAGGTCGAAAAGAAGATCATGGTGATGAAGGACGAGGGGGCCTGCATCGGCTGCAGCGCCTGCGCCCGGGTCTGCCCGACAAACTGTCAGACCCACGCGCCAGCTGCTTGAACCGACTTTTCTCTCGCTATGAACAGGGGTGGTTTGCCAGAGACAAAGGTAGCTCGGGAGATCCGGCATCGAGCCGACGACATGTACGGCGCGAAGCCTTGAACCCTGTCGAAAGTGCGCGTCAATGCTAAGCTTGGAGTGAATCATGGTCAAAAAAGGTGTGCCGTTGAAGTCGCGGATTGAAAGGCCAACGGCCTCGACTCCAGATGATGATCCCTATCTATGGTTGGAAAAGATCGAAGGCGGACGGGCGTTGAACTTCGTCGAGCGGCAGAATAGCAGAACGGTACGGGTGTTTGGCGGAGCGGCGTTCGAACGCGACCGCGATACGCTCGCCGCGATCTACGATCGGCCCGACAAGATCCCCTATGTCAGCCGGCGCGGCGAGCATCTGCACAATCTCTGGAAGGATGCCACGAACCCGCGCGGCCTGTGGCGGCAAACCTCGCTCGCGGAGTTTCGGAAACCGCGGCCGGCGTGGGAGACCGTGCTGGACATCGACCGGCTTGCGGCGAGCGAACGTGAAGACTGGCTGCTGAGTTCTATCAGCTCGCGGCCGGGAAGTTCGCGAGTCATCTTGAGCCTGTCGCGCGGCGGCAGCGACGCCGTCACCCTGCGGGAATTCGACGTCGACACGAGGAGCTTCGTCGCGGACGGCTTCGCACTGCCGGAAGCCAAGGGTGGCGTCGATTGGCTCGATCCGGATACGCTGCTGCTGTCCAGCGCTTATGGCGAGGGCATGGTCACGAGCTCCGGATATGCGAGGACCGTTCGGTTGTGGCGGCGCGGCCAGCCTGTCGATCAGGCGCAAGTGATCTTCGAGACCACGGCCGATCGTATGATGGTCTATGGCAGCGCCGACGACACCGGAGCTAGGCCGCGCACCTGGATCACCGACCAGATCGACTTCTTCCACTACGCCATCTGGCTGCGCGATGAAGCCGGCACCACGAAAAAGCTCGACCTGCCGACCGGCATCTGGCTGCAGGCGCATAGCGACTGGTTCGCGATCAAGCTGCGCGAGGCCTGGTCGAGCGAAGGACGAACCTATGCCGCTGACGCCGTGCTCGGCATTTCGCTCCCGGCGTTCATGGCCGGCAGCCGCGACTTCACGCTGCTGTTCGAGCCGGGACCGCGGACCGCGTTACAAGGCTTCTTCTGGACCGCTGGGAAGCTCGTGCTCTCGATCCTCGACGAGCTCAGGCCGCGATTCGAGATTTGCACGCCGTCAGCCACAGGCTGGAGCCGCGAGACACTCGGCGGCCTCCCCGACATCGGCGTCGTCGACGTCTGGCCGCTCGATCGTCATGCATCCGAGAGCAATGGCGATTTGCTTGCCAATGTGCAGGGTCCCCTGACGCCGCCCTCGCTGCTATTGATCGAGCGCGGCGTCGAAAGCCCGACCGTGTTGAAGCAGGCGCCGAAGACGTTCACCGCCGATGGCCTTGTCGTGACGCAGCACGAGGCGATCTCGATCGACGGCGAGCGCATTCCCTATGTCCAGACCGGCCCCGCCGGCGAGACCGGCGATGCGCCGGTCTATATGAGCGCCTATGGCGGCTTCGGCCATTCGGTCAAGCCTTACTACGATCCATCGCTCGGCAAGCTATGGCTGGAACGCGGCGGTACCTCGGTGCAGGCGAATTTGCGCGGCGGCGGCGAGTTCGGCACGCGCTGGCACGATGCCGGCCGGCTCGCCGGCAAAAAACTGTCGCACGACGATTTTGCAGCCGTTGCCGCCGACCTCGTGCGCCGTGGCGTCACGAAAGCAAAGCGCATTGCAGCCGAAGGCGGATCAAATGGAGGCATCCTGATCACCAACATGCTGGTGCGCTACCCGGAGCGTTTTGGCGCGCTGTTCTGCACCATCCCGCTGATCGACATGCGCCGCTACACCAAGCTGCTCGCCGGCGCGAGCTGGATCGCGGAATACGGCGATCCCGACAAGCCGGAGGAATGGGACTGGCTGAAGACCTACTCCGCCTATCACAACGCAAAACCCGGCCAGCCCTATCCGCCGATCCTGATCGCCACCACGCGGCGCGACGACCGCGTCCATCCCGGCCACGCGCGCAAGATGGCGGCAAAGCTGCAGGCGATGGGTTACGAAGCCTGGTTCTACGAGCCGGCCGCCGGCGGCCACGGCTACGGCAAGGACAACAAGGAGCGCGCCGGCTTCGAGGTGCTCGGCTTTGAATTTCTGAAGAGCAAGATTGGCTGGTAGGACGGGGAGGCGTCAGCCAGCTGACGCAATTGCCAAATGACATTCGTACGATATCGACCAGAGCGAGGGCGATCTGACCGACGTCCAGAACTCCCGCACGACCGATTCGAGATCCTGCGCGCTTGAACCAACGCATGGTGGAGTTAGTGTCTCGCCGGGACTTTGATAACGACCGTTTCTCTTCACCAACTCTATCACCTCACTTGCGTGCTGTATCTCAGCCCGGTACTGCGCGTGATCTTCCAGGACCGTGACTGGACTGCGTCTTGTCTGCTTCTTGTCTGCCCTTTAGAATGTATCCTCACAAAAGCTCGCGATTTAAAGTTCGAATTGCCTTTTGTACGTTCCGCAGGCGCTCAATTCGGCGACAGGATTATCTTCCAGCAGCCGCGGCCGCGCTTTCTTTAGGAAGCAGGAACACCGAGTAGGAGGAGCGCAATCAGACGGACAAAGCGAGCGAGGCTCATACTAACAGCTATTTGCCGGTGCCGCGCGCCGGCGGTTGCGGCAGCGATCATCAAAACGCCAGGAGCGATCGTCGTGATGGGCGGGCCACAAACCCCGCGGCCCGAAGCGCACGACCCGCGTCCGATGTCTGACATCGAACGAGACCGCCAGCTACAAACGCACGTCGTGTTGAGCCGCCGAGGCAATCTTAGACCGAATCAGGTGCGTGATGTTCGTTGCTGGCGTTGGCACGGCCATTGCTGCTGAGATTGAGCACGGTGTCAGGCGGAGTGCATGCAGACGTGCTCTCTCGTTCATTGAACTCGTGCCGCGTTTCTTAGAGACAAACGAGCTTGCGCAAACAATCGCGACAAGGTTTGGGCAGCTTTGGAGAACAACATGATTCTTCGTATGGAGTCGCCAGCTCCTCCGATCAGGGTGGAAAGCTGGGTACGTGGCGAGCCCCTCACCAACTTTAAGCTGGGTACGCTGTATATAGTCGAGTTTTGGGCAACTTGGTGCGGCGGATGTGTGGCGGAGATGCCCCATCTCGCGCAGCTGCAAGAGAATTACAACGATAGCGCAGTTGAGGTCATTGCAGTTGCAGCTTCCGAGCGAGGCTCAACGGCCGAGGAGGCGCGAACAAACTTGGACGCGTGGTTGACCAAGAAAGGCTCCAAGCTGAACTTTCGGATAGCGTTCGATTACGCGGGAAAAATGAAGAAGTCTTGGATGGCGCCCAGTTTTTCTACCACTATCCCCACCTCATTCGTCATCGACCGTGACGGTCACGTCGCCTTTATCGGTCACCCTATGCAACTGTATGACGTGTTTACAAAAATCGTAAATGGCACCTGGCGCACCAGCGATGAAGCCAAAGCAGCGGATGCGGAGCGAATCGCTGAAGCAGAATCTAAAATGCGCGAGAAAGCCCGGATGCAAGCATTCTGGGGCAAACTTGGACCGGCGCTGAAGGCGCAGGATTCGTCGACGGCGCTTTCGGCCGCTAAAGAGGGCGTCGCAGTGATGCCGGACGACATCGACGTTCACCTAGTTCATGAGGATCTAGCCCTGCACAAAGTCCATGACATGCAGACGGGATTACCCGTTATGCGTCAATTGGCTCGCGATGCGATCGAAAAACAATTCGAGTTGTGGAAGGTGCAAGCGATCCGCCAACTCTCTAATCCAGCGGAGAAGAACTCTGATGTCCCGCATTCTGATCGCTTTGCGATTGGCAAGGACTTGGCCGAACACATCCTCGCGCTGAACTCTCCAGAAGGCCGGGCCGGCCCCAAGTTTCTGTCTTATGTGGCGGTCGCTCAGTATTATTTCGAAAGCGGCGACAACGATCGTGCGGTCGAGTTAATTGAGTCGGCGGTGAAGTCGCTGGACGGCCCGCGGCCCATGGGGGCTGAACAGAAGGCGCACTACCTGCGGCTGTTGCTTGAGGCCTTGGCCAAGTACGAGGATGAGGAGGCAAAGCCGTTCTCGGGGACGAAGAGCGCCTTGGCCTGAATTCTTGGCCTGAATTTAAGAAAATGCGGCTCGCTAGCGGACGAGCGGTGACCCAGAAGCGGGTGCCGCGGAACGCCCAAGGTGCGCCGAAGATAGCGGTGAGGCAGCTTGCCGCATGGAGAGGACGAGGACATGAACGGGTCGCAATTCGAGCGCGCAAACATCGTGGCAGAAGAGCTGTCGGCGACGGTCGCCTCGAAAACGACCGATCCGATTCAGGAACACAGTTCGCGTCCGCCGGCTGAAGGCCTTTACGATCCGAGCCTGGAAAAGGATTCCTGCGGCGTCGGCTTCATCGCCAACATCAAGGGCAAGAAGTCTCACGAGATCGTCTCGGACGCGCTGAGCATCCTCTGCAACCTCGAGCATCGCGGCGCAGTCGGTGCCGACCCGCGCGCCGGCGACGGCGCCGGCATCCTGGTGCAGATCCCGCACGCCTTCTTCGCCCGCAAGGCCAAAGAGCTCGGCTTCGCGCTGCCCGACCCCGGCGAATACGCCATCGGCGCGCTGTTCATGCCGCGCGACACCGCCTGGCGCAACGTCATCAAGAGCATCATCGCCGACCAGATCAAGGAAGAAGGCCTGACCCTGCTCGGCTGGCGCGACGTGCCGACCGACAATTCCTCACTGGGCGTCACCGTGAAGCCGACCGAACCCGCCTGCATGCAGGTGTTCATCGGCCGCAACGGCACCGCCAGGACCGAGGACGAGTTCGAGCGCCGGCTCTACATCCTGCGCAAGTCGATCTCGCAGGCGATCTACCAGCGCCGCGACCGCGGACGTGCCGGTTACTACCCCTGCTCGATGTCCTGTCGCACCGTGATCTACAAGGGCATGTTCCTCGCCGACCAGCTCGGCAAGTACTATCCCGATCTGCACGAGAAGGATTTCGAGAGCGCGCTGGCGCTGGTGCATCAGCGCTTCTCGACCAACACCTTGCCGACCTGGTCGCTAGCGCATCCCTACCGCATGATCGCGCATAACGGCGAGATCAACACGCTGCGCGGCAACGTCAACTGGATGGCGGCGCGCCAGGCCTCCGTGAGCTCGGACCTCTACGGCAAGGACATCAACAGGCTTTGGCCGATCTCGTACGAAGGACAGTCGGACACCGCCTGCTTCGACAACGCGCTCGAATTTCTGGTGCAGGGCGGCTACTCGCTGCCGCACGCCGTCATGATGATGATTCCGGAGGCGTGGGCCGGCAATCCCTTGATGGATGAGACGCGCCGCGCCTTCTACGAATATCATGCCGCGCTGATGGAGCCGTGGGACGGCCCCGCCGCGATCGCTTTCACCGACGGCCGTCAGATCGGCGCCACGCTCGACCGCAACGGCCTGCGGCCGGCGCGCTATCTCGTCACCAAGGACGACCGCATCGTGATGGCGTCCGAGATGGGCGTGCTGACCATCCCCGAGGACCAGATCATCACCAAGTGGCGGCTCCAGCCCGGCAAGATGCTGCTGGTCGACCTCGAACAGGGCCGCCTGATTCCCGACGACGAGATCAAGGCCGAGCTCGCCCGGAGTCATCCCTACGAGGAGTGGCTGGAGCGGACCCAGATCGTGCTGGAGGAGCTGCCGAAGGTTGCGACCACCGGCGTTCGCTCCAACCTGTCGCTGCTCGATCGCCAGCAGGCGTTCGGCTACAGCCAGGAAGACATCACCATCCTGATGACGCCGATGGCCTCGATTGGCGAGGAAGCGGTCGGCTCGATGGGCAACGACACGCCGATCTCGGCGCTGTCGGCCAAGGCCAAGCCGCTGTTCACCTACTTCAAGCAGAACTTCGCCCAGGTCACCAATCCGCCGATCGACCCGATCCGCGAGGAGCTCGTGATGAGCCTGGTCTCGATCATCGGACCGCGGCCGAACCTGTTCGACCTCCAGGGGATGGCCACCACCAAGCGTCTTGAAGTGCGTCAGCCGATCCTGACCGACGCGGATCTCGAAAAGATCAGCTCCATCTCCGACGTGGCCGAAACCCACTTCAAGTCGCGCGCGCTCGACACCACCTTCCACGCCGGTCTCGGCGCGGCCGGCATGGACCAGGTGCTGGATGAGCTCTGCGCGCGCGCCGAAAGCGCCGTGCGCGAAGGCGTCAACATCATCATCTTGTCCGACCGCATGGTCGATACCGACCGCGTCCCGATCCCGTCGCTGCTCGCCTGCGCCGCCGTGCATCACCATTTGATCCGCACCGGCTTGCGCACCTCGGTCGGCCTCGTCGTCGAATCCGGCGAGCCGCGCGAAGTGCATCATTTCGCCTGCCTCGCCGGCTACGGCGCCGAAGCGATCAATCCCTATCTCGCGTTCGAGACCATCATCGCGATGAAGGACCGCCTGCCCGGCTCGCTCGACGATTACGAGATCGTCAAGCGCTACATCAAGTCGATCGGCAAGGGCCTGCTCAAGGTGATGTCCAAGATGGGCATCTCGACCTACCAATCCTATTGCGGCGCACAGATCTTTGACGCCGTCGGCCTCAAGGCCGACTTCGTCGGAAAATTCTTCGCCGGCACGCATACCCGCGTCGAGGGCGTGGGCCTTGCCGAGATCGCGGAAGAGGCCGTGCGCCGTCATGCCGACGCGTTCGGCGAGGCGCGGGTCTACAGGACCGCGCTCGATGTCGGCGGCGAATACGCCTATCGCAGCCGCGGCGAGGACCATGCCTGGACCGCCAAGTCGGTGAGGCTGCTTCAGAACGCCGCGCGAGGCAATTCGCTGAAAGACTATCACGACTTCGCCAAGATCCTCAACGAGCAGTCGGAACGCCTGTTGACGCTGCGCGGCCTGTTCCGGGTCAAGAGCGCCGAGGAAGAGAAGCGCAAGCCTGTAGCCCTCGACCAGGTCGAGCCGGCCAAGGACCTCGTCAAGCGGTTCGCCACGGGCGCGATGAGCTTCGGCTCGATCTCGCGCGAGGCGCACACCACGTTTGCGATCGCCATGAACCGGATCGGCAGCAAGTCGAACACCGGCGAAGGCGGCGAGGAAGTCGATCGCTTCAAGCCGCTGCCGAATGGCGACAGCATGCGTTCGGCGATCAAGCAGGTCGCCTCGGGCCGCTTCGGCGTCACCACGGAGTATCTCGTCAACTCCGACATGATGCAGATCAAGGTGGCGCAGGGTGCCAAACCCGGCGAAGGCGGCCAGCTGCCCGGCCACAAGGTCGACGCCACCATCGCAAAAGTCCGGCACTCGACGCCGGGCGTCGGCCTGATCTCGCCGCCGCCGCACCACGACATCTACTCGATCGAGGATCTGGCGCAGCTCATCTACGACCTCAAGAACGTCAACCCGGACGGCGCGGTTTCGGTCAAGCTCGTCTCCGAGATCGGCGTTGGCATGGTCGCGGCCGGCGTTGCCAAGGCGCATGCGGACCATGTCACCATTGCGGGCTTCGAGGGCGGCACCGGCGCTTCGCCGCTGACTTCGATCAAGCATGCCGGCAGCCCTTGGGAGATTGGGCTGGCCGAAACCCACCAGACGCTGGTGCGCGAGCGGCTGCGCAGCCGCATCGTGGTCCAGGTCGACGGCGGCTTCCGCACCGGGCGCGACGTCGTGATCGGCGCGCTACTGGGCGCAGACGAGTTCGGTTTCGCCACCGCGCCGCTGATCGCGGCCGGCTGCATCATGATGCGCAAGTGCCACCTCAACACCTGCCCGGTCGGCGTCGCGACGCAGGATCCGGTTCTGCGCAAGCGCTTCACCGGCCAGCCCGAGCACGTCATCAACTATTTCTTCTTCGTCGCGGAGGAAGTCCGCGAGATCATGGCGAGCCTCGGCTTCCGCACCTTCAACGAGATGGTGGGCCAGACCCAGCTGCTCGACCAAACCAAGCTGGTGGCGCACTGGAAGGCCAAGGGCCTCGACTTCTCCAAGCTCTTCGTCCGCCAGAAGGAAGAGAAGGGCCAGAAGATCTACCATTCGGAGCGCCAGAACCATCATCTGGAAGCGGTGCTCGACCGCTCGCTGATCGAGAAGGCGCAGCCCGCGCTCGACCGCGGCGCGCCGGTGAAGATCGAGGCCGGGATCAACAGCACCAACCGCTCCGCCGGCGCGATGCTGTCGGGCGCGGTCGCCAAAATCTATGGCCATGCCGGGCTGCCGCATGACACCATCCATGTCAGCCTGAAGGGCACCGCGGGCCAGGCGTTCGGCGCGTGGCTGGCGCAAGGCGTCACCTTCGAGCTCGAGGGCGAAGCCAACGACTATGTCGGCAAGGGCCTTTCGGGCGGCAAGATCATCGTCAAGCCGCCGAAGAACAGCGGCATCGTGCCGGAAGAGAGCATCATCGTCGGCAACACCGTGATGTACGGCGCGATCCAGGGCGAGTGCTACTTCCGCGGCGTCGCCGGCGAACGGTTTGCCGTGCGCAACTCCGGCGCGGTCGCCGTGGTCGAGGGCGCGGGCGATCATTGCTGCGAATACATGACCGGCGGCATCGTGGTCGTGCTCGGCAAGACCGGGCGCAACTTCGCAGCCGGTATGTCCGGCGGCATCGCCTATGTGCTGGACGAGACCGGCGATTTCGACAGATTGTGCAACCTCCTGATGGTCGATCTCGAGCCGGTGCTGTCCGAAGAGCTGATCAACGCCGGTACCTATCATCACGCCGGTGACCTCGAGGCGCATGGCGGGGTCGACGTGTTCAACAACCTGCTCGATTCCGACGTCGAGCGGCTGCACGTCCTGATCACGCGCCACGCCAAGGCGACCGACTCCAAGCGCGCCGCCGACATCCTTGCCAATTGGAAGGATTGGCTGCCCAAATTCCGCAAGGTGATGCCGGTCGAGTACCGGCGCGCGCTGCGCGAAATGGCTGCTAACGCGGACGCCGAGCTCGGGAGCCTGAGATAGTACCACTGACGTACCGAACACCGCACGCGCCCGAAGATGGGCAGATATAGCGCTAATAGCGCTTCCACACGCGTCCGCCAGCGCAACCCGAAGCAGATCCTGACGAGGTAGGGCCGGCTGAGACGTTCCTGCCGGGTGATCACGCGAGATCGTTTTGACGTCCCCACGCGTCGTTCTGAGGAAGGTACGGGATCGGGGCCCCTGGAGCGCAATGACAGTGAGGGTTGCACGACGGCAGGTGAGGGCTGCTATACGCTCGCCGTCGCCTAGTCAGTTGAAGTCCATCGAAGATCGACAAAAAGACGCATGATTTGATCGTCACTGCGCTGCTGATTGCATCAATCAAGATCAATTGTCGCTTACTGTAGGCAATCCCGACGAAGGCGCTTGGAATAGCGCGCGCCGCTTGCCAGGGAGGCGCACACCAGAGTCACACTCTGGCGCCGGTGGTCCGTACATGCCGCAAGCATCGCAATTGGCGACCCGCAGTTGAAGTGCGTGCGCCGTGTCGCGGAAATGGGAGATGCATGGGGAGATTCCAGGTAACGCCGACAGGAAGGCGAGAATGCGCAATGACTATCATGCTTCCGACCACGGGTCAGCGAGGTTCTGCGCGGTATGCGGTGGAAGATTAGGGCTTATCCGCTGCTACTGCTGGAAAACGGCGCTTTGTTCTAGGAAATGCGTCAACCGCTTCAACGCGCGGCGCGAGGCCGACCACAAATGGCTTCGCTTCTTGCGAACAGCTTGATGCGTGGTACCCGACTAGCTGTAGCTGCGGCCGTGCTCTCGCAAAGATGGACGCCGGCAGAATAGTTCTGCTGCGATCATGGACCTAGGCGTGACGCTTTCAAGAGTGAGTGGACGAATCAGATGACAGAGACCTCGGCAACAATCATCGACTTCACTGCTTACAGGATGAAGCGCGCTGCGGCCAAGCTGTCATCCGACACGGTCGGCTCGATAGCGCCCTATGAAGCGGTCGCATCTTTCTATTTCTTCTGGTGCTTGCTAGCCTTGATCCCGTTTGCCTCGCTCGATCTGCTCCGCATCGAAACAGCAACCTTCGTGAGCAATCCTTAAGGACGCCGCGGATGGCCGAAGCCGAGGCTGAAGGAGAAATCCACCCGCCTGCTCGACCTCTAGCGCGTGCTGTTGATTATAGCGGCGGGCACTCGGGCAGGTATCTCCGATCGAGTCCAGCACCTCCACCAGTTCAGCGACAGCTTCGCCTCCTGGCGCGCATGCGGGTCGGCGCGGTCCTGCGTCCAGCCGTGCTCCTCGCACTCGAGGATGGCGCCGGCTTTCCGCAGCACGGAGCTCGCCCAGCCGCTGAGCGTGCCGATCGCCGGCGGTCTTTCCTCGAACATCAGCATAGTGATCGCTCCTCGCGCGACATCTCAGCGCCGCTCAGGCCGGCAAAGGCCTGGAGCACAACGCCAAAGCTGATCCATACACCGTCGATCAGCCCTCTGAAATATGACCGCGATCATGAGCCGATCATCATTTGGAATGTTCGGATCCCGATGGACGCAGTCAGCCGGACCCTCGCGGCCAGCCGCCCCCTCGGTGTAATTGACGACAGTACTCATGGCCAACACACGATTAGCAGAGCGGCCGTGTGATCTCCCAAACGTACGCCGAGAAGTCCATCACGAGGGTTTGTCAGAGCCAGTCCCAGGCGAAGCGGTACAGCGACTCACTCTGGGTGCAGTGACTCTCTCTGCGGCAGACTCGTCGAGCTGGCGAGGGGGGTCTGAGGCGATGCCTCAGACGGGGCGGTTTTCGCCTCTGTTCTTCACCGGCTCCATTTTGGCCAAGCCGTCCTCGTATGAGATCTCGGTGTATGATCCATCGATGTCCTTGGCCGCGTCGAGCAAGTAGTCGAGCCTACCGGCCGTACCGAGCGTCTTGATGTCATTCTTGTCGACGCCGGCGAGGTCCATCATCTCCTTCCACACAGTTGATTCGTCGCAAGGCAGAATGCGGAAGGTGATGTCGCCTATCTTGATCCGGTACTTCGCGAGCAGATCAATGTTGTTGCAGAAGATGAAATAGCTGCCTTTGGGGCTCAGCCTGCCATCCAGCACCTTTGCGGCCTCGGGTAGATACGCCAGGGAATGCAAATATCCGGCAAGGACTGGGATGGTCGGTTCGCCTTCCTGCGCAATCGCAAGAACTTGTTCGATGGAATAGTCCGGCGGTCGTTTTTCGTCGGCGAGCTGGGCTTGGAACTTCAGCGCGATGTCGCCCCGGAATCCAAATCGCCCCGACTTCGTTGTTTCACTCTTAAGCACCGCATTCAGTAACCGCCCCTCCTTGTCCAACGGGCCAAGAGCGGTGTTGTCGATCGACGTCATGGAGGGCTCCTCATCAATGCCTGGTGTGCATGCGTCGCGCAATGCGACGTCCGCTACACTCATGCAAGTTGTTTGCCGTCCCGCTATCTCTGCGGCGTAAGCGGCGGCTTGGCGCTATGTGCATGGATACGTGCTGGCACCGTCATGAGGTCTCGGCCGGATGACGTCGGGACGCTGGAAAACCGCCTGTCGCAAACCCGACAGGTCGCAAATCGACTGGTCGGCGCCCGCAAAACCAACTGTGTTCAGCTGTATCTCGACTGGCATGGGATTTGCGAATCGTGCCTTGCGACAAGACTTGAGAGCGAGCCAGAGATGATCAACCTAACGGATAGCGCTATAAGCGTACTGAAGGCTGCAATCGCCTCGACGACGCAGGCCGCAAGCGGTTTGCGGATCACGGTCGAAGGTGGCGGCTGTCAAGGGTTCACATACAAGATGGATCTTGCTCATGAGCCGAGCTCCGAGGAGACCGTGTTCGAACAAGGCGGGGTTAAAGTCTTCGTCGACAACGCGAGCCGAGCGCATCTGAGCGGCACCACGATCGATTTCGTGGTCTCGCTCGAAGGATCAGGATTTCGCTTCGATAACCCAAATGCCAAATCGAGCTGCTCCTGCGGCAAATCGTGCAGGTGAGCCGCGTTCGGACGAGTCCGCAATGGAAGAACATCGAACATGGGCCTGAAGGATGAGCCAACGAACCAGTCTTTGACTGTTGAGCCTTCGATCGCGAGCGGATTATCCGCGCCGTGCTCGATGAGTGCGGCCGAGTCCCGCTCCCCGGCTCCAAAGTAGGACGTTAAGTGCAGAGGGGAGAGCCCGTGCGGCCGATCTACCTGGACAACAACGCGACGACCCGTGCAGATCCTTTGGTGGTCGCGGCAATGCTGCCGTTCTTCTCTGCGCAATTCGGCAATGCGTCGTCCCCGCATGCATTCGGCAGTTGGTGCGGCTCCCTGCGACGAGCCGTTCAAGCCCTTCGGAAACCAGTCGTGTAGGGATGCTCAGAAAAATGGGGCAACGGCGAGGCGGCGAGTTGTCGTCCGCGTTCGTGTGCGATGTCGTGTTCGCAACATGTTAGCGGATACCAAACAAAGTGCGGGTTGGCTTTCGGAGAGAAGGCACGCGTTCGCGGTTCGCTTGCGTGCAGTTGGCCGCGCAGCGGCCCGTGCGCAGAGGTGTCAGGCGATTGGCCCGACATTTGCTCCGGTGCTTGCCAACGGCGTGCGGCTCACCTGCTTTGTCGCGATGTCCGCTGCAGAACGTGGATCTCTACTGACCAAAGGCCATGACATGAAGAATTCCAGGTCCCTGACAATCAAGGTGCTAGGCACGGCCATTTTTGCCTTGGCCTTGATGACGCGTACCGCGCCGGCGGTCGAGTCCAAAACGGAAAATAGCCCAGATCCGAGCTCCCCGTGCGCTGCCGTGAACAGGAGCGTTCTTTCCCAGATCACACCCACCTGGGAACGACCAGCGAGCTTCATGCTTCAGAACGGTCTGCAAGTCGTGGTGATCCCCGACCACCGCACGCCGGTGGTGACGGAGATGATCTCGTACAACGTCGGCTCGGCCGATGAGACACCGGGCAAGTCGGGGCTCGCCCATTTTCTCGAGCACCTGATGTTCATGGGCACGGAGAAGCACCCGGTGGGCGAGTTCTCCCAGACCGTGCTCCGCGTCGGCGGCAACGAGAACGCCTCCACCTCGGTCGACTACACCAACTACTACCAGCGCGTGCCGCGCGAGCAGCTGCCGACCATGATGGAGTTCGAGGCCGACCGCATGACCGGCCTGATCCTCAAGGACGAGAACGTGCTGCCCGAACGCGACGTCGTACTCGAAGAGTACAACATGCGCGTCGCCAACAATCCCGACGCGCGGCTGAACGAGCAGATCATGGCCGCGCTCTATCTCAACCATCCCTACGGACGGCCCGTGATCGGCTGGCACCAGGAGATCGAGAAGCTCGATCGCGAGGATGCGCTCGCCTTGTACCGCCGCTTCTACGCGCCCAACAACGCCATCCTGGTCATCGCCGGCGACGTCGAGGCCGCCGAAATCCGTCCGCTGGTCGAGCGCAATTTCGGGCCGATCGCTGCCCAGCCGGCGATCCCGGCGCGGCGCGCCCGCCCGCAGGAGCCGGAGCCGGCCGCACCGCGCACCGTCACGCTGTCGGATCCGCGCGTCGAGCAACCCAGCGTGCGGCGCTACTATCTGGTGCCCTCGGCCGCGACCGCCGCAGCCGGCGAGAGCTCCGCCCTCGACGTGCTGGCGCAGTTGATGGGCAGCGGCAGCAATTCCTATCTCTACCGCGCCCTCGTCGTCGACAAGCCGCTCGCGGTCTCCGCCAACGCCAGCTATTCAAGCATCTCGCTCGATCCGACCCAGTTCGCGATCTCGGCCGCGCCGAAATCCGGCGTCAGCTTCGCAGAGGTCGAGCAGGTGATCGACGGTGTCATCGCGGACGTAGTGCAGAACCCGATCCGCGCCGACGATCTGGAGCGGGTCAAGACCCAGCTGATCGCGGAAGCGATCTACGCCCAGGACAACCATGCGGCGCTGGCACGCTTGTACGGCGGCGCGCTCAGCACAGGCCTCTCGATCGAAGACATCCGAAGTTGGCCCGACCGCATCCGCGCGGTCACCGCCGAACAGATTCGCGCCGTTGCACAGAAATGGCTCGAGAAGAAGCGTTCTGTGACGGGATATCTGGTCAAGGACACCACCACCGCCAAGCGCGAGGAGAAGCGTTCGTGACCCATCCCTTCCTTCGCGCGCGGCGCGCTGCATTGTCCGTTGCAACCGGCGCGGTGCTCGCGCTGGCTACGATTTCGCCGTCACAAGCGGCCGCAAAGATCCAGCACCTGATCTCGCCGGGCGGCATCGAGGCCTGGTTCGTCCAGGACGCGACCGTGCCGTTGATCGCGATGGAATATTCCTTCGCCGGCGGCTCGGCGCAGGATCTCCATGACAAGCCCGGCGTAGCCAATCTCGTTGGCGACCTGCTCGACGAGGGCTCCGGCGATCTCGACTCCAAAACCTTCCACGAACGCCTGGACCGCCGCGCCATCGAGCTCAGGTTCAGTGCCGGCCCCGACACCTTCCACGGCAGCCTGCGCATGCTGCGCGACAACAAGGACGAAGCCTTCGACCTGTTGCGGATGGCGTTGACCTCGCCGCATTTCGACACCGCCGACGTCGAGCGCATCCGCTCGCAGGTCATGTCGGGCCTGCGCCGTGACACCACCAACCCGACCTCGCTCGCGAGCCGGAAATTCCTGGAGATCGCCTTCGGCGATCATCCCTATGGCCGGCAGACCAACGGCAAGCTCGACAGCGTGCCGACCATCACGGTCGCCGATATGAAGGATTATGTCGGCCGCGTTCTAACCAAGGATGGGCTGAAGGTCGCGGTGGTCGGCGACGTGGATCCGGCCACGCTCGGCAAGCTGCTCGACCACACGTTCGGCGCCCTGCCCGCCAAGGGCAATCTCGTCGCGATCCCCGACATCGATGCCGCCAAGCCGCCGCAGCTCGCCTTCGTGCCGCTCGACGTGCCGCAAACGGTGATCACCTTCGGTGGCCCTGGCGTCAAGCGCAGCGATCCGAACTTCATGGCGGCCTATGTCGTCAATCACATCCTGGGCGGCGGCGGATTGTCCTCGCGACTCTATCGCGAGGTCCGCGAGAAGCGCGGGCTTGCCTACTCGGTATCCGAGTCGTTGCTCTGGATGGAGCACTCGGCGGTCTTCATCGGCAACACCGGCACGCGCGCCGACCGCGCCGGCGACACCATGGATGTGATCGAGAAGGAGGTGTGCCGCATTGCCGAGGAGGGTCCGACCCAGAAGGAGCTCGATGAGGCCAAGTCCTACTTCAAGGGCTCCCAGATGCTGGCGCTCGACACCTCCTCCAAGCTTGCGCAGGCGCTGCTGCAATATCAGCAGGACAAGCTGCCGATCGACTATATCGAGAAGCGCAACGCCATCGTCGATGCGGTGACGCTGGACGATGCCAAAGCGGCCGCCAAGCGCCTGTGGGGCCAGGGGCTCCTCACCGTCATTGTCGGCCGCTCTCCACGAGCAGCAGCCGAGTAGACCAGCGCGCCATCGGCCGCGAAGTCGGCGACGCCCAATTAACTTTTCAAATAGCTCGGGGCGGCATAGCCCCGAGTCCGGCTTTGCCGAGTCCCCCCGCTTGCACTGTTCGCGCTGGCCGTGTGGTTGTTCCTGGAGAGCTTGGCACGCTCCTCGCGCACCCAGCTCTGCAGCTCGATAATCAATAGGCGGCGACGCTCGTGACAGGCGCCCAGGCGCTCCCGCGAGCTCTCCAGAACGAGTTGAGCTTCTCGTGCTTGGACCAGCGTCGTCGGCAACCCGTCTCAACGGCTTCGAGTCGCCCCCCACTTGGGCCCTGACCTTACCACCTATCCATCTTACCACCTATCCATAATGACAGTTCACCGGATCCGCACCCCAGATCGAGTACCGCCGCGCCGGGCTCGATATGCCACTTCGAGATCAGTGCGTCCGGTGCGTGAACTACCGGCTGTTTCCAACCATAAGATCGAGTGCGATCCCGGGTTACGCTGATCACAAGCAACCTAATCGTGAGGTCACATCCCTCGCCACCAGCTTCGTTCAGCGCCAAACTACGAACCTGAAGGTCGGACCGTCGAATCCTTCCGGGCGCGCCAGCTAACCTCCTGAATAAACAATCTTTTTCAGGATCGACCCGCGGCGGCCCCAGACTGAAATTTCCGTTTAGTCTGCGGAAATTTCTTGAGCCGGCCCGTTTTCCGACGCCTATATGCGTCCGGCTCTCTCGAAGCGGCGCTGGGTTCGAGCGGCGAACATGACGCAGTTTCGATCCGCACGTGATCGAGGCCATTCGCTCAACGATGCCGGGCGCCGGGTCTGCGTCCAACCCTTTCTTCGTCGTCCGTGAAGAACCCTAATTTCGGGCTGGATTGACCGCCGACTCCGCGAGGAGAGCGCTGAGGAGTTGCCACAACAAAAGCCTGAGCCAGCGGATGAGGCGGCGGAAGTTGTAGCCGACGGCGGCGAGGACGGCGTTGTTGGCATCGCCCCGACGGGACCAGAGATAGTTGCGGCCCATGCGGTGCTCGGCTTTGAGATCGCCGATGACGGGCTCGACGGCGGACCTGCGGCGGAGTTCGCGCTTGATCGCGGGCGTTACCCCTCGCTTCTGGCTGGAGAGGAAGACCCTGAACTTGTAATCGGGCGGCGCATTGTGGCCGCGATACCCCTTGTCGGCGAGGATGCGCGCGATGGTGCTGCCGACCAGCGCCTCCATGTCCGGAATCACGGTGGCCAGCGTGTGACCGTCATAGGGGTTGCCGGGCAGCACCTTCACGTGGGTGACGAACTGGCCGCCCTTCGCGCGGCTTATCTTGGATGCAACGGAGACTTACACGCCAAACTTGTAAGGCCGATGGGCCTTGCCCTTGCCGATGCATTCGACTTCCGGCGCGTGCAGGGAATAGACCTTCGGCCCGCGTTGACGTTGCTGCTGCTCGCGCACGCGGCGTGCCAGCATCAGCAACGTGGTGAACGTCGCTTCGAGCCCGCTGTTGCCCTCGATCTTGCGGCCGATGTCGCGGATGACGCGGCCGAGATAGGTCCGTAGCGTCTTGAGCGCCCGGTTGGCGCGCTTAAACTGCTTGGCGTGGGCATAGCGCTGATGCTGGATCAGGGCGAACTTGCCCACCCTCGCATAAGATTGGCGCAGCCCCGTTCCAGCCGCACCACCTTCTCGCGCCCGGTTCAGAAGCTTGGCATCATTGGGGAACGTCACGTTCTTGGGCCTCCGTGGTGTCGACAATTACCCGTGATAGCTCGGATGGCTTGAGTGCCTTGGTCCTGGTGGCAACCGACAGGCTCTCCTGCAGCAACGCTTGCAGCCGCGCCTCGCCCATCCGGTTGCGGCAGCGCGTCAGCGACGAGCGATCGATCACCAGCCGGTGCTGGAAGAACTCCTCGCCGCAGAAGTATTGGTAATAGGGGTTCTCGACCCACCGCTCGCACAGCACCTCGTCGGAGAGGTCGTAGGTGTGCTTGAGGATCGAAAGCCCCGCCATCAATCGCGTCGGCAGTGGTGGGCGGCCCGGATCATCGGTGTAGACCGCCCCAAACTCCCGCTCCAGGAACTCCCAATCCACCGTGCGCCCCAGCGCCACCAGCGGATGCTTCAGGTCGATGATCTGATCGAGCCGAGAGCGGAACAGATCCTGCTCTCCCGTCTCCCGCCGTTCCGGTGGCCGCATCTGGTCCCCCGCCAAAAACACCCAAAGGCGAGTGAATCACAGATCAAGTTTGCAAGGAATCTGGAGGGTTCTGTGAGGTCGCGCTCACGCGCCGGCGCGGCATGCGCAGTTACGCGACCTCATTGAAGCCGGATTGAACGAAGGCGCGGGCGGGTATGCGTGGTTTTGCAGCTATGGGGATTGTTGGAGATCGCAAGGCCCGGTCTGCCGGCTCGGCACGTGGGGCAGAGCTGCGAGATGTGTGCATCGGGGAAGAGTTGAGATCAGGCGCGCTTTGCCGGAGATCGCGACAGGCGTTTTGCTGCATCGGACGGTTGTTGTCGCGCCGTGTGGCAGCACGGATTCGACATGCGGATATTGCGCAATGCCAACTCCGATTGGAGGTAGCTCACGAATGCCTGCGAGGTCTTTGAAAAGAAGAACCCGTAGATGGCCAGGATAGCCAACGCCAAGGCACAGAGCGCAGATACGATTTGTGAAATGTTTCCCCATTCGGGGCGATGTGTCTCCTGGCCCAAGCCTTACCTCCGCCAATTCTGGCCAAGTTCATCGTCGAACCACATCTCGGCATCGTAGTCGGCTCCCATGCGAGAACGGAAATGCAAGTAGTGCGAGTAGTGGTTGTTCAAAAGCCACGTTTTGAATTCGGAGAAGCTCGGATGCTCACGCCTCTCTTCGGCAAGCGTGTCATACCACGTCGTTGCCAAAGCTCGGATCGCGCGCTCTGATTCGGTCTTTGCCATGAACCATCTTAGCAAACTGGATGCAGGCCGATCGAGCCTGAGCGTCCGGTCGCCACACCCGTAACCCTACGGTGCATTCACATCCCGGGCGGCCTGCACAGCCGCATCGAAAATCTCGACTTGCAGTATGGGAAATCGACGCTTCAAATCCTTGGCCCCGATCTCCACGCCGTCCGTCGTGGCGAACTCGGTTTTCACAAGACCGTCGACGATGATCGCATACCCGCTCGTGGGCAGATTTAGGCCTGGTTTCGACATCTTCAGATCGCCACGAATTGCACTCTCTTTCGTTGCTTAGAGTGAGTCTCCCAGTGGGAGCACCCCCTCCGCGTCTTGTCTTGCGGAAGCCAAGTAGCCATCCCTGTCATCTTCGAAGTGGACGCCTTCCCTGACGAGTTCCTTTGCCCAATGGTCGTGTAGTCGTCATGAGCATCGCCCTGATCATGAGCGCGCCCCGGAAATTCGATGTCGTGCGCGATCGTGCCCGCGACCTCGATCAAAACAAGCGTCCGAATATATTTCTTCTTTCGCTCGGACTCATCGAAATGGCGAAAACCGCCCGGAGGGGCATCCTGCTCAAATTCCGACTTGCCCACGGCGCCCTTGACGTCCGCCACGATCGACACCGAAATCGGAAGACGTTCAAGCAAGCAGCCCATAACCGCATGTCCCGCTTCGTGATAGGCCGTCTCTATCTTGTTTTCTTCCATTTCATCCGACACGGTCGCGTTTCTGCCAGTTGGCCTGCGAGACCATTGTAACCTGCGACCATCCTTGAAAACAGCCGGCTCGCGAGCCTGAGCGGCTGTGTTTTGCTGCGCGTCCAGATCCACCAGCCTCCGCTTCAGATCGTTGTTGCGGCGTGGTGACTCAGGCCAAAATCTACGCGATCGCCTGCCGTGGCAGCGTGAGCACCGTGAGGATCTCGTCGTCCGGCAGAAGGAACGACTGCTCTTCTACCTCGTACCGATCGCATCCCTTGAAATCGAACCAGGCATCGGCCGGATTCTTTCGGGGGAAGTTTTGTTCGTCGGCGCCTCGGAGCAGCATGTCGGCGGCGAACGTCTGATCGTCCAGTGCCCTGACGGGCCGCCACCATTCCGCGATCATCGGTGACGTCTTGTACCAGACGCGATCCCGCCTGTTGTGGCAAACAATGACCATGGGGAAATGGTTCAACGCGATCATCTTCACGAGCGTGGCCGTGAGACCGACGTCGAACTCATCGGCCAACTCCCTGGACGCCGCCAAAGTGAGGCGCTTCATCTTCCGAAGTCGCGGAAGAACCATAAAATTAGGAAGAATCAGATCGGAGGCGAAGTCGTCGGCACGCCGCTCCGGACTGAGCGCGTCATGCCTGAAATTGCAGACGTCGTTCTCGCCGCAGAAGAGAACCTTTCCGCGATCGTAGTGCCAATGCCCAAGCTCGTGTCCAAGGGAGAAGCGGCGACGCTGTCGCATGCTGAGGCTATTGACCGAGATGACGGCGCGCTTCTTCGATCCCAAGATCGTGGCTTCGCAGTTGTCGATCGGCCTGTAATTGACCACTGCGCCCTGCGTCCATGCGATGGCATCGAGGTCGATATCCTTGGGCTCCGCGATCCCGAGCCCGACAAGCAGGCGCTCTGCCGGGGTCATTCTTCCCATTCTTCCTTGTCCTCGTTTTCAAGCGCCTCGAGCTGCGCCAGATCCTTCAACAGGTTTTCCTCATCGCGCTCAGAAAGTTTGCCACCCTTGCGCGCGGCCATTATTGAATCAGCGACCTCACCGGATCGCATCCCATCGAAACGACGACGCGCTTTCGCAAGGTCGAAGCTCTTGACGTTCTCCTGCTCACGGTATGCCTTCGATTCATCCTGAGCCCGCTCGAAACGCATCCGAGCGGCACGCGCCTTCGCCTGCTCCAAAGCGCGGCCGGCGCGGGCCACCGCCTTCTCGAAATCGTCACCCGCTTCCTTGAAGTCTTCGCGCAGATCGGCTTCCGAGGCTTCCAGTATGCTGTCGTCGATGGCCCGGTCGAGCTTCGACAATTTCTCGCGGTCTGTCGGATCTCTGCTCATCGCCGCCATCCCTTCGGATACTCCCGACGGGCGATGCGCCGGATTTTCTTGATCACGTAGTCCAGGCGCGCCTGGTCGACGCCAAGAAAATCCCGCAGCGTCTCGCCCCTCATGTCATTCTCCCAGCCGAGTAGCACCATGCTCATCTCCTCGTCGGCGCCGTAGTGCACGTTCAGTGCCGCACAGACCTCCGATGCCCCCCGATCCTGTTCCGCCCGGATCGCCGCGTCCTCCGGGCTCGGTCCCGACGCTTTCAATTCGAACTTCGACTTGCGCTCGCCGGTCGTCACGTCCTCTATCGGAACCTGCTGCTGCAGACGATCGCGCCGGTGGCCGGCGATGTTCCGCATCGACTGGACCAGGAAGGCTATGAACCTGGTGATCCGCGGGCAGCGCTTCTCCTCGAAGAGCGCGGAACACATCGCCTCCTGCAATAGGTCGCCCTCGGCGAAGTCGGTCCCACCAAGGTAACGGCGTTCGACGGCGTCCAGACGAGCGAGGTCGAGCGGTGTCAGCCCGTCCAGCGCCGACGCCACCTTATCGTATGTGAGGTGCTCGGTCGCGGAGGCCGATACTTCGGGAGGCGGCACGCTGATGTCGTCCATAGCTTCACGCATCCTATGCCGGCCAAAAATCTCTTTCGGACAAAAAAATCGAGTCCGAAACGCGCAGCTGGCCGGCATGCAGGTGTAGAGGCGACCGGTTTCGATGGGAACCGGGGGCAACCATTCGAACCGGTGATGAAACAATGAATTACATAACAGAACGGGCGCAGCTGCGCCAATCGCAGCTGGCGGACCTCATCGAGGAGGCCTGCCAGCATCTCGAGCCGTCGTCCTATCAGCGCGAGGTCGCGCAGCAGCGCTATGAAGGCGTCGGCGACTGGCTCTCCCAGTACGACGACCCGCTGCTGGCCGAAATCGCCATCCGGCTTCCGTGGCGATCGGCACGACGGTCAAGCCGATTGGCATCGCCGAGTACGACGTCGATCTGGTGGCGCACGTGCCGGATATCGACACCGCCGCCCGCGATGCTTAAGGCGCGCATTGGGGACCGTCTTCGGGCGAACGGCCACTACGCCCCCCTGCTGCTGGAGATGCCCCGCTGCTGGCGGCTCAACTATGCCAACGAATTCCACCTGGACATCCCCCCAGCATCCCCAACCCCGGCTGTACGCTCGGTGGCGAACTCGTCCCCGACAAGACATTGAAGTCCTGGAAGGCATCCAATCCCATGGGGTACCGCGCGAAGTTCGAGCGTCGCGCCAAGCTGCGTGCCCGCATCCGCTCCGCCTTCGGATGGACCCTCGCCAGCACCATCGCGAAGGACTCGGTAGAGCCCTATCCCGAGCAAATGAAGCTGAAGGGCCTCTTGCGCCGGACCGTGCAGATCGCAAAGCGCCATCGTGATCTCGAATTTATCGACGACACCGACGGCCTGGCGCCGCTGTCGATTATTGTCTGCGCTCCAACACGATCCCACCGAGCAAGTCGGCGTTGCCGCCGAGTTTGCGGTCTATGTCGCGGATGATGCGGCCGAGATAGGTCTTGAGTTTCTTCGAGGCCCGGTTGGCGCGCTTGAACTGTTTGGCGTGGGCGTAGCGCTGGTGCTTGGCCGATGTTGCAAGCTTCTGGGCAGTCAAAGCCAGAAAGCTTGCAATCTCAAAGCCAATCTGGCCCGGAAAATCGATTCTTGATCAACCGCTTGGATGGTTCTTCACGAACGACTAACTAGACACCCAGCAAAGACGCAGGGCGTCGCATCGCTCGTTGTGGGCTAGGCCTTTGACTTGCGTGTTGCAATCGCCCTGAATGATTCTGCTGGTCGCGAGCACTTCGAAGGCGCTTACATAGCCCCGATCGTGCATTTCCGATTAACATCTCTCTTCATGTCTCCTCCTGCGGCTGCACTTTGGGAGCTCCAGGAGACTTTTCCTGCGAAATCGAACAAGACCCGCTGCAACAAACCTACTCGCCCCTGTAGGTGGCCAAGGTTTGGAGCAGCCGCGGCATATAATACTGTTTTGTATCTTCCGGCACGATTTCCGGATCGTCTAGCCATGTCATTGCCCGCTCGATCAGCTCGATCGCGCGTTGCTTGTCACCACTCTCGTAGTAATACTGAGCGACCACTCTATAAGAAGTAAAGGTGGGGCCGCCGCTGTCTTGCACTGAATTGAGGATATGTTCCGACACCTCCCTGCCGATCGCAAAGCGCTCGGCACGCGGAAGGTGGGCCTTATCGTTCTCCGGATCAAAGAGTTGCTCCATCACGGCAATCAGCCCACGCACAGCGTCTGACCGTTTCTCAATCGCATCTCGAACCAGTTGGCGCAAGACCTGGAACCCGGTCGCCGTGTCGCGCATTTGAAGCAACAGACCCGCCTGAATCTCGCGGAAGTGTCGATCGTCCGGCATCATGGCAATGCCCTCTTCGGCCGCTGAGAGCGCTGCCGGCCAATCCTTTGCTTCCATCGCCGATCGAATTGTCCGCTGGATTGAGGATACGCGCACTAGGCGTTGGTCTTCCGCAATCCGTTTCGCATCAGCGGCTTTAGCGTCATCGCTGCCGCGCCAAGTGCCGTTGATAATTTTCGGCAAGACGTTGTCGATGTCGATCGGATCACCGATAAAGGCAATGTGGCCGTCGCGGTCGACGACGAACGATGTCGGAATCCTAACAGAAGAACTGGCATCCATCCAAAGCTTGTTCATTGCGCCGGTACTGTCGAACCCGATTCGATAGTTCAGATTTGAGAACTTTTCGGTCAACCATGCGTCCAACTTGGTGCGAGCCTCATCCGCCGTTGGTGCTTTTTCATAAGCTGCGACTCCGACGACCTCAAGCCCCTCGTCTTTGTATTTTGCTTGCAGCTCTATCAGATGGGGCATCGCCTCCACACATGCGTCGCACCAAGTTGCCCAAGATTCGACGATGTACACTTTCCCTGGCTCGAATTTCGTGAGGCGCTCGCCACGCAGCCAGTTCTCGACTTTGAGCGAAGGAGCCGCGGACTCGATGCATAGCGCCATGATTGTCTCCAAAGTGACCTGTTGCGCGACCTTGTCGCGTCACCCGAATAGCAATCACCTGCCACGCTGTCCACGCGCGCTAAGCTACATGACAAAGATTTGAAAAACATCCACACGCCCAGTAGGTCCCTGTATGAAACCTGACAAGCGTTGCGTCGGCGTCAGATTTCGGGCACGCATCGCGACCTTCGTGCCGTCAGAAGATCGTCTTGCGAATGCGCATTGCGAGCCGCGCTGCGCCAGTAGGAGGTACGCGAGAAGCCGGATGGTGCCCGCTGACCGACAAGTGAGATGCGCCCTCTTTCCAAAGCCATTCGCAAGCTGGCGAGGAACAAGTCGATCGGCGAGGCCGCATGAACGAGGCGGTCCAGGATAGCGTCGCCGAGGGGGCAACCCCTCGCTTTTGGCTGGAGAGGAAGACCCTGAACTTGT
>NZ_VSTH01000051.1 GCF_008123965.1 Bradyrhizobium hipponense | reverse complement strand
ATTTTAGCGCCAATGGGCCTGCGCCGGGACGACAGCTTTGATTGGGCCCTGTCGTGCCCCAGGAAACCGGTGGAGGGCCTACTCCGCCGCGTCGCGCATCTCGGCGCGCTCGGCTCTCGCCGCGCAGAACTTGAACTCCGGAATCTTGCCGAACGGATCGAGCGCCGGATTGGTCAAGAGATTCGCTGCCGCCTCAGCGTAGCAGAACGGCATGAACACCATGTTTTCCGGCACGTCACGGTCGGAGCGGACCTTGACCTCGACCGCGCCGCGGCGGGTCTCCAGGCGGATGAAATCGCCGGGTGCGAGCTTCTTCCTGCGCATGTCCTTCGGCGACATGAAGGCGACCGCTTCCGGCTCGATCTGGTCGAGCACCTGGGCGCGGCGCGTCATCGAACCGGTGTGCCAGTGCTCGAGCACACGACCGGTCGAGAGCACCATCGGATACTCGGCGTCGGGTACTTCATCCGGCGGGATGACGTGGGCCGGCACGATCTTCCCGCGACCGCTCGCGGTCGGGAATCCGGTGGTGAAGATGATCTCGTTGCCAGGCTTGTCGGGATCGTCGACGGGATAGGTTACCGCGCCTTCGCGCACCAGCCGTTCCCAGGTGATGTTTTTCAGCGACGGCATCAATTCCGCCATCTCGGTGAAGACCTCGCCCGGGCCGGAATAATTCCAGGGCAGGCCCATGCGCTTGCCGATCTCCTGGATGATCCAGAGATCCTGCCGCGCATCGCCCGGCGGCTTGATCACCTGGCGTGCAAGCTGCACGCGGCGGTCGGTGTTGGTGAAGGAGCCATCCTTCTCCGCGAACGCCGAGGCCGGCAGGATAACGTCAGCGTGGAACGCGGTCTCGGTGACGAAAAGATCCTGCACCACGAGATGGTCGAGCATCGCGAGCGCCTGGCGCGCATGCTGGAGGTCGGGGTCGGACATCGCGGGGTTCTCGCCCTCGATATACATGCCCGTGATCTCGCCGGCATGGATCGCGTTCATGATCTCGACCACGGTCAGGCCGCGGACGGGATCGAGGTCTTGTCCCCACAGCTTTTCGAAGCTCGCGCGCAGATCGTCGCGGCCGACTGGCTGATAGTCCGGCAGGAACATCGGGATCAGGCCGGCATCGGAAGCGCCCTGCACGTTGTTCTGGCCGCGTAGCGGATGCAAGCCCGTGCCGGGCCGGCCGACCTGACCGGTGATCAGCGCCAGCGCAATCAAGCAGCGCGCATTGTCGGTGCCGTGGACATGCTGGCTGATGCCCATGCCCCAGAAGATGATCGACGATTTAGCCCGCGCATAGGTTCGTGCCACCTCGCGCAAGGTTTGCGCCGGGACGCCGCAGATCGGCTCCATCTTCTCCGGCGTGAAGTCCTTGATCTTCTCCTTGAGCTCGTCAAAGCCCTCGGTATAGCCCGCGATGTACTGGTCGTCGGTCAGGCCCTCGGTGATGATCGTGTTGATCATCGCGTTCAGCATGGCAACGTCGGAGCCCGGCTTGAACTGCAGATGCTCGGTCGCGTGACGCGACAGGCTCTGCCGGCGCGGATCCATGACGAAGAGCTTTGCGCCATTCTTGGCGGCGTTCTTGATATAGGTTGCCGCGACCGGGTGGTTCACCGTCGGGTTGGCACCGATTACCCAGATCACCTCGGCATCCATGGCGGCCGCGAACGGCGCCGACACCGCGCCTGAGCTCAGGCCCTCGAACAGCGCAGCCACCGACGAGGCGTGGCACAGGCGGGTGCAGTGATCGACATTGTTGGAGCCGAAGCCCGTGCGCACCAGCTTCTGGAACAGATAGGCCTCTTCGTTCGAGCCCTTGGCCGAGCCGAAACCGGCGAGTGCCTTCACGCCCTTTTCGTCGCGAATCTTGACCAGGCCCTTGGCGGCGATATCAAGCGCCTCCTCCCAGCTCGCCTCGCGGAAATGCGTGAAGGGATTGGCCGGATCGACCTGGTCGTTGGCATCCTTCTGCGCATTGGGCAGCCGCACTAACGGCTTGGTCAGCCGATGCGGGTGGTGGATGTAGTCGAAGCCGAAGCGGCCCTTGACGCAGAGACGGTTGTGATTGGCCGGGCCATCGCGGCCCTCCGCATAGATCACCTTCTCGTCCTTGACCTGATAGGTCACCTGGCAGCCGACGCCGCAGAACGGGCAGAGCGAGTCGACCTTCTTGTCGGCGTAGGTGACGCGGGTCTGCTTGTCGTCGAGCATCACGGCCGGCATCAGGGCGCCGGTCGGGCACGCCTGCACGCATTCGCCGCAGGCGACGCAGGTGGACTCGCCCATGGGATCGTCGAAGTCGAACACGATCTTCGACTCGTGATTGCGATAGGCCATACCGATGACGTCGTTGACCTGGACCTCGCGGCAGGCGCGCACGCACAGGCCGCATTGGATGCAGGCATCTAGATTAACGCGCATCGCCGGATGGCTGGCATCGGTGCTCCAGCGCTCGGCGGCGGGGAAGCGGCTCTCGGTGACGCCGGTGGTCTCGGCCCAGTGCCAGAATTTGGACTCCGGATCGTGCGAGGTCGCGCGCGCCGGTTGGTCGGCGACGAGCAGCTCCATCACCATTTTTTGCGCGGCGACCGCGCGGTGGCTTTCGGTCTTCACCTTCATGCCGACCGACGGCGTGCGCTTGCAGGAGGCCGCCAGCACGCGCTCGCCCTCGATCTCGACCATGCAGGCGCGGCAATTGCCGTCGGGACGGTAATCCGGCTCCGGTGAATAGCACAGGTGCGGAATCTCGCGACCCTGGCGCTTGGCCACCTGCCAGATGGTCTCGCCGGCGCTGGCCTCGACCTGCTTGCCATCGAGCTCGAACGTAATTTTGGTCATTCGGTCGCTTCCTTGAACTCGTCAGGGAAATATTTGATCACGGATGAGAGCGGGTTCGACGCCGCCTGTCCGAGCCCGCAGATCGAGGCATCACGCATCGCCTGGCTCAATTCTTCCAGAAGTGCGCGGTTCCAGACCGGCTGCTGCATCAAGAGCGCCGCCTTCTCGGTTCCGACGCGGCACGGTGTGCACTGGCCGCAGCTCTCGTCCTCGAAGAACTTCATCAGGTTCAACGCTGCCGCCTTCACACTGTCCTGCTGCGACAGGATCACGATCGCGGCCGAGCCGATGAAGCAGCCGTATTTTTCCAGCGTGCCGAAATCGAGCGGGATGTCATCCATGGACGCCGGCAAGATGCCGCCGGACGCGCCGCCCGGTAAGTAGGCGTAGAACTGATGGCCGTCGGCCATGCCGCCGCAATATTCCTCGATCAGCTCCCGCACGGTGATGCCGGCGGGCGCGAGCTTCATGCCGGGAGTCTTGACCCGGCCCGAGACGGAGAAGCTGCGCAGGCCGTGCCGCTCGTGGCGGCCGTGGCCTTTCCACCAGTCCGCCCCCTTCTCGACGATGTCGCGCACCCACCACAGCGTCTCGATGTTGTTGATCAGCGTCGGCAGGCCGAACAGGCCGACCTGGAACGGATAAGGCGGCTTGTGCCTGGGCAGGCCGCGCTTGCCCTCGATGCTCTCAAGCAGCGAGGATTCCTCGCCGCAGATGTAGGCGCCGGCGCCGCGGCGCATGTGGAGGATCGGCCCGCCCGCAGGCAGTTTTGCGATCTCACGTTCGAGGATGGCGCGCGCCGCCGGATACTCATCGCGAATGTAGATGTAGACGTCGGACGCCTGCACCACATGCGCCCCGATCAGCATGCCTTCGATAAAGCGATGAGGGTCGGTTTCGAGATAGACGCGGTCCTTGAACGTGCCGGGCTCGCCCTCGTCGCCGTTGATCGCCATCAGCCGCGGGCCGGGCTCGCCGAGTACCGCCCGCCATTTGCGTCCCGTCGGGAAGCCGGCGCCGCCGAGGCCGCGCAGCGAGGCATCGTCGAGCGCCTTCAGCAAATCGTCGGTCGGCAGTTCGCCCGAGCGCAGGCGATTGAGCAGCTTGTAACCGCCGCCCGCAACATACGCGTCGTAGTCGACATATTTCGGCAGATGCGCGTGGGTATCGCCGGCCTTCGCCGCCGCCAGCACATTGCCCACAGTCGCATGGTCGACGAAATTATGTCCCACCTCCGCAGCAGGCGCCGTATCGCAGCGGCCGACGCAGGGCGCGCGCACCACGCGAATGCCGGGGCCGGATGCGCTTTGCAGATCCTCGAGCAGCTTCTCTCCACCGAGCATCGCGCAGGTGAGCGAATCGCAAACGCGGATCGTCAGCGGCGCGATATCCGCCTCGCCTTCCTTCACCACGTCGAAATGCGCATAGAAGGTCGCGGTCTCGAACACCTCGGCGAAAGCGAGCTTCATTTCGTCGGCCAGAGCCGCGAGATGCGCGGCCGAAATCTGCCGATACTTGTCCTGGATCAGGTGGAGATATTCGATCAGCAGATCGCGCCGCCGCGGCCTGTCGCCGAGCAATTGCTCGATCTCGTGCGCGGCCGTGGGGTCAACCTGCCGCCCCTTGGGGGTAGCCTTGGCTCGCTTCCGTCCCTCGCCCGGATGTTCGAACGAGCGAACCTCGTGCACGTCATGGCTCATCGATGCGTCTCGTAAATCTCTTTAGAACAGTCTAAGTCTAACTCCTGGCATACCAGATGCCAAGAGAATTCATGCGTTCCAATAAGCGTTTAAGGGGGCATGCAGCCGCCAGCTCCATGCCCCCTCACCGACTCGATTGTCGCGCAGTCTCACGTCTTGTTCATGCACTCTTCGATATAGAACCAGCGGTCGTCGCCTGCGAGGCCTTTGGATTTCACGTCGGCGCGACAGGCCTTGAGCTTGGGCTTGTTGGCTGCCCACTTGGCCTTCATGTCCTTGAGCTTTTGCATGGTGAGCTTGATCTTGCCCGGCGGCTTGGCGTCGGTCGTTGCGGCGGGTGCCGCAGGCACCGTTGCGGTCTGAGCGGATGCGGCGTGGAGCGAGCCGGCCACGAGCAGTATTGCGGCAAGGCAGACCAAATTACGAACCATGGAGTCCCCCAGCTATTCCTTGTTGCGGTAAGGCGACCGCGGCGCACGGAACGCGCGCCGCGGCGGTGATGTTGCAATCAGAGAATCTTGACCGCGCTCTCCAGGGTCTTCCACACACCCCAAGCCAGTGGAACACCAACGAATGCCCAGAACAGCGCAGCCTTGACGTCGAGGCCACCCGTGCCGATGCCAAACGAACCATGCTGGACGCCGGCTTCGGTCTTGGCGCTGGCCGCCTGGAGTCTGGCGAGTTCCTCGTTGCTCATGTTCCACTTCGGATCGACCGGCTTGATCAAATAGTTGCAGATCAGGCCCGCGATCAGCATGGCGCACAGGATGTACATGGTGGTGTTGTAAAGCTGGTCGCGCGGAACGCCCGCCGCGAGCTGGAACTCGCGGATGTAGTTCACCACGACCGGGCCAATGATGCCTGCAGTCGACCACGCCGTCAGCAGCCGGCCGTGAATGGCGCCGACGAACTGCGTGCCGAACATGTCGGCGAGATAGGCCGGCACGGTCGCGAAGCCGCCGCCATACATCGACAGGATGATGCCGAAGCCGAGTACGAACAGCAGTTTCGAGCCCATCGCCGCGAAGGTCGGCGCCAGCGCATAGAGCGCGATGCCGAGGATGAAGAACGTGTAGTAGGTGTTCTTGCGACCCATGAGGTCCGACATCGACGCCCAGAAGAACCGGCCGCCGATGTTGAACAATGACAGCAGACCGGCAAAGCCCGCAGCGATCGCAGCGATCGTTGCCTTCTGTTCAACCGAAAGCTGGCCGAAGGTCAGCTCCGGATGCCCGATCAACTTGCCCGCGAAGATCTCCTGGAGCATGGGCGAGGCCATGCCGATCACGCCGATACCCGCCGAAACGTTCAAGCAGAGCACCCACCAGATCAGCCAGAACTGCGGCGTCTTGTGCGCGTTGTTGAGGTGCACATGGTGCTCGGTGATCATCGACTTCTTCTCACTCGGCGGGGTCCAGCCTTCGGGCTGCCAGCCGGCCGGAGTCACGCGATAGGCGAACGCGCCGATCATCATGAAGACGAAGTAGATCACCCCCATCGTGACGAAGGTCTCCCATACGCCGACCGAGGTGGGCGTCTTGAAGTAGTTGATCAAGAGATTGGCCAGAGGCGCCCCAATCATGGCACCGCCGCCAAATCCCATGATGGCCATGCCAGTCGCCATGCCGCGGCGATCCGGAAACCATTTGATCAAGGTCGACACCGGGGAGATGTAGCCGAGTCCAAGTCCCACGCCACCGATCACGCCAGCGCCGAGCCACATGATCCAGAGCTGGTGGACGTACACACCGAAAGCACCGATCAGAAGACCACCGCCCCAGCAGCAGGCGGCGACGGCGCCCGCCTTACGCGGACCGGCGCGCTCGAGCCAGCCGCCCCAGATCGCGGCGGAAACGCCGAGCAGGACGAAAAACAGCGTGTACATCCAGCCCAGGCTCGCGACCTTCCAGTCGCAGGTCGTGGTGAACAACTCCTGCCACAGCGACATGTCCGGGCACGCTTTGCTCTGCGTGATGCCGATCGCGCGCGACAGCGGCAGCCAGAATACCGAGAAGCCATAGGCCATGCCGATGCAGAGATGGATGCAGAGTGCCGCCGGCGGCACCAGCCAGCGATTGAAGCCGGCCTTGGCGACCGTGTGCTCGCGATCAAGAATTCCTGCGCCAGCGCCCGAAAGTGTCCCAGCGCCTTCAATTGTAGCCATGCATTCCCCCTCTACAGCCGCCCTTCTGAGCGGCCTGCCACTAGGATCCTGATCCTCAGCCCTTTGGCGCAGCCTATGTCCCAGCTGCCCCGCACAATGTTAAACGCGCGCCAGGATCATCACGCGCGTTTGAGACGTTAACCCCTTAAGCCAGAGTCTATGCCCGACGTTCAGGCCTCATTCGACGGCCCGTTTGCTCAGCGGATCGCAGGCACGACTGAACCTCCGCGTCTCGGCGGCGGTAGTCAATTGGGGCAGAACTGATGATCGATGTCGATAGACAAAAGGTAGGTATCAACCGCGTGACCGCTCGCTAAGCAGGCGACGCGCCATTGGTTTTCCCTATCGATCAATCGGACTTCTCTATCAGAAACACGATGCGCGCGGCGTTGCGCTCGGTGACCTCCACCTTGTCGCCGGTCTCGCGGATCAAGTTTGGAATGTCAATCACCGACAAGGGATCGGTACAGTGCACTTCGAGCTGATCGCCCGGCTGCAACGGCTTTAACGCTTTACGCGTCTTCAAGGCGGGCAGCGGGCACTTCAGCCCCGTCAGATCAAGCGTGGTTCTGGTCATGGGGGCAACATGGCGAGGTGAGTCGATCGCGTCAACGCGATCGCTCAGATCAGACCGGCATAGGGCAAGAAACCTACACTCTGCCCCGGCTCGACACCGGTGATGTTCTCACCAAGCTCAACGAGCCCGTCGGTCTCGACCAGCGAGGACAACAGCCCGGCACCTTCGCGCGGAAACTTGACCGCCTCCAACGCGCCGTCGTCGCCGCGCCGCAAGGTGGCGCGAACATATTCGCGCCGGCCCGCCTTCTTCTTGTAGCTGAAAGCCGCGCGTAGCGGCATCGGCGTGAGCGGCTCGGGCAGGCTGCCGGCCAGCGCCAGCACGGTCGGCCGCACCACATGGACAAACGTGACAAAGCTCGCGACGGGATTGCCGGGCAATCCGATCAGCGGCGTGCCGCCGATGATGCCCATCGCCACGGGCCGGCCGGGCTTGATCGCCATCCGCCACAGCACCAGCGAGCCGACGCTCTCGACCGCCGACTTGACGTGATCCTCCTCGCCGGTCGAGACGCCGCCGGTGGTGAGGATCAGATCATGCGTGCCTGCGACCCGCTTCAGGCCGTCCGCAAGCAAGCTGCGGTCGTCGCGCAAAATGCCGAGGTCGCTGACCTCGCAGCCGAGCCGGCGCAGCATCGCCATCAGCATGAAGCGGTTGGAGTCGAACAGCTGCGAGGCGCTGCGCGGCGCGCCGGGCGAGGCCAACTCGTCGCCGGTCGAGAACACCGCGACCCGGATGCGCCTGACGGCGTCAAGCCGGGTCAGGCCGAACGCGGCGGCAAGCGCGACATGTTGCGGCCGCAGCCGTTGGCCGGCACGCAGCGCAATATGCCCTTCGGAAATGTCCTCGCCCGCGGGGCGGACGTTCGCACCAGGCTTCAGCCCGGGCGGCAGCACGATCTTGCCGGCCTCGTCAATGCGGACATCCTCCTGCATGAAGACGGTCCCGGCGCCCGGCGGCATCGGGGCGCCGGTGAAAATGCGCGCGGTGTGGCCGGGCTTGACCGCGACGTTTGCGGGGCCGCCAGCCTGGATACGACCGTCGAGCGGAAGCGCCCGTTCCTCTGCTTGCGGAAGGTCCGTATTGCGCACGGCATATCCGTCGACGGCGGAGTTGGTGAAAGGCGGCAGCGGCACGGGCGCTGCGATATCACGCGCCAGCACGCGCCCGTCGGCATCGGCGAGCATTACCGTCTCAAGATCGGCAATGGCATTGACGCGCGTCGTGATCAGGCCAACGGCCTCGTCGACCGACATCATCGGTCCACCGAAGGCAAAGCAATCGTCGGACAGTTGCGCCATGTTGCCTCGTCAGCGCATCGCAGCGCTTCTAGCGGCCACTTCCTCGACCGGCATCGCCGCGCGCAGCAGCAATGCCGCAGCAGCCGGGATATCATCGAGATGGACGGTCGGCAGCCGGGTTTCAACCGCGATGTCGGTCGCGATTCCGGCAATTCCGGGATCGTTGGGGAACAGCAGCGGCTTGTCATTCCCTGCGCGATGTACCTCGATCTTGCGATGTGGCTCGCGCTTGAAGCCTTCAACCACGACGAGATCGACCGCTGACAGCTTGTCCAACAACTCGGGCAGGCGCGGCTCCGCAGCCCCGCGCAATTCGTGCATCAAGGCCCAGCGGTTCGCCGAGGACACCAGCACCTCGGCCGCGCCCGCCTCGCGATGGCGCCAGGAATCCTTGCCGGGCACGTCGACGTCGAACTGGTGATGCGCATGCTTGATGACGGAGACGCGCAGGCCTTGCGCGTTGAAATGCGGGATCAGCCGCGTCAACAGCGTGGTCTTGCCCGCACCGCTCCAGCCTGCAAGGCCGATGACTTTCATTCCAGGTCCGTCTCCGCGAGCGACTTGCTCTTTGATGGAACCGCTGTTTCCTTCGTCATTGCGAGCGAAGCGAAGCAATCCAGGGTGTCTCCGCGGATGCATTTCTGGATTGCTTCGCTTCGCTCGCAATGACGACGGGAGGAATTTCCGTTCTCCCCGCCATGCTTATATCGGCTTGAGCCGAATGTCATGCTAACCTCGCACCCATGATGAAGATGGACAAAGCCCCCGTCCCCCTGATCGTTCCTGATACGGGCGACCCGCGCCTCACCCGGAGCGTGACCGGGACCGACCAGGCCGGCGCCAAGGTCGAGATCAAGGTGCCGATGGAGCGACCGCTGACCCTCTACCTAAATGCACAGGAGATCGTCACCATGATGACGATCGGCGACTATCCGGAGTATCTGGCGCTGGGCTACCTGCTCAACCAGAACATGCTGAAATACAATGACGCGGTCAGCGAGGTCGAATACGACGACGACCTCCAGGTCGTTGTGGTGCGCACCGAACATCACACCAATTTCGAAGCCAAGCTGAAGAAGCGCACGCAGACCTCGGGCTGCGCGCAGGGCACCGCCTTCGGTGACCTGCTCGAAGCCGTCGAGAGCGTCGCCCTGCCGAAGGCCGAGCTGCGCACCTCCTGGCTGTACCAGATGACGCAGACCATCAACACCATGCCTTCGCTCTATCTCGAAGCCGGCGCAATCCACGGCTGCGTGCTGTGCAAGGAAGGAACGCCGCTGTGCTACACCGAGGATGTCGGCCGTCACAACGCCGTCGACAAGATCGCGGGCTGGATGTACCGCCACGGCGTCGATCCATCCGATAAGATCCTCTACACCACGGGACGGCTGACTTCGGAGATGGTGATCAAGACGGTGCGGATGGGAATTCCGATCCTGGTGTCGCGCTCCGGCTTCACCGCCTGGGGCGTCGATCTCGCAAGGCAGGTCGGGCTGACGCTGGTCGGACGTACGCGCGGCAAGCGGTTCATCGTGCTGTCGGGAGAAGAGCGCATCGTCTACGATCAGAACCTTGCCTATGTCGAGGAAGAGTCGGCGAAGCACAAGCGCAAGGGCGAAGGTGGTGACGACTGAGATGCCAGCCACGCAAGGCGTGCTGCTCGCGGGCGGTCTAGCGCGGCGCATGGGGGGCGGCGACAAGCCGATGCGCACCATCGGTGGCCGCACCATCCTGGACCGCGTGATCGCGCGCCTGACGCCGCAATGCGATGGGCTGATCCTCAACGCGAATGGCGATCCGGCGCGCTTTGCCGCGTTCGGATTGACGGTCGTTCCCGACAATGTCCCCGATTTTCCGGGCCCGCTCGCCGGCATCCTCGCCGCGCTGGACTGGACCGCGGCGAACCGGCCGAAGGTGGAGTGGGTGCTCAGCGCCGCCGGCGACTGCCCGTTCCTGCCGCGCGATCTCGTCGCGCGGCTGCATGAGGCGCGGGAGCGAGAAAGCGCGCAGCTTGCGGTGGCCGCATCAGACGGCCAGTCGCATCCGGTGATCGGCCTGTGGCGCGTCGACTTGCGCGACCAATTACGGCAAGCGCTGGTGGTCGAGGATCTCCGCAAGATCGACCGCTGGACAGCGCGCTATCCGCTCGCGACGGTGACGTGGCCGACCGAGCCGCTCGACCCGTTCTTCAATGCCAATACGGTCGAGGATATTGCCGAAGCCGAGCGGCTGGCGGCACTGGATGAGGCGCGCCCGGGTTGAACCGCCGCCTCGTTGGTCTAGGCCGGCCGGAATCCGGCTCGCTCCAGCGCCGCGCGAGACTCTCCTGAGCCGAGTGCGTCGAGGAAGGCCTGCACCGCCGGACGCTGCTTGCGCGCGCTGACCAGTGCAAAATCGTAATGCTCTTCGGCAAGCGGAATGAAGCCGAGGCCTGAAGCATCGGCGACCGGCGCAATGCTCATGCCCCAGTCCGCGCGGTGCTGCGCGACGGCTGCGGCCACGGCATTGTGCGAGCGCGGCTGGTTCCAGTAACCTTCCGGGCGCGCGCCGCCGAGCAGGCGGTCGATCAGAATACGCGTGCCGGCGCCCTGATTGCGGTTGACCATGATGCAGGTGGGGTCAATGAGCGCTTTTGCGACAGCCTGCTTCGCGGAGAGCCCTTCGAAACGCTTGTCACCTTTGCGAAACACAATGCCCTGCATCCGCCGCCAGCCGGGGACGAGTTCGAGTCCTTCGACGAGAAAAGGCGTGTTGTAGGTTTCGCTCTTGTCGTCGAACAGATGGATCGGCGCCAGATCGCATTCGCCGCGCCGTGCCGCCGCAAGCCCGCCAAGGCTGCCCACCGCGATCGAGCGCACGGTCAGACCGTCATGCGCAAGCGGCGCGGTGACGAGATCGAGCCCGGTGCAGTGGCTGCCGACGATGACAAGATCGGGCACGCGCACATGCGGCGTGAACAGCGTGACCTCGGTCGCGGTCCCGGCCGGCATCTGGTCGGCAAGCGCATCGATCCGCAGAAAGCCGTCGGCCTGCGCGAACGAGGTGATTGCACCGGAGCCCTTGCCGGAGGGATAGGCGATCAGGCCGTCCTTGCCGTCGACCAGCGAAACCATGACGAACTCGGTGCGGCCAAGTTCGGAGGCAATGCGCACCGGCACGGTCGCGCTCACCTTGGCGTCAGAGCGCGACGGCAGTCCGGCCATCTTGCGCAGCACCGGCACGATCATGTCGTGGAAGGTGAACATCGCCGAGGTCGGGAAGCCCGGCAGGATCACCACCGGCTTGCTGTCGCACACCGCGAGGCACAGCGGCTTGCCGGGCTTGAGCGCAACGCCATGGGCGATGATGCCGGGCTTGCCGAGCCGGCCGATGATGAGGTGGGACAGATCACCTGCGCCCTTCGATGTGCCGCCCGAGAGCACCAGCATGTCGGCGTCGGTCAGCGCTTCGCGCATTGCGGATTCGAGCTTCGCTTCATCGTCGGGAATGGCGCCCAGGAAGATCGCCTCGCCTCCGTTCTCGTCGATCGCAGCGGCGACGATTGCGCCATTGGTGTCGTAGATCGCGGCAGGCGGAAGCGGCTGACCGGGCTGAATCAGTTCGTCGCCGGTAGAGATCACGGCGACCCGGGGCTTGCGTGCGACCGTCACCTCGGCGAGACCGCAGGCCGCCAGCATGCCGATCTCGCGCGAGCCGATGATCGTGCCGGCGCGCAGCAGTGCCTCGCCGCGCGCGATGTCGGACCCTGCGTAGGATACGAATTGCCCCGGCGAGGCCGCGCGACGGACGTCGATCGCTTCCGATCCGGCCGGCTGGGTGTGCTCCACCATCACGACGGCGTCGGCGCCGCGCGGCAGCGGACCGCCGGTGGCGATCGGCGTCGCGGTTCCCGCCGCCACTTGCAGCGCCGGCGCGATGCCGCAGTGGACGGTCTCGCCGTTCAGCGCGAGGCGAACAGGCGCGCCTTCGCCGGCCGCGGCGAGGTCCGCCGAGCGCACGGCAAACCCATCGACATTGGAACGGTCGAAGGGCGGAACGTCCACCGGCGCCGTGATATCTTCGGCGAGCGCGGCGCCGAGCGCATCGGCAAGCTTGCGCGTTTCGCGCGGCAGCGCCCGCGGGAACAGCGCAGCCTCGAAGCGCGCCAACGCATCCTCACGCGTCAGGATCTTGAGGAATTGCTCCTGCTCGAGTTGCAGCTGCGGAGTCATGGACATGTCGGAACCCAATTCATTCCCGCATCAGATAGGCATCGACCGGCGTGCCCGCACCAAATCCCTCGCTGCTGCCGGGAATGAGCAGCCATGCATCCGTACGGGCAATTGCCTGTAGCGGCCATTCGCCGACCGCAAGCGGCAGCCAGGCGCCCTGCTCTTGCGCCAACAACGCGATTTCGGCGATGCCGACGCCCGAGGCAATCTTGCGCGCGAGCGGCAAGGTTAGCGACAGGCGCGGCCGCCGTGCCGACAATCGATCGATCAGCGGAAGGGCAAGCGCGAGCCATGCAGCGAGCGCATGATCCGGCGAGCCGGGCAAGACGATGGCGGGAACTTTTCCAAGCCGCCCAACAGCGGCGGTGCGCCCGGGCTGGAGCGCAAGGCCATGGGCAATCACCTCGCCACGTCGAGCCAGCGCCGTCACGGCAGCATCCTGGCGCCCGACGCCGCTGCCGCCGATCGTCAGCACGAGATCGCAGGCTGAACCATCGAGCTCATCGGCAATCGATCCCGCGTCTCGCGCGCCGGCGTCATGCGTTCTCACATCCAGTCCCGCCGCACGCGCGATGCCGGCGATCATATGCGTTGTCGCCGTTGCACCCGGCAGATTGACGATGCGCAGCCGCGGCCGGCGAACGCTCAAGCTATCCACCCGGGCGATCCGCGCGAGCAGCAGAGCGGCCGCACCAATCGCACATCCCTCTGCAACGACCGGCGTGCGTTCGGCGATGTCGCTGCCGGCACGCCTCACGCCCTGTCCCGGCAGCCCCTCCGCCAACACCTGCGCAAGCGGCCCCGAGATGTCGACCGCATCGGCATCGAGCACGCAATCGCATTGCTCCGGCATCGCGTCACCGGCATCGACCCAGACCGGAAGGTTCGCCAGAGGCAGCGGCGAGTACGAAGACGCACCGACGAGATCGTTGGCGCGCAACGCCCAGCCATCTGCGGCCGCGATGTCACGTGACGGATAGGCCGCGAGCAGCGGCGTGCCCGCTGCGATGCAACCCGCTGCCTCTGCGAGCGGCAGCTCGACCGGCGCGACCGGATCAACACCGCGCAGCAACGCCGCGAGCGCGATATCGAGCGATGTGAGCGACGGCGGCAGGCGCTGGGTCATGCGCCATGATGGACCACGCATCGTGCAGTTTGGCAACCGCTCCCGATGCGGACATCAGCCGCCCGATTTGTCCGCATTGGGAAAGAACAGCTGCTGCCCATCGACCTTGTAGGCGGCGATCACCGCCTGCCCCTCCGGCGAGATCAGCCAGTCGATAAAGGCCTGCGCGAGTTCCTCCTTCACGTTCGGAAACTTCTCCGGATTCACCAGCATCACGCCGTATTGGTTGAGCAGCCGCTTGTCGCCTTCGACGACGATGTCGAGATCGCCGCGCTCCTTGAAGGAGATCCAGCTGCCGCGATCGGACAGCACATACGCTTTCGCCGCGCGCGCGGCGTCGAGGGCCGCGGCCATGCCCTTCCCGGCCTCGCGATACCAGGCGCCCTTGGCGCTGGCGATGTCGATGCCGGCGACGATCCAGAGCGCAAGCTCCGCCGCATGGGCGCCGGAGCGATCGCCGCGCGTCACGAACGGGGCGCCCTTGGCCTCGATCGCCTTCAGCGCGGTCGCGATGTCCTTGCCCTTCACGCCGGCGGGATCGCTTCTGGGCCCGATCAGCACATAGTCATTGTACATCACGTCGAAGCGTTTGGCGCCGAAGCCGTCGGCGACGAATTTCTCCTCCTGCGGACGCGCATGCATCAGCACGACATCGACCTCACCCCTTCGCGCTCCGTCGAGCACCTCGTCGGCGCGCCGTGCAATCACCGTCACCTCGATGCCGGTCTTGTCGCGGAAGATCGGCAGCAGATAGTCGAGCAGGCCTGATTCCTGCGTTGCCGTCGTCGTGGCCAGCACGATCTGGCGGTCCTCCGCGGATGACGCCGCAACGCCAGCGGCGAGGCCGCAGAGAAGCGCAAATGCAGCGGAGAGGCGAAAGGCCATGAGCTGGCTCCCTTTGGATATGGCGCGATCTTGATGATCGATTGCGCCGCACTCGTGGCGTGTTCGCCCATTGCGCTCCCGCTCGGGAAATTTCGGCAACGTGCTGAGCAATCGCGGCCGAGACAGCCGCAAGGCCCGCGTCACGCGACGCTTGGGGATCATTCACCAAGGCGAAAAGCGCGAGTGAGGATGCGTTGCAAAGCAGCAAGATGATCGGGCATTGTCCCGCGGACGAAAATGAACTGCAGAATTCCACCTGCGTCGCACGTCAAAAAAGAAGCAAGAATTTGCATAGGAATGCAGGATGGAATTCCTGACGACCAGCGAAGCCGCCGACTATCTCCGGCTCGGCGAACGCAAGCTGTACGAACTCGTCACCAACGGAGCGATCCCCTGCACCAAGGTGACCGGCAAGTGGCTTTTTCCCCGGCACGAGCTCGACCTCTGGGTGTTGTCGGGACTGGCGCGTCCGGCCGGCATGCGGACCGCCGATCCGCCGCCGGTCGTGGGCGGCAGCCAGGACGAGCTTTTGGACTGGAGCCTGCGCGAATCCGGCTCCGGGCTGGGATCGATGAGCGAGGGCAGCGCGCGCGGACTCGAGCGCCTGCAGCGCGACGAGGTGATGGCCGCGGCGGTGCACTTCCACAGCCTCGATGCCGCCGACAACCTGGCCAGCGACGCCAGCGTCGAGGCGCTGCGGGCCGCACCGGACCTGCACGATGCCGTGCTGGTCGCATTCGTGCGCCGCGAGCAGGGTCTCCTGCTGCCGCCGGGCAATCCCAAGCGGCTGCGCGGCCTGTCCGACGTGCTCGCGCTGGGCGCCAGGATGGCAATGCCACAACAAGGCACAGGCGCGCAGATGTTGCTCGACGTGCTCCTCAAGCGCGCCGGCGCCACGATGCGGGATTTGCGCCGGGGCGAGGCGCCGTCGCAGACCGGTCCGGATCTGGCCGAGGTGATCCGCGCCGGCCTGGCCGATTGCGGGGTGGCGACGCGAGCGGTGGCGCGCTCCGCCGGCCTCGATTTCGTGCCGCTGGTCTGGGAAAACTTCGATCTTGCGATGCGGCAACGTAGCTATTTCCGCCCCGCCATGCAGGCCCTGATCCGCTTCCTCGGCGAAAGACGGCTGCAGCAGCGGGCCGAGGAGCTGACCGGCTACGATCCCTCGCCGGCCGGACAGATCCGCTTTTCGGCCTGACGTTGACGTCCGCCCCCAAATAGTTGCAAAAGAAACCAATTCAGCCGGGTCATACCCGGAAAAAAGCAACACCGGCCAACGAGCCGGATCAGGGGAGGACAAGCGTGAATCCAGTCAGATTTGGGCTGCCGGTTGCGGCCGCGCTCGCCGCGGTGCTCGTATCGGGTGCGGCGTCGGCGCAGGTTTCGGACAATGCCGTCAAGATCGGCGTGCTCACCGACATGAACGGCCCGGCCTCGGCCGCGACCGGCCCGGGGTCGGTGACGGCGACGCAAATGGCGATTGACGATTTCGGCGGCACCGTGCTCGGCAAGCCGATCAGCATCGTGACCGGCGACCATCAGCTCAAAGCCGACGTCGGCGGCGCCATCGCGCGGCGCTGGTACGACGTCGACCAGGTCGATCTGATCGTCGACGTGCCGGTCTCCGCGGTGGGGCTTGCGGTGCAGAACGTCGCCACCGAGAAAAAGCGCCTGTTCATCACCCACTCCACCGGCACCGCCGATTTCCACGGCAAGTTCTGCTCGCCCTACGCGATCCAGTGGGTGTTCGACACCCGCGCGCTCGCGGTCGGCACCGCGGATGCGGTGGTCAAGCGCGGCGGCGACAGCTGGTTCTTCATCACCGACGACTACGCCTTCGGCCATTCGCTGGAGCGCGACGCCTCCAGCGTCGTCACCGCCAACGGCGGCAAGGTGCTGGGCTCGGTGCGGCCGCCGCTGGCGACGCCCGATCTGTCCTCCTTTGTGCTGCAGGCGCAGGCGTCAAAAGCCAAGATCATCGGCATCGCCGCCGGTCCGCCCAATAACATGAACGAGATCAAGACCGGCTCGGAGTTCGGCGTGTTCAAGGGCGGCCAGCAGATGGCGGCGCTGCTGGCGCTGATCACCGACATCCACGGCCTCGGCCTCCAGGCTGCGCAGGGGCTGTTGCTGACCACGTCGTTCTATTGGGACATGGACGACAAAACCCGCGAATGGTCCAAGCGCTACTTCGCCAAGATGAACAAGATGCCAACGATGTGGCAGGCCGGGGTCTATTCGAGCGTGATGCACTATCTCAACGCCATCAAGGAAGCCGGCACCGACGATCCGCTCAAGGTCGCGGCGAAAATGCGCGAGAAGCCGATCGAGGACTTCTTCGCCCGCAACGGCCGCTTACGCGATGACAATCTGATGGTGCACGATCTCTGGCTGGTGCAGGTGAAGACGCCGGAGGAGAGCAAATATCCGTGGGACTATTACAAGATCCTCACGACCATCTCCGGCGACAAGGCGTTCGGTCCGCCGGACCCGGCGTGCGCGATGGTGAAGAAGTGACGGCGTAGCGAAACACGGAGATGTCGTCATGGCCGGGCTTGTCCCGGCCATCCACGATCTTCGTGCGGCACCAAGAACGAGGATGCCCGGGACAAAACCAGGCATGACGATTGTGGCGAGCACCGCGTCCTATTTCACCACGCCGATCTCGCGGAAGTATTTTGCGACGCCGGGATGAAGCAGCTCCGGCTTCGGCGCGGCGGCAACCGTGTTCGCGGCCGTGGTCTCGCAGGCCTGCGCGAGCTTCTTGCAGAACGTCGGCTCAACGCCGTGCAGCGTTTTCGCGAGGCGATAGGCGATGTCGTCGGGCAGGTCCTCGCGCGTCAGGACAAAGCTCCAGGAGCCGAGCGAGGCGATCGGCTCGGACTGGTTTGGATAGCTGCCGGCCGGCACGGTCAGCGGCTTCAGGAACGAGTGTTTGGCGCGGATGCGGGCAATCTCGTCGGCACTTGGCGCGATGAAGCGCGCGCCTGATGCGCTCGACGCCACTGCCGCAAAGCCGGGCCAGCCGATGCCGGCGTCCCACAGCGCCGCAACGCGGCCGTCCTCGACCATCGCGGGGCCGTCGCCGGCGCGGTCGAGATAGATCGCCTTGAAGTCCTCGTCCTGCCTCAAGCCGAGCCCGTCGAGCACATAGCGCGCCAGGATCGGCAGGCCGGAGCCCTTGGCGCCGAAGGCCACCGGCTGGCCGACGAGATCGCGGATGGTCTTGTAGGGACTGTCCGCGCGCACCACGAACATTCCGGGATTGGAATAGATCGCGGTGAGTATCTTCAGGCGCACCGGCGCCCGGCTGATGCCGGCAAAGGCCTCATAGGCCGGCTCGCCGGCGACCAGCGCGAGATCGAGCTCGCCCTTCTCCAGCAGCGGAATGTTCTCGTTGCTGCCCTTGGTGTTGCGCGGGGCGATTGTCAGCTGCGGATCGGCCGCGTTCATCACCTCCGCAAAGGCGTTGCCATAGAGCGGAAAGCCGCCGCCGGGTGTGGCAGTCCCGAGACTGATAGTAGTCGAAATGGCCTTGTCTTCGGTTTGGGCCACAGCGGGGCTCGCGAGCAGCGCCGCGGCGAGAAGGATGGATGATGCGAGTTTCATGACGACGAGTTTCATGACGAGTCCCGGCCGCTCCGCGTCAACATCGACTTGAGGCGATGTAGGCAGCGGGCGGTTTTTATGAAAGCATGGGCACAACGACAATAAAGCAATGGGAGACGTCATGTTGCGAATTTTGCGGTGCGCTGGTGTTGGGCTTGCGTTGATGTCAGGCTTGTTCAGCGCCGCACCTGCCGCCTCCGCCGCCGACTACCCGAGCCGCCCCGTGCACTGGCTGATCGGCTTCGCCGCTGGCGGCCCGGTCGACATCGTGTCGCGGATGATGGCGCAGTGGCTGTCGGAACGTCTCGGCCAGCAATTCATCGTCGAGAACCGCACCGGCTCCGGCGGCAACATCGCGGCCGCAGCCGCAATCAGCTCGCCGCCGGACGGCTACACGCTGCTGTTCGTCGCGCCCAACAACGCGATCTCGACCTCGCTCTACAAGAAGCTGCCGTTCGACTTTTTGCGCGACACCGTCCCTGTCGCCAGCATCATGCAGCTCACCAACATGCTGGTCGTCTCCAACGCGTTTCCGGCCAAGACGGTCCAGGAGTTCATCGACTACTGCAAGGCCAATCCCGGCAAGATCTCCTTTGCCTCGTCCGGCAACGGCACCTCGGTGCACATGTCGGCGGAGCTGTTCAAGGTGATGACCAAGTGCGACATGGTGCATGTGCCCTATCGGGGCTCGGCGATCGCCTTCCCCGACATCATCTCCAACAAGGTGCAGCTGATCTTCGACAACCTTCCTTCCGCGCTGGAGCAGGCCAAGGGCGGCACTGTCCGCGCGCTCGGCGTCACCTCGCCGCAGCGCTGGCCGATCGTCCCCGACGTGCCCGCGATCGCCGAGACCGTGCCGGGATTCGAATCGGTCGGCTTCTACGGCATCTCCGCGCCGAAGGGCACGCCGCCCGAAGTGATCGAGATCCTCAACAAGGCCGTGGGCGAGGCGCTGAAGGACCCGAAGCTGGTGGCCCGCCTCGCCGAGACCGGCGGCATCCCCAAGCCGATGACGCCGGCCGAGTTCGGCAAGCTGGTCACCGACGAGACCGAGAAATGGCGCAAGGTGGTGGAGTTCGCTGGGGTGTCGGTCGACTAGAGCCGGCCCGCCGCGGGGCTCTGCCGGCAAGATATTGGGGGGCCGGCGGCCCCCTCGAATCAAAAAGTGCGAAAACAACCCCATGCACAGTAGAAAAGGCGCGCGATCACAGCGGGTTACAGAAGCGAAAAACAAGCCCCTCGCCCGGGCATTTGACCCGTCGGGCAAAACACCGGCATAATGCCATCATCACTCATCCCGGCAATCGACCGACGCGCAGCGCTTGGACTGCGCGACGCGGGCGTTCCCGCCTCAGGGCCGGCATTGCACCCTCGCCTCCGGCCTTGTAAACGAACCGCGCACCGTTGCCGGCCGCTGCCCAAGCGGCCGTCTCGCGGCGGGGCCTGTAGCTCAATGGTTAGAGCCGGCCGCTCATAACGGTCTGGTTGCAGGTTCGAGTCCTGCCGGGCCCACCAGTAAAAACAGGCATTTGCGAAATCGCTGATTTCGTGGGGACCAGATTGGGGACCAGATTGGTTAGCCCATTGGTCTCCCTCTGTGCCTGTTCTGTCCACCATATCACGACCCGAAAAAGAGAGAACATCATGACAACAACGCTCGTGCGTTGCGTGCTCGGGACGCTGCTCACTGCCCTCTTCATCGCCGCTCCGGCGCTCGCTGAGAGTCCGTACCCGACGCCGACTCGTGACGGGCGGGAGCGTATCCCGAGGACTGGTTCATGCCCGACTGGCTACGTCGGAAAGGGCGACAAGTGCGAGGCGCTCCACCGGGACACCCCGCGTGCCTATCCGAAGATTGAGGGGCATTCCTGCCCGTCCGGCACCTTCCGGAGCGGCGACGCGTGCAAGGCATTCCGATGACCGCGCGCTACTTCCGACAATGGCGACCGCCGAATGGCTGAGGCGGATCCTCCGTTATTTTCATGTGTGTTATGGCTGACTCCGCCCGGGTTCCGGCTACAATGCCGAATCACCTGAGGCTAACCCGTGGTCACTCGCCTACCCAGCAAGCCATTGCCGGTCGTACCCATCGTCAAGCCGAACGAACTCCGCACGGAAAGTGATGTTGAGCAGAAGGTCATCATGCCTTTTCTGGTCAACCCCGGATATCTCGGCCTTCGCTCCAGTTGGATACGTACCAAAGAGTACATGACCCCGACCGAGATCGATAAGGCCGCCGGAAAGCGTTACGGTTATTTCCCGGATTTTTCCGTCTGGGTGAACAGCATCCCCCTTGTCATCGTCGAGGCGAAAGCGACGGATGTGACAATTGAGGTTGGGATGCGCGAAGCCCGTCTCTATGCCTCCGAGGTAAACAAGCGCTATCCGCCAGAGGTAAATCCGATTGGGTTCGTGCTCGCCTGTAACGGCGTGCAGTTCGGACTTTCGGCTTGGGACAGCGAGGTTGGAGCCCTTATCGCGCCGTGTGCCGACGTTCAACCCGGAACCGCCCTGCTCGCCGCGATTCAGAGCGCGATCGGCGTGGATGCCCTGCAGGCCCGTGTGGAGAAACTTGGCCCTCACTTCCAGGCGCGCACCTTCTACAGCGTTGCGTCGTTCATGGGAGGGCCATCGAGGCTGGCACAACAGCTGGGCGTCAACGACTTCGCTGAACCGCTATTCAGCACGATAACGAAATACTTCGGCAGCAATTCCGACGAAACGCCTGACGAGGTGATCGACCGTGCGTACGTGACCTCAGACGAACTCGGCAATTACGAGGGCGTTCTGGAAACCTACCTTAAGGACCGTACCGACAAAATTGCGGGAAACCAGCTCAAGCCGATCGTCACAAGCAAGAACACGGCCACGGGTATTTCATCTGAAATCCAGAAGTTTTCTCTCAGCCCGTCTACGAATGCCCGCGTTCAGCTCATCATCGGTTCGGTCGGCGCCGGCAAGAGCACTTTTATCCGTCGTTTCTACCGGCGGCTGATGTCGCATGAGGTCAGCAAGAAAACCCGGTGGGCCTTCCTCAACTTCAACGTCATGCCACCTGGGCTCGAAGGCCTGAGGACGTGGATTGCCGAGCAGTTCGCCCACTCGTTTGCCGAGATCAACAACATCGACATCTACGAAGCCGACCAGATCGAGAAGATCTTCGGTGTCGAGCTTCGACGTTTTGAGCGTAGCCCGGCAAAGGCCCTGAAAAACAACGACCGAACCGAGTACGTGCGCCGCCGCACGGACTTGCTCGATCAGCTGGCAAAAGACCCCGTGAAGCTTGCTGAGGCGATCGCCAGGCATTTTTCCGGCGAGATGAGCCTCGGTATCGTCATCGTATTTGATAATGTCGATAAACGGTCGCGAGATCAGCAACTCGCGATATTTGAAGCCGCCCAGTGGTTCAAGGAACTGACCAAATCACTGGTTCTCGTCAATCTGCGCGATTCCACTTTCGAAGCGCATCGCGACGAAGCACCGCTTGATGCGTTCATAAACGCAATCAATTTCTACATCCGGCCGCCGCGGTTTGCGCAAGTGATACGCAAGCGGCTCGAATTGGTAATGGAAACACTTCAGACCGAAGTCGACCCCCAGCAGGAATACGCTCTCGCGTCCGGCCTGAAGATCAAATATCCGGCCACCCGGCTTGGCGAATTCCTATTGGGAATCTACCTGTCGATGTTCGACGACAGGTCGGTGAAGGTCGCGTCCGCCTTGGAAGCGCTAGTCGCAAAGGACGTGCGGCGGGCGCTTGGCATGTTTGGCGACATCATCGTCTCACCCCACATCCCAACGGGGCAAATCACGGGTTCAGTCCTATCCGGCGGTGAAATGCGGATTCGGGAAAACCCCATCATCCGCGCGCTGATGAGGGGCCGCCAGAAATACTATAACGGCCGCTCTCTATACATTCACAACATCCTTTACGCCGACCCGGAGTACAATCGGCCGAGCAATCTTCTGATCCCCGACATCCTTGAGTATTTGATACGAAATCGAAAAGCGAAGATCGACTTCACCCAGGAGGGGTACGCCACCATTGGCACCGTCCTTAAAAAGATGAGCCAGCTTGGCTACGATGAGGAAGACGCCTTCAAGGCAATCGGCACCGTCGTTAAGTGGGGTCTCATCGAACCTGAGAGCCTGGTTGTCGATAGGCTGTCGGAAGACGACGCGATCAGGATGCATGCTTCCGGCTTCATCCACATGCGCTTTTTCTTGGAACGCAACGAATACCTCATCGGTATCACGACCAATTTGAATTTTGCTTCCCGCGAAGCTGCCCACGACATCGGCCTGTTGTGGGCTGGTCAGGACCACCGTCCAGAACTTAACTACACCAGTAGGCTGAAGATCATGAAGATACTCAGCGACCACATCCGCTTTGAATATACGCGTCGCTGCAAGCGCCATGCTTTTTATGAAGAACATGGATTAGGTGGTCGTGCCGCTGTTGAGAATATCGAAAAGGCTTTGGCCCATCTGAATACTCCATTCACTGCCAGGTCAGCGCCGGTCCCTACTCGCAGCCGACCTCAGCGTAGGTCGTGAGCCGGTCAAACGATTATCCAGAACGCCGGGACGACCGATTCGACTCCCGAAAAGTTGGATGTGAGCGGGGCGAGATCCCGGGGGAGGCGTCGGGAGCCGACAGGCTGGCTCGGGAATGGGCTGAGGAGGGCGGCGTCGCGGTCGATCCCTACCCGGCTGATTGGGACAACATCGAGCGGCCAGGCGCAGCGGTCAGAAGAAACAAATACGGCAAGCTCTACGACGCGCTGGCTGGCCACGTCCGCAATGAACAGATGCTGCGGGAAGGTCGCCCGCAGTTCGCTGTTGCTTGCCCTGGCGGAACCGGCACCAGGGATATGACGATCAGGTCCCTGGAGTACGGTCTTTCACCAGCGTGCCCAACCAGTCTCGCAGCTTGAGCAGCTCCGGGATGCCCCACGACGCGATGAGGTTCATCAGAAAAAGGATGGCCTCATCGAATGTCGGAACGGTGAAGGACAGCAGAGGCTCGACCGCAAAGAAGTTAAAGACGATTGTCGCGACGAAGGTCGCCATCAAGGCGAACTTCTTCCCGAAGGCGACGGCCACGGCGCAAACGCCGATGGTGAGGAGGACATCGATCCTGGCGTGAGCCTTCTCGATCTCCATGAAGTAAGACAGCGGCGCCGACACTGCGACCGCAGAGGCAAGGAACAACGGACAACTGATCTTCCTGACCTTGGTCGGCGGGTCACTGCTCGACGGCGCCGACTCCGGGCCGAACGAGTCGAGGTCGATGGCGGTGCTGCCAGCGAACCAGTTGGGCTCGATCCCCATTTCGAGCGAGTCCCAAAGGGCATCGATTGCGGAATGCAGCCGGCGCTGATCGGTGCTGATCAGCAGGCAGTCGTCGTCGCTGGACTTGGCGACGAATTTGTCACCAAGCCGAGCGATCGAATAGTTGCGGTAGATGGTTGTCATGGGCAGAGACCTTAGGCTGCTGCTTGCACCGACAACCCGACCCTGGGAACGGTCGGGAAGACAGAGGCGCCGCGGCCCACAACGAGCATCGCGTCGGCGGCTGCATCCAGGTCGACGAGATCTGAGCCAAATGTCCATTCGGGCGCGGGAACCTTGCCCTCCAGCGCGTTCCACATCGTGTCGATCGCCCGGGTCACCCGAAGCAGGTTCGCCGATCTGATCTTAAAGCGTTCCCCGTCAGTCGATTCGGCGCAGAAAGTCGCCCCGCTACGCCTCACGACGTAGGAGCGATACTCAAAAGAGGTATCCATTGTTCTGTTTCTCGTTGTGTCCGCAGCCCAACCGCGGGCTGGCCTCAGGGCCGCTGTGCTAATCACATTTGCATCACAATGCAAGCGGGACAAGGTGGCAGTAGAACTACGGCCCTGCCCGCCTGTGGACAGAAACGGCGAACGTTTCTCTCTTCTAGGTCAGCAGATTCGATAAACATCTATTCAAAAAGGAACCTGGAACGAGGCAGGGACAACTTCTTGCCTTTTGCCTCCATTTGCTTTAATGCAAACGAAGAATGCAAGCCAAGGGGAGATTTCAGTTCGTGTTCGGCCGACACATAAGATCAATACTGAAGCAGGTTTTGCCTGTGTTCCGGGCAGATCCGGCGCTCGACGCAAAGGTCAGCGTGACTGACCATTCTGCAACTCCGGTTGTAAACCATGGTGTTGTCGAGCAGCCGAAAGCGCATGCGGAACTGCCGCGCGCCAAGCGGTTCAAGCGCACGAAGGAAGAGATCCGTCTGGGCTTGACCGCCGATCAGGCAAGGGCTGCCCGTGTTGCTCCGGTGACACAGAAGCCGGAAACAAAAGCGGTCGTTGAGGCGAAGCCGGTTCAAGCCGCCAAGCGTGACGAGAATAAGGCTCCGCGCTTCCGCCGCACGAACGAAGAGATCCGGCTCGGTCTCTCGATCGAGGAAGCCGCTGCGCGCCGCAAGGCCGCCGCTGAGCCCCGCAAGCCGCCGAGCATGCCGAAGCGCTACGAGCCGCGCCCAGAGCCCGCGCCGAAGGTGTCTGGCGACCTGATCGAGACGCTCTCGCCCCGCATCCAGGTTCGTGCCCGCGCTGTCTCGCGGTTCCGCGCTGGTGGCCACAAGGGCGTGATCTCCGCGGAGATGCTCGATGCCGTCGAGCGAGCTGTTGCGGATGGCAAGGTCACCAAGTGCCCGCCGTTCATCGACAGCGATGGCTACAACCACCTCACGCAGCAGGAAACGAAGTAATGGCGCGGTTCTACAAGAAGTCCTGGACCCACTTCTTCCAGGCCATCAAGGCCGGCCAGAAGCTTCACGACGTGCGTGAGGACGAGGGCTACCAGATCGGCGATGTGATCGTGCTCCAGGAGTACGACAACATCAACGGTCGCTACACGGGCGAGGAACAGGAAGTCGAGGTGTCCTACATCGCGAACCGCACCGTGCCGTGTGCCTTCTCCAGCGCCGTGCTCTCGCCCGGCTACTGCATCCTGAGCCTGAAGGTGCTGGCATGACGGAGAAGCGCAGTCAGCTCTGGTGGGACCTGTATCACCTCGGCGTCGCCCGCGAGATTGCCAACGGGTCGAAGGACCCCAGCACCAAGGTTGGCGCTGTCATCACCCGCCCCGATCGCACGGTCGCGGCCACCGGCTACAACGGCTTTCCCCGCGGGATCGCTGACACGGCCGATCGCCTGAACGACCGCGACGTGAAGTACGGGCTCGTCGTCCATGGCGAGATCAACGCGATCCTGACGGCGCGCGAGCCTCTGCATGGCTACACGCTGTACACCTGGCCCTTTCTCACCTGCGAGCGGTGCGCGCTCCATGTGATCCAGGCCGGCATCAAGCGCGTCGTCGCTCCGACCTTGGACGAAGAACGCAAGGTCCGCTGGAAGGCCTCGCTTGAGGCTGCGCAGGCCTTCTACGACGAGGCCGGCGTCAGCTGCGATCTGATCGACATCGAGCCCGTGAAAGGCGTCGGATGAAACTGGGTGATTGGCCCCTGCCCTACGTCCGCGTCGCCTGCAAGCAGTGCGATCGAGAAGGCCGGATGAAGATTGCCGGCCTGATCGAACGCTTCGGACCGGACCGCGAGATGTTCGTGGTTCGGGAGAAGCTGACGGAGCCGGGCTGCAAGCGGGAGAACAAAAAGCTCCCGTGCCAGTCGGTGCTCCCGGATGCGCTGCTGGTGCAGGCGATTATGGAGCCGGACGAAAGCAAGGTTCTCGACCCGCGCCTCCTCGATGAGGCCAGGGAGTGGAAGGAGAAGCGATGAAGTCGCGTGAGATTGAAGCCTTGAAGGATGCTGCGACCCGCCCGGGTGGCTGGGGACTCTTCAAGCAGAAGACGACAGCGAAGCTGCCCGAGCTGGGCTACTTCGTGAAGGAGAAACACCCGGCGTACGGCAATCAGTTCCGCATCACCGATGCGGGTCGTGCCGCTCTCGCAGCCGCCGAGGCGAAGTGATGGCGAGCGAAGCGCTGGAGCCCTGGCGCGATCCGGAGAACTACAAATCCGGGAAGCGCGTCCGCTGCTACGGCTGCAAAACGGAGTGCCACAAGGCCCATTGGGGGAACTGGTGCTTCGACTGCAACGTCGAGCGGATCGATCGGATCAACAAACGCTTCGCCGAACTGGTGAAGTAACGAAACCAGCATCGACGGGATACGTGCGCCCGGACGCTTGCTTGAATGCAAACGAGCAAATGAACCTGAGACCCTTCCCCATCCTGCCGGCGCCGGCCTTCAACCTCGCGCCGCTCCAGGAGAACCACTACGGCCTCGCCAAGATCGATCCGCCGTGGACGTTCGAAACCTATTCCGAGAACGGCAAGGAGAAGTCGGCGGAGCAGCACTACAGCTGCATGTCGCTCGACGACATCTTCGCGCTCGACATCGATCGCCTCGCTCACCGCGATGGCATGTGGGTTTGGCTCTACGCCACCGCGCCGATGTACGACGCTGCCCGCGCCTGCTTCGACAAGTGGAACGTCAAATACGTCACCCAGGGCGTCTGGGTGAAGATGGTCAAGGACGGCAGCAGGCCGACCTTCGGCACCGGATACGTGCTGCGCAACTGCCATGAGCCCTTCCTGATCGGGAAGATCGGCAAGCCACGCATCCACTCCCGCAACATTCGCTCCGCGATCCTGGAGCCGCGCCGCGAGCACTCGCGCAAGCCCGAGCAGGGCTACGTCGAGGCCGCAAAGATGGCTGGGCCATATCCGAAGGCCGACATCTTCGCCCGCGAGCAGCGGATCGGCTGGGACGCCTGGGGCAAGGAAACCACGAAGTTCAATCCCCAAGCAGAAGCAGAGGCCGCATGACCATCAGCCGAATGAAACACGTCGAAGTCGCGAAGGTGGAGGCTGGCCTCATCACCTTCCAAGCCGTGCGCCTGGAGGAAGACAACGGCCGGAAGCACCCGATGCAATTCAACATGCTCGTAGGCGACGAGATCGTCGCGAGAATGGGTGAAGCAGCAGCACGCTTCTTCATCGAGCAGGCGTCGCAGGTGTTCGTCCGCGAATACGACGACGAGTGGATCCGACGCTCGCCGACCTACGCGGCCTCCATCGCCGCATTCCGCGCTGCCGCTGAGCAGCGCCAATCCCACGAAGCGGAAGAAGCACCCGCGGTTTCGACCGAGCAGCACCGCTTCGCATAACAGGAGAGTAAATTGAGAAAACTGACCACGGCGCTCGTTGGCGCCGCACTCCTCGCTGTGTCTTTTTCGGCCGCTGAGGCCCGACCGAGGCATCACCAGCACCGGCACCACCACGCCCACCATCGGGTGGAGCGCGTGGACGCGCGCCAACCTGTGCAGGAGCAGTCGTTCTTCGGCGGTTTCCAGTCGGGTTTCCAGAGCGGCTTCAGCACCGGCAGCGGCGTCGTGGAGCGCGCCCGCCAGTTCGTCGGTGAGACGGCACACCAGGTCGGCGTCCGCGGTACCCTTTGGTGCTCGGCATTCCTTCGCAAGGTCACGGGCGCTCAGGACGTCGATGACCGCGCCCTGTCCTGGGAACGGCACCAGCGCGTTGCTCCGCAGGTCGGCGCCGTCGTGACCATGGGCCGCCGCGGTGGCGGGCACGTCGGCATCGTCTCGGGCTTTACGGCCAAGGGCGACCCGATCGTCATCAGCGGTAATAACGGCGGTCGCGTGCGTGAGGCGGTCTATTCGCGCCACCGCATCCGCGCGTGGGTCTCGCCCACATGAAGCACACGGCCGAGCTGAGACTCGTGCGTGTGGTGGCACCGCACTTCGTTGCCGGTTTCGAGACTGACGGCGTGGTGCGGCGAGCTGCGCCGATCATCAGATACCTGGTCGGCAAGACAGACGACCAGGCGCGGCAGTACATTAAATCAAAGGGCTGGAAGGCGAGCATTATTCCCGATCACAGTCCGCCTGACTCTGGAAGCCACCCATTCCTTCTCGCGTAGATAACGGACGCTTTTGCTTGACTTTCGGAGGCGCAATTCAGCGCCCGAGCGTCGCGCGCATGGTCCCACCCTCGTTCCAAGGCACGCTCCAAAAAATAAGTCCGCAAGCGCTCACAGAAGCCCGCACCCGGCCGATCAGAGAACGACTGCATTTCCTCAGAGTGCGTCGACACGAAGCGACTCCGGCAAGTAGACGTTCGACGGCAGCCAGCCCACATCACCGTCAGGCCATTTCGCCCATTTCCATCCAGTAAAGGGACTGATCAGCCACGCGCCAGGGCGACAATCCTTGAGACGAGACTTGGCTCCGCTGACGTCAAGCATCGCCTTCGAACCGCGGGGACGCTCCCCATGAAGTCTTGGAAGAGACTCGAAGATGACCGGTGTACGCACCTGATCGACGGGCGGCAGTGCTTGCGTGGCCGCACCCCGTCGGTTGTCGATCCATTCCATGTATGGGAGCACGAACTCCGGCACTTCCGACCAAGGTATGCCGGCGGACGTTACATCGCTGGATTTCTTCAGCACCAAAAAAACTCTCCATCGGTATTCTCCGAGGAGGCTGACACTACCGCGACCTGTTTCGTTGCCGAAGTGGCCGCATCTCCCTAGCGGGAAGCCACCTTGCCCAGGGTTGGCAGGTTGGCGAGGGCGTCAGCCCCTCTCTAGATGCATAAGCAAATGTAGGTTTGCAGTAGACCTCGGTCAAGGCCTGACATTCGCCGTGAGGCAGCCTTTGCGATCCGAGCGCCATCGTAGCCTTGTAGCGATTTCAATCGGGTCGTTTGGCGGCTCGGCCTGATGTCTAAGGCTCTTTTGAGGGCGCATTCTCGATCATCATCGCCGCATGCTGAGGATTGGTCATTATTGCAGCCTGAAACGCGCCGGGCCATCCCCCGTGAGTTTCGATTACCTCGTCAATGTCTTTCATCAAGCGGATGGTCTCGGTGAGGGCAACCACAATCCTTTGGTAGTGCGCGATGTCGGCCTTAGAGAGCGTCCGTCCCTTGCGGTCCTTCAGCCACTTCTCGCAGACTTGATAACCACCTACGTGAAAGTTCCATACAGCTTCCGGCACACCTTGGAAGCCGATAGTCCCGGGCATAGGGGGCTGACCTTTTCTTGTCGCAGGAGCGTCAAGCCAGACAGTATCATTCGACCAGCCGACCCGGCCTACCTCGGGATTCTTCGGCCCGGTAAACGTGGTGATCAAATTTTCAAGACTAGATGACTCTAGCAGGTGAAGCTCGACGAGTTCTTGGCCAAGACGCGATAATTCTAAGAAGATATCCACCTTGCCAGGCAGAGGCACGCGCGGAAAATCGCTCTTAAGAAATTCGGCATAGCGCGTGCGATAGGTCGGCGAGTATAGAATTGCATAGATGAAATTGAAGGATAATTCTGGTAGAGGCCCTTCGATTAACTTGCTGATTTCACTAACCCAACCACCACTTAGGTTAACCCGCTTGCCTTCCGCGAAGTCGAGCGTACCCCCGTTAACAGTATCTTCCGGCATGAGGTACAGCGGCAAAAGATATGACTGGATAGTAGATTCTCCGCATTTCGTTTCCGTTGGTAGACGCGAACAGAGGAAATGATCCATGTCTGGCGATCGGTTGCTTCTGGCGGTAACAAGTCCGATGTTTTCGCCCGAAAGCATGTGCCGCATAACTCGCTCTCTCCTATGGACGGCAACATATCTGCTGAAAACAGTCCATCTGACGTCGAATGGTCGATACAGTACTGGCGTGACCTGATCTCGCCAATTGCTCGCCCTAAGTTCGCGTTTAGCGTTCTTGTAGTTCCACTGCGCCTGCGAGCAAAGGCGAAAATGCTTTCTGGCGTCGGCTTCCGTCCGCGTATCAATCAAAGTCTCGACATGCTCGATTATTTCACGCTTCGAAAACGCGATAGCAAACTCGTCTTGGGTAGTCACCATTCCTGGCGCGGGATCTCCGTTCACGCTGAAAATCTCAGGCACTCTCCATCCCTGCTCGTATTCTTCTTTAATGTCCTGATCCTGTGGTTCGAAGAGATGCTGAGGTTCTTGCGACGGGACTGAAGACCAGTAGACGTCGGTTGCTGCGATGGAACTGGACAGTAGCCATTTGTACTTGGTATCCCGCGCTCCCCAAACGTCTAGGTGGAATACACCGCTTCGGGCCGGATCTTCCGTCCTGGTAGTCGCCAGCAAGATTGCCACGCCCTGCTGAATGTCGAAAACGTTTTCCTCCGTCTCGCCCGAGGGGGCTCTCTCTTTTTTCTTGCTGCTTCCATGAAGATCTAGGACACGCAGTTGCCCAAAAAGAGATTTCAAGTCTCTTCGCATTCCCCGGAACGTCGGATTGTCAATGTAGCTATGGTTCGTGATAAGGCCAAGCACGCCAGATTTGGCCTTGCCGATTAGCCATTGATCGAATCGTATGAACTTGACGTAATCATCATGGAGCCATTTTGCTTGAGCAGGCTTGAAAAGCTCAGGGCACCCGGACTTGTAATCTTCTATCAATTGTCCAATGAACGTGATCCTACCGGCGGCATCCTTACTTACGTTGGCAGAGTGCCCTGCGTATGGCGGGTTGCCAATAACTACCGTGAATTGGCCGTTCCGCTTGATTTCATTGACCGCTTTCGCCTCGTGCGCAAGCGCAGGAATTGCGAACTCGAACCGACTTGATAAATCGTGCGCCGGCTCCAAGGCGTTGGTTAGATAAATTCGCGCTCTCTCGTCGCTGCCGAAACGGTATCCCGTTTCATATAACTTGAGACCAATCTTGAGATGGGCAATGGCGTAAGGCGCCATTAACAGTTCGTATCCGTGCAGGCGTGGCAGGAGATGTTTTGCCACGTACTCATTCCAGAACGCTTCTATCTCTTTCTGAGTACAGCCTTGGTCGGTCCACTTCGCGACTAGCGACCTATGGATGAGGTCGATAACTTCGACGAGAAAAGTGCCGGTCCCCGTCGCAGGGTCAAGGATTTGAACAAAGTCCTGATTTGGTGAGACGCCCTGAGGAATTTTGAGGTCTTTATGGCGCTTTGCCATCTCACCCCACGTCGCGGTGTCAGCGAGGCCGTCTACGAGGCCAAACTCTGTCCGCAACAACATATCAACGGAGCGCACGATATAGGAGACCACCGGACGCGGCGTATAGAAGACACCGCGCTGCATCCGCTTTTTGGCATCGTATTCTTTGAGGAAAAGCTCGTAAAAGTGGATGACAGGGTCTTCCTGCGGGTTTCGATCTCCGAAATCGCGGACGACAGCTTCCATGTTGGCATCGTCCAGCAGCTCCACGACTTCGCTTACACCCAGTTCATCGAAATCGATTCCCGGTCCGCCCGCCTTGCCGCGCCGCCCGCCGACCTTGAGGAATGTTTCCATCAGCTCGCGCAAAAACGGATTGGTTCGCATGTGAGCAGCGAAGTCGTCTGCGGTCTTCTTGTCCGGATCGGCGATCCTCGCCGACAGGAGACCATAGGCGATGGTCTGCGCGTACATGTCGGCGAAGCCGTCCGAATCGAGATCATGGACAAGCGCCTCCTGAAACGCTTTCATGAACGTGGTAAGAGGGCCGGCTTCGGTTTCGATGGCGAGCGCGGCCTTGATGCGATCGCGTATAGCGCGCGCTAGTTCGGCCAGCCGGATAGATAGGTCGCGCGAAGTGGCGACCACTTCATGATGACGGAGGTTGAACGCGGCGCGCCAGCTTTGTCGCCAAGCTTGCACGTTGGTATCGTCATGGGGCCAGGAGAGATGCTGCGTCAGCTCTTTGGCGACAGCATCGAGGTGCAGTGCAGTATCCAGGTTGTCCCAGCCCAGCACCTTGAGCGTTGGCAGATCGTGACCATCCGCGGCCTTCGAGAAGTGTGCGAACGTAATCTGGCGTTTATCGCCTTCGCCATAGTTTGAGATGAAGAGCAGATCATCTGCCGCCCATGCTGCTCGCTCGGCGCTATTTGCGGATGGACGCTTTTTGAGCGCCACCTGCCCCAGGATACGGCGCAGGGCGACAACCGGAAGATTCTTCGGCTCGAACTTGACGAAGAAAATACCCCATGGCTGTTTGGGTGAGAGCGGACGCAGGCGCTTAATGCTCTCGATCTTGGCAGCCGTCTTTGGATCAATACCGAGTTCTTCTGCTGTGAAGTCGTAAAAGAGATCGTCTACCTCTTCGAACGAGTCTCTTGCGATAGGCCATCCCATCTCATCACGCAGATACGCAATAAGTTGGGGAAAGCTCTTGATCATGGCGAGAGCGGCGCGGTGATCTGTCGGCATCGGCTCAACCCTCGTTAAGTTCCATCCAGCACTTGAGCGAAGGCTTGACCCCGACGGGCGCGTCCACGCGCTTAAGATACGTGTTTTTGATGTGCTTCTCGATCCTGCCACGGAGATCCAACAGAGTCTTTTCGTCGAAGGTGCACCGTCGCGGCATTTCCACACTGGAGCGAATACTGGCGACGATATCGCCAGGCTCTTCCAAGATTGCGTTGCGGCCGAGGTCGTACAAATACCAACGTGTCGTACCCGCTTCTGGGGTAAACTCACCGGTCTCCTTGTCGAGGGCGGGTAGACCATAGCAAAAGAACACCCCTGTCGTGCCCTTTGACGGCCTTTGCCTGCCGCTAAACATCCCGCCGGGCAATGCCCTGAGGCGATCCTGAAGGGCTGGGTCCGCTAGAAGCAGGGCCTGATACTCGAGGTGCATGTCCTCGATGGCAGTTTTAGTGCCTTCGTATTCGTGATTGAATTCCTTAAGCGCATCGTAGTCATCTTCAGGCGTCAGAAGCTTCTTTCCTTCGATACCGAAGGTTTTGGAGATGAGAAGCGTTTTCTGGGTTACCTTAGTGTAAAGCGTCAAAATTGCGTTCAATTCGGCGGGAGGCAAAAAATTCCAGAAGCTTACTTTGCCGCGCGAAGAAGCGACCTCTGGATGGTCATTGATAAGCCGCTTCTCGATCTCCGGATTCATACGGCGATCGACACGGCCAATGCGCTGCATTAGCCTAACCGGATTCCAATGGATATCGTAGTTGATCATCCGGGAGGCATCTTGAAGGTTGAGGCCTTCAGAGAGCACATCGGTTGAGATCAAAACCCGGATTTCCTCGCGACCATTTTCGGCCAGCCTCTTGGTGCTGTGAGCGTTGTAATACGGCGAAAACCGCTGGATGACGTCGGCCCGATTCGCTTTGGTCGCGCTGTCAACCTGCGCTACTCCCTCAACGCCTGCCTTGTCCAATTGACGTTTCAGATACCGGGCGGTGTCGGCAAACTCGGTGAAAATTAGAACCTTTTGGCCCGCCAGTTCTTTGGACTTTAGTAGACGAATGAGCTTCTGCAGCTTGTCATCGTGTTTGGTTTCGAATTTTCTGGCTTCCTCGATGAACTGGACGATCTGGTCGAGATCTAGAACTGTCTCGTTTATCATCTCAGCAACGTCGTAATCTTTGCGATCGAGGCGTTCTACCGCATCGAGCATTTCCTGCGGCACGATATCGTCATCGGGATCGTTGTCGTCATCCTCCCAAAATTCCAATTGTCGCGTCGCCGCGTAACCGAGAATCTCTGCGTGCTGAGATTTCCAGCGCTCCAGCCTTTTCTTTTCTGCATCTGTCTCACTGTGCACTTCAAGAAAGGCCAGCAGCTTTCGCAGAAGCCGATCGCATGAGAGTTCGAACGCCGCCACGGAACTTTCGAACCGCTTGAGAAAGTTGGTTCGGATGAGTCCGACAACCTGCTCCTGACGTCCCTCTTCGAGGGGGTCTATGCTTTTGTCCGCGCCTTTGTACCAAGCAAGGGGGTAGTACATCGGTAATGTGAACAACGGTTTCGTGCGGGTAAATGCCTTTTCAAACATCTCCAGTAAGTGACCATAGGTCTTCCGGATGGAATACTCCGCAACCTGAGGAGCCTTTCGATCTGGAAAAACAGCTGCGTTGCCCGACTCTCGCATCTGGCTTTCACGGGCATACGCCCTGCTTCTCTGCACAACGAGATTTTTGAAGATCTCATCGGCAGCAAGAAAATCTTGGACTTCCGCTAAGTGCCCGGAGACATCCGCGACCTCAGGGCCGACTGTTTTGCGCAACTGTTTCTCTATATTGTTGAAGTGCGATCGTAGGTTATTTACACCCAGCGTTCGCGCGAAATAGGCCTCGTCGCGGCGAGTGAACAGCTCTGACATATGCCGAAAATCGCTGATCCGATTATTGATCGGAGTGGCCGTAAGCATGAAGAGGCTCTTGGACCGCACCGACGAGTCCAGAAGGTCGTAGAGCTGATAATAGCGGGACGGAACGCCCTCGCCATCGACGCCCGCGCGGCTTCCGGGATTGCGAAAATGATGGGCTTCGTCAATGATCACGACATCCGCCAACTCGGCTATACGGCGAAATCGCTCCGGAAATTCGCCCTTCCGTCCCAGATCCGTGTGGCTGAAGACCGCCAGATTGCTGAAGTCAGCATTGCCCCCAACCCCGCCAATGTGAGGCAGATATTCGCGCAGGTGAGGCTCCCAAACACCGTCTTTTGCTGCTTTCGGTGCAAACAGCACAACTCGCTTTCCTTCGTGAAGGACGAGGCGTTCGATCAGCATCAAGCCAACAAATGTCTTGCCCAGGCCGACGCCGTCGCAGAGAAACGCGCCTGAATGTTGCCGCGCGATCTTCATCAAGGCCCAATAGGCCTCTTTCTGGTAGCGATCAATTTTCGGAAACATTTTAGAGCGGGTCTCATCCCACTCGGTGGCGGTCAGTTCATGGCCACGGAAGAATTCCTGCAACGCTTTCGTGTAAACGTCGAAGGGTGAATAGAGCCGGACGTGACGAGATATCGCCTCAAAAATGAGATCGGTTACATCAGCCGCTTCGTTCCAATGAGCATCGAACCATTCCTGTAGCTGGGTGACTTCACGCGCGCTCTGAATTTGAACGTTCAACTCAATATTCTTGGTCAAGCCCGGCATCGTAAAATTGCTTGAGCCAATCAAGGCTTGTGAACCGACGACGTCGAGCTTCGCGTGCGTGATATATGTTTTCGCGTGAAATTTCTCGCGGTCGTAGACCCGGCATTCGATCTGCCGGGATTGAAGTGCCGCAATGATTGCCGGCACACCTCGAAGGAACGGATTCGGATCTTTGGTTGCTTCCAGGCTCTTGTCGAGTTCGTCGACAGCTTTTTTGACCACGGCGTCCAAAAACGCCTTTCGCGTGCGATGCGTGCTGTCGGCCCCCATAAGTATTCGGATTTTGCTAAGCGACTGCCATTTTCCATCCAGCGCCAGGATGGTGCCGATGTCGAAATAGCCAGTAGCGATATCAAAACCTTTGGCTATTTCTGTCCACTCTTCGAGATACCGAAGCGCAGTCCAGCCCGACACACTATTGTCGACAATGAAAAGATCGCGGCCCTTTCGTTCCTCGTTCATGACCGCACTCCCCGAGAAGAGGCAGCAACGGCCTGACGCTTCAAAACCTCGGTCTCGAAGGCGTCGAGGACGAGATCATACGATCCCTCGTTCTTGCCAACCTTCTGCGGATCTGCGCGGAAGGCGTCGAGAATGACACGATATTTCTTCACAATAGATTCTAGATGCTCGTCAAGGAACCGAAACGGATCCTCTTTCCAACGAACGTGGCCGTTTTCGTCTTTTGCCATCAGTGCCTTTAAGCCATAGACCAAAGGCATAATGAGCCCATCTGGATAGGCGTAATCCACTTCCGCGTCGGTAAAGTGCGTTCGCGGCTTTGAGCGCATTCTGTCGGCCATCTTGACGACAGCAAGCCCGCCAAATCGCCCCTCGCGCTCCCCGTTATAGGCTGCCGGGAAATCCCGATAGATTTTGTCGTAGAGCTCGGGCAATTGGCCGGCAATGACAAGTGCGCTGTGCACGGCTGTATTGTGAAGCTCATGGGTGTAGTCGCCATCCGAAACGCTGGAGACCTTTTCATCGCTCATCAGCGTGTCGAAGTGCTTCGCAAGGTCACCCTTGTTTCGATAGAGATTCTGGGGAGGTATTTTGATATCGACCGGTAGGTCGATAATAGAGAGTGGGATCCAGGCGAGCGCAATCAGGTCCCGCACCTTGATTTCTCCGCCGTCGTTTGATTTCCACTCAACGCGGTTCGCTATTAATGGCTGCAAGGATTTCCGCAGATACTCGTAGAACCCCTTTTTATTTGCTTTGGTTTCTAAGGTAAGCTCGACGTTATTGTTGCGCGCCGCGCAAATATCGAGAAGGGAGCTGTTGAATTCGCCAACGATCTCGTCATTTTCGATGTCAGCGGGAACGAGTACCTCAACCGGCACAAGAAAATCGAGAGGCCCGCTTCCTGACTCTTCGCCTGCGACTCGTTTTAGCTCTGTAATTTCCTTACGATTAGCTTCCCAAGCGTCCTTGAGCTCCGTCCAACGTTTGATCTTCTTGAAGATTCGATCATCGCCGAGCGCTCGAGCCAAAACGTAAGTCCCGATAGCCAGCATATTGTGCCCACCGTCCAAAATTCCTTCGATTTTGGTATTCTCGAAGCGGATCTCGTAGCGTTTGCGCTCAAGCGCCACATAGTTTGAGGCGCCGACAAGAACCCCCTTGGTCTTGAAAGGGAAAGTCTCGGGTGTATCGCAGATACTATCGATGATGTCCGCTGTGACGGCGCCCGCTTTGGCTTCGCGAGGGTTGGCTTCTAGATCCGCCGCATCAAACAGTTGCAGCATATTTTTGGCCCTGACGAAGCCCACAATTCGACGGACCGGGCCTTCGGTTTGCTCGGAAACCTGCTCAAAGCGAATAACAACTTTATCGGGATTCATTTTCGGTTCTCCAAAAGGAGAGACCGATTCTAGATGCGGTTTCCGCGTATGACGGTTCGATCGGGACGCAAAATGTCCCACCAAACCATCGCTATCCAGCGACACCACTACCAGAACCGTCTCGGGTTCTTGTTTCAGCTTCCATCCAGAAGCGTCATCAACATGCACAAGCGCCGGTTGTTCGTCAAGCTTGTCACTTCAGATGGTCCTGCGGAGCACAGGGCTGCCCCCATGGTGCGCTGCACAATCTAACATTGATGCCTTACGGGCCGATCGAAACCAGGACGGAAATCCAGAAATGGATGGGATTTCGTACCCGGCCGACTGAAGCCACTCATCAAAAGCCCCTGCCTCTTCTTGGCCGCATCTTTCCACGACCTCCGATCGATTCCAATGAAGTTGCGGATGCGGCCTCAGGTGAGCAGCCGTGGAGCCAGAAGCTGCAGAGTGGATGTTAGCAAGATCGCTTCGGAGTAACCTATAGCCGCGCAATTCTGCTAAACTTGAAAATTATCGCTGTCATTCCCGACGGGGCAGTCCTTGAATTTTGTTCGCACCAGCAAAACCCACCCGCTCAAGATTGCTGAAGTGCAGGCAAGCCTGCAACACGGACGGATAGGCATCACGTTCTGTCCGGGGAAGCACGACTTGAATGCCGCTACCGGCGCATGGCAGCGAGATCTCGGCCTTGATCTCGATGAGATCAAAAAGTGGGGCGCAAGCCTGATCCTCACACTGGTGGAGAAGGAGGAGCTCGAACAACTGCATGTAACCGACCTGGGTGCCGGGGTCGAGGCCCGAGGCATGGAGTGGCTCCATTTACCAATACGGGACGCTAGTGTGCCCTCTGCATTGTTCGAGAAGAGCTGGTTGACACATGGCGAGCGCATCCGTCACCTGCTGCGCGACGGCTCCCACATCGTTGTCCACTGCAAGGGCGGCCAAGGACGCGCCGGCATGATAGCGGCGCGCCTGTTGGCCGAACTCGGCATGGCGCCTGACGAGGCAATGCGGCTAGTACGGTCGAAGCGCGAAGGCGCGATCGAAACACGCGCTCAAGAAGATGTAGTTCGAGGAGCTAAACCCATCGCTTGATCTGTGGAGGCGCCGCGTGGATTGGTTTGAAAGACTGACCGGATTTCGCGAGGCGAATTATACCGCCACGCGGGCCAGGCTCGAAGTTGATGGTTATCGGCTGAAATCACTGGTCAATGGCAAGAGTTATTGCACCGGACACCTTGAACTGGTGTCACTATCGACGCTTCGAGATCAGGTGAGGTCTCACCAGCCGCCCGGGCGATTGAAAGTCTCACCGGTGAGTGGCGACGTGAGAGAGATGCACAGACGTGCTGAATATGCGGGTGCACTGTTTCAGGTGGCTTCATAGTTCAATCTTTTGGAGATGGTTGGGCCGGACAGGACGCCGGAAGACGGTGTCACCATCTATCAGCATGATCGAACCCAGGGGCCGGCATGCGCAATGGCTGCCGGGGCCGCCACCATCTACCGCAATTACTTCGCCGCCGTCGGCGGGCAGTCCGGACAAACGAGCGAGCGGCAGCTGGACGCCTTGGCGGATCTCGGCATCGCGCTGAGTGAGCGCCTTACGATGCAGGTCAGCGAACTTTGGACGATGAAAAACGGCTATGCGCTCGGTAGCGGATCCGGCCTCAAGGCCATTGCTGGTCTTCTTGGGCGCAGTACGTCCGACGAAATTGATTGGCTCCGCGGCAGACTGCGCATCGGGCTGCATCACGACGTCGAGGTCACAGACGCAGCCCAGCCCTTTCCGGTGGTCTCGCAAGCCTTTTGCTCGGCTCTTCCGGTCGCCTATAGTCAGATCTCTCCGCAGCATTGGTCTGCTTTTGCCTCGCTCGTTCTGGAAGCGGCTTACGAAGCGACGCTCTGGGCGGCCGTACTAAACGCGCGGCGTGGCGGTTCAAAGATCGTGCTGCTCACGAGTCTTGGTGGCGGTGCTTTCGGAAATGACGAGAGCTGGATAGAAGAAGCCTTGGTCCGCGCCATCCAGCTTGCGTCAAATTTTGATCTTGATGTCAAACTGGTCAGTTATGGGCGCGCATCGCCGATGTTCTCCCGAATTGCTCGCACTTGGTCCTGACAGCCCCCCTGATGCCATCCCAGAGTCACTGGGGGCAGCTTCTGCAATTATCACGATTTCCTCCGTTCATGAAGCGCGTCACGTAGACGTGGAAGAACCGGCGGACCAGGTAGCTGCGGATGATCGAGATCACCATGAAGATCAGGGTGATCCAGAAGCTCTGATGGAAGCTGGGGTGCATGCCGAACATCGGCAGCACCGCCCAGTTGGCGAAGATCGAGACGACGAACCCGATCAGGCTCGACGTCGCGACCTCTACCAGCGACATGACGCGGGACTGCATTACAGTCCCACTACGCTTGCCAGCGCCAGCCCAACAGCGGCACCGGCCGCCTTCGGGGATCCATCAAACGAGGTCTGCTGCACCTTCTTGAAGTGCGCCGCCATCGCGTCGTCTAGGTCGGCATAGAGCTGCTCGACGCTGGCGTCGTTGTGGATGACGAAGTCGGCCTTGATCCGGTCGCTGCGTTCGCTGTCGTGGACGCCCCACATCAGGCCGAACTTGTCGTACAGGAACCCGCCGATCTTGCCCCACTTGAACTTCGCCGGCTTGGTGCCGGGGCGCTTGATCATGATCACCACGCCGCCGAGCTGTCGGATGGCCTCCGCCTCGTTCGGGAAGCGCACGCTGTCGTTCATGACGCTCTCGCCATCATGGATGCCGCGCGCCCAGGTGTTGGCCCACAGGTCCTGGCTGATCAGCTCACGGCCCCACTCGGTGCCGATCGTGATCTGGGCGTAGCGCGACGTGACACCCAGGCACGGAATGATCTGCTCCTTGAGATCGCCCTCCAGGTAGCGCGTGATCTCGTCGGACTTCATGCCGTTCGCCTTCAGCAGCACCGCGAGCATGGCCCGCAGCGGCTCAGCAATGTGCTTGCGCCGCACGCCGTACTTCTTCTCCAGGTACAACGCCGCCGTGGTCTTACCCGACTGTGCGAAGCCCGAGAGGCCGATAACCGTCATATTTGCATTCTCCTTTGCATTCAAACAAACGTTCAGGCAGCCAAAGACGGCGCCGGCATGCGGATAACCCGCTTCCCCGGCCGCCACTTTCCGTTCTGCAACGTCGCGAGCGAGCGCTTCCCATCCGGATACTGGATGGTCACGGTGACCGCCCAACCCGACAGGCCCTTGTTGTAGCCGTGGCGCAGGTTCATGACGCCGGAGACGTAGACGCCCTCCATAATCTCGGGGCTATGCTTGTCTCCGATCGACATCTTGCGCCCTGCCCGCGCGAAGCCGGCCACGGTGCCACGCGCGCCGTTGGGGCCGCGGAAACCGTGGTTGCCGACCTGGATTCCGTCGATCAGGTAACTGTAGCCGTCGACACACCACTCGACCCACGCGCCCAGCTCGGGGCGCTTGAGGCGGACGGCGTGCTCCAGCATCGAGAACTTCGGCACCGGCAGCTCGTTGTCGAGCGCATGCGAGCGCGCCTCGACGTAGCCGAGGTACGCATCCTCCAGCTGGAGGCCGTAGCGGATGTTCGTGCCATCCATGCGGTACCGGCCCTCACGGACGTACTTCTCCAGCGCCAGGTCGTGGTTGCCCTCGGCGATGATCGTCTTGCGGTCCTCGCGAGCCAGCAGCGCCAAGAAGTCGCCGACGCCCTCGACCTCGTCCTCCACGCTGTCGCGGCCACGGATGGCCATCTCGTAGCTGTGGGCGTTGTCGTGAATGTGGTGGTGGTTCCGTGCCTCGTTGTCGAAGATGTCGTGCAGGATGATGTTCTCGGGATTGAGAACGTCGATCATGCTGTTGCGATACTGCGCGCGGCCACCCCGCATGTCCCATCCGAAGATGGCCATGCAGTTGTTCTGGTCGATCTTCCGGACGTGGATGTCCGGCATGGTGATCGCCGTCACCCGGTGCCCGGTCGTCACCTCAGCGTTCGCCACACAGGCGTCCAGATCGTAGAACGATCCGTCGTCGCTGGCGGTGATCTGGCGGCAGAAGATGTCGCCGTCATCATCGAACTGGACGATGGTGGCGCCGATCACCTGGTGAAAGATGGACTTCACGCCCGCCTTGCGCGGGATGACCTTCGGCCGCGTGACGCAGCCCGACGTCATAACCTGGTGCGCCTGCACGGCCGGATCGTCTGACGGGACGGACTTCAGCTGGCGCTTGGCGTGCGGGAACACGGCCCAGCGGCCCCGGCTATACGTCACGAGATCCGAGATCGGCTGCGCCGCTGTCGGCAGCGTGTTCATCTCGCCGCAGAACACGAAGTTCGAGCCGATCTTCATCTGGCCGAAGCACATGAACTCCGCCAGCTCGGGGGCGTATTCACGCGCCTGGGGATTGTTCTCGGCCCACCACTGCGTCTCGTAGGTGAACGGCCCGACAACGATCTCGGCGTTGAGGTGGGCGGCATAGGCCTGGAGGTTGGCCCAGAACTCCTCATGGAGCATGGAGTCGTTCTGCGCTGCCGTGAAGATGAAGCTCTTGCCGCGGCTGTCCTTGATTGGCTCGACACGCAGGGTGTCGCTCATCCAGGTGCGGGGCTTGCCCTCGCGCAGCACGTAGGCCTGCTCTTCACGATCCCAGCGACGGGTCATGTAGCTGTCAACGATGATGGACTCCGGGTTGACGACCGGATACTTCGACTTGGTGATGAGTTCGGTAACCTCCGTCGAGAGGGCCAGCGCCCGCATGTGGGCGTGGTCTTCGGCGGACAGTTCTTCGCCAGCTTCTTCGGACCCTCTGATCACGGTGGCGGTTTTGACGGGCGGCACATACAGCGACCAATCGACCGCGTAATGCGGCTTGCGCTTGCGCTTCAGCGCCTCTTCGGCGCGAACCCAGTTCGGAAAATTGATGCCTTCGCGGCGCTCCGCAGTCTTGGTAGCGGAGGCGAGGCCTCCACGCTGCCCTTGCGGATGGTAACCCAGCTGCAGGAGATCTTCGATGACCTTCTTTCTGCGAGCACGTTCTTCGTTTGAGAGCGTCATTTGACCCTATTGATGGTGGGGAACCCATCTCTAGGGGTGTGACCACCCCCGAGATCTATGGTCCCGGGGGTAGCACATTATTTGCATTCATGCAAATTTAGAATGCAAACGAGCTAACGTCAAGACTTAAGTTGAGCAAGCTTGACCATGTCGACGATGCGCCCAACGATGGCGTCAGGCATCTTCATCACGTTCTCGGAGAGCATATCCATGCGCTCGGTGAGCCGTGCCTCGATCGCCTTCACGGTCTCCCAGGAGGCGTACTCCTCGGCGACCTTGAGCTTGAACTCGGCCAGCTCCTTCTCCACGGCATGAACCGCGGTGGTGGCGTCCCTGCGGACGGTCTCCACCTTCGTCTCCATGCGATACCAGACGCCGGACACGAAGCCGGCGGCTGCGATGGTCGGCCCCGCGAGGCTGAGCACCGTCTCTAGCGTTACGTCTGCGAGGGCCATTAAAAGGTCCCCTCCTGTTCTGCCCTATCGAGCAGGGCCAAACAGGCCTTGGTGTCGTTGACGTTGGCGTTCGCGCTCGCCAGGGCGGCCCGGTAGCGGGCGATCACGGCCCGGGCATCCATGCCGGCCTTAATGGGCGGAAGCTCCACGGTGGTGGCGAGGCGCATGCAGGACTGGATGTCCATCCGCTCCTGCGGCGACGCATCACCGAATGTTTTGCAGGCTGCGAGCGTCAGCGGGAGACAGAGTAAAAGTCCCAGCCTTCGCAGGCCGGCGGGCCAGCTGCGTTTCATAGTCCTTGACCTTCTTTTCGAGTTTGGCCTTCGCCGCCTCGGACTCGGCGTGTTGCCCCGCCAGTTGGTCCGCGCGATCGGCCGCGCCTTCGTCCGGACACTGCGGATGGCGCGTCTCTTTCGGGCCATTGCACTGCCAGACGGGGATCTCCGGCTGAGGAGCCGGCTTCGACCGCTCATCGGCGAGCTGCTGCTTCAGCTCAACGACCTCGGCCTTCAGCTCGGGCTTTCCCTTGCCACCGAGGTGGAAGGCAAATCCGAACACGGTGAGCACCACGAGCGCGGCCAGGATGGCCTTGCCCTTGGTGGCAGCAAGCTCCCGGGCTTGCGCCCAGCGGAGCTGGACCGCGGCCCAGAGGACCGCGGCTTTGTTGGTGAGGTTATCCAAGGTGGACTCCAGTCTGATGGTCTTGGAGGCGGCGCTTGATGACGTCGCCGTAGAGCTTCCAGGTGACGAAGCCGACCGCGATCACGCCGACCCACCAGTAGGGGGCGAGCGCGTGCGCCAGGTCATGGACGGAGTCCATGATCCCCTTAAGCTGGTTGACCTTGTCGACCATGCCCTGCGCCTGATCGAGGACACCGGTCTGCGAGGCGCCGCCGAGAGCGCCGGCACCGACCAGGATCTTCGACATCAGCGAGCCCTTGTCGGCCGCGGCGACCGTCTGCGAGCCGACAGCGCGCAGATCGTCAACGGTGGCCTGGGTTCGCTCCGGCGCAATCTCGCGCTTGTCCTCGCTCTTATCGAGCAAGGCGGTGGTCTCGTCGTTCGGATGGCCGGTGATCTTCAGGCCCTCGCGCCGCTGGAAAGCGGACGTGGCGCCCGTGGTCAGATCGCCCCAGTCCCCGTCGATCTTGCCGACGTTGAAACCGAGGGACTTGAGCTTGGTCTGGTAGACCATCGTGATGGTCTTGCCCGGCTTCGGCTCGAAGTCGCCCTTCTCGATTTGCTCGAGTTTTCGGACCCAGCGCGCATCGGCGGTACGCATCCGGCTGTCGTAGTTGTTCTGGGCGTAGCCGGGCCCGTTGTAGCCCTTGGCGAAGGCCGTGAAGTTCTTCGACACGAGGTGCTTGTCGAGGTGGTTCACCTTGATCTCGCGAACCAGCGCGTCAATCTGCTCGTCGACACCCTTCGACAGCTCCTCGACCATCTCCGTGGCGTTCGGATAGTGAAGGGACTCGGCGTTGAACCCCATGGTCTGGCCAAGGCCCCAGGACGCCGCTCTGTTGGCGACTTCCTCGTCTACCGCCCTTGCTTTCGCGATCACTGCGAGGCGGCCGGATGAGGTGCCCTGGTCCTTGTACTGGGTGTTCCGACTCCACTTGGGGATCGCGAGGCCGAGCGAGATAGCCTTCTTCAGCTTGCTCGGCTCATGCTTCTGGAGTTCGGAATAGAACTTGTGCCGCTCGAAGAGCAGCGAGGGCGTGTGGCCGTCCTGCTCGAACGGCTTGCCCGACGTTTCGCACTCGACGACGGCGAGTAGGGCTGACGCAGGCCAGCCGTTCGCCTTCGCCGCCCGCACGATGGCGTCGATGATTTCTGCACTGAACATTTGATACTCGTTAGTCGGTTGTAAACCCGCCCTGATTGATCGCGTCGATGTCCGACTGCGACAGGTCGTTGGGGTTTATGTCGGGGTGGGATCGGAGATATTCGCCGAGCAACTCGCCTGGACCCGGACGCATGAACTCCTTCGATGCTTCCTCAAAGTTGGTGCCATTCCCCGGCGCCTTGCATTCAAGCGATGACTTGATGCCGGTGCTCTTGATGTAGGTGTGGGAGGCTTTGTCGATGACGTACGAGCCGTTGATGGCGTCGCGCATTCCCCGAACGAGAAGCGTCTGCTGGTCTCGGATCCAGGGGTCTCCCTTCGCGAGATCGAAGGTGGCCAGCACCTCCGCACGCTTCAGGTTCTCAGCCTGCGAGGCAGCGGCTTTCTCCGCCTCCTCCTTCGAGTTGAAGAGCTGGCCGATGTTGAATGCTCCGCCGAATTTGTTGGCGAGTCCCGGGCCGCCGGATTCTCCGCCGACCGCCGCTCCGACCCACTTACGGACCATCTCATCCTTGTCGAACCAGGCTGCCTTGACCTTGCCGTAGCCGGGCTTGCTGGCGTAACGGACGTCCCAGGTGCCGAAATGCTCCGGCACCAGCACGAGGGTCGGCAAGTCCACGCCGCTCGCGGTCGTGCCGTCGTCGCGCTTGATGAACATCAGCTTGCCGTCCACGACCTTGGCGACGGCGCCAGCCAGGCGCTCCAGCTCGTGGATCATATGCAGGTTGCTGACGCCCTGATTCTTGAAGGGGATTTTGATGCCGGCGAGGTCTCCGGAGATGGCGAGCCCCAGTCCGGTCTGCCCGGCCATTTCGCCGAGGATGTCGCCGATCGACTTGTTGGCGAACTCCTTGATGGCAGGCGCCTTGTGGATGTCGTTGGCCCCGGTCGATTTCGCGAGGAGCTTGATCTGGCGCGGCGGTCCGATGAAAGACACGTCGCTCACCTCGAACGAACCCATGTAGGCCATGCCGACCTCGACGTAGCCAAGCCAGACCGCGATGATGTCTCCGGTGTACGGGCGCGCAACGCGCCAGTCACGGTCATCGATCAGGATGGTGCATTGGTCGTCATTGCCGTTGCCGGCCTGGAGATCGACTTTGATCTGCAAGGTCCGGTCGTTGAAGTTCCCGGTGATATCCTCACCGTCCTTCATGATCCTGTAGATCGGGGTGTAGCCCGTGGTCACGCACGCCTCCAGAAAGAAAAAGGCCGCCCCGAAGGACGGCCTGTCTGACTCACGCGGAGCCAGGGGGAACTATCTCCAGAGGAAAATCTGCTGGATTACCGGAGGCGCGGTCAGTTCACGCGGCGGCTCCGGAAGATTGATGGCGAGCCCGGCGGCGAGGATGATTGGCTGCTCCTCGATGCCAGGGTTCTGCTCGATCACCCACTCGACGATCTGGTTGCTGGTCGAGCCGTAGCGGTCGTAGCAGATGCGATCGAGCCGATCGAAAATCTTGGTGATGTAGGTGGACATCAGGTGTTGAGCCTTTCGGACTGCCGGATGTTGTCGTTGAGGACGTTGCTCACCTGGTTCAGGTCGTCACCGTATCGCTGCAGCTCGACGGTGAAGTCGATCTTGTGGGCGATGCCAAAGACGCCGATCTTCTGTTCCTGAGTCCGCACGCGGCGGATCACGTAATTGCCAATCACCTCCGAGCCATATCCGGACGGGTCGGCGAGCGGGTAGAAGCGAACCATGATCATCGGCTTGCCGGCGCGGCCAGCCTTGCGCAGTCGCTCGATCGTGGAGAGACCGCCGAAGTGATACGGGAACATCCGACCATCGATCTGGATATTGTCCTCACCGGGGCCGGTGAACTGCATCGCAGGATCGCGCGAGAGGCGATCGGCCGAGGTCCAGGTGTATTGGGTGTCCCGCGCAATTGTTTCGAAGTTTGGGGTGTCCATGCCCTTCTGCGGCACGTAGAAGAGGATCAGTCCGGTCTCATTGGTAGCGTTGGGGTCTTGCGAGCCAAGACCAAGCAGAACGTCAGCCATTACTTCCTCTGTGAATGAAAAGAGAAACCCCGGCCCCGTAGGGCCAGGGTCAGTTTCGCTTAGGTGTACTCGGACGCGGTATCGTGCGTGCGCCAGTTCATCGACTCGTCGACGCGACGCTGCACCAACGTTGCCAGAGCTTCCGGATCGTGGCTGTTGCCGTTGATGTGGATCTGGACCGGACCACCACCACCGTAACCAGATGCTCCTTGGCCAGGCGCATTCTGGGGCGGAGGCGTCGGAACGTTCTGGATCAGGCTGGACGGCACCTGATCGGTGATGCCCTTCTGCTTCCAAGGTTGCGAGCCGTTCCATTCGAAGTGCATCGGGTCGTTGTAGGCCCTCGACCAGTCACCGCCCCACGACAGGCCGTACTTCGCCGCCATGTCGCGGACGTTAGACGGCATGTCAGTTCGGCCAGTTCCGTCCTGCGCGTTCTTGCCGGGGTTGATGTCGATCGCATTGCCGTAGGCATGCTGCGACCAGCCTCCGCCCTTCCTCTTGCCACGCATGGAGAAGCCGCCGATGTCACCGATCTTGTAGCCAGAAGCCTCAAGCTCATCGACGAAGCCCTTGAAGGACTCTGCCGCCGCTGCGTTGACCGTCAGCTTCTTGCCCGAAGCCAGCGTGATGGTCTGTAGGTTCTGACCAACTCCGCCGTACTGGCCATGCATGAAGTTGGCCTTACCCTTCAGACCAAGCTGCTCGGCCAGGCCGGGCGTTACACCGGCCGCGGCTGCCGCACCATTTCCACCGCCCATCTGGCCCATGAAGCTATTCACCCCTGGGAGCCAGTTCTTGTTCAGGCCATTGGGGTCATTTGCCGCGCCCAGCGGTGCGTAGATGCCCGCGAGCTTGCTCATGTCCCCGCCTGCGCGGGCGTAGTTCTTGGCGACCGTCTGAGCGGTCTTGCTGATGCCAGCATCCAGATCGGCGAACTGCATCTTCCTGGACCAGCCGGTAGCCGGATCCATGACGCCGCCAGGGTTATTGCCGGACAGGAACTTGCCCCTGCCGGATTCCTGCGCCATCACGCCTGCAAGCAGCGCCGGAGAGATGCCGTTGGCCTTCGCCGCGGCAACGATCTGGTCGTACTTGCCGGCAAGCGGCGTGCCGCCGAACACCCGGTCGAAGCCAGAGCGGTTCAGCTCTCCAGCCGATGCGACACTGCCACCCGATCCACTGAAGTTCGGGATGTTGTCTCGCCGGATAATGCCGCCACCCATGCTCGGCAGAGCGCCGCCAGGCGTGCTCTTGAGCAAGGCCGGAACGCCACCAATGCCGCCACCGCCGAGGCCGCCACCGGCCGATGCCCTTGACAGGCCGCCGCCGCCGCTGCTGCCGCCGTAGAAGGCGTTCTGGATGCCGCCCGTTCCACCGCGAAACGCCGCAAGCTCAACCCTTCCGGTGAACTTGTCGAGGCTCTGCGCGAGGTCACGATTGCGACCGCGACTCGAGAAGTCGGTCGGCCCGGTGTAGCTGCTGTTGTGCTTCAGCCGATCGCGCGTGTAGTCGTCGATCTGCTTTTGCCACTCCTGCTGGCTCGTTCCCGGCTTGCGCTTCGGCTCTCCCACAGGCGGCGGAGCCTTGCTGTCTGGTCCGTACCAATAGTCGTGCAGCTTCTTGCCCAGATACGCGCCGATACCCACGCCCAGGATGGGCACGGCAACCTCGGGCGCGACAATCAATGCGACGACCGCAGCGAGCCCTTCCAGGAAAGTCACGATGCTGGCGAGGACATCAGCGACCGAGCCGATCGTCTTGATGGCAGCCGCGAACTCGATGATGCGAGCGGTGAACTTGCCCATCGCTTCCGGGTCCTTCGAGTCAAGCCCGAAGGCATTGATCAGACCGGTGATGACGAACTTGACGCCGTCGTAGATCTCCTTCATGCCGGCCATGAAGCCCTTGGCGAATCCGCCGAACTCCTTGCCGTAGCTGCGGATATTGGCCGGATCGCCGAAGACGTCCCTGAGCATTGCCGTCCAGCTCTCGTATCCGAGCCCCTGGATGATACCGTCAGTGAACGCTTCGACCGTCTCTGTGATCTTCGAGGTGTCGGCCTTGCCGGCGTAGTCGATGAAGAAGCTGGCGAACTGGCCGAACATCTTCTCCAAACCGGCGCCAACCGCTTCCCACAGCAGGGTGAAAGCGGTCACCATCGACTTCCAGCGCCCGGTCAGACTGTTGATCTTCTTCGCGGCAGCATCGTCGTTGAAGTTTGCGTTCTTCGGGTTCTTGATGTTGTCGAGGATCTCGCGGATCTTCTCGCGAGCCTGCACCATCTGCAGGAACTCGCCGCTCCACTGGTCCTGGCCGATCAGCTGAGCAATCTGCTCCTGCTGCATCGGCTTCATGGTGCCGACCTTATCCAAGATTTTCATCAAGGTTTCGGTCGGGTTTGAAGCCATACGGGCAGAGAAGCCCTGCTTTCCACCCATGCCCAACAGGTTCGCGGCCTTGCCGAGATCCTGGCCGCGCTTCCCATTCTTGAACCTGGCGCCGAGCAACTCGGACACGATGTGGTCCATCATGGTACCGGCCTTGCCCTGCTGGATACCAGCGGAGATGCCGCCGGCCGTGAACGCCGACAGATCTTCCATGGACATGCCCATGGCCATAACCGAGCTGCCGCGCTTGTTGGCGGCGACGATTTCGTTGGCGTCAGCCCTCGAGTCGCGGGCTGCGATTGCGATGGCGCCCATGATCGAGTCGATCTTCTTCGGATCGAGGTTCTTCATGTCGCCGAGCAGCGTCGCGGCCGAACCGGCCAGCTTGGTCGTCTGGAGCGAGTCCATTTCCAGGCCGATCGACGACTTGACGATCGACTCGGTGACCGCCTTCGCGATTGCCTCAGGAATACCGGCCTTGATGACCTCGGTGTACGAGTTCATCATCGCGTCCGGCGACAGGCCGAACTTGATGGCGTCCGCGTTGCCCCATTCCTTGCGCATCTTCTTGACGGCCTCAGGGTCGAGGCCACCGAAGATCTGCATGTTGGTTTCGGCGTCGTTGATCCGCATGCGGGTGCGGAGAGCCGACACGCCGGCATAGCCGGAAGCCGCAGCGCCTGCCGCAGCGTATGGGATCGCTCTGCTGCCGATGTTGGACATCGACCGCATGCTGTTCATCGCGCTCCGTCGCATCGCAGCGAGGTTGCGGAAGTGAGCGCGGTGGGAGTTTTCGATGTTCCGCAGATGGGATCCTTCAAGCTCGCCAAGCTCCTTGTGGAACCGGCGCTGAAGGTCGAGGCGCTCATCGTTGGTCTTGTTGTAGATGTACTTGAACGCCTGGGCGTTCTTGTAGTGCTGGTACAGCTCCTCCTGAGCCGCCTTCGCGAGCTTCTTGTGGCCGCGGACGCGCGAGTTGACGTACTTCTCGTGGTCGTCCTTCGCCTTCTGAATATCGTTGGTGAGCTTGGTCCAGTGCCACTGGGCCTTGTCGCCCGATGCACCGTTTGCCTTTGCCCAGTTGAGGTGCTTCTGCGTCAGTCCGTTCAGCGCCTTGCCCGCGGCGTTGATCTTCTTGACGTAGCCCTCCATAGGGATGTCGGTGATGGCGTTGCCGGCCTTGCCGAGCTTCGCCATCTGAGCTTCGAGGCTCTTGATCTTCGCCAGGAGCTTGACGACCGTCGCGGACGCGTGGTCCTCGGCGGTAAGCCTTGCCCTGATGTCGAGATTGTTGTTGGACATTCGCTTCCTCGAAACAAAAAGGAAAACCCAGGGCTACTTGCTGCCCTGGGCCTGACGTATCTTCACGATTTCTTCGGCATCTCGCCGATTGAGTTCCTGGACGCCGTCTGCGATCAGACAGAAGTCATAGAAGTCCAGCGACTCCACGTCTTCGAGCGTCCATTTGAAACGCTCGAAGATCGGGAAGGAGTCGATTAGGAATCTTCCGACTCGCCCAGCATGCTCTTCAAAAAACCTTCGAACCACGCCTTCATGGGGCCGAAGTCCTCGACGTCGATCTCGGAGATGATCAGGGTGTCGACCTCCATGAGATCAGCCAGCACCTTCTCCATCGCGTTGACGGAGTCCTTCTCGACGTTCTTGATGAAGTTGCGGAGGTCACGCACCTTCGGGCGGCGGGCGGTCATCTTCTCGTACCGCGCACCGCGATACTCAAAGGGGTATTTCAGTTCGAAAACTTTCTCGGTCATTTGGTTTGCACACCTTGCTTGGGTAGAAAAGAAAAAGGCCCCGCCAGGATTGGCAGGGCCCAGTTGGTCGGACGGTCGCTACGGCTTAGTAGGTGAAGCCGAGAATCCGTCGCGCGTTCGACGTCTTGTCGGTGCCGCCGATGATGTTGATCTTGTTGAACACATCGATTTCGGTGACGGTGACGCCGTTGATCTCGTGCCGGTAGTAGTTGGCGCAGAGGTTGATGGTCATGCTGGCCTTCTTGCCAGGTTCGACCTTGCCGGGCTTGATCGACTTGATCAGCGAGTGCGTCTCGATGATCACGCCCTTCTCAGCGCCGCCCGCCGTGAGCAGATAGCCGCGGAAGGTGATCGGAACGTCGAGCGAGCCGACGCCGTAGCCGAGGTTGGCCCAGACCTCCTCGTCCCAGGTGTGCAGCTCGAAGTCGAACTCGATCTTCTCGATGCCCATCGGGATTTCGACGGTGCCGTCCATACCGCCGCCGCGGAACTCTTCCGTTTGGATGTTGATCTCGGGCGGCTGGAAGTTCGGCGCTTCGCCGATCTTGCCGTTGTCGTTGATCCAGACCGTGAAGTCCTGGAAAATGTTGGAGTCGCGAAGATTTGCCATTGATGTCTCCAGCCAGACGAAAGCGCGCCCGGCCCCGTAGGACCGAGCGGCTCGCGACTAGCGATGTTGGTGGGTGTGGTTGGCTCGAAGAGCCGCGCCTTAGCCGTTGTTGGCGATGGTGCGGGTGAACTCTTCGATGAAGTCGCTGTAGTAGTCCGGGCGACGCTGCGCGCGGAACTGCAGGTGCTCCAGGAGCGCCGGGGGTTCGAGGTCGAAGTCCACCGTCAGCTCACCAGCGGCGAAGGTCGCCGGGGTGTTGACGTGGGGATCGATCCACGACCGGCCGCCGATCAGAGCACCGCGCGCCTTCAGCAGGCGGAGGTACTTGTTGACATCGCCCTGGATGCCGGAGAGCAGCTGAAGGCTGAACGGCTTGTCCATGCGGGAGCGCTCGGCACGCTCCAGCGACTCGTAGATCATGTCCGCGGTGCGGCGGACCGACAGATGCGCCCAGAGCGGGTCGGTGCCGGTGCCACGAACACCCCAGAACCGGAAGCCATCATCGTGGATGATGGTCGTGATCTGCTGGCTGTTGAGCATGTTGGCTTCGCAGTCGCGGTCGTTCGGCATGAAGTCGACCGGACGGGCGGGGCCGCCGATATTCTGGATCACCTCGTTCGAGAACGAGTACCAGAAGCCCTTCTCCTCATCGATCCGCGCCTGGATGCCGGCCGCGTAGGCGGACGCCGGCTTCTGCACGTAGATGGAGTTCTCGGTATCCCAGCTCAGGACACCCGGATCGACGATCGAGATGCGCTGGCTGCCGTAGTCGCCGCGGTACTCGACCGCGTCTTCGTACGAGGTGCCGGGGCCGTCGAGGAACGCCACCGCGCGGAGGCGGTCGACGATCGAGGCGAAGGACACGCCAACCGGGTTGGCGACGTGGCCGAGGGTTGCGGTGACCGTGGCGCCCGTGCCGGCGCCCGTGACGGTGACGGCGGGAATGCTGTCGTAGCCGTAGCCGGGGTCGGTGATGATCGCGCCGGTCAGCTTGCCGCCGACCACCTGCGCGCGGGCCGTGGCCTGGCGTCCGCCGGCCGGGGGCGGCGCGATGGTGATGCCGGTCGTGCCCTGGACGTAGTTCGCGCCCGTGTCACCGATCACCAGGTTGCGCAGACCGTTGGTCGGGCGACCGGAGGTGAGGCCGGGAGCGACGAGCAGCTTCGGAATGACCTGAAGCATCGGACGCGCCTTGAGCAGCGACCAGACGCCGGTCTTGCCGGTCGGCGAACCGACAGCGTTGGACCAGGTCTCTTCCGTGGACGTGCCCTCTGCGACGCGGACCACGACCACCACAGCCGACTTCTGGCTGTAGATGGCGTCCACGGCGTCGAGCAGCGTGCCGTCCGTCTTCAGCGAGCCGGCCTTGAGGGCGTCGGCGAACACAGCGACCGGAGTGTTGAGCGGGAAGAGATCCGGGTCGGCGTTCGGCGCCGTGCCGACCAAGCCGATCACGTTCGACTTGACGGTCTCGACCGGGCCGGAGGGGCTATCGAGTTCGATCGTCTCGATGCCGTGGAGGTATTGAACAGTCACTTGGTTCTCCCAAACAAAAACGCCGCCCGGGAGGGGCGGCTGGAGGGTTGGATTTGTTGTCGATGGTTATGGTCTGAGGATCAGCGGAACATGCTTCCACGTCTCCTGGCCGGGGACGTTGGTGATCCCCTGCTGGACGATGATCGTCCCTGTGACCAAGCGGTAGATGCCATCGCCAGCAACGAGGACGATGTCATACAGGTACGTCCCGGGCGGACACTGATTGGCGTCAGCCTGCTTCAGCCTGAGGCCGAATTTGCCGGCTTGCCGATCGGTGACGACGAGTCGACCGTTGTCGGTTGAGAGCATGACGGCGATGTCGCCCGTGTTCTGTCTCTGGAGCTGCGAGTACAGTTTCCAGGACGTGTCGAGCGGGACGATTTCGTCATCATTCTTGAGCTGCCACTCACGAACCCAGTCTTCGTTGGTGGCAACATTGAAGTCGTCTTCGAGAACGACAGGGGGCTTCGAAGACAGAATGGTTTGCATTTCAGAGCCCTGGCATTAAAGGCCCCTCGCCGTTCGCGATGTAGCGCTCGACCGCCTTGGAGACGATGTCGAAGGTCTTCTTCATCCTGATGTCGAGGCTCAGCATCAGAGCGTATCGCGGTTCGGTCTTGGAGCGGTTGAACACGTTGTGGACGTGGACCGAGTTGAAACCCCAGGCCTCGCCGGCCGGGTAGTTCTTGCGGTGGATCGCCAGCGGCTCGGTCATGAAGTCGATCAATTGATATGAAGGAACTTCGATGACTTCGTAACTGAACTCCGGGTTCGTCCTGACAGGGACGTGGACGATCAGCTCGTGCCAGTTGGGACGAAGGCCGCCGAGGATCTTGCCGTTCTCGACCGAAGTCTCGTTGCCGTGACGGTGCCATGTCAGGCGACCTTCGGGCATCACTCGCATCAAGCGCACGCGCTGGCCCTCGCCGCCAAGCTCGGTGATCACCTGCTTCATGTAAGGGCACTGCTCGGCAACCGACGTCCAGGTAGCGTCGAGCGGAGGCCCGTTGAACTCCTCCGTCAGATCGTCATGGATGGAGCCGTGTGGCGCCACCATCGACAGGCCTTGCCAGTTGTTCGCGATGAGCTGCTTGTATCTGCTCACCGTGCGGTACGGCACGAACAATGCTGAGTCGATTGAGTCCAGCTCCGCTTGAAGCCTCTCCACCTCAAAGCTTCGGCCGAGGTCGAGATGCGGGATGCTGTCCAGTTTCCTGGCCAGCTCTACGAACTTTGACATCAGGACCTCTCGATCAGCGGCCCGTCATAGGCCTCAATGGCTTTCGACACGATGTCGAAGGTCTTCTTCATCCGGATGTCCGCTGTCAGCATGATCGAGTAGCGATCCTGTGTGGCCGAGCGGTTGAAGACGTTGTGGTAGTGGGTGCCGTTGAAGGCCCACGCCTCTCCCTCCGGATAGTTCTGCGAGTGGATCTTCATGCCGGCAGCGAAGAAGTCGCCCAGCTCGTACTCGTGAGCGGCGATGACCTCGTAGCTGTATTCCGGGTTCGATCGCACCGGGACGTGGACGATGACCTCGTACCAGTTGGGCCTGAGCTGGCCCATGATGTTGCCCTGCTCGATCGAAATCTCGGTGCCGTGCCGGTGCCAGGTGAGGCTCCCGCCTGCCCGCATGCACATGAACCGAGCCCGCTGGCCCTCGCCGCCAAGCTCACTGATGACGTGCTTGATGTAGGGGCTGGCCTCTGCGATCGGCGTCCATGCGCAGTCCGTGCGGCCGGCATAAGGCTCCTCGGTGAGGTCGCCGTGAACCGTTCCGCCCGGAGAGATTAGGGACAGGCCGTGCCAGGACTTGGCGATGTGCGCCGTGTTGTGACTCTTGGATCGATACGGCACGAAGAGCGCCGCGTCGATCGCAGCCAGCTCGGCCTGGAGCAGGGGCACGAAGAACTCTGGCCCCAGCTTCAGGTGCGGGATCTTGTCCAGCTGGGCTGCCAGCTTAACGAACTTGGACATGTCGATCCTTTTTCAGGGTCGGCCTGACGATGTCGCCAGAGAACCCAGTCAGCCATCGACCGGTCAGCCCGTAGAGGGCCACGCGGAGAAAGGCTAGGTTGTAATAGAACTCGGCGTTGCAGCTGTGCGTCCAGTTGTCACCGCCCTGGTACATGCAGGCACCCTGGCAAAGCTGCAGCACGGGGCAGCTCTGACATTCGGCGCGTTTGCTCCAGTGGCGCGAGGTGTTGAGCGCGATGCTCTCGAAGTCGTCCACATGCCCGATCTTGTGGTTGCCGTTGGCACCCACGTTCTGGCAGGTCATGACGTTGCCCTTGAGATCGACGGCCAGGTATTCCGGCGTGTCCATCCCGCACTTCTGGAACAAGGTATCAGACGAGCGCTCGTTCACGAGCGAGGTCATCGCCCTGCGGAGCTTGTCTGCCATTGCCGGCGAACGCAACGCGCTTCCGTCGACGAGCTGGCGCGACAGCATGTCGCTGAACTGCTCCAGCTGCTCGATCGTGAAGATCGACGAAGCGTCCGCGGCGTAACTGTGAACCACGCCCTCGAACGCGACATTGCATCCCGGGAAGTAGTCCTGGAACCAGTCGATGATGGCGCTGACGTCGTGGCTTGCCGGCGTCAGGACCGAGTTGAACGAGAAGCGTGGATGCAGCTGCTTGAATGCATACTGGATGAAGGCGAACTTGTGTGGATCCTCGAACGGGTCATCGCCGCGGATGTGCTGGCCCGGACCGTCGTGGCTGATCGAGACCGAGAAGTCCCACGCCTTCAGCTGATCGACGATCTCACGGGTCAGGAGCGATCCGTTGGTGATGATCGAGAAGCGGGCGTTCGGGAACTTCTCCTTCAGCGCGGGCGCGAGAACCTCGATCTTCTTCCAGTAGAGCAGCGGCTCGCCGCCCCACAGCTCGACCTTCTCCATGCCCTCGGGAGCGCCGATCCAGTTGTCGATGTTCGAGAGGAACTCGCTGGCATCGCGCGTCGATGACGCTGCGGCCTTGTGGATCTGCGCCGCCTGAAGGCAGTAGGCGCAGGAATAGTTGCAGCCGAGGCCGAGCTGGATCTTCAGCTTGGTGACCTCGCGGACCTTCTTGCCCGGCTGGTCGTAGTCGACCGCAATGAACTTGCGGCGCTCTGTCGGCGCGGACTCGAGTAGCTGGTGCCCCGTGAAGTCGATGGCTCGCCAGCCGTTTTGGTCCATCAGTCGTGACGTGTGCTGATCATAGAACAGGGGCACGACCTCCCCGTCCCTATCCAGCAAGTCCAGTCGGATCATTCTCTACTTTCAGGTATTCAGACAGCGGCAGCGGATCGGTGTATTTGTAGATCTCCGAGTCCTGAAAAATCGGCATCCACTGCACACGCCGATATTGCTCCGGCGGCAACTCGCCGGCCGGAAGCGACAGGACTTTTTCCTTGCCGTACTGGTTGAGGATGCAGTTCTCATGGGCGGCGAAGCTTGCGGCCTCTTGCCCACTCATCATCAGCGTCCAGAACGTCGTCACGCCTTCTGAGTAGAAGTAGCCGACACCCCAGTTGATCAGGTCGATGGTGACATCCGACCAGCGAGCCCCCTCCGCACGAGGGAGATCGATGGTCGGGTCTTCCACCTTGATGTTGATGGAGATATCGGTGTCGTTAACCCACCGGATGAAGCAAACGAACGCCGCGAGTCGCCCCTCGTCATCGAAGTAGCCGAAGAAGTTGGTCATCGCCGCCTCGAAGAGCGTGTCGATGTACCACTTCGCATGCCAGTTAAAATCCGCTGACGGAGCGGCGGTGCGGTCATTGGCATAGGCGCCTGGACCGCTGGTGTGCTTGTCCAGGATATCGCACATGTCTGGATAGTCCGCAGGCGTCAGAAAGCGGATCGTCGGCATTGTTACCTCTTGATGAGCGAGATGAGCCAGGCGCTCGGATCGATGTGCCACCACCTCTGCCGCAAATCCCAAAGGTGCGGGTTCTCGTGATGGAGCTTGTGCCTACCCTCGCCAGAGACGAACAGCGCGATTGTTTTGTTGTTCGGACCGTCGTCGTCGTGGGACAGGAAGTTGAACATCGCTGCCGAGAACAGGATGATGCCCACCGGAGCCACATATCCAAACAGGAGCACCTTCCAGCCGATGAGGGCCAGGATCACCACCATCAGGGCCGGGAAAGCCCAGAAGTAGCGATGGAAGAAGGCATGGCCCGGACGCTTCAGGAGTCTGGCCATTGCCTTCCGGCTGCTGAGCGGGGCGTTCTCCATGCGATAGCTCTCACGGAAAACGTCCCAGAACGACTCGAAGTGATGGGGATCACCATCGGTGTCCGCGTATTTGTGGTGCCAGCTGTGGGTCACGCAGTATTGCAGCGACGAGCTATAGCAGGACAGCGTCCCCGTCAGGATCAGGAACACTTCCCAGAATGTCGATGTCTCGTATGAGCCATGACAGAATAGCCGGTGGTGACCGGCCGAATTGGTGATAGCCAGGAAGCAGTAGACGCTCCAGGTCAGGAGCAGCCACGGCCACCAAACCACGCCGATCAGCACGAGAATTGCGCCGAGCACAACGGCGGCCAATCCCGTGTACAGGACCGGGAGGTAGTGTTTGGGTTTGAAACTCAGATCCATATCTTTGCACCGATCACACGCTCTGTGGCCATTGCAGTCTGGTCCTTGGATGACTCCACCATGGCAGGACCGGTGAAGGTCTTGCCGCCAATCTCGATCGCGCCCGTCGCGATGTATAGAAACTGGCCGGCGGAAAGCTCGATCGCTTGACCCTCGTCACAGCTCACTGGGCGCCTGTCCCAGTATCGAGCCGTTCGATCGAGCGGAAGAATGCAGTGATATTCGCTGCCGTCTTCGACTGCACGTAGCCGAATGTTGTCCAGACGCTCCGCAAAAGCGCCTCTGTATCCACCCTCACCCGCCTTGATAGGGAATGGTTTGTCCCAGCCGAGATCCATCTCGAACGATCCCTTGGTGAAGACCGTGATGGGGTTTAGCGGCTTGGCATTCTTGTTGATCTCGATGAGATCATCGATCGGGGCTTCAGTGATGCCCCGGTTCAGTTCGCCAGGAGGAATGATCCGCTCCTCACCCGCGTAGCAGGTGAAGAGCGTGACCATAAAACTTCCGAACCGCATACGCTTGCGGCGCATCAGACCTTTTCGATCTCGTGCGCCTGCTCGACCAGATTGTCATCCGGCCGATCGAGGCTGAACGTGAACTCCCCTTCCATGGCGGCGGGTGCCGGAAGAGGTGCCTCGCGTTGCAGATAACCAAGCCACCGTGAGTGGAACATGGTCGACGGGAACTGCATCGCGATCGCGCTGCGCTGCTCCTCCTCGGAGAAGTTCAGCGGAATGAAGACGGACTTGGTGATGGTGCCGAGCGTGCCGTGGATGTATTCCACTCGCGCTGAGCCGTCAGCGCTCCAGTCCTTCACTTTGAAGCTGAATTTCTTTTCCATGTGTCCTCATTTGCCGCAGTTGCAGTTACAGTCGCAGGCGCAAGCCCACTCATTATTGGGTGACGTCCCGTAGAACGCCGAGAATGGGAAGCCTCCAGTCGGGAAAGTTCCCAATCCCGCCGACGTGTAGTATTGCGTCCCGCGATATCCGCTAATGGAGTAGCCTCGGGCGAAAACTGATTGGACCGTCGACATTGCGATGCTGCCTGAGGTAGCAATAGCCATCAGTGACCTCCGTTATTTGCCGCAGGCGCAGTTGCAGTCGCAGGCACAATTCCATTCGTCGTGGCCCGACGTGCCGTAGAACATCGTCATCGGGAAGTTCGAGCCGGGGAATTGGGCGGAGCGCACACCCCAGTTTGGATCGTACCAGTAGTAATACTTGCCGACGTAGCTGCTCATCGCGCCGCCGTAGCCGAAGACAGAGTTGACGGTCGAGAAAGCGACCGCTCCTGATGATGGAACGGCCATTTCTTAGACCCCCAGTTTTGCTTCGAGCTTGGCCAGGCGCGCTTCGAGCGCATCATTCCTGTCCGCCAACTCCTTGACAGCCTCGACCAAGAGGCCGGAGAGCTGCTCGTAGTAGATGTTCAGGAGGTCGAGCCCCGACTTGCTCCTACCGAACTTGTCGGTGTCAAACGGCGCGAGGCCGACCGCTTCAGGCAGAACCTTCTGCAGATCCTGAGCCAGCAGACCTGCCTTGCGGCGGGGCTGATCAGGCGCCTTCAGCTCCTTGGCCAGATCGCTCTGATCCCAGGTGACGCCTCGCAGCTGCCGGATCTTCTCCAGAGCGTTCTCGATCGTCTCGATGTCCTTCTTCAGACGCACATCGGAGACGCCGTAGATGATGTCGCCTGCGGCTCGAACCTGGCTTGCCACTGGCGTGGTGTTTGCGCCGTAGCCTGCGGACTGCATCAGACCAGCCGGGCTGACGCCGAAGCGCCAGGCAGCGCCATCAGACCAACCGCCGATGCGCCACCAGTTGTCGCCGTCGAGACCAGCGTTCACCGCATAAACGCCGCGATGATAGCTGATGAAGGCGGTTCCTTGGTCGGGAGCGTAGACCGAGAGCCCACCCCAGGTGCTCGTCTGATGGACGTAGCTCAGTCCAGACGAATACTGGTAGATGTGCTTTCCCGTCCAGGTCGGCGAAATCGAGACATCGATTGCCGGAGCAGCATCCGAGCGCATGTAGGTGACGGCCGATCCGGCCACGGCAGCAAGGCCCGACTTCGATGTCGGATTGGCGAACGAGATGCCAAGGTTTGCCTTTGCAGCAACCGTATCCGTCAAGTCGCTGAGGTTCATCGACTTCTGGAGCTTTCCAGAAACCGTGGTGGTCAGAGAGTTGAGCGCGTTCTCGTCCGTGACGAACCGCTGCGCAATCTCCTGCAGCGTGTCCAATGTGGACGGAGCTGCCCCGATCAGGTTGGCGATGGCGTTGTCGACGTAGGTCTTCAGCGCGTAGTTCGTCGGATCCCAGGTGCCTGCACCCGAGGCAGCCGCCTGCGCCTGTTCCTTGGCAATGTTTGCAGCCGTAACGTCGAGCCCAGTCTGGACCCGGTCAAGTCCGGTCTGCACGCGATCAGCTGCGGTCGCCGCCTTGGCAACGTTCGACTGGTTGCGGGCCGCATCGATCTGGGCGAAATACGCCATCGCAGCGGCGGTATTACCCGCGCATGCGCCGATCTGCCAATCAGTGTGCGGGCCGGCGTTGCCGGTGATCGCCTTGACCTTCACCATCAAGGTGCCGGTCGCAGCCTCGTAGGAGATCAGCTGGGCGATAGCCCAGTCATCGACCGTCGAGGAGCGCGTCAGCGCCAGGAATGGCGTAGGCGTGAATAGAGACTTCTGCGTTTCACCGTCGATGATGAACGTCGCAGTCATGTCGTTGGTGAGAGTGACTTCGCTGGACGAACCAGCGAAGAGGAAGCCGAGCGTGGACAGCAGCTGGATGCGCTGATACGCCGGCAGTATGGCGTCGTTCAAACGAGAGAGACCGACGTCACGCAGATCGTTGACTGCCTGCTGCCAAGAAGGCGTGAAGGGCTCCAGGGCGCGGAGGCGCTTATCGAGCACCTCCATCGCCGAGTTCAAACGATCAGCCGTGAAGTCTTCATCCTCGCTGAATACAAGCTCAGGAAAGTTGCTTGACATCGGCAACCACCCCCGCGGCTTCCATCGCGTCGTAGACCGTCTTGTCCACGATGTGATGGTCCCTCGGCAGGTAATTGAAGTCTTGCAGCGTGAACCGGGCGTTCAGCTTCACGTCGTAGTAGACGGGAGCCGGCGCGGGTTCGCTCGCGACCACCTCGGGGGTGGCCGCGTTCGTGTTGTCGGTCATGTTGGAGTTGTCCTTTCCGCCTTAGACGGCGTAGTCCTTTTGCCAACCGACGTGGAACACACGCTGGTTGGTCGAGGTGTCGAGACGGGTCAGCTTCCTGAACTGCGTGATCGCTGCGCCGAGGTTGAAGACGTAGGTCTTCTCGTAAGCGCCATCGTCCGGATCGATCCAGGTGGAGACCGAGGACGGAGATACTTGCGTCGTGAAGCCCGCACCGGTCAGAAGCTTGCAGCTTGCCGTGTGGTAGGCCGGATCGAAGTATTCGTAGCGCTCGATGACTCGGATCGAGGTCGAGGCCGCCGGCAGCGTGCGCGTCTTGGAGACGTGCTGCGCATAGACATCCGGGCGGGACACGTAGACCGAGCTGTCAGCCAGGTTGATGCACGGCATGCAGTCGACGGAGCCCATGAAGACGGCTCGCAGCGGGAGCAGCGGCGGGATCGTGCCGCCCTGGCCGAGCATGTACTTGTCCACGTCGAGGAAGTTGTACCAAGTCGAACCGACCTGGATCTCGTACGTGAGCGAGGTGCCGTCCGGGACGACCGTGCCGGTGAGCAGGTCGATCGCGAGAATGCCGCCGGCCAGCTGCAGGGGGTTCAACGTGATGACCGCACGGGCCTGGTTGAACTTGCAGCGGTAGAGCCGCATCCACAGATCCTTGAACGCATCGCCCTGGGCGTAGGCGCCATCGAGCACGTAGAAGAACGTGCCGGACGTGAACTGCTGACCCGGGACCGTGGCGACCCAGTGGTCGGCTGCCGTGGTCACGACGACCGCGTAGCGCTTACCGGCCTGGAGGAAGGTCGGCTGGAACGAGACCTTGGTCTCTCCTTGGAGAACGAGGTTCTCGCGGAGCACCGTGGTCTGAGCGATACACGCCTTGAGGTTCGGCAGACCGTAGTCGGAGACCTCGACGATGGCGAAGTGAGCCGAGCCGGAGGCCGCGAGACGGGTGAACCAGACGCCAACGGCATCGAGCCACATGTTCTGGCCCTGGAGCCAGGTCTCGGCGATCTGGGTGCCGGTCACCGTGGTGGTGGTCGTCACCTTTTCCCAGTACGGCTCATCCCAGCGGTCGATCCAGATCTGACGCAGGCGGATGAAGGCGTGGTACGGCGTGTCCTGCGGGTTCTCGACCTCGTAGGTCGCCCCGTCGCGGAAGAACAGGCCGGCGCCGTTGTACTGTCCGGTCTGCCAGAACAAGCTGTTCGTGCAGACGTAGAACTCGTCGCCGTATCGGATGCGGGTCTTCGACATCATCTTCTGGACCATGTCGAACGACTGGACCGAGTAAGCCGCGACTTGCAGCTCACCGCTGATGTTGCCGGACTGGAGCCAGGCTTCCCGCGTGTAGGCGGGGAACATGATGCCGTTCTTGATCGTCGCGCTCGGATCAAGCGGGTTGAAGATCTGGAGGGCCGCGGCGCCTTCGGCGGCGTGCGGCATACGGATGCCCTCTTCCACCTTCACATGCGATAGCGGGTCATCCAGCTGCGACTTCGTGGTGTCGAGGAAGAAGTTCGCGTCCGAGTCGATCGCGTTGTAGACCACGCCGTTCTTGGACTCGAGCACGGCCAGACGAACCAGCGTGCGGCCCATGGTGGCCTGATCGACGTCGCCTTTCGAGCCGGCAGCCTTGAGGGCCGCGATGTCGGAAGCGAGCGTCTTGATCTGGAGACCGGCGGTCTCCTCGAAGACTTCGAGGTCGTCGATTCGCTGCTCGTGCGCCTGCACGCTCGGCAGCTGGTTGTCGGTGACCATCGTGATCGTGTCGACGCCGGTCGGCGTCAGGACGACGTTGGCGATGACCGTGTAGCCGGCGTCCACCAGCGGCGCGGTCGGGTCCGGAGCCTCGGCACCGAGCACGACGTTGAGGCTCGCGACGCGGGAGTGAACCAGCGGAACGGCCTGCGGCTCAGCCTGGCGCGTCTCAGCGTTGATCAGGAACTGGCGCGGACGGATGTCGGTGTCCGACTCCTGCCCCCAGGTCACGACCGAAGCGATGCGCTTGCCGGCGACCGGCAGCTGCGTGATGAAGTCCTTGCTCCAGGCGTTGTCCGCCGAGGAGTAGACCTTGCCGGCCGAATAGAGACGGCCAGTCGCGACAGAGATCTGCGTCACAGCCGACTTCGTGACGCCGAAGCCGACGTACTTGGTCAGGCTGCTGATGCCGTCGAGGACGACGTGGTCGAGCGAAGCTTCGGCGAAATCCTGCAACCGCGTGAAGTCGGTCGGATCATCATCGATGTTCGCATGGAAGATGATTTTGTTTTCCACTGGTGTTCCCAAAATTCAAAAGCCGCCCGGGTGAGGGGCGGCTTGGGGTTGATCTTGATGGTCCTAGTCGCTCACGCGACCTTCTTGATTTCGCCGAGCCTGAACGTTCCCAGGCGGCGACGATCCTTGAGGCGCACGACTCGGTAGTTGACCGTGTCGACGAGGACCGTGTCTCGCAGAGGCTTGACGGCGACGATTGCTCCGCAGGCATCGTCGAGCTTCGACATGTCGCTGGGGACGCGGAAGCCGTTTCGGAATCTGCCGCCGAAGCCCAGAGCATTTGAGCGAACCGTGGGAACGCTGACCCTTGCCTGAGCCGTGTAGGGCTGGATGCCGTATCGGATGTGTCCGCGGTAGGACTTCACGGCCAGGCCTGCGGGCAGGTCTTCCTTGCTGTGCAGAGACACTCGATCGTAGATCCAGTGGGCTGCGTCCGTCTCGCAGCGGAAGTTTTTCCCGCGGAACGAGGCATTGTAGTCGTGGAAGTGCTGCGCCGAATAGGCGGTGTGCTTTTCCGAGATCTGCGTCGGGCGAACATCCTGAGGCGTAAGCCCCGGCGTCACCGAGATCAGATCGGATGCAGCCTGGTTGAGCCGCACCGTGACGATGTTGTCGGCCGCGTCGGTCGGCTCGTAGAATTTCTGACCGCGAAAGCCATCGCTGTGATAGTCGCGGGTCGACTTGTTGGCGAACGAGACCCGCTCGACGAGCTGGCCGCCAAGCTCGGTCATGGCTTCCAGCTTGATGAAGGTCTCGATACCATCCTTGTAGATGGACGCCTTCCGACCGTAGATCTGAGGCCCGATGCTGGGCTCGCGGAAGTTATCGTTCCGGAAGTACACGTCCTTCATCCGGAACTCGCGGGGGCCCGCGGGGTCTCGAATAACGTACGGATACATCCTGATCTGGGGCAGATGCACCAGCCAGGACATGAACTCGTCGTTCGTCATCGCCGGCATGCGGTAACCACGCGCCGGGGGAACGATCAGATCATTCAGCGCGCAGTCGACCAGGTCAAGGTACGTGGCCATGCCGGCCTTCGTGCCCTTGATCCGGTGATGAGAGATTGCGTCGGCGACGACCTTGCGCTTCTTGGCCTCGGGCCAGCCCGTGTCCCAGAGGTCAACCGAGAACGACCAGGCCAGGTACGGCAGGTCGTCGATATGACATCGGTAGGGATCCCAGAGCCGGCGCAGTCGATCGGTGTCCAGCGAGAGGAGCCGATCGACCTGCGAAGCCAGGGTGCGCTCGTAGAGCGTCGCATTCGGCGCAAGAATGTGGTCCAGCAGGCGAGCTGCCATGGATTACTCCTCGCGGAAGCTTGAGACGTTCACGCTGGCGGAGGTGATCCAGACGACTGCGCCCGTGCCGACGTTGATGTCCTGAAAGTCCGTTTCGACGTTCTGCACGCCCTCTCGCGTGAGGGCGGCGAGGACGGCGGACCGCTTCAGGTCGCGGCCGATCTGAGAGACGCGGGCGCGCAGCGCAGTCAGCGCCTTGTTGATGTCGGCAACGACGAGCGAGGCGTCAGGGCCAGGGTAAAGCGTCAGGTTGGCGGTGATGTCGGCCGAGATCTTGGTGACCGGCAGGACGGAGATGTCGTCGGTCAGCGGCTTGATGCCGTCCGACATGAGTCGGTCGTAGACGGCGTCGACTAGCGGCTGGCCAGGTACCGGATCGGTGCCGTCCGCCATGATGGTGACGGTGACCCGGCCGGTGCCGCGCTCGGCGACCGCGGTGGCGTCCTTGACGCTCGTCGAGGTGCTCAGCGCGTGAAAGATGTAGGAGCCGGGGCTGCCGGCCGTCGTGTAGCTCTCCATCGAGAGCTGGATGCGCCTGCGGAGGCGAGGATCCAACTCGCCGTCCATTCGCTGCACATTGAACCGGGCGCCGATCACGTCGAGGTCAGACCCCGTGGCGAACGGCAGCATGGAGGCGCGAGCCGCGGCGTTGATGCGCTCGCGGACGATCATCTCTCCGTAGGCCTCGGCCTCCAGGATGATGTTCGTGGGCGACTGCTCAAGCTTCAGCGCGGCTTCGAGTGCAGAGTTCTTTGCGAGAACCTGCTGCTGGTAGCCCGTGAGAAGCTTTTCGTAGTCGATTTCCTCGATCACCTGCGGAGGCGGAAGCCTCGCAAAGTCGATGTACAGCGCGGGAGACTCGAAACTCGGCATTTATCCCTCGCCGTGAAATCAGGAGATGGTTTGACGAACCCTCTTCAGTGCGGCGTCGACCAGATCGATGCCCTCGATCGTGATCGTGATGTCGCCGGTCGCGTCGAAGTCGTCGATGGTGACGCGGGTCACCTTGAACTCGGGCTCGTAGGTGTTGATCGCGGCGATAGCAGCCATCATGCCGGTCATGAGGACTTCCTGGTTGCCAGGCTTGTCCTGCATGTCGATGAAGTTCGAGCCCCACCACAGGCGCATCAATCGCGTGCGCAGCCGTGTGGTGAGGATCGTGTAGATGCTCTGCTTAATCCGGGGCCAGCCCTGGACGTACTCGCCGGTCGTCCGATCGATGTCGATCAGATGCTCAGTTGGAGACGTCGTCGCCATCGGCCGGCGCCTCCACCACGGCGACCGCGAGCGGCTTCTGGCCGCGGACGCGCTTCACAGCGGTCTCGACCTTCTGCTCGACCTCGATTGCTGCCTCTTCGACAGCGTGCGCCAGATACTTGGCTTCCGACGCCGCCAGCCGGAGAACTTTTCCGGCAGGCTGCAGGATGCCGTTGCGCCAGAAGTCGCGCACGACGGTGTAGTCTTTCATGTGGGTGTTCCCTTTTAGGCCGTGCCCGTCCCCGGATCAGGTCCGCCGCCAGCGTCCGTGGGCCCGCCCGTATGAGCGGAGCCTTCGTCGCCCTGGAAGGGCAAGCTCGGGGGCGGCGTCGCACCGTGGATGTGCATGTAGCCGATGGATTTCTTGTTGTGGCCGATGTCGCCGCCGGTCTGATGCAGACCGCTGCCGGAGAACTTCCAGAAGGTGCCGGCGATCGTGACGGTCAGGCCGCCATCCTCCAGGTACATCGACGCATCGCCGACTTTGTAGAGGATGCCGTCTTCCTTCATCTCGATGTGGGCGTTGTCGCCCTGCGAGAGATGGACAGCCTCTTCGGTCATGTGGATGCGGGACTTGTCGTCGTCGCCCATCTGGACCGTGAGATCTTCCTCGGTCCACTTCACCATGGCCTTCTTGTCCTTGAACTGGACCTTGACCTGGTTCTCGTCCATCAGGACGTCGCCCTTGGCGTCTTTCTCGCCGTAGCGGATGTGGACCTTCTCTTCGTCCTGCCGGTAGTAGGACTTGTTCTTGCCGACCGTCTTGAGGATGAACTCCTTGGTCGACTTGACCTGGGTGACGCCGTCGTCACCGTCCTCCGGGACTTCCGGAAGCTTGGGCGCTTCAGCCTTCTGGCCTCCGCCCTGACTGGCCGGGACACCTGCTCCGCCGCCCGCTCCGCCGCCGATCATGCCGCCAACGACGCCCATAAGGCCGCCGGCTTTGACCTGCTGCGCGATGTTGGCGATGTTGCCGAGCTGCGCCAGATCGGGGAGACCCGCGAGCTTGGCCATGGCGCCGACGTTGGCGAGCTGCGAGAGGTCGCCGAGACCGAGGCCGCCAAGCCCCGTCATGTTGGTGATGCTCGAAATGTCGAGGTTCGCCAGGTTGCCCAGGCTGCTCATATCGAGGTTGCCGAGGCTGCCGAGCATGCCGGAGAAGTCCATGCCGCTCAGGCCTGCCATCTGGCCGATGCCTGCGAGATCACCGAGCCCGCCGATGTCGCCGAGGCCGCCGATGCTGCCCGACTTCTTCTTGGACTTGATGATGAGGTGGTTCGTGTCCTTGGTCGCGTGCTGCCAGTGCTGCTGATCCTCTTTCTCGTGGATCAGGCCGACAGTCTCATCCTGCTTGCCGTGCGGCGAAGGCGCCTGCGGGCCGTAGTGATGAGGCTCAATCGTGGAAAGCTCGGGGATGCCGCCGGCCGATCGCAGCAGCGCCTGTTGCCCAACCTTCGGCGGGATCGAGAACTTGATGGTGCCGTGAGAGTGAGCCAGCCAGGGTTGCCAGTCGCTCTTGAAGGTGCCCTCGCCGTCCATCGGATTGGCGCTTGACTGCGATCCGCTGGGCGTCTGGTCCTCGCCGTCGTTCATCTTGACGTACCAGCGGTCTTTTTCGAACTTGACCGCCGTGATCTTGCCGAGGCGCTCCTTGTTCTCGAACTTGCGTTCGATGTCCTGCAAGCGCCGCTCGATGGCGAGAAGGGCCTTCATCGTTACCTCTCGACGTCGAAGTCCGTCGTCTCGTCGGACACCACGCCGGCCGCGGTATGCACATGACCGCGGGTGTGGGCCGTCAGAGGCAGCTGGGTGATCCGGGAGCCATCCGGCCGGTAGAAGTATTCACGCTCGGCGATGCGGTTGTGGCCGATCGTCAGGTCGCTTTCCCATTCCACCACGCCGACCGACACGCCTTCGCGCCGGAGCACCGGCTGACTGATCCGCCGGAACTTCACGTTGGTTGCTGGCGCCGCGTTCGGGTCGCCGAATTGGTTCAGGTTCGCCATGATGGCGATGCTCTCGACGTACTCCCAGGCACGGGCGTCGCCATCGAGGGCGGCGTACCGGTTCTCGTCGATGATGACGATCAGGCAGCGGAGGCGCGCGTTCAGCTCGCCGGTCGCTTCATGGTCGCCGGTCGAGTTCATGACCGCGACGCGGGCGCACGGAGTCTTCAGCGTCCACTCAGCGATGTCATGCTCGTCGAAAAGGCCGTCGTACCACTCGACATCCATGTCGGGGTACATCGCCTTGACCGTGTCGATAATCCGCTGGCGGAAGTCGACGATCTTGCTCATCAGTCGCCTCCATGCGCCAGATAGTCACGGATCATCAGGGCGATCCGTCGTTTGTTTTCTTCCGAGAAGCCCATGAACGGACGGGCGGGGACCTTCTTGTTCTTGATCATTCCGCGCGTCCGCTTGATGCCTTCCTGCATGAAGGAGGCGTGCGGCGCGTTGGAGATCAGCTCGAAGCCGTCATTGCTGACGTCGCCGATCTGGATGCTGTTGGCCAGCTCGCCGGTCTCGAACAGGATGGTGTCGTGACCCTTCAGGTTGACGGTCACGTCGCGCAGCGCTTCCCAACGCTCGCCGTCTGGCGAGGTCTTGCTGCGCAGCAGGCGGTTCTCGGTGGACCGCTTCATGTATTCCGCGGCCTGGGCGTACACGGTGTGCATTTCGAGCACGTCGTGCAGCAGGTCGCCGATGCGCCGGGTGAGGCGGCGGAAATCATGATCGTCGACGTCGAGCTTAAGGCCGGCCATTAGGCCCTCCCGCAGTCGAACGAGCCTCCTGAGCGCCGGACGTTCGGGTTGGTCGTTGTGCTCGTGCCGTCGCCGTTGTCGACCGTCTCAGGCGGAAGCCCGAGGCCGACCTTGCCGGTGGAAATCTTCTCCAGCAGCGCTAGCGCGTCCTCATAACGCACACGCATTTCGTCCGTGCGGCCGGTGCGGCCGAGCGCCATCTTGTAGACGGCGATGTCGATCGCGCAGTTCTTCACCACGCCGGGCGTGGGGACTACTGGGATCGTGTACTGCGCCGACAGGTAGGCGTCGCAAATCTCGTCGGCTGCCTGGAGCCCCTTGGCGATGACCTCGGGGTCCGGCGTGCCGTCCTTGTTGTAATCGGCTACGCGGACCAGGAGATCGGTGCCGTAAAGCTCGTCGATATCTTCCTTGCTGGCGTAGCCCATCACAAATCCTTACTTCTTCGCCGACTTCTTGCCGGCCTTCTTCTTCGGGGCGGCGGTCTTGTCGGCGCCGGCATCAGCCTCGCCTTCAGCCTCACCCTCGCCTTCACCTTCGTCGCCGGCCTCGTCGCCAGCTTCGTCGGTCGCATCGCCTTCAGACTGTTCGGTCTGCTCGACCTGCGTCTCCGGCTGCTCGTCGGGCGCTTCAGCCTCGACATTCACTTCCGGCTCGACCGGCGCTTCCGGCTTTTCGTCGTTGCCGTGCAGGTTGGCGAAGCGAATGGCGCGGACCTCGTCCGAGACCAGACGTCGATCGCGGCGCTTGTAGTTCGCAGCCGCCTCACGGGCTCGAAAGCCCTTAGCTCCAATCATGATTGTCTCCAGAGTCACAAAGAACCCTCCCCGGTTGCCCGAGGAGGGATCTCGTGTTTCAGATCTAACCGTCAGAGACGATTAGGCCGCCAGCTTGTGCTTGAAGGCGACGATGCGGACGATCTTGGGATCGTACACGCGCTTCCAGTTGGCGACGTCGGCCAGCTCGGAGTTCGCGGGGGTGACGCCGGCCTGGTTGGTGCCGAGCCACTTGATGCCGCGGGGATGCATGACCCACTGGCGGCGGTTCACGATGTACTCCTGGCCCATGCCCTTCAGAGCCTGGCGCTCGACCTCGACCGGGGTCTTCGGCGACTTCTCGCCGTAGCCGATCGCGCCGGGGCCAAAGATGTAGGTGGTGAACACGCGGTTCGCGCCCGCGCCGGTCACCGGCATGCTGTCGTCGACGATCACGGTCTTGCCGAGATAGGTCGGGATCGTCAGCTTGCCCTGGCTGTCGGGCACGAAGTCGATGAGGTCCGCCTTGACCATCGCCTTCAGCGTCAGCGAGTGGACGGCGACGGCGTTCAGGCCGCCCTGTTCGTCGCCGAGCAAGAACGCGGCGTCGATGAACGAGTCGGCGTCGAAGTTCTCGGCGCCACCGGTCAGGGCGGAGATGTCGTTGACGTTGGCAGCCATGTCGGCCGAGCCCATCGCACCCGCGAGGGTGGCGAGCAGCGCGGTCTGCATGCGCTTGTTCCACCAGTCAGCGAAACGGTTCGCGATGGCGTCGATCGGGTCGGCGCCGGACAGGTCGGCCGCCAGATCGGTCGCGCCGAACGCCTTACCGCGCAGGAGCTTCACGGCCACGTCCTGGCCGGTCGTCATCTTGCTGACGGTCAGGTCGGTCGAGTCGTCGAGCACCTGCTCGGCGTCGGACGCATCGAGGTCGTTGAAGAACGGCATGTTGACCGTCTTGCCTTCGATCTCGCTGTCGATCACCGAGGTCAGGTCGGTGATGATGCCCGACTGGAACAGTTCGGACTTCTGCGTCGAAAGAACCTGGACGTACTTGTTGAACTTGGTCGGGACGATCATGTCCGCGAGAGCAGTTGCAGTCATTTCTCACTCTTGAGGTTGTTGACTGGCCGCCGCTGGTTTGCATTCAAGCAAACGCCCGGACACACGGGTGCCGGGCGCATGCATGTTGGAAGGCGTGAGGACCTTAGTCGGTCACGCCGGCCGCTGCTTTCAGCTGCTTGGCCAATTCGGGTTTGGTGTTTTCCAGCACCATCTGCTGGGTGATGTTGCGCGTCTCCGCGGCCCAGGGGTTCACAACCCCACCGGCCGGCGCAGCGCCGCCCTGATTGCCGGGGTTGGTCCCCAGACCGCGCTTCTCGTCGGGCTTGAAGAGCGACGCGGATTTTTCGCGGATCTCGTTGACGAGATCAGCGACCGTAAACGGCGTGCCGTTCACGTCCTTGATGCGGGGGTTGCCGTTCGTGTCGATCACTTCGGTGACGACCTCGCCGTCCTTCAAGGACGTGCGGACGAACTTGCCCACCAGGAGTTCGACGGCATCCCGCGCGTCGTCCAGGGGGTTGGCTTTGGCGACTTCCGATTGGATCAGGCTCTCGCCCTTGATCTTCTTCAGCTGCCCCACCAGGCTGGCATTCGTGTCTTCCAGGCCCTTGACCTTCGTGGACCACTCGGTCTCCTTCAGATTGTACTGAGCGGAGAGCTGGCCCTTGATGGTGTCGAGCTTGGTGTTCGCGATCTGCTCGGCCTGCTTCTCGGGATCGAGTGCAGTCAGTCGAGCCGCCGTTTCCACCGCCTGCTTGGCGGCTTCCGGCGTGATGTCTCCGAAGGCAGCGATGCGCTCGATCGCGGTCTTGGCCGCGGCGACATCGAGTCCTTCGTAGGGTTTCAGCTGCGCCTGGAGCACGGAAACGTTGTTGCGTTCCGCACCGAGCGCCGTCTTCAGGCCCTGGGTGTTGTCGAGTTGGAAGCCTTCGACCGGCGTCACGTTCAGGAAGAACTTCCCGTCCTTCGCGACGTAGTAGCCTCGGAGGCCCTCATCGAGTTCGTTGAGATCAGTTACGACTGCTTTAAGCATATCCATCCCGGAAATGCGGGGCGTCCCGCCCCTCGTGATAAAAGGCCCGTCAAGCATCCCGCCTGAGGGCCGGTGATATCCCCGAGGACCGGGGAATCTCTGGAAGCCAGCAGATGCCGTTCCGAGGCCGTCCCGGCGCTCGGTGGTGCGTTGCTGGCGAAACTTTTGAGTGTGGGCTGGCCTTGGCAGCGAACTGCTGTACCGACCTCTCAGGAGGTCCAAGCCGGCTTACCGGCACCCATGTCTAGTTCGGCGGCGGCGCGGGCGTGCGGCGCGCTCTTGGATATCCCTGCTCGTCTTGTGCGGGATGCGAGCTGAGACCGCCGAAATCGCGCTCTACTGGAAGAACCCAGGAGCGCGAACCCGTGGCGCGAGAAAAAATCCCGCCAGAGAGGTCCCTGGCGGGTGAGGAAGTTGGAGTGAGTGAGACAGAAAAAAACCCGGTCACGAGGACCGGGTGGAAACTGGATCAGGCTGCCAGCGGCAGCTCCTTGACGGGCGCGAAGTCCCGCTCGAACTTCTCAGGCTTCTCGAAGCCGATCGAATTGTCTGCAAAGAGGATCACGACGTCGCCAGGGAGGCTCTGCTGAACGCCGAACGGCGTGTTCACGGTCAGGCCGCCAAGGCGGTTGATCTCAAGTTCGCCCGTTTGCAGCCGCGAAACCAGCCAATTCGGCGGGGTTTCCTCCGCAACCTGCCCCCACAGCGGAATTTTGAAGGCGGAAACGAGGCTGTTGCGGTGGAAGAGCTGCACGGTCACTCCATTTGCATTTGAGCAAATGTATAAGCACAGTCCCCCCATGTTTGTCAAGAGGGGGGTCTGAAAATGCAAATGGAGGGCAAGCCCGCCCCATCAGGGGCGGGTGAAGAACCAATACGTGAAGGCGACGAGGAGCAGGATGGCAAAAGCCGGCGCCATCGATTTGAAAACGTAGATCCTGGCCGCCAGCTTCACCCACGGGTCTGTCTGGATCGGAGGAGGACTATTTGACCACTGAGATCCGTTTGGATTTTGCTGCTGATTTGACGCCATTTTTCACTGGTTTCCGTGTCTTTGCATCGAACTTGGGTTCGTAGCAGATCGGGCAGCAGTAATACTCCGGCCCCACCAGCTTGCCGAACACCACGACCGACTTGGGGATCATCCGCACGAGTTCGCGCACGACGGTCCCCTGCCGCAACGTGCAGGGTTCACATCGATATTCGGATGCTTCGAGCTTCAGGGTCAAGTCAGCCATGGGGCGCGGTAATTAGCATTGCCGTTTGCAGCGAGTCAATCAGATTTGCTTTGTCGGGCGCGTCTGACCTTTCGGGAAATCGAATGTCTTCGGCGCGGGGTTGGTTCCGGTGCCGGTTCCATTTCCGTTTGCAGAGGCATTCGGGTCGGAGCTGCTGCTGCCGCCACCGCCTGCCGGCTCCTTCGTCGGATCGGCCTGGGTCCAGCGGCCGGGCAGCATGCCGTCAGCGGCCTGCATGTTCAGCTCGTCGATCTTGGCCCAGAAGGCCAGCTCGTCATCCAAGCTGAAATCGTCTCCGAGCAAGTTCCTGTTCACCACTTCGGTCAACAGGGCTTTGCGCGACAGGCCGCGCTCTTCCCACATCTTCACGAGCTGGGCGACTTCGAGCAGCCGGTCCTTGGTGTTCGAGAACTCGGTGTTGAGGATCGCCTTGGCCTGGGTCAGGTCCTTATTGGTCCACTGCCCCATGAACTGGATGCACCGCTCAATGGCGTCCTGACAGTTGATTGCCATGTCGTGGACGACGGAGTGAACGCGAGTCTCCTGGATGTCGCGCTCGTTCTGCGGAACGTACTGACGGTGCGTGCCCGTGACCGGGTTGAGCGCCATCATGTCCATCTGCATCTCGAGTCGGTCGAGATCCTTGGCGCCGCTCTCGATCGCCGTGCCGCGGGGCTCGACGTAATACCAGCGGCCATTGGCCTCGGGCGCGTAGAGCACCTTGTACGGACCGATGGCGAACTGAGCCTCGTCTTCCGGGTCGATCTGGACGCCGGAACACGCCAGCATCGGGAAGCGGGCAGCCGAGAGGATGGAGCGCTGATCCGAGCTGGAGATCCAGTGCTCGATCTGCTTATAGGCAAGGTCCTGGAAGACGGATTTGACCTGGTAGTCGGCTTCCTTTTCGCCGGCATAGAGCGTGACGAACGGGACCTCTGGCATGTTCTGCAACGGCTCTTCGCTGATGAAGGTCCAGCTGCCGCCGCCCGACGTTGCAAGTTGCTCCCAGAGCTGCACGATACCGGTCCCCTTCGTGGGGTCGATCTCGATTACTCGCAGCTGGTTGTAGCTCTTCTCCTTGAACCCGTCGCGATCAGCGCGGAAGCCGCGGATGCGGACATGCCACGTCTTGACGTCACCACCGACATAAGCGTCGTAGGCGGCAGCGACGTCATCAACCTTGTACAGCTTGAAGAACGGACGAGCGCCCGACGCCTTCTGCGCCGCCAGGTTTGGCATGTTGAACGTCGACGGATGGTCGATCAGAACGTGAGCCATGCCGTCGAGCATGGCGTTGTTGAAGAGCTGGTGAGCGAAGACGTGCAGGTGATTGCCCTGCAAGTCGATGTCCTGGACCCACAGCGGCAGGTCCTGGTCATTGCTCGGATCCAGAACCTTGAGCATGGTGCGGAAGGGCTTCGCCGAAGCGGCGTCGACCGCTTCACGCAGCTTGTTCAGCGCAAACGTGGACTTCAGTCGCGCTTGGTAGCGAGCGTCCGATTCCTTCTCATACTGCGGAAGAAATTCTTGGGCCTTGGCGCGCATCGTCTCCGTGCCGCCGTAAACGGCGCGGAGCAATGAGGTCCTGGTCTGCATGGTCGTGAAAGCGGCAGACGTCTGACCTGGGTTGCCACTCTGGGGTGAAGGGACGTAGACGAATTGGTTGCTGTTATCAGCCATTTGGCGGGGGTGTCCTGACGTTACCAGTCAAGGACCGCGGCCTTCTTGGGACCGAGCAGAGCGTTGAATGCGTCAGCAGCTGCGTCGACTTGGTCGTCGTAGGTGCCGAGTGGGAACGTCTCCAGCTCATCGGTGAAGACGTTGTTCCAGGAGCCCGGAACCATCTTCACCATGCCGTTCTCAGCCTGCGCCGCGAATGCGGCAGCGCGGACTTCTTTCGATCCGGTGGGGCGTGCAGTCTTAACGATGTAGCCGGCGAGCCGGCGGATGAAGCCCTGGACCTGGCTCTTGCCGGCCTGGCCTGGGTCTTGCGGGATGAAGATCTGCGTCGAGCGACCGTCGTTCTTGGCCGTCTCGAAGATTTTCTTTTCGACTTCGAGAGGCGAGCCGCGGAAGCGGATGACGTGCTCGATGTAGAAGATGCCTTGAGCGTCGCGCGACATCAGGACGCCGACCGTGTAGTCGCCGTCAGCTGTTGCCGCCAAATCCCAGGCACGAACCTTGACGCGGCGAGCGGGAAGCTCAGCGACCGGACATGGCGCGAACCAGTCGGACCTGAACATGCCGCCGTCGTCGGTCATCGGCTGCTGCTGATAGAGCGCTGCGAACGAGCGCTCGCCGAGAACGTCGAGACGATCCTGGAGCGCGTTGTAGGAGAAGCGCTGCGGAGCCAGCGGCTCGTTCGGCTTGCGCCGGAGCGGATCGCCCGGGCATGTGCCGTCGTCGTTGAGGATCAGCTCACCCGACTCGGTCTTCTTCGTGTAGGGCAGCGCCGGTAGATACAGGATCTCCCAGGGCAAGCCCTTGCCGTCGTTCATCAGTTCGATGAGCCGGCCGGCGATGTCGTCGTAGTGCCACCGCGTCAGCGTGAGGACGATTGCGGCATCCTCCTCGAGACGGGTGTAAACGACGTCGCGATACCAATCCCACTGGTCGTCGCGGAAGCCGGCTGATTTGACTTCCTTGCGGTCCTTGATGGGGTCGTCGATCAGAAAGAGATGGGCGCCCTTACCTGTCGTGCCTGTGCCGACGCCGACCGCGAAGTATTGCCCGCCCTGCTCTAGCGCCCATTCGTCGGCCGCTCGGTTGTCGGACTTGATTCCGACATTCGGAAACAGGGTCTGAAATTCTTTGCCCTTGACGATGTCGCGGACGTTGCGTCCGAACGTGGTCGCGAAGTCGCCGTTGTACGACGCCGAGATCACGTTCTTCTCGGGGTTCCTGGCCATGAAGAAGGCCGGGAAGCGCCTGGTCGACAGCTCGGACTTGCCGTGCCGCGGCGGCGCGAACAGCATCAGTCGCTTGATCTCCCCGCGCTCGACTGCTTCCAGCTTCTCTGCGACGAGACGATGAAACGGATCGGCCTTGTATTTGGGGAGCGTGTATTGGGTGAAGTCGATGAGGTGCTCGCGGCCCCTCCTACGACGCAGGATCTCGGCCGCCGCCTCCTCGGGGGAGACGTCGATAAGTTCGTTCACGGTGCTTTCCGGAGTTTAGACTCCGGTCGAGGCGCGAGGCGCTGATGCCCCCGAAGCGGCAACTCGACCAGAGTGAATGGAGACGCGGGCTGGAGTCGAACCAGCCTCCGCAGGGTTGCAATCTGCTGCCTGGCCGCTCGGCCACCGCGTCGAAAAAGGAGGACCCCACGCCCGCTGGCCAAGCGGATCGTCCTGTAAGCTCAGAACTTAGTGTTGCGGTCGCTTGCGCGATCCCGTCAGGGGTCTTGTTCTCGGCCTGTCAGAAAATCATCCGCGTTCGCTTCAGATGATCGAAGATCACCTGTGGCGCGGTCACGTCTCCTGACACGATGAGGTCGATCACTTCGTTCGCCCAGATCCCTTCGACCAGGCGTTGATCAAGCTCTTTGGCTTCGTCCTCTGTCTGATTGCGCCCGTACGTGGCGTACGGCTTGACCCGCTTGATGACGAAGTTGACATTGTCGTAGGTGGAGAAGAGGACGGTCGCCGCCTCGGCCACTGGCATGCAATCCCGCGGGTCCGAGACGTAGGCCATGCTGGTCAGCAATGGCGAGTCCGTGATGATGTAGTCGACCTTGTCGACCAGGCATCGCTGTCGTCTCTCCTACTCGGCGAGAACGTGGAGCTGGTTTTTCAACGTGCTCCAGTTCTCGTCGTAGGACAGCTCTTTGGCGTACTCCACCACCAACTCCGCCTTCAGCCCGGCGAGCTTCATAAGGAAGAACAGACCGGCTGCGGTCGTGCTCTTCCCCGAGCCCGGGCCTCCGATGAGGTTGATGACGAGGGCCATTAGACGATGTTCAGCTTGGTAGCCTCGTACTGGGCGAAGACGCTCTTGAGCCAGTGGCCGACCTTCCCCCTCATGACGAAGGAGTCGCCGGTCTTGGCGTATTCCGAGAACGACGTGGCCGCGGCCTCAACGTATTCGGTTGCGCGCTCATCCAGCTTCGGGATGTCGATCAGCGCGGTGCCGGCCTTCATCGCGTCGGTCGCCACATTGAGGCCGGCGAAGAACGCGGCGTCGTTGGTGTGGTTCTTGACGATGAAGTGCCGCGATCCGGTCAGGATCTTGGCAGCGACCTCGATCTCGCTGAGCGACTGGACCGTGCTGCCGATGACCTGCATCGTGGTCACGTTCATCTTGCCGTCCTGCACCATGGCAAGCAGGCCAATCTCGCTCAGCAGGGTCAGCGTCGGGGTGAGCAGGCCTGCCTGGATGTCGATCACGGTGACCGGATGCTTCGGCAGCGAGTCGAACACCTTGATCTGGCCGTCCGAGCTGGACAGGTCGATCACCTCGGTGACGTCCTTGTGGAAGCGGATCAGGTTGCCGGCGGGCTGCTGCGTGTCGACGGCGCGGGCATCGACGCCGACGCTCTTGAAGTAGTCGAGCACGGTGCGCGCAACGACGGTCTTGCCGACGCCGCCCTTATCGGCGCCGACGATGACCAGGTGGGGAAGTCCCATTATCAGTTCTCCTTTCGTGGGTGGTTCAATGGCCGGGATGTCCTGCTCCTGCGGGACTTCCAACGGCTCTTCGTGTCGAGGTGCAGCGGGAGCCGCCACTTCTCGCTTGGCCTCGGAGAGGTTCTTCGAGTGCCAAAGGCTTTTCTCCATAGCGTCGCGACGCTGCTGGCGAATGGTCTCGGTGACGGCTCGAGTTCGGCGCCGGTCGTTGGTCATTGGGATCTCTCCTACGACCGGTGCTCGATCGTCAGTGGACGCTTTCCTTCTTCGCCTCGGGCTTCGGCTCGGCCGACTTGCGCTGGGCAATCTCCATCAGCTCCGCCTCGCTCATTTCAGCGACGGGCTTGGAGATGTTCATGTTGGTGGTGCTCTCGTCCTTCTGGCCGAGGTAGTTCTTGCCGAGGAAGATGGCGGCCGGCGCATTCTTGTCGGCGAGCGACAGCTGTTTGCGTCGGAGCGAGACCTTGGCGTGCATCAGGCCGTCGTCCCAGACGTCCCGGGCTTCCTGACATTCGGAGATGAAGGTCTGAAACGTGCGGCGGGAGACGCCGAGCACGGCTGCGACCTCTTCCTGGGTACAGAAAAGCTTGCCCAGCTCGCCGATCGTGCGCAAAGTCGCCTCGTCGGGCTGCAGTTTTGCCTGCGCCGCGCGTCGCTTGATCGGCTGGGCCAACACCTCGTCGAGGTACTCGGTCTCCTTGTTGTCCTTCTTCTGCTTGTCCTGGGCGGCAGCGGCATAGGCAGCCGCCTCCTCCTTCGTCGGCCGTCCCCGGCGACGTGGCGGTAGATCACTCATTTTCTTCTTCTTGTTAGTTGCGAGTGGCCTCGATTACGGGTGCGAGGTCGCTCATCAGCATGGTCACGACGATGCCTTCCGGAGGCATCTCGATCAGAATTTCCTCAGCCTCGCGGGGATCGTCCGTCTCCATGTCGAACCGATCGATCATTGCAACGATCGGCGCGGAAAACCCGCCTTCGAAGACGATGTTCATGGAGTTGAAGTCGATGACGAAGCCTTGCTTCGCCTCATCGCTCATTTCGGAGGCCTGCGATGGACTGCTTCATCCACTCCACGACTTCCGCTTTTGATCCTGAGCCGGTGCGTGTTCCTGTCACGATCCCTCCGTCCAAAGCCAAAAGCGCGGGGATCTGAGAGACCCGATACCGCTGGGCCATCAGCTGACAGTGTTCCACGTTGGCCGTGAAGAATTGAACGCGGTCCCCGTATTCTTGCTCGATAGCGTTGAGCATCGGGGTCATCGCTTTGCATGGCGCGCACCATTTGGCTTCGAATTTGATGACGATGGGCTTCTTGGCCGCCGAGAGTTCGGAGACCATCGAGGTGTCGGTGATGGGCTTCATCGGGAGAAAATCTTCTTGATCGCCGAGACGCCGGCGACGCCGCAGATCGTCATGACGATGTTGTATTGCATGTCGGCATACAGGCCCGGCAACTTGGCGACCTGCCAGCTTCCGACCTCGTGGCCGAGCAACGGGATGCTGTCGAAAACGACAGCGGCGACGTGGATGATGAAGATTGCGAAGGCGGTCGGCACCATCCAGGCGGTGAACCAGTGGTCGCGGTCGTCCTTGCGCATCTCGGCCGCCATTCTGGCGACCTCGACCTTGTATCGGAGTTCGGCGACATTCAGCGTCACGTCTCCGCCGACAGCAGCCTTCCACTTCTCAAGGTCGGCATCTGTCTTCTTGTTGAGCCAGTTCAGAAGTCCTGAGACGAGACCCGGGATGAGGGATAGGAGGGCGAACATCGTTCTAGCCATGTTGACCGGAGCCGCGGTGAGGCAGCTCCGGTTGGGTTGAGTGTGTTATCCGTCGAAGCCGTTGGATCGCGCCCAGCTCAGGAGCCCGTCGATCTTCGCCTGCTGCGCCTTGATGCCTTCGATGAGGACGGGCACGAGCTTGTCGTAGGCGACCACGCGCCACTGCTTGCCATCGTTGTCGTCATCGGGAATCGAAAGACCAACGAGTTCGGGCAGGACCGCCTCGACCTGGTCGGCCAGGACACCAACGTCGCGCTCTCCAGGACGGCCAATCAGCTTCGTCTTGTGGTTCCAGGTGAACCGGACACCATCGAGCTTGCTGATGATGTCGAGCGCATCAGAAATGACGCTCACATCGTCCTTCAGATCTGGATCCGAGTACGCCGAGATGTTGCCGGCTGCGACCATCGAGCCGTCTGACGCCGAGTACCAGGACCAAGCTGCTCGCGACCAACCTCCCAGGCCGAAGTAGCCGTCCGAACGAATGCCAAGCTTGATGGCATAAGCGTTGTTGTAGAAGGTCAAGCCGGCCAGACCGCCATCGCCGGTACCGGCGGCTCGGCAAACGAAGCTACCAAGTGAGCTGCCGTCGCCCGCCACCATGGCCAAATTGAGCGTGGCGCCATACATCACACCGGTCATCGTCCCGCCACCGAGCGGCATGTAGTTGCCAGGAGCGAAGTTGCCGGTGTGCCAGACGGCGTTGCCACCGACCGTCAGCGTCGTGAAGGCGCCAGCCGTGAAACGAGAGTCGTTACCCGCAGCGACGGTGCCGGCGGTCGTGCCGACGTTCTGGGTCGCGGCGTTGCCGAGGCCGAGATTGGTCCGGCCATTGCTCTGCTGGGTGGCATCCAGGCCCTGCGCGTTGGTGTCGACCCGGAGGCGGTTGCCCAGGGCGGCCGAAACCGTGGTCGAGAAGTTCGCATCGTTGCCGAGAGCCGAAGCCAGCTCGTTCAGAGTATCGAGCGTGCTCGGAGCCGAGTTGACGATGTTCGCCACAGCCGAAGAGACGTAGGCGGTGGTAGCGACCGGCGACCAGGCTGCGCCGGAACTCTTGGTCTCGATGACACCCGCATTGTCGCGGATGCCGTAGCCGCTGGTGCCGGGTGTTGCACCGAAGCTGAGATAGCTGCCCGCCTCAATACTGACATTTCCGGTGAAGGACGGCGACGCAACAGGAGCACGAGTGGTATCCGTGCCGTGCCTGTGATCCTCCCTCGCGTATTTCGCTGACGTACCAACGTCGGCCGCGCCATCCACGAGCGGCAAGGCCGAGGCAGGCGTCATCGCGCCCGCTGATGCAGCCGCCGCCGCGGCGGAAGCAGCTGCGTTGCTTTCGCTGGTGGCCGCATTCGATGCGCTGGTGCTGGCTGCGTTCTTGCTTCCCAGAGCCGATGCGGCGCTGTCGGATGCGGATGATGCCGATCCAGCGGCAGCCGTCGCGCTCGCGCTCGCATTGGTCTCGGACGTAGCCGCCGCCGAAGCCGAAGCAGCAGCAGCGCTCTTTGACGCAGCCGCGTTCGTCTCCGAGGTATGAGCGTTGGAGGCGCTCGTTGACGCATCCGCAGCCAGGGTGGTCATTTCCGCCAGTGCGGTTTCTACATCGCCTTTGGACGACGCAGCCGCGGCGGCAGAAGCCGCAGCATTGACTTCGCTGGTTGCCGCATTTGATGCGCTGACGGCAGCATTGGTCTCGCTCAAACTAGCTGCCGAGGCACTCATGGCCGAGGCGGATGCCGATCCGGCAGACGCTGCTGCGCTGTCGCTGGCATTCGTCGCGGACGTAGCCGCCGCCGTCGCCGAGCTTGCCGCGCCATTCTTGAACGAAGCCGCATTCGTCTCAGACGTATGAGCAGAATCGGCGTAGGCTTGCGCCGACAGAACATTGTTTGCGATCGTCAGCATGTCGGCGGGATCGACTGCGCCGAGTGGACCTCGCTCGCCCTTTTCTCCGCGCTCGCCCTCAGGTCCGCGCAGACCTTGCGGGCCTTGCTCTCCCCTGAACGAGCCCAGGTCGACCCAGCTGGAGTCCAGCCACGCCCACCAATGGCTCGTGGTTTGCACAAGATAAACGTCGCCCTGGCTCGCGCCCGCCGGGAGAAGGTCCACGCTCCAGACAACGCCCTTCAGGTAGATGCTGTGACCGTCGCTGCCCTTGTCGCCCTTCTCACCACGGGCGCCGCGTGGTCCCGGCAGACCGGGATCGCCAGCAGGACCCTGGATGTTCGGGAACATCTCCCGGAGCTTCGTGAGCGAAACGGTCTTCGCCGCACTGTTGACGTAGATATCGATCTTGACGTCGTCTTCGCTTGGACCATCCGGCACGCCCACAGGGGCCTGCTCGGATGCGAGCGCAATCTGGCTGTTCAGGAGCAGATATTTGGCGCCGCCTGCCGTCAGATTGATGATCGAATTTACGCCGAAGAAATCGAGCCCGAGGTGGATTCCGTGCGGGGCGATGACGCGGTAGCGCGACGTTCCGGCAGTCGCCGGATTGGACGCCGACGTGTCGCTGACAGTCGCATCCTGCACTTCCGATGAGTTGTTCGTGGCCATGGCTCTTCTTGTTTTTTTATTGGCACCGGGGGAGAGACTCGAACTCTCGCAGCGCAGTTTTGGAGACCGGCCGCCTACGCCGGAGGACCCCGATGCATGAATTTTCAATGGCGTGTGTGTTGATCCCCCTCTCCGATTTCTTCACGCGACGGAGTGACCAGTCGTCGGTACGCGGGGGAGCGTGCGCCTTGCGGCTTGAATTTGGTGCCGGGGGCAGGGATCGAACCTACGACAAGCGGATTATGACCCCGCTGCTCTACCGCTGAGCTACCCAGGCGATGCCCGCCGCCGATGGGCGACGGGCTGTGCTCGACAACGCGAGCGCTCGGCTTGACGCATGGCCTGCATTTAACCAGCCACCCCTATGTCTTCAGGTGACGATCGGCTGGCACCGAGGGAAATGTATGAGAGGCTCCACCGTGTTTTACGGCAGATGGATTTAACCCGACGTGCGCGCGAGCCGGAGGCCTCTCCAGGTGGGATCGATCCAATCCAGAAGTCGATCGATCTTGCCTCGACCGCATCGCGTTTTAACAGGATCAGTGTTCCCCCTCAGGGGCCGCTTTGAGGAATTACGAGGGCTGCGGGGCTACTGGCTTACCCGTTAGAGCCGACACCGTTGCCGGTGCGGTAGACCACCTGTGTTCTTGAGACGTTTCGCGACCGGAAAGGTCTTTCCAGAAACGGGCAACTTATTTCCGAAATCGAACGAAGCGAGATCAGAGAATGACGAGAACGGTCTTGAGCACGACAACCGCCAGGATGGCGTTGACGGTCGCGACCGGATGCGCTGCGACCCAGGCGGTCGCATAGTTGTAGACGGACTTCACGGCGTCCATGACAGATCCTTCGATGGTTGAAACGGTTGGGTGCCCGAGGTTTTGCAGTAAGCTGATTTGTCCTCGGGCGCGGCGGGGTAAAGGAGGAGAAACCCCCGCCGCAGGCCGGGCCACGAGCAGACGGTCAGGGCTTCTATAATCCCTGCTCCCTGTCTGCGACTCCGGGGATGGTGGTTCGGTTAGCCGCCAGCTTTCTGGCGACGACGGCGGCGCTTACGCTCGATGCGCAGCTCCGTGAGCTTGGTGTTCTTAGACACCTTTTTGACGTGCTTCTTGGCCATTTTTCTTTCTTAACTAGGCGACGTGCTCCTGAGGGATCTTCCAGTGCGGCGGCACGGTAGTCACCGACAGGCACAGGTTCGGGACGAGCACTCCGAGCACCCAGTCGCAGTGAGACCGTTCGACGCCCTCGCTGGGCCGCACGAGCTTGGCGTGCCCGATGAGCTTCTTGATGGGCTGCCCGTAGATGACGGGCTCCCATTCGTTGGGGTTGAGTTTCAGCAGAGCAATCATCGCTTCTGCCTGCCTCTTCGTAGAGGCGACCATTGCGTTCAGCATGGATCAGGCTTTCTGGGCGACGGCGCGGTCGATCCAGGCGTAGATCTCCGGGTTGTCCCGGCGAGCCATGATCATGACCGGCGTCAGACGGTTCACGACCGTCTCTTCGTTTGCCCGGGACTTGAGCGCTGCTGCGTGCCAGCAGGCGTGGTTGATCTCGTGCTCAAGGACCTCAGCGAAACCGCTGTCAGGCAGGTCGTCGCGCACGTAGATGATAAAGTTGAGACGGTCGCACAGACCGAGGCATTCCTTCTCCTCAGCCTCGGCTGGATCCCAATGCACCAGCGTGTAGACGAAGATGCCGATCTTGATGATCGACGGCAGCTTCCGGCGATCGGGAAGCTTTCGGGACCGGCTCACAGCAAGCTCTCCAGGCCGCAGTAGCGGATGCCGAGCGCATGCAGAGCGCGCGGTCCGACATAGACGATGTCGGGATGTGCGATCTTGGGGTCATCACCATTCCAGCCGACGCGCTTGAGGTAAGCGCGGAACTTGCCTGGATAGAGATTCCACATGAGCGCCGAGAACTCTTCGGCGTGCGACCAAGTCACGGAGCCATCAGGGTCGACGGTACGGAGCGAAGCCGTATGAAATCCGAGCTTGGCATTCGACGTGATGCAAACGTTCTTCTTGGGGACGATGCCGAGGAAGATGGTGCAGGACGAATCGCACTCGCCGTTGATCACGATCTTCTCGCCGCTGTCCCGAATTTTCGAATACTTCTTGACGAAGTCCACGATCACCCCACCGGGGTCTTTCTCGATGAGCAGCGCGTGGGATGGCGACACGGCAGCAGTCATCACCAGGCCCGCAAGGGCCAGTGCTAGAGCCTTCATTGTTGTGCTCGGGTTTTTGGGAGCCGGCTATTCGTCAGCTGAAGAGGTGCGCCATCGCGACGAGGAAGAAGACGAACAGCAGAGGCGCCAGGATGATTAGATCGTCAAATGTGCTTCGGCTCCACATGGCGCACCTCGAACGGGTGGAAAGCCCGCTCGATGGACGCCTGCCATATGGCGTAGCTGAACATCAGGATCGAGAACGGAAATGGCATCAGTCCTCGTCCTCTTCTGCGACCGGCTCTTCGAGAGCCGCGGCGAGGTGGAGACCCGCCTGTTCAATGCCGACAGCGATGTTGTCGAACGCTTCGGCGATGGAGTTGAGGCCCGCGTAGAGCGCGATGCCGATGATGATTGCTTCCCAGAAGCCCATGGTGTCCTCAGATGATGGTGAGCCAGCCGCCGGGGCGTACAATCGTCCGCCACTGCGTCGTGATCTGTTCTTCGAAGCGAGCAGCCTCTTCGGCGTCGATCTGCCAGTGCGGCCGGATGACGACGACGCGGTCGAACTGCTGACCGCGGGTGTCCGCGTCGTGGCGGATCACAGCCCAGATCTCGTCCGAGAGACCGAAGGCGGCGCGGTACTGCGCAGCGATATCCTCCGAGGCGGCGATGATCGCGCACCACGGTTTGACGTTCCTCATTTTCTGATCCTTTGGAGCGAGGGGTGGGGCTCGAACCCACAACCACCTGGTTGGAAGCCAGGCGCTCTACCGTTGAGCTACCCCAGCAATTCAGCGTCGCGTCTTCGGCGGCAGCCACGGGTCGGCGAAGACGCCCTTCTCGCAGGCGACCGCCTGCACGGCTCGCGTAACCTCGTCGATCCGGCCTTCTTTGATTGCCGTGACGGGCGTGACGCCGCCGCATAGGTCGTTTGCACGCTGCATGAAGAACGCGGCCTCAGCCACCCCGACCAGCGGGTCGAGGATCTTCATGAGCTGGTAGGCTTGCATCGCCTTGGGGCTGGTCGAGATCGGATCAATCTTTTCCGCCAAGGACCTTCTCCCCAATTTCCTTGCCGGTGATTGCGCCGGCACATGATCCGCACAGGATGCCCGGGTCGGGATGACCCTTCCGGAGCCGCAGCTTGCGGAAGGCGGCGCCGAACCAGTCGATGCCGCCCTGTGTCTTGCCGCACTTCGAACAGGTGTCCTTGGCCGGCTTGGTCTCGCAGTATCCGCAGCTGTCAGCCGTCATGGCGGACCACCTGGACCTCGCCGCCCGTGCCCGGGTCGTAGAGGCATGCGATCCGGATGGCTTCCTCGGCGTCCGCGCCAGCGCTCATGGCGCCGAATGCGTATTCCTTGCCGGAGCCGATCGCAGTGAAGTTGGGCTCGAAGACGAAGGAGCCGCCGAACTCGAATATCTCGACTTCGGGATCGTCTTTGCGAGCGATGATGGCATTGTCATACTCGCTCGGCTCGGGCATCTCGTCGTCCTTCTCGCCGTCCAGGAACCAGCGATGGAAGGCCTGGAGCCAGTTGAGATTGCCGGAGCCGCCGCACAGCGCGCCGTCGCTCTCGCGGCGAACGATCTTGGTGATGTGCCCCGTGATGGTCGAGCCCTTGATCATCAGGGTGTCGCCAGCGAGCACTCCGTCCTTGTAGGCGATTGTGGTCATAGCTCGATGATCTGCGTGAGTTCGGGTTCTTTGCCGCCATCGCGCAGCCGCCAGATGGTGTACGGCGGCTTCATGGGGTCGCGCTTGTTCAGGTAGGTGGCCAGCTCGTGCTTGACCGTGAAGGCCGCCTCGGGCGAGCCGTTGGTCATGACCACGTAGACGTAAGACGATCGCGCCATCACTCACCTCCGACCGAGATGGCGCCGATGACGGCCTCTACGACCTTCTCCATCGCGAAGCGGACGATCATGTCGTCAGCCATGTGCGTTGGCACGTCGTGGCAGGTGATGGTCGCCTCCTCCTCGGTAACCTCCGCAGGTCCAACGGGACCGCGGCAGGTGTCCGAGAAGCGCATCAGGCGGGTGTAGTCTGGGCGCCATGGCACCTTGCGCCAGCACGCGACTTCGGCCTCCAGCGCTTCGAGCGCGAGATCGACGAGTTCGTCAGGCACAGACATGCACGCCTCAAATGGTGACCCGGGCTGCCTGGGGCAGGCCGCGGGCTCTGGTTAAACTTTGGAGCCTGCCGCACGCAGGGCGGTAGCGATCAGCGCAATGATGGTGGCGGCGCCCATGGCGAGCATCGAGGCCAGCACCCAGTTGGCGGGGCGCAGCTCGAACGGGTCGGCGGCGTTTTGGATTTCGTCTGGGGGCGCGAAGCGCCCTCGCCGCATCCGCTCTTCGCGGATGAGTTCCTCGGCCCGCGCCAGGATCTTCTCCTTGCGCTCGGGCGACACGCCGCGCAGGAGGTCAGCCACGCAGACCTCCGAACAGCCAGACGACGAGGGTGACGACCAGGACCGTGACGATGGCACTGCCCGAGAGCAGCATCAGCTGCAGGATGGTTCTGCTGAGAACCATCAGGAACTCGATGTCTGCCGTCACGATGTCCTCCTCCGTTTGCATTCATGCAAGCGCCTGGACATGCCGAACTCGTGTCGCCTCGCCGGGCGCCATCGCGGCGGCAGCATGGGGTTTGTGGGTCCGGACGCCGCCCAACGTCCCGGCGTATGTTCCGGGCCATGTCCTGGGGCTTGTTTCCCGTTTGCACGAATGCTAACGGTAGCTGATCTGGTACAGCACCCTCCCCCTGTTTGTCAAGTCCGGCAAATGAAAATGCAAATGGGGACCGGTTTCAACACCTCGGAGGTATTTCCGGCCGATCTGTTGAAACCGCCGGCCGGCAGGAATAGGAACTGGTCATGACCGAGGACGAGATCGCATTCGAGAAGCTGAAGACCACCCTGCTGGCTGCCATTGGCAGGAACCGGCATGGCGTTCGGGTCACGATCGAGAGCTTCGTCGCCGCGGCCGAGCTGGTGAAGAACGACCAAGCGATGGTCTACGAGGCCGGCGGCCAGCTCTACATCAAGGAACCGGAATGACCAGCCAGCGCCCTGCCCCGTAAGGGGTAGGGGATATGGTTCTTATGGTGGAAGGTTCTATAGGGAGGTTAAAGGTGTGAACCAGGTTCACATCGGGTGTGAACAAGGATCACACCCCCCCTGTGAACGAGGATCACACCTGTGAATGCCGATCACACCTGAGAAATCATGAGCCATCTGCATCGCAAGCCCGACAAGGACCCACACCGAGCCGGCGGCTGGTTCGTCTACTGGGGTGACGTGCGGGTCGGTCACATCGCAAAGCGAGCCGGCATCCCTAACCACACTCCGCAGTGGGGCTGGAGCTGCGGCTTCTACCCCGGATGCGAGCCGGGCCAGTCGACGACCGGGACAGCTGAGAGCTTCGAGGAAGCCAGAGCCGGGTTCGAGAGGGACTGGGAGAAGCTGCTCGCCACCCGCACCGAAGAACACTTCGAGGAGTGGCGACGGTCTCGAGATTTTCACGCCTGGAAGGACAAGATGCACGAGGAGAAGCTGTTCTTGCCGACGCAGACACGAGGAGCGCCGGCCAGGTGCTTCTGCGGCGAGTTCATCACCATCGCGTCTCAGGACGAGCACATTCACTGTGCCCACCGGGGGATTGGCGCATGAAGCTCGCAGAGGACCGGCCCTACGCCAAGCCAGAGGCCGCGGCGAAACGGCTGATGCATATCTGTCGCGAGGTCGAGCCCGTGCAGGACGGCCGGCTGCACATCGAGAAGATCAACTACCCCTTCCTGTTCCGCGACGGCGCCAGCCCGGCTGAGTACAAGGCCGGCCTCGACTTCCTGATCGGGCGCAAGTTCCTGGAGATGCACGAGAGCGGAACCTACGTGCGGATTCTCGACAGCAACGACTCGCGTTCGGGTTAACGGTCCCATACCTTGGACTCCGGTCAGTGGAGTTCATGCGTATGGCCTCGCCGTCAATCGTGCCGAACGATCGCCTCGACAAGGATTTCTACCTTGTGCTGGAGGACTTCAGGAGCGGCGCGGCCTTCCGCGAGACCGACGAAGGGATCGACTATTCCACGCTGATCGAAGACCTCCTCCGGGGCGAGTACGACCAGGTGCTTCGGGTCGTCGCCTTCAATCCGGCTGAGGGCTGGTCGAGGGATGCCAGCGAGGACGTCGCCCGCGAGCTGGAGCGCCGGATAGGCACCGAGGGCCGGGAGATATCCGACGCGCTGCAGGACTTCATCGAGAGCCAGGTCGGCCGGAGAATCGGCGTGCAGCTGCCGCTGCCGCTGCAGCTGTGACTGTCAGAAAATTGGGTACGTTTTTCGGACAGACTCGACTCTCCGGCGATCATGCATATCTGCCGCGCATGTTTAGATTTGAGTATTGCAAACCTGTAATGCGCAAGGTGGTGCCGAGCGGGCCGGACTGGATCCACGAGATCAAGTACGACGGCTACCGCGGGCGCGTGGTCCGCGATGGCAAGGACGTGAAGGTGTTCTCCAGGTCGGGCCTCGACTGGACCTGGCGCTACCCGTTCATCGTCGAGGCCGCGCTGAAGATCAAGCAGAAGAGCTTCGTGATCGACGGCGAGATCTGCGTGCTCGACGTGCGGGGGGTCTCGGACTTCAACGCGCTGCACTCCAACCGTCACAATGACGAGGCGCAGTTCTACACCTTCGACATCGTGGCGCTCGAAGGCGATGACCTGCGGGAACTGCCGCTGTTCGAGCGCAAGGGAAAGCTTGCCAAAGTCCTGCACCGCCGGCCCGAGGGTATCTTTGTGGCACCGTTCGAACAGGGCGAGATCGGCCCGCAGCTGTTCGAGGCTGCCTGCCGCATGGAGCTGGAGGGGATCGTCTCGAAGCACCGCGAGCGGCGCTACCGATCACGCACCTGCGACTGGATCAAGGTGAAGAACCGAAAGCATCCGGCTTACAGCCGCGTGGCCGACCAGTTCTGAAGCGGCGCCTGACTTGCCAGTCCTTTGCGATCCCAGATCACTGCTCTATACAAAACGCACTCAGTTGAGGTGGGGCAACACCCTTGAGTTTTCGCTTTGCTTCTGACGAAAGTTCAGTGACTACCCATTTCTTAGGAGGTCTCGGTTTGAGCGGTTGACCTTCTTTGTCAACTGCATAAACGCCGGGGGCTTCTTGCCAATATCCTTTTTCATCTGCTTTAGAAACTCGGCCTTCTAAAACATCAGCCTTATCTTGTTCGTTCAAACGAATACGCTCGTTGTGAGCCTGCTCACCGGCAGCTTCGGCATGAGCCTTCGCCAGCAAGCACGCCTTTAAGCTGCTCATGGGAGTGTTGGTTGTCGCTGGAGGCTGCCCCTCCACAAACCAAGTGACAGACAAAACAGCGGGCTTATCAGCCACATCACCGGCATTCACCCCTGAAATGCTTGCGAGCAAGCCAGCAATAACGACAAGGTTTAGTCTTGGAGTTTTCATCTTTGCGTTCTTTCCCCAGTCAGTACAGGTCGTCGCTGCGAAGCTCGTCTGGTTCTTCTCTGTCTGGAAAATGTAGCCGATAGGCCTCCCGTCGATCTACGAACCTGTTAGTTGACGTGACGAAGCCCTGGTCGTCACCATGCGGTTGTTCACCCTGATATCCGTCCATCGCTTGAAGTGCGCGAACAGCATCAATGTGTCGATGGCCCCTGATGACCTTTCCATTGGAAGCACGAACAGCAGCACAAATAATTATTTCGGGCGAGGAGTCTTCCATGGCCACACTGATCTACGGATTGCCCGATAGTTTCAAGGGCCTTTCTTTGTCTCCAAGCACGGCGAGCGGCGATACCGGCCGCCGACGTGCAACTGGTTCAAGGTGAAGAACCGGAAGCACCCAGCGTTCAGCCGGGTGGCGGATCAGTTCGGTTAGATCAGCGCGGAGCGCTCGCTACCCATGCCCTCGACTTCTGGGCGTCCGGCACGACGTGGGTAATCGAGCTAGCTTGCAAACTACAAGGGCATCGTGGGCAACTTCAGAGGCTCGTTCGATGTCTCTGACACCAAGCTCCATCGCTCTAGTATAGAGGTCTCGAACAGCAATTAGGGTCGCCTCAAATTGCTTGTCGAGATCGCGCAATTCTTTGGGTGGTTTCGTCATCGGATTCAGGATCCTCGAGAACTCAAATTCCGACGGGCTTGCGCGTCTTTCTCAAGCAAGTCCTCAATCAGGGCGAGGCGCTGCTTGCGCTTTCGTAGCATAGCCCTGATCGCAAATTCATACTCCGCAATATTGGACAGCAAAAACATGGGAACCTTGATGATGGACACTATTCCGAACCAACCAATCAAATTGATAAAAGTAAAAAGCAGAAATTTCTTATGGATGCATGGCCCGCAAAAGTAGCCCTCCAGATGGTTTTCAGTCCGCGTAAACGCCAATCCGAAATTTGCAGCAAAGTGTGTTTTCGACGAAATAGCTCCCCGTTGCTTACACAATTGACATGGGTTGTTTAGTCGGTCGAGCCCTCGGCTTATTCGGAGTAATTTGGCGCGTTCGTCGCTGGATGCCATTGCCCCCTCCCGAAAACGATGGACGCATTCCTGCCAGCGCCGCGACAGTGTTGCAATAGTCCAGCGCGGAGCACTCGCTACCCATGCCCGGTTCTGACCCGGGCGTAGCCGAGCCTGGTCAGAAGGTCAGCCCAGCGGGGCGGCGACGACGACGGTGACCGCGGGCTCGGCGCCATGCCACGGCTGTTCTGGCCGCCGGAGATCTTCCATTCGAGGCGGCCAGGCTTGCGGCGGATCCTCGGCGGCTCCGGTTTCCGGTTCAGGCGCTTCTCGCGCTCGCGCCAGAGACCGACGCAGTGCATCGAGCAGAAGCGCTTGTTCTTCTGCCGGGCACCGATCGGGAAGACGGTCGGACAGCACTCGCAGCGGCGGCTCGTCGGGCGGCCCTTAATCTTGAAGGCCACCGAGCAGTCGTGCGAGCAGAAGCGCTGGTTCGGCCGGTCTCGACGGGTGAACGGGGTCTCGCAGTGTTCGCATTGCCTGGTCTGCCACATGCCGGCTCGATACCATCAGCGCGGAGCGCTCGCTACCCACGGCCGGCGTGATACCATGGTCTCGGCTTTACCGAGGGCATGATCATGACCGACAGCTCCGCCGAGCTGGCCAGGCTGATGAAGGTGAGCGAGGCGATCGTCGCCGAGCTGGAGCGCCAGGGCGTAGCCGACGCGGTCGCAGATCTCGGGTTCGACCCGATGCGGATGGCCAAGGCGGTGATACGCGCAGCGGACGGCGATGTGGTCCCCTTCCCCGGGGCCACGCGGCCGGGACCAACCTCTTCCGGTTAGCGCGGAGCGCTCGCCACCCAGCTACGGATCGTTGGCCGGCTCGACGCTCTTGAAGCGCCTGGCGAGGTGCCGCTGCGACAGATACTCCGCGATGCGGCGCGGCCGATCGGCGCCAGGCCTGAGCACATGCATCACCTCGTCCCGCAGGGCGAGGAGCCGGCGCAGCTCGTCGACGCGGTAGCCGATGATGGTGTCGTGTTGCCCGAGGCCGGCCATGGTTCTCCCTATCAGCGCGGAGCGCTCGCTACCCATGGGCGGCGGGCGTTCGGTCTCATGTATCAGGGCGAAGCCCTCGCTACACTCGGAAATCGGCCTTTTGGGACGCGGGCCGCCCCGATGGGGCCCCAAAACGGGGTGGGGTCTTTTTGCAGGCCACCCCTAGAATGCAAACGGCCAGAGAAGCCCCAGGAGCGGCCTCCCAGATCGGGGGCACTGAGCCAGCTCGGGGAGCGATTTAACGCATGGCGGGCCGCAGCTGTAGCACGGGGCTGCCGTTTGGGCGGGTGGGGTCCAAGCGCTTGTGATAAATGGCCTTTTGGGCGTGGGAAGTTTGGAGCGGACGGCCACACGAGGGGGCCATGTCAATAAAAAAAATCCTCTTCTTTTCGAAACTTTGAAATCTTTTTCTCGCCCGGATGAATACTCGAAATGATCAGAGACTAGACCAAAGTCTAAGGTTTGTTCTCATTTCGTATTCATTTCAGGGGACTTTCCAAAGGGAATGCAAATCAGACTTGCCGACTCGTCGTTTCACTCTGCTAAGTCTTTGATTTGCTTGCATTTTTGTTGCACGATTTTTGCTCTGAGAATGCAAGAGATGCAATTTTCGGGCTTCTAACTTGCTGATTTCATTGAATATTTTTTTCGCTTTCCAACCATGTTTTTGATGCTACGTTGTTGTCACTGAAGCAATGAAGCTTCGGGACCGAAACGAAACGGACTTCGGACTTACCTTCAAAGTCCTTTCGCTTTTGGTTTCTTGCACCGCGTTTGCAATATGGTTTGGTCCCGGGCTTGCCCGGGTAGGAACCGGCAGCAAAGCTAGGCGAGAAACTTTCGGGACATAGCTACCGCTTCCAAGTAGGGCCGAAAGCCCTAACCCTAACAGGGTTACCGGTAGCAATCGGCGATCTAGAGTCCCCTTAGTCGGGCTTGGCATTGTGCCACTAGATCGCGGGTTGTGAGGGAAAGGAAGTTACCGGCCAAGCTTGGCGGCTTGGTTAGGTGAAACGGTCTAGAGATATGCGCGGCTTGCCAGCATGCTCTAAGCGGGTTTCACAGTAGCGGCCTTAAGTGGCGATATGGTCCGGCAAGTTTCCCGCGTTCATGGCAACGCCTCTCGCTCAAGTGACGGACCTGTCACATGGGAAGGCCTATTAAGTTAGGTAACCCGGCATATGAGAGTATCGGAAATTACGCTATCAACCCTGTACGTTTGCGGGAATGGCGCATTGCCCGGCTAGTAATCGGACAATGCGCGACTCTCAAATGCAAGCCCAATGCCCGGGACTAAAGCCAAACAACGGCACATAATCCGGGACACGTTGCGCCGTCACGGTCCGACTCCATGACATAACGCAATGCTGCGGCCTCTGGTAGCGTGGTTCAACCGGGACCGTTGAGTCCGCCTCTATCCGCAATGGCATGCTTTGAGGCGCAACGGTCCGCCGGGACAGTGAAGCTTTTCAATAGCCTTTCAAGGTTAGCCAAGTGACGGACCGCGACGAAATTCTAACCGCGGTTTTTGCTTGGCCGGACTTGCGAGGAACTAGGCCTAGCCTTTCCCCCGGCTAACAACTCTCGAAATTCCCCAAAACCGAACCGCTCCGGGCGCCGACTCTGTCTGCGCTCGGAGTGTGTCTGCATGCCTCTCGCAAAGCGCTGCTTAACGCTCGCGTTTTCCGATGGGCGTGACCCCCATCTAAACCCCAAGTCAATCAGGAGTCCGACTATGTCCAAGACCACGACCGTTAAGGCTGCTACTCCGTCCGTCATCAAGCTCATTGACGGCGAAACCGCCATCAAGAAGGCGCTCGCTTCGATCAAGACTCGAGGTGCGACCCTGCAACGCGACATCCATGTCGCTTGCTGCTCCGTGCTCGCCCATGTCGGCAAGCATTCCGACATCCGCCTCGTGACGGAACTGCTTTCGTCGCTGCCCGACATGACGCGCAAGAATGCCGTCAAGGCGTGGTTCGAATTTTTCGGTCCCGTCACGTTCGCGGAAGGTGGCGACATCAAGTTCAATGGCGCCAACCCGGTCAAGCTGGGCGACGCCATGGCCAAGCCGTTCTACGCCTTCAAGCCGGAGGCGGACTACGTGCCCATGGACATCGCCAAGTCCATCGACTCGCTCGTCAAGAAGATGGAACGCGACCACAAGGAGACCGGCCGCGACCATACCAGCATGATCGCCAAGCTCCTCGCCATTCGCCCGGAAGGCGACGAGACCGCGGTCGAGCGCCAGAAGCAGAACGCCACCGCTGCGCGCGGCGCCAAGGCTCCGAAGGAAGCCAAGGCAACCCCCGCCACCGCTCCGGCAGCGTCCGCCCCGGTTGCGCAGGCCGCGTAACCCCACCCCACCACTGCCGTCCCTCCTCAACCCCCGCTCGGAGTCCGTCTCCGGGCGGGGTTTCTATTTGGACCACACGCCATGAGACCACCCATCGGCTACCTCCAGACCCAACACGACGGGTCATGGGTCACCCCACGCGACAGCTCCGGCCAGCGCCTTGAGTTCGTGCTGTCCCGCGCCACGCTCCGCCAGATCGAGACCTCGCCAGCCAACGCACGCCTCGTGTGCGTCCGCACCGGGCGTACGCTCGTCACCAAAGCCACCGTGCGGCAGGTCCGCACCATGCTCGGACATGAGCCGGTCGAGGCCACGCCACCCGTGCGCCCGCTCATCCGCAAGAAGCCGGCTGAGTGGTTCGCGCCCATCGTCTACCCGCGCCCCAATCGCCTCCTGCGCTCCGGCCACTCGCCGATCGTCGGCCGCATCATGGCCGGCTGAGCACGCCTCCACCCCATCCCCGCAACACCGATTCACCACACGCCAGGAATCCGTCCCATGTTCACCATCACCGAAGCCCGTCAGCGCCTCGCTTTGTCCGGCATGCGCCTCACTCGCCGTGACCGCGAGTTCCGCGTCGCCTTCGCCGAGCTGCCCTACTCCAAGGCTGAGCCCTCCGCCTACTACACCGACGATCTGGAAGACGCCGTGCTGACCGGCGCCCGGATGCGCGCCACCCCTCCGCTCGATGCCGCGCTCCAGATCCGCGCTCGCTAACCCCGAATTGGCGGCGTGCGCCCCGTCGACGTCCCGGCGCACTGGCGGTCCCTGACCAAAACCCCTGAAAGGAAATCCCATGAGAAGACTCTCCGCACTCGTCATCCCCGTCCCCGTCGCATTTGCCTTCCTGTGTGCATTTGCATACGCCGGCTGGACACTGGCAGGCAAAGTCGCAGCCTCAGGGCTGGAGGCGCACATAGCGCAGCTGACCAGATAACAAGATCTGGTAGGTGACCCCTCCAAAACAGGGTCTGGACCCCGCTTTCGTGATCATTTTGGCCCCCTCGGGCACTATATCTTGTGTCCGAGGGGGCCGTTTGTCCCATTTCGACGTGAAAATTAATCCGCTCTTTTATGGCGAGCGAAGTTTCGAGACGACGGCCCGTACGTGTCTACGCTCGAAATCCGTGTGTTTGCGTGCTGGTGAGTGCCAGAAACAGGCCGGTGTGGACTCCTCGTGTGTCTGCACCCTCCCCTGAGCCATCCCTACTGGCTGTGTCTCCTGTCCCTGCTGCTCCTCCTCCTGTGCCTCTTGCTTGAGGTGGTGGAGGTCCGGCGGCCCGCGAATGGCGGCGGCCCCGATATCCCGTGATTTCCAGCTGAAACGTGAAACTGAACCGCATGGAGGAACCCAATGCGTGAGCGTCTGCGCGCTCTGTTCTGTGCGTACTCTACCCGCACCAATCGGACCCCGAGCCAGTCGGCGATCCTGATGGAAGCCGGCTCCGTGGTCCTCTCTCCCCGTGTCCAGGACCAGGTGATCCAAGCCACGATCGAGGCCCTAGAGGCGGCCTTCGAAAATACCCCGGGGCGGTCCGAAATTCGTCGGCGGCCCATTTATTCGGGAAATATTCTCGAATTTCCGGGCGGGCGCTGAGCGCCTTCCGGACCCTCATCTTTTCGCATGAAAGTTTGGCTTTGTTAGGGCGAATTTGCTCTTGCATTTGCTTTAGCATTCGTGCAAATGCCTTCCCCACCGCTCAAGGAGCAACGTTCGTGACCAGACTCGTCCCACGTCCTCAACCCACCCTGACCGTCGTCACCAAGGACGGCTCAGTCGCACAGGTCTGCATGCGCTCGCTCCGCATCGCCCGTGAAGCCGCCCACGTCCTGAACGATGGCGGCAACTACCGCGCCGTGTTCGCTCGCCTCCAACCGCCCGCTCCCCGCGTCCCCCGCGGCTGGGCCTTCGTCGAGGCTTGAGCCGTGAAGCGCACCAAGAAACAGCAGGCGGCCGACGCCGCTCGGATCCAGCGCGCCGTGACCGGCATCCTGATCCCCATGACCTCGATCCCTCGAGTCTACGCCCATGCCGAGAAGCTGATCGCCAACGGCTGCGACGACACCGAGCTGGTCAACGGCATTCGCTCGATCCTCACCCCTGAAACCACCACCCTGCACGTCGGGAGGCGCTGATGTTGACGTCACTTCCATTCCACCCGGCCGATCCCTTCCAGAGCGATCCGGCCATCATCGAGAGCCAGCACCGGGCGGCCAGGACGACGCGGACATTCTGCGAGAGCGGCATGGACGCCTTCGAGTTCAAGGACGACGGCGGCCGGCACTACGTCGTCAACCGGGCGCAGGCCATGCGCTGCATGGAGTTCGACGCCTTCGTCGCCTTCACCTCGGCGTACATGGTCCACGCTCTCGATCTGCCCTGGTGCGAGATGGGGCGAGCATGAGCATCCTCCTGTCCGAGGCCGAGGAAGCGGCGGCCCGCCGCTGGAACCTGGATACGGTCGAGCACCGCGCCATGCGTGCGGCGTTCGTTGCCGGCGCCGAGTTTGCCGGAGCGGAGCGACCCTCACCGCTTCCGGCCAACAGCAACGAGCGCGAGGACATCCGCGCCCGCATGAACCATTGGCGGCTGTGATGAGTGCAAAGCAGCGCAGGCGGCGCCGGCTGGCGATCATCCGCGTCCTGTCGGACCTGTCCCGCGGCGGCTGGGCCAACACCAGGTTCGAGGACTATCACCCGCTCGAAGTCGAGCTGGCGGAGCTGGAGCGATGAGCAGGGAGCACGAAGAGATGCTGGCCCGCGTGCGGGTTAGCGACCGTCTCTGGTCCGAGTCCGATCTGTACTGGCGGACCAATCGCTGGGAGATCGAGCATGGACTACCACGAGCGCAAGGCGCTGCGACGCCAGCACTTCGAGCAAAACGTGAAGGGCTGGAAGCTGGTGAAATGCAGCGCGTGTAACGGCTCCGGCTACTACGACAACGACGGATCACCACCATGCTCCGCCTGCAACGGGCGCGGCAAGGTGGCAACGAGACCCCAAGGTGTGCGGTAAAGCGGTCCGCACACGAAGGCAGGGGAAATCCGCAGGGCCACTCATCAAACGGCCTAGCTTCGGCGCCCTGGCCCGCGCCTGGCGAGGATGGCCACCCATGACAGGACTGTGAAGTTCGCGAGCCCGGAGAAATGGGCAGCGTATTTGGTTGCTGCGACCCAAACGCAGTGGCGAGGCCGGCGCTATCCGGCCATCCCCAATTCATCGAGCCGCAGACCATGAAGAAACGCAAGACGGTCAGGCGCTCGCCGATCGCTCGTGATCTGCGGACGCCGAAATACAAGCCCCGCGTTGTGCCCAACAAGAAGCGCAAGGCGAGGGTGCCGAGTTTGAGCAACGACGATGGAGATCGGCCATGAAGTAAGCGACCCCCACGTTTCAACCAGCTGCAGAACGACTGACGACTTTTTGGACCGGTGAAGCCGCGAGCGACCGGACGCACAGCCCGACCAGCGGCGGGCAAACCAATCCGCTGGTGCAATTCAACAGGTGACGAGGCATGCACACCGTAATCATTCGCTTCACGAACGGCTCGGCCGACCGGCATCCGTTCAAATCGTTCAGCGAGGCGCGGGACTTCTACCGCAACCGCATCTGCTTTAACGACCGTGTGAAGCGCGTCACCGTGACCGAGCCTGGCAGCACACCGCGTCCCGTCTGGGACGCTGACTGGGATGATCTGAGCAAATACGCAGGGCTGAATGCCTAACCTCTTCCACTTCGCGCCCGAGGTGTGCCTTGAGCCTTGCTTGAAAGCAAATGCAATGCTCGCGCTGCAATCCCTCACATATGAGGCCTTGGCCATCCTCGGCCCGGTCTGGAGCGCTGTGCTCGCCGGCTTCGCCGTCTTCATCCTGGGCGAGCTGTACCTCACGCCTGCTGGTCAGGCCTATCTCGACTCTCTGGAGGACTGACATGGAGAACGTCACCGCCATCTTGGAAGGCCTGATCGATCGTCACGGCCTTACGCATGTCGTCACCGGGCTTTCGTTGATCTGCTCGGAGAAGGCCGAGCACCTGCGCCACAACTGGCAGGACGGCACGAGCGCAAAGGCTTGGGACGTCGACGCCAAGACGCTCGAAAAGGCCGCGCACCTGATCTGCTCAGACGCCAAGTGAGCACGCCCATGAACAAGGTACCGCCGCAATGGAAGTACGTCAGCCGCGACCTGATCATCACCTACCAGGACATCCATCGTCTGGCTGTCAAGCGCGGGACCCCGGTTGAGCGGCAGCGCACGGGCTGGGGAGACAGCTACGCCGTGCATTGGCGCGACGTCGAGCTGCTGAGCAAGACCGAAGCGCTGTTCGATCACGACAAGGTCTACCGCTTCATCTGGATCAGCGATGCCGATCTGACTGAAACGAAGCCGGAGCAAAGCCGATGGCACTGAAGAAAACACATGCCCAGTTCCGGCAGGCTGCGGCCCTGTACGACGAAACCCATCTCGCGCCGTCCATGACACCGAACCCGTTCGCCAAGGAGCGGGCGCTCTTCCTAGCATGGTGGTTCATCGAAAACGTCGGCCCGGATGACCCGGCCCGCAATGAAATTTTCTTCGAGCTACGCGGAATTGTCCGCGAAGCGCAGGGAGCAGGATGATGCGGACGTTTACCCATCCGAAACCTACAGCAGCAACCGATCGAAGCGGGCGAAGGCGCGTGTCAGCGCAAAGATGCGCCGCCGCTTTCGCCGCAACAGCAAGCAGGAACTGAACCATGGGCAAGACGCCTGAGATCATCAAGACCAACTACCTCATCATCGAGACCGCGATGGCTGCCTACGCGGTGCTCGAAGACACCCGGCTCATCGTCGGCACGACGCTGCCCGACGACCATCCGTACAAGGAAGCCGAGCAGCAGATGGCGCAATACTGCGAGGACTACGGCGCCCGCGGCATGCGCTGGGCTGCGTGGCAGATGGCACCGATCATCGAGAGCGTCTGGGCCATCATGCCCGAGGCCGATCGCGATGGCATGATCTGCTGGGACTTCGAGTTCGTGCCGGAGTTCATGATCTACTGCCTCAACTTCGGCGACGGCGAAGACGTCAATCCGGTTGTCGCTCGTCCGGAAGACCTCCGCAGCCTGTATCAGGCTGCCCGCGCCCGCTGCAAAGCGTTCGTCAGCAAGTACCCGCCTTCAACCCGCGAGCGCGACCAGTTCATCAAGGACTGCCGCGATGAGGCGGAGGAGCAGTGGTGCTACGCCGATCTGATCAGCGATCACCCCGACGAAGTGCAGCGCGCCTTCGAGGCGAAGGAGAAGCCGGCCGAGTTCGTCAAGGCACTCGGCGAAGAGCTGGAACTCCTAGATTTCGGCCCGATGAAATGAGGTCCGGCCGATTGGTCGCCGCCAACGAGGAAGAGCTGTCCGACCTCGCTGTGTGGCTCGAAAACCATCCTGACGACGTGACGCACGAGGTCCGCTTCGAGGCGATCGACTTCCTGCTGGAGACAATGGAGGCGGTCGAGACCTACCCCGCCACGGTCTACGTCCCCACGCATCTGGTCGATGCGCTGGTCGGCGTGATCGAGGACTGGGCGGAGGTGCTCGGAGCCCACAACGAGTCCCTTGAAACCCATCTTCTGGTGATCGAATGAGCGAGTACAAGCGAAGCGAATGCCCCAAGTCGTCGCCCTGGGGCGCCATCCAGGACAAGCGAGAGCTGGCGCCTGGCATCTGGCAGGTTTCGACCGCGGGCCACGGCGGAATCAAGCTGTCCCGCGAGCGCAATGCCGCCGTCCCAGAATACATGCGCTCGGCTGGTGGATGGTACGAGGAAGACTGCCAGTGGTCGATCGCCGCCATGGTCCACAAGGAAGCATTCCAGCGGGTGGTGACGATCGAAGGCAGGCCCGACAAGACCGAGTACGAGTATGCACTCGACTCCTTCCGCGGCTGGTACCCCGACCAATACGAGCAGTTTTTCGGCGTCACGCTCAAGCCAGGCGAGTCCCGCACGAGGGATGAGGCACGGTGGCGAGACGAGAACGCTACCAAATTCGTCCTGGCATCTGCATGGGGCGATTGGGCGAAGTGGGTGCCGAAAGGCAAGGTCGGCGTAGTGGCTCGCCGCCAGAGCGACGGCGCCGAGAAATGGTTCCTGATCGACGACACCAGCTACAACGCTCGCCACAAGGCGGGCACGTTCGGCATCGTCATCGACCTCGCGACCGACAAAGAGATCACCAAACCGGAGACTCCGTGATGAAGGAATACGTCTCACCCACCGGCTCGCCCATACTGGGCACGCTGGAGAAGCTGACCGGCCGCGCCGAGATCATGGGCATCGACGATAACGGCGAGCCTGTCTACCAGGGCGGCACCGAGATTTTCTATGACGACCAGGTCACGGCGACCAAGGACGGCAAGATGATCTTCCTGGACGAGAACGGCGCCGAGTGGACGTTCGATCAACTCCAGCCGGTCGAGGCCGAGGACGACGAAGACGAGGAGGAAGACGATGAAGGTCTGGATAGTTGAAGGCGAGCACCACAGCGTGCCCGGCATCATCGTCAAGGTCTGCGCCTCCAAGACCCTGGCCGACCTTGAAGCCGTCGCGCTGGTCAACATCATCCTCAACGACCTCATCGACGATGAGAAGATCGAGGTGACGGTCGACAACTGGGAAGAGGAGCTGGAAGACGCCAAGGTGGCGTACGTCGACCACTTCAACTCGATGCCCCGCGTCGAGATCAGCGAGCACGAGGTGATCGGGTCATGAGGGAACATGTCTCGTGCTTCTATTCGCCGATCACGCTCGACTACACCAACGAAGATCGGATCAACCTCGCGCTGATCGGGCCGCGTGGCGGCGGTGCCTATTACACCATGAGCTATCTCCAGGCTCGCAATCTGCGTGACAACCTGGACCAGGTGCTGCTGAAGTTTGCTGACGCCCGGGCTCGAGTTCCGGTTTACGTGGTGGTCCAGAACGCCGGCTACCAGGGCGAGAAAGACGTCTTCGAAGCCAAGACCCACAGCGAGGCGATTGCCTGGATGAACAAGTCCTACAGCTCGACGGAGATCGACGAGCTGCATGTCGCCATTGCCCGCGATATCGCAGGCGAAAGGAGCTATGACCTGTGAAGCTCTATTCCACCCGCGACATTCAACAGATCGTTCAGGACGCCCTTCGCGAGAAGGGTTTCTCCATCGACCGTGCCAGCCACGGCATCGTCGAAGCGAGCCAGGGGACTGGCCGCATCTCGCAGCACTTTAAGATCAAGGTCGTGAACGACGACCGCGACCCAATCTAACCCAACATCGAAGGACTATGAAATGAAACTGCGCGCTCTTGCAGCGCTGGCGGTAACGCTGGTGCTTGCTCAATTCACGCCGGCTGCGGCCGAGAATGTCAACCGGGAGTTCATCGCTCTCGCCACCATCTCCTACACGGTCATCAACAAGTGCGGTGACCAGTACGAGTTCATCGACGGCAGCGCCCAGAAGGCGGCCGACCAGGTCGGTGCCGACTTCGACACCTACGGCCCTGCGACCATGAACGCCATCTTCGTGATCATCGGCATCGAGTACGACCGCACCAAGCTGATCCCCGAGGTGACCCGGTTTGTCCGCGCCGATCTCGAAGAACTGATGGGCGAGATCAAGAAGGGCGAACGCTACTTCTGCAAGAAGTACGGGGCCACGATGGTCAAAGTCGGGTTCATGAAGAGGAAGTGAGCCATGGACGACAACCTCTACATCTCCGAACGGTCCGCCCTGAGCGCTGCCAGGAAAGCCGTCGACGAAGACCGCGCCGACACCTTCCGGGTGAAGCGCAGGCGGCAGCGCAATCCCGATCGCTCCTGGGATCTCGGCTTCGTCGCGATCCTCATGAAGTCCGGCGAAGCCGTAGGCTTTGCCTGATCTTCTCCACCAACACGATCAGAAGGGTGACCACCAATGCTCCAAGCTCCGCCGAGTGAGTTCATCAGCGCCAAGACCCTCGGGACTGCTGTCCTGATCTCGGCGGCGCTTTGGTGTGTCATAGTATTTGCTTGAATGCAAGAATTTGCAGCCTATAATGCAAGCGAGGAGTCGAGATGCAACCCAACAACACCCTGTCCCTGCCCGCTGTGATCGAAAGGTTCCGTGCCTACAAGGCCGCGAACCCGAGCTGGGGCTCGCTTCATCTCGTGCTCGATGACGGCAACGTCCGGAACAAGCACGTCACCTGCGCCGCCGAGTATGCGCTCGAAACCGGCGACACCGAGGGCTTCGAGCTGGCCGGGCTGCTGCTGCAGCTGAGCACCACACAACGCCAGAAACTGAGGAACATCTGATGTTCGCCATCGGAACAGCACCGGGCTATCGCCTGCCCTTCACCACCCTGGTTGTCGACCGGGTCACCTTCCCGCATCGTCATCGCAGCGTCACCGGCTACACCTGGACCGAGCAGCTCACGATGGACATTCACCTCCTGGCCATGAGCCGGGATGCGATCCGCCCAGCCTGCAACGACAACATGAAAGCTGCCTGACCATGGACCGGGGCAGTCTGCCTTGGATGGACCGCAGGGCCACGGGCTGCGGTGACGCTACGTTGATTTGATGGCCGGTGTACTCCAGATAGCTGCCGGATTGCTGCAGCACCACATTTCGGCAGCCCTAGGCCAAACTGAGACATCTTACGCAGTAACTCGCCGCGCCTTCTGCACATATTGGGCTAGGTCCGATCGAAGGGAGGCTATTTTCTGAATGTATTGATCAATGATCTTGACGCACTCGACTGTCGGGACAGAGACGAAACTATACAGTGTTACGTACGGCTCGATCGTCACAGGCATCTTGCGAATTAAATAGACCAGTTGCTCGCTATCGGTTTGGGAGGCGTCATCGACATATAACGTGTTCGATAACATGTTCGGATGCGTGGCTTCGCAGAGGAGGGCATAAAAGTATTCGGCCGGGATTTCATGCTGCCATTTGAGTGTCTTGAATGCAGATAGGAAAAAACCGGGATACAGCGGATCTTTTTTGTCGAGCTTGTGATCGTTAAAGTAATCTGGTTTTTGCCAGTCGATTTTTCGCACTGCGTACCATGTTTTGAGTATCTTGGCTGGAGACGACGTATCATTGAGAAGAACTTTGAGCCGTTCTGTATTAGTCGCCCTCAATTTTTTCATGCGTTCTAATCGATATGCCGACGGCGGCGTCGAGAGTAGGTGCTTTATTGCGGATTCGGCCTGATCGCCGTAATACTTCGCCGCTGCTGCCTCTTCGTACAAGGTCCGACACGAAAGAACAGCGCTTCTAAAATGCTGGGGACTAAATCCTTCCCAAACCCCCGTTACTAATTCGCGGAGTTTATGGCCGTAGGTCACTCCGATTGCGTCAAGAAGTGACACTTCTTCATCAATGATTCCAAACAATGAAGTTCGAATATCATCGCCGTAATTCGCCGGATGCATATTTTTAAAAATGCGAAGGCGCAGCTCTGCCGGCATGGAGTCGTAAAGTTCATGAGCGCGAGTGACGGCGGCTTCGAATGCTGAAAAAGTCGCTGTCGTTTGACTCGTCTGTTCTCGGATGTAATCTTGAACCCGCTTAAGGCCGGGCGAGACGCTAGGATGCATGGGAAGCTGCTTTCTCTGATTCTGACTGGATGAAGACATGGGAAAGCGTGGTTAATCTGGATTGTGCATTGTCCACGTGCACTAGCTCCTACCGCGACGCAATTGGGGGATTGCAAGATAATCTTGGAAAACAGGTCGGCCTATGTCGGAGATCGGTCAATGGCTGCCTTCCCGAATGCGTTGGCGCCACGGCCGCTGTACTCCAGATAGCTGCCGACTTGCTGCACCGCGCAAGTCGGCGGACTCGGGCCAAACCCGGGTTGTGCGCTCCCGCGCCTCATTTCGGCTGACAGATGCAAGGTACTAGGACTTCATGGCTGCTTCGATCCGAGAGCGGCGTGCTGCCCTCACCTTGTCGAGCATCTCGGCATGGCTGAAGGTCGGAATGCCGCTCTTGTCGGCGGCGAAGCGCAGGATTTGCTGAGCGAACTCGGGGGTCACATCAAACCAATCGCCGGTAAGCCTGCGCTTCGCCTTGTCGAGCAGCGCAGTCGCTTCGTTCAACAGCCGGATTGCGAGCATGTCGCCCGCAGTCCACCGCACATCATGAACCTGCAGCTCCTTCCAGCATCCGGGCTGCAAGTCCACGAGCTTGTCGCGCAGCTGCTTTGCCCAGCTGATGCGTAGCGGCCGGCCCCCGGTGGGACCGACCGCATACACACAGGCAAAACCGAGTTCCAGAAAAATGGCACGTTCCGGCTTCGATTGGAGCCAAGGGAGTCCGTAAGCAATCTCGGTCTTCTGCATGGAACGAGCCGTAGCAGAGGATTTGCATTCCTGCAAATTTCGCTTGCATTCGAGCCTGCGACGTCTTATCCGGACGCCAACCCAATCACGGAGGTTTTTGATGAGCGACGATCACAGAATAGTTCTTTCCGCCCCCGCGCTGCGGATCACGGCCGGCGAGCACCGCGCCCTGCTCGAGATCCGCGACCTGTTCGCCAAGGGCGTCTTCAAGCACGACCCTGCCCTCGAAGCCGACAAGCCGGACGGCTTCAACATGGACCAGGCCGAGACGGAAACGTCCTGCGGCACCACCTGCTGCATCGGCGGCTGGGTCTGGGCCGCAATGAGCCGCGACCGCACCACGTCGAGCCCAACCGCCGGCCGCTACGTCACGCACGACCGCAGCTTTGCCCTCCGCGCGCTGTACTATCCCGACCAGAACGAGATCCAGGACATGGCCTACTCGGACATCACGCCGGGCGCCGCGCTCTGTGCGATCGACAGCTTTCTCGCCACAGGCGATCCCGACTGGTACCGGGCCTGCGGCTTCCATCTCGTGGAAGACCAGCTGGCGTAGCCATGCCCTGCCGCTTGCTTGAATGCAAGCGATGCAAAGAACACCCCCGTTCTGAGCCCGCGAGCCGCCCTCACGAACGGGGGTGAGAGCAATGACGGCTTGCAACCAAAAAGGAAGACGACATGAACCCTGCCTCCAACGATCCCTTCCGCTATTCGTCTGTTGCCGACCAGCTCCAGACGCAGGCGGAGCAACCGCAGCCGATGCTCGCCGCTGCCGAGGCGCCCGTCGCCCTGGCTGTCGTCGAGACCGTCGCTGCCCCACTCGACGGCGAAGTGCTTCCGCCCGAAGCGCCCGCTGCCGCCGAGGCTCCCGCTCCGGCTCCGGAGACGCCGCCCTCCATCCCGCAGTATCCGATCGGCCTGATCGACTTCAACCTGCCGATCCTGGTCGTCGACTCCAATGACGATCAGGAGCTGCTCGACAACCCGTCGATCGTGACGGTGCTGAAGGGCAGCCTGCATCCGGTCGTGGTCTCCTTCTGGAGCCAGGGCGAGCAGCGCATCGACCAGTTCGACACGGACGGCGACTCGCTCTCCGGCGACTTCAAGGTCGAGCAGGACCAGCCGTATCCGCGGACGATGTTCGTGGTGATCGGTCGCGACGGTCGCAACCTCGTGCTCGATCCGGACCTCTACGCCAGCGAGGCGGCAGCGGCCGAGGAGACCAACATCGACGAAATCGCCGGCATCTTCCCCGTCGTCATCCAGGCGAAGGAAGAGCCGCCGGTTGTCGCCGAGGCGCCGGCCGAGGCCATCAGCGACTTCCATGATGGCGGCGTCGAGAGCGACGAGCAGGCGATCGAGGAAGAGGACGACGAGGACGTCGAGGGCACGGACGAGGCCGAAGCCGAGGTCGATCCGAACGCTCCGCCGACCGAGATGTACGTCGCCGGCCGCATGCGCCGCGTGGGCGACATCGTCTACGCAAAGCGCAAGGACTTCGGCGTGCGTGAATGCACGGTCACGAAGCTCCGCCGCGATGCGACCAAGTCGCTCTGTCTCCAGCCGAAGGACGGCACCGCCGCCTATTGGGCGTGGAACAGCCACGTTCGCTACTGAGCCAGCCAATGCGGCCCGTCTCCTTCGGGAGGCGGGTCCGCTACCTCCGAGGATCACATGCCGAGAAGATTGGGAAGCGATGCCCAGATCGTCCAGGCGTTCGATGCGTTCGAAGCATCGCGCCAATTGATCAACCTCATCTGCGAGTCGCCACAGCTCGCTCCACCAGAGTTTCAGCCGATCGTCGAGCTGGCGCTGCAAGCGTACGGCCTGCCGCCCGACTTTCCGGAACAAGTCCTCACCAACGAACTCAGCGCCGACCAGGAGCCGCACAATGACTAGCCCGAGAAGAACTGTCCGCATCGTCAGCGAAGAAGAGTTTGCCTCTCAGCTGCGCATCGCCCTTCAGGAGCACAACGTCGACAGCGTTGGCGCAGTCACGGGGCCTGGCCGGTCCGGCGCTATCGCCGCGGTCTACACCTCGCACATGCTGCACATCCCGTTCATCCCGTACGGCCAGCTGTGCCCCGAGAAATTCAGGCTCCTCATCATCGACACCGCCCGCGAAAGCGGACGCACACTGCGCAAGGCAGCACGTTGGTATCGCAACGCCAACCCGATCGTCATTGCGGTCTACGAGGAGCCGCCGCGTGTGGCGTTCTGGTACGAGGCGCCGAAGCCGCAATTCTATCGCCACGAGATCCCGCATCTGGAGGCAGCATGACCGTCACAGCGTTCGACAACAATCGGGCGATCGACGAGGGCTGGTGCATTTGCGAATGCTACGGCAGTGAGAACGGTCCGTGGCAGCTTCAGAAATGTGACGAACTCGACAAGTTCAAGAGCGACATCGAGGCTTGGCGGTTCGTCATCACCTACGCTGATGCCGGCAGCGAATATCACCAGAAAGCCCTTCAGTTCCTGAAGGATCACAACCCGATCGAGTACGACTGCATCACCGACACGGTGAGGCGGAGGGCTGTCGCATGAAGCGCGCCGTCATCCTGATCGCCCTGCTGCTGGCAGGGTGCGAGGAGGGCGGCAGCGACATGCCGCTTCCCCGCAAGGTCTGCACCCAAGTCACCAACCGATATTCCTGCGGACGCAGTGGCGTCTGCGAGGAGTGCGGCAATTGGGAGGTCGGCTGCCCGAAGCCGCTGAAGCTCGTGCAGGTCCCGACCGGTTCTTACGACAAGGGCGAGCCGAAGCTGGCTTGTCGATTGGAGGGAAACAATGGGCTCCATGAAACTGCGATACCTGAGGCTCCGCCACCCCAGTGACAAGGGGCCTCCCGCTCAGCGCAAGCTGGGCGCAGCCTTCCGCTTCCTGCTGGAGAACAGCACCTGGAAGCGCCACCCAGAACCATTCGCAAAGACACGGCGCGGGCTCGATCGACGGAGCGAGCGTCGCTTTGTCGATGCGATGAAACGAGAACCAGCGTGAGCACCGACCGTGAGAACCTTGAACACTGCCTTGGCTACATCCGAACCCACTTCGATTGCCCCCACTGCAACTTCGACTTCGACGAAGAAGGTGATCGGTCATCTGAAGTTATTGAATGTTCGGCCTGTCTCGAGAAATTCTGGTGCCGAGAGGTTAGGTGAAGAGTGGCGACCTGAAGAGGACGCCATCCTCAAGGATAACAGAGTCCTCTCGGCGAAGGAGCTGACGAGGCTGCTGCCGGGAAGAACGCAGAGGGCCATCTCGGCCCGAAGCCTCCGGCTCGGCATCATCAAGCTCTGGCTCGACAGTGAGCTGGACGTCATCCGCAACCACCCAAACAAGACGGCACGACAGCTCATGGAGCTGATCCCGGGCCGGACGGTAAAGAGCATTCAATGGCAACGGCGAAAGATGGGGCTGACCTATGTCCCGCTGACGCACAAGCCGACCGGCCCGAAATCAGATCGCAAGCTGACCAGGACCGGCAACCCGGTCGTGGACTCCATCATCACCCGCTGTGAAGAGGACGGCATCAGCCTGACCGGCATCGACCGGGAGCTGGGCACCGGCCACTACTTCCAGAGCAAACCCAAAACCGCTGTCCTTTCGCACATCGCAAAGGCTGTCGCTTTTTTCGGCGGCCGAGCACTGCTGATCGACGAGGTCGCCAACATCACCATCGATTGGAACGACGTATGACCAAACAGACCAGGACGACACAACGCCACGCCGAGCGCGAGAAGGCTGTCCGCACAGGCGCGCTTCTCCTCCGCCTCGAAGATCCCATCGAGGACGACATGGTGGTTGCCTCGCTCCGCGATCAGCTCCGCAACTACGGCATCGACCATGTCCGCGGACTCTGACGAACAAACCGGCAAGCCTGTGCTCTACGCCAGGCTGAACGGAAAGACTCTTCGGGCAAAGTGGCCCGGGAAACGCTGGCACGGCCAGTACGACGACATCTATGCGGTCTGCGACGCAGCCCACAAGGATGGCCTTGCATCATTCATCATCGATTACGTCGACAAGGAGGACTGAACTAGGAGAGCTGGCTAGTGCGGTAACGAGCCGGAGACTGAACCTGCAAAACGCGACTGAAAAGGCATTACGATTTTGAAACCCACTCTTTTGGACAAGAACACGGGGCGGCAAGAACCCCAAAAGAGTAACAGTGCGAGCGTCAAAAATGATTGTCCTCAAATTCGGCGACGCCATCTATTGGCTTCGCCTTTTCAATTCACGGGATAGACCTACAGGTACGGCCCAATACGGGGGCCGCAGATTTGGCTTGCTTTTCTGCTTGCTTGAATGCAAACATAGAGCAAGCCTCCGACTGCGGAGGAAAATTGGTTCCTCCGCGGGAAATGACGAGAAAGCCATGTCCAACGACATGCATGAATGCAAACGGAGCAAACGATGTTCTACCTGGTTCGGTTGGACCGCGACGAGAACGGCAACCTGGTCGAGACGCCGCTGCCGGACTACGGCACATTCCCCAAGGGCGCCGATGCAGCGAAGGCGTCCAAGACTGCCGCGACTGCCACTGGCGCCAAGGTCCAGTGTCGGCGCATTGCACAGGCCGGCGACTGGCGCGCAGCCATGCTGAAGCGCTTCGAGGATGGCCAGCTGCTTCCACTTCCACCGAAGTGGGACTTGGAGCCCATCAAGGATCATTTCGCCCACCTCGCGACGATCGACAACAGCCTGATCGGCTTCATCGAGTCCGAGGAGAACGGCATCATCAACAAGCCGACCGTGCTCACGCCTGGTCGCTATCTCACCCGCTTCTATCCGGATATCGACGACAACCGGCGCCGGCACCTGATCGCTGCGATCGATCCAAGCGGTGAGGTCTACTTCGCCACCAGCGAGGAAGACATCGAGTGGATTTACCGCGACGGTCCCGAGTCCTGCATGAGCGGCAAGCATGCCGCCGACTTCGAAGACCTGCCGGCGTGGCCGTCTGCGCCATACGCTGGCGGCGATCTGGCTGTGGCCTACACCAAGAACAGCGACGGGCGCATCCAGTCCCGCGCACTCTGCTGGCCTGAGAAGAAGCTGTTCGGCCGCGTCTACGGCGACTTCCAGCGCATGAAGGCTGCCCTGGAGGCCGAGGGCTACACCTGGATGCGTGACGACAACACGGTCCACGGCAACAAGAAGCTCCAGGTCTTCGTCGGCGCCAAGCTCCTGAAGATCCCGACCGAAAACCACGAAGACGAATACGTGATGCCGTACTTCGACGACATCAAGGTCGCCATCGACATGGGCGACCACTTCGTCACGGCGGAACAGGGCGAGCCGGGCAAGACCTGGATCGTGAGCGGTAGTTCTGACGATGGCACGGCGGTGTTGCACACCATGTGTCCGCGTAAGAACGTGCCGGCCAAGACCACGGACATGATCTTCGTCCTCGGTGCGGACGAGATGTGGTCGCCAGAAGCTGTCCGTTACGAGGCGTTCGTCTGCCGCGGCACCGGCAAGCACTGGTCCAACGACTTCAAGGTCATCATGGGAGATGGCCGGTACTGGTCGAAGGAGCACTTCGAACAGCACGGCGAGTTCTGCACGGTGTCGGGCAAGAACTGGCCGAAGGCTGAGTTCGTCGAGAAGGACGGGCAGCGCATGCACAAGAGCGTTGCCCACGACAACGATGACGATCGAGCCGATGCCTTCGCCGATCTGATGATGCGTCCGCGGCCGGGCGCCCTCTCCACGTCTGACCTCCTACTCAATCGTCACCGTCGCGTGGCCTAAGGAAGCACTATGTCTGATCTCGAAACCATCATCGCCATGCTGTCCTACCGGCGCCCTGCCCGGTCGGCGACCGAGAAGGCCTTCATCGAGAAGTTCATCGTCCCTACCGGCGCCAAGCGCGACAAGCACGGCAACTGGTGCCTGACGATCGGCGAGGTCCCGACCGTGCTGTGGTCCTCGCACACGGACAGCGTCCATCGTTCCGAGGGATACCAGCGGGTCGATTTCGACGGCAAGTTCATCACGCTTACGGTCAACTCGAAGTCCAGCTGCCTCGGCGCTGACTGCGCTGCCGGCGTCTGGATCATGATCGAGATGATCAAGGCCAAGGTACCGGGCATGTACATCTTCCACGACGCGGAAGAGATCGGCTGCCAGGGATCGCGGGCAATCGCAGAGAACGAGCCGGGCCGGCTGATCAGCATCGAGGCGGCCATCGCCTTCGATCGCAAGGGCATCGACTCGATCATCACCCACCAGCGGCAGCGCTGCTGCTCGGACGCCTTTGCCAAGTCGATGCAGCCGATGTTGCCGTCGCGCTATCGGCTAGACGACACCGGCTTCGTCACCGACACCAAGCAATACATGCACCTGGTGCAGGAATGCACGAACCTCTCGGTCGGCTATTACAACGAGCACCATCCCCACGAGGCGCTCGATGTCGGCCACCTGATCGAGTTGCGCGACCACATGGTCAAGTTCGACCAGTCCAAGCTGGTGATTGAACGCGACCCTTTTGCCCCGGTGAAGCCGAAGATCAAGAAGCCGACCGGCTCTGGTCTTGGCCTCCGTCGCCTGCGTCGTCGTGAAGAGACGCTGCGCGACCTCGTCTACTGGTACCCGGAGAAGGTCTCCGCCTTCCTGGAGAACAAGGGCTTCACCTTCGACCAGCTCCACGACGCGATCCACGAACACGATGACGACACGGGAGACGCCTTCGGCTCCCTGTTCGACGACCTCCTCTCAGGCGCTGCCTGATCCAACCAACACCAGCAAGGAACACACCCAATGAAGCTTGGAATGAAGCAGCACGCCCACATCGCAACCGGCGTCAAGAAGGAGATCAAGGTCGCGTTCGAGACCAACGCGGTGGCCTTCTACGCCACGTTCTCCGGTCTGGCGAAGGACAAGATCGGCTATCCGATGCGCGAGCTGTCGACCAACGCCTGGGACGTCGCCCGCGGCAATTTCGAGGTTCACCTTCCAACCCGCCTCAACCCGGTCTTCCGCATCCGCGACTACGGCACCGGCATGTCCGAAGAGGCCATGGAGAACGTCTACGCCAAGCCGTACGCCTCCACCAAGCGCGACACCAACACTGAGGTTGGTGGCTGGGGCATCGGCTCCAAGAGCCCGTATGCCTACCTGATCGGCGATACCGGCTCCGGCAGCTACAACATCACCTCGTATTACAACGGCCGGATGCTGGCCTACATCATGTCGCTTGCCGACGACGGCATGCCGAAGATGGACCTGCTGCACGACGGTCCGACCGATCAGCCGAACGGCATGGAGGTTTCCTTCGCTGTCCGCCGCGACGACATCGAAGGCTTCGCCAAGGCCGCCCGCGACATCCTCTGGTCGTTCCAACCCCGCCCGACGATTTTCCCCGAGGGTGCGGTGACCTGGAAGGAGCCGGTCGTGCTCAGCGAGGGCGACAACTGGACCAAGTACAAGGAAGGCTCGGTCCCCTTCTACGGCCCCCGCGTTCGCATGGGCTGCGTGATGTATCCGTTCGATCTCGACCAGGTCGAGACCAGCGGCTTCCTCGACTACGACGACGTCGTCCTGTTCGATGCGCCGATCGGCTCGCTGAAGGTCATCCTGTCCCGCGAAGAGCTGGCCTACGACGAGACGACCAAGACGACGCTGAAGTCCCTCGTCAAGCAGTATGAGGACAGCTTCATCGAGCAGCTGCGCGAGAAGGTGGACGCGGCCGAGACCCTGTTTGAAGCCGCCGCCATCTTCGAGAAGGAGACGGAGACGCTCGGCCGGTCCCGCACTGAGCGGCTGCGGAGCATCGTCGACTGGCAGGGCCTGCGCATCACCGAGACCCTGTCGAAGGCCAACTGCAAGATGGACACCCTCGGCGAGGGCTGGCAGCAGTTCGACAAGTTCGAGGACACCACGGTCCGCACCCAGTGGGCGGCCGATGCCACGGTCGTCATCGAGCACAACCCGAGCTACTCGCTGAGCCGCTTCCACATGGCTCAGCTGGTCGGGAAGAAGGTCCTCTGGGTCCGCTGCAAGCGCCTGTTCCGCGACGATGTTCTGGCTGCCCTCGGCAATCCCGAGGTCATCGAGCTGGACACCTTCAAGGTGCCGGTGACCAAGCGCGTCAGCAAGACGATCCGCAAGCGCAAGACCATCATGGTCACGTCCGGTGGTCGGCTGCAGCGCCTCACCCAGGACGTCGACCTGGCCGAGGGTGGCCTGATGGTGGAGCAGTTCCCGAGCTACACCCGGCGTCGCGGTGGCTCGAACGACTTCTACCGCCTACACGGCAGCCAGACCGCCTCGATCTCGTTCAGCGATGTCGAGGGCTTCGTGATGACCGCGTTCGAGTTTGGTCTGATCGAGGTTGGCACGGTCATTCTGGTGAAGAGCCAGGACCAGGTCGTGCAAGGTGACTGGACCATGCTCGCCGACGACATGATCCAGCCGATCCGCGACAAGGTGAACGTCGCCGAGTTCACCGGTCTGCACAAGAAGTCGCTCAACAATCTGAACCATAACCTCCAGGAAGTGGCGAAGATGGAGCCCTTCGCCAAGGCTCCGGCAGACATCAAGCTGTTCCACGAGGATCTGAAAACCCTCTACGCTCAGCTTGAGAGCAACTCCACCGCATCGACCGACAGCGATAAGGCGTTCGCTGCTCTCAAGAAGGTCGGCGTCGAGGTCAACAAGCCAGACGTGGCTTGCCCGATCGCGGCGATCAGCAAGCGGTTCGAGGTCCTGTGCGGCGAGTACATGCTGCTCAAGGCCATCGTCGAACAGCACACCTACTACTCCCATCGCAACACCGAGAAGATTGCCAAGCTCGAACACTACTTCGAGCTGCTGTCTCGCCCGGCGGCTGCGAACGACAACGAAGAGGTCGAGTTCACCGGCGCTGAACTCGATCAGGCTGCCTAACACGAAACCGGAGCGCAACATGATTGCCAGCGTCATCACTGACACATCGATCTTCTTCATCGCACAGGGTCGGCCATGGACCCTGGCGGTGGATCATCCCGCATTCGAGCAGATAAAGAGCCGACTCGGTGAGGGGTGCGAGGACGAGAACGAGCTTGTTCGCCTTGCGGACGTTCGGGTGGCGGTGAACGACGCCACCGATGGGCGGGCTGTCCTCAGCGAGGATGGCCTGTTCGTCGACGGCGAGCAGATGCCTTCGGCTTGGCAGCAAAGGGCCACGGCTGAACCCGAGGCCACCAAGATCCTGATCGTCAGCCCCGGCGACCAGGTCCGCGTCGAAGGGGACGAGGATGCCCCTGACGGCATCTACACGGTCGGCGACGTCGACAATGACGACCTCGACAAGCGCGTGATGGTCGAGTCCGAGGACGGCTTCCTCGGCTTCGTCGCCAACGCATCCATCAAAGAAATCATCAAGGACTGAGAGCACAAATGGAGAAGCTCTCCAACATGTCGCTCGATGACCTCCGCAAGGCGGTCGCCGAGCTGTAAGCGCTCCGGCCGGGTGGCTCATGCTGTCCGGCCGTTTGCTTGACTGCAAACTTACCAGGAAAATGCAATGGTCCAACCCTTCCAAACCAAATTCGAGCGCAACTTCGGCCCTGCCCTTCAGACATTCTTCGAGGGCTGTCGGCGCATCAACCACGAGCACATGGCGCAGAACTATCCACGGCTGCCGAAGCCGGAGTTCAAGCTGGAGGAGCTGAAGGTTCGCTACCGCGTCCGCCGTGACGGCAGCGTCCACGCCTTCGTCTGCAAGAACACTGGCGACGTGCTGATGCCGGCGAGCTGGTCGAAGCCCGCCAAACACGCCCGCGGCAACATCTTCGACGAGCACAACGGCCTCGCCAAGATGGGCATCTATGGCCCGGCCTACCTGAAGTGACGCCATGTCAGAGCGGTACGTTCACCTGATCGGCGCCGATGACGTGCGGTCTGCTGCAAGCACCATGAGCGCAGCAGCCGACCAGATGCAGCAGGCCGCATCGAACATCTCATTCGCCTTCGAAAGCCACCAACGCTTCCTGGATGACTGGCTCAGCCGACTCCAGGCCACCATTGAACAGAGGCAACCATGACGAAGATGCTGACTAACCTGCAAGAGCGCATCATTGCGCGGATCCTGGCGATGTCCGTCAGCACCAGCCTCTATCTGCGCGAAGGGCACGTCAACTCGCTGAACAACCTGAAGAAGAAGGGGTTCATCGACGAGCACGCCTACACGATGATCCAGACCCACCACCTCACGCCGGCCGGCAAGACCGCGTTCTTCGCCGACAACGACGAGGTGTTCGCGATCGAGGACATCTACGATAACTGCTGGATCATCTTCGAGGACCGCAAGGTCATCGCCCAGCCCCGCAGCGAGGCGAACGCCCAGCGTATCGTCCAGGCCCTGAAGGCGCTGCGTGCCCAGGAGCACCGAGTCGCCGCATAAATTTGCATTTCGCTGGCTTTCTATTTGCTTGAATGCAATCGCAATGCTAACGATCCGCCACTAACCCCGATCCGAGACAGGACACATGCAGACCACAGCAATTCAATGGTCGCCCCAGCAGGCGGCATTCATCAAGGAAGCCCGAACCGGAACCAGCTCTATCGTGCTGATCGCCGTGGCCGGCGCCGGCAAGACCACAACCATCCTCGAAGCGGCCGATGGCATGGGCGGGATCTCGATCATCCTGGCCTACAACAAGAAGATTGCCGAAGAGATCAAGGCCAAGTTGAAGAAGCGCGGCATCGACTGGAAGCGGGTTGAGGCGGCCACCACCCACTCGATCGGCCTGCGGAACTACAAGAAGGCCGTCCCCGGCGTCATCGTCAAGGGCGACAAGGTCGGCGCGATCTGCGCCTCCTGGGTCGAGAACGACGAGATCCCGATCACGCTGGTGCCGCACACCGGCACGATCTGCCACCTGGTGTCGCTCGCCAAGGCCAATGCTGTCGGCGTCCCGGGCCAGGGTCACATCGACGACACCTCGATCTGGGAGGACATCGTCGACCACTTCGATCTGTTTGACGAAGAGCCGCTGCAGAAGAAGGCGGACCAGCTCATCGACGTCGGGATCAAGCTGCTCAAGGCGTCCAACGAGCTGCGACAGGTCGTCGACTTCGATGACATGATCTATCTGCCGCTACTCTACCAGATCAAGTTCTTCGAGTACGACAACGTGATCATGGACGAGGCGCAGGATGCCAACCTATGCCGCAAGCTTCTGGCTGACGCGCTGCTCAAAGAGACCGGCCGGTTCTTCGGCGTCGGCGATCCCCGGCAGGCCATCTACGGCTTCACGGGCGCCGACAACGAGAGCATGGAGAACCTGAAGCAGTATTTCCAGGCGAAGGAAATGCCGCTCACGGTGACCTACCGCTGCCCGAAGAACATCGTCCGGTTCGCTCAGACCTGGGTCGATCACATCCAGGCACACGAGAGCGCGCCGCAGGGCACGGTGACGGCGATGACCTTCGAGGACTTCATGGTGAAGAAGGCGCTTCACTATGGGGACTCGGCGATCCTCTGCCGCAACACCCGGCCGCTGGTGTCCGCCGCCTTCGCACTGATCCGCCAGAACATCCCCTGCCGGATCGAGGGCCGCAACATCGGCGAGGCGCTGATCAAGCTGGCGACCCGCTGGAAGTCGATCTCCACCATCCCCGAGCTGGAAGACAAGCTCGAAGAATGGCTGGACATGGAAACCCAGCGCTGGATGGCCAAGAAGAAGATGGCTCGAGTCCAGGAGGCCGAGGACAAGGCGGAGACACTCAAGGTCGTGATGGATGCTTGCCTCGAAAAGAAGCAGCACCTGATCACCGACGTGGTCGCATACATCAACTCGATCTTCGCCGACAACGTGACGGGCATCCTGACCCTCTCGACGATCCACAAGTCGAAGGGCCGCGAGTGGAAGTACGTGTTCTGGCTCGACCGGTTCGCAACCTGCCCCTCGAAGTACGCCTCCATGCCCTGGGAGATCGAGCAGGAGGACAACCTCTGCTACGTCGCGGCGACCCGTTCGATGAACACCCTCGTCGACCTGGCTGCGCCCGTGCCGAAGCAGAAGCCCGCCAACGACAACAAGGAGCAGCAGGAGAAGGCGGCGTGAAGCTGCACTATCCACACGGAAAGCCGCCAGGGGATCTCGATGTCCTCTGGCGGTGCGAGGCCCAGCGCTACTCCTACGTTGTCGATGCCGACCGCGAGGAGTACGGGGTCACCGATCCTCGCCTCGAATTGCGCTGGTACCCGGTCGATCGCCGGACGCCTAAGGGCGCCTGGTGCTGCGGTGAGTTCGTATTGCTCACCGCATTCAAGAAGAAGTTCTCGGAGTCCGAGGCTGACGCCATCCACGACTTTCAGGCCAGGAAACGGAAGCACATCAAGATCCTGACCAACCAGCTCAAACGTGCAGAGGCCGATCTGGCCCTGACCGAACCGAAGACCCATGCCCTGGTGCTTGCATGAATGCAAATAAGGAGAGACCTATGAACGGTTTCGTTCTCTACCGCGGCCCGTCGATGATCGACGGCAAGCCGATCGTCGTCATCGCCACTGGTCTGGAAGATGGCGGCAGCAACTCAAAGACCGGCCCGATGGTCCAGGTCTACATCCTGCGCGCCGACCAGAACCCGATGCTGGCTGCGCAGCGCGGTGATGACGTTTCGATCTGCGGCACCTGCATCCACATGGGCCGCATCATCACCGACCCCAAGACCGGCGAGAAGAAGAACATCGAGCGCTCCTGCTACGTGACGCTGATGCATGGTCCTCGCGTCGTTTGGGACGCTTTTCAGCGCGGCGTCTACCAGGATGTGCCGCTCACCAAGGCCCGAAAGCTTCTGGCTCGCAAGCGGGTTCGTCTCGGAGCCTACGGCGATCCCGGAGCCGTGCCGGTGAAGATCTGGCAGTCCGCTCTCCAGCTCGTCGACGAGATGACCGGCTACACCCATCGTTGGCGCGAGGTCCCCGAGCTGGCGCAGTTCTGCATGGCCTCCTGCGACAGCGAGGTCGATCGCGTCCTCGCCAAGGCGCTCGGATTCCGAACCTACCGGGTCCGCCCCAAGGGTGAACCCAAGGCCAAGGGCGAGGGTCACTGCCCGGCCGGCGCTGAGATGGGGAAGGCCATCCAGTGTGCCTACTGCCTGCTTTGCGGCGGCCACCGCTCCGGCGGCAAGGCTGACATCACGATCGAGGCGCACGGCACCGGCTCAAAGCACTTCGAACGTTCGAAGGACCTTGAGCATGCGTAAGCCCAAGCAGGGCCCCTGGGACCAGGAGCTGATCGACGAGGACTTCGACGAGACAGCGGTCAGCGACGTCATCAACACCAACAGAGGTGAGCGCAGATCCTCCCCGCGTCGCGGCGGGGAGTACCGCCGCTCGAACCGCTACGTCGAGGACGGATACGGCGAACTCGATTTCGCCTGACCACAATCCACCATCAGAGGAATACATCATGAGCGACACACCTGTGCTCGCAACGTTTCCGGCTACCATTCAGCTGACAGCTCAGCATGTGGCCGACCAGATCATCGCCGCCTTCGAGGGCGGATCGAACTATTGGATCGAGGAAGTCACACCCAAGAAGGGCCGCGAGCTGGCGAAAGAGCGCCCCTGGTACGCTTGTCCGAACGTCTGGTCCGGCGACTTCCTGATCGAGATCAAGGTCCAGGAGGACAAGGCGTACGAGCTGACGCCGGCAAGCATCAAGACCGGCCTCGACTACCTATCGAAGCAAGCCGCATCCCGTATCGCGGAAATCGTCGAAGAGAACGGCGACGCCGAGACCGGCGATGTTTTCCTGCAAGCCTGCCTGTTCGGGGACATCGTCTATGGTTAGCCGTCCGTTCGATCATCGGCATGGCCTGCCGGAGGCCGAGGGGTTCAAGCTCGGGCAGCGCGTGACGATGCTCGATGTCTGCGTCGGCGACGACCACGAAGATAACGAGCACACGATCCTGCCCGGCGCTGACGGCATCATCGAGTGCATCGAGATGCTCGCCCCTCCGCAGGGCCTCACCTTCACCGTGTGGATCCCCGTCAACGAGATGGAAGGCCGGGGGATCGTCAACGTCTTTGATCAGGGCGACGGCCCGATCACCAACTTCATCAAATCCAAGGAGTCACCATGAAGACGAAGCCCGTGCCCGCGATGTTCGTTGTGTGGGCGCTGACGAAGCCTGGTCCGAAGTGGCGTCAGGTTTCCGAGCCGATGGACCGCGCCGAGCTTGTGTTGGTCATCCGTGATCAATGGAAGCTTGGCCGCATGGCTCGCATCGAGCGAGCACCGGTTGCCGAAGCCGCCTGATCGAAAACAAATCCAACAGGTTGCGAAAAGCAAATGAGTGTTTACCTACTTCACTTCGAGCCGAGCTATTTACATGCGGCTCACTACATCGGCTGGTGTCACGATGAAACTCCAGACAGACGCCTGGAACAACATCTCAACGGCAGAGGGTCACCCCTTGTTAAAGCCGCCGTGGCCGCCGGCAGCCTGGTCCATGTCGCGCAGTTCTACCCAGGCGCCTCCCGCACCTTCGAGCGGAAGCTGAAGAACTGGGGTAGCGCCAGGAAATGGTGCCCTGCATGCGGCATAGGTGCCCGACCGGTGCCGGTATGCCTGGATTAGGGCAACTGCGGTTCCCCTCAGCCGTTATCCCTCTTGCCCTTTCGCGCCTTCAGAAAGGTTGTGAAATGACCCCTAGTCGTAATGCGTCCAGGAAGTTCCTTACCGGCGAAGAGGTTCGGGCGTTCCGAGTTTCCCGCGACCTAACGCAGACCGAGCTGGCCGATTGGCTCGGACTGACGCCTCAGGCCATCGGCAAGTACGAAATCCGCGGCGTGACCAAGGCGACCGCCTTGGCATTTGCAGCGATCAATCGTGGCCTGCAACCATTCAAGCCAACGAAGGACGACATGTCTGCAGTCAAGGTCCATGACCGAATGCGTCTCCTTCGTAAGGAGGATTCATGAAGCGTAGTGCGGCGCAGTCAGTTCCCAAGCTGATAACGCGCCCGATTAACCCAAAGTTCAAAGACCGCCTGCCTGAAATCATGACGGAGATCGGTGACCAGTTGCTTGTCATCGAGCCGGCCGTCGATCGGGTGACGGTCGTGTTGCGTGAGTTCCTGGACTACCTCGACTTCGAGATCCAGAAGACAGCGTTGGAGATCCAGCGGCTCAAATGGGAGCCGCAGGTCGACCTTCCATCATTGCGAGAGGCTGAAGAATGGCTGAAGCAGCTCGCCCAGCTGGAGGAGGACTTCAAGGTGGACGTCATGACGTCACCGCCCAAGACGATCAGGGCGATGGCTGAACGTGTCCGCAAGATGTTCGAAGTGTAGGCCTGTAAGTCAAAACTGACTTACAGGTCTGATCAGCTCTTCACAAAGATGGTGACGATAGCAATGTCCCCGATGTCATCGAAGGACACTACTTCATCTTCCGTCGCCGGGATGGTCTTCGTGAGCTTCAACCCAGCCTCGGTGATGTCCATCAGAAGACGGACGCGAGCACGTCCGTTCTTGTCGGTGACAACAATGGTGTCGCCGGCCACTGGATCGCGGCGCTTGGTCGCGAACATCAGTGAACCCGACTTGAACCAAGGGTCGAAGGTGTTGTCCGGCATGTGGAAGGCGAATGCAGTCTCGTCGCCCTCCAGCTGAGGCGGAGCCGGGACATACGAGTCCCGCCCCGCGCTCACCGTCGACTGCAACGACGCCGGCAGCGACGAGATGTGCTTAAGCTCGACAGTCGGCTGCCGCGTACGGACGGTGCCGAGCGAGCGAATGTTCTCGTCAGCCTCGTCGCCATTGCCGTCACCGCGCTCACCCTCGGCGCCGAGCGCCTGCATGACCTTCTTCGGGATAGGATAGCCCGATCCATCAGCAATCTTCTGCAAGGTCGTGACGGTGGGCACGAAGGGGTGCTTAGGATTGTTCAGCAGTCGAAGAATGGTCGAGGGAGCCAGTTCGGCGGCACGGGCCAAGTCAGTCCCGTTCCACTTCTTGCGGTCCAGGATGTGATCGATCCACTCGATCACAAGCTGCTTGGCTTTAGTGTTGGCCGCGGGAGCCTGTTTCATATTTGTATTTTCTACCAATGACACTTGCGATCCTCCATAGCACGGTTCGCGAAGAATTTCTTTTCCGTCACCTGAAGGAGACCGGAGTTGAATTATTGCTTTGCTCGAAATCTCAGAAGATTTGCATTCATGGTCGTTGGCTCCAATCCGTTTGCGCGGATGCTAATACGCCACCTACGCGAGGTTCCGCACGATTGCAAACGTTTTTTTGTTCTCTATACGTTCCAAAATCGCCGGAAAGTGCAAACGAATCAATAGTCTCGGACCGACTCGGTCGCTTGAAATTTCAGCCAAGGTTCTTGTGGGTCGCTCGCAGCAATGCAAGCGTCTGCTTGAACTGACTGGTTCGAATGCCAGCATGAGTCACTGCGATCGAGTCCGCGACGTGCTCGTTGTCGTCGTGCAAGTCACCGGCTTTCCGCCTCTTCTGGCCCCGGGTGACGTCTTTTTGATAGCGAATCCAGTCAGCGTCCGGGTAGAGCGCCGCAGCCCAGGCGATGATCTCCGGCTTCTCGGCCGTTTGCACACCGACGCTGGCGAGCTTGGTCTCTGAGGGCATGACCTCGATCAGCGGGATCGGCGACGACGCCAGGATCCCGATCGACATGCCAAAGCCGAGCGCGCTGCGGGAATGCTGCGAGCCTGATGGTACCTCGGTAAAGCCGAGAATGCAGTCCTTCAGCTCCTCCTGGAAGCCCTGGTGCAGCTCCTGAGCCCGGCGCAGGTCGTCGGAGTTCTGGCGCACCACCTTCTTGGAACCGCGCTGCGGCACCGTGCAGATCGTTCTGAAGCGTTCCAACCGGAGTTCGAGGGTGTCGCAGTCCAGGAGCATGCGGCAGATGCCGAAATTGGACATCGACGGATCAATGCCGGCCACACGAATTATCGAACCCACCTGAACCCCTAGTGCTGTGTTCCAGATTTGCACCCACATCTCGTGGCTTGCATTTTTACTTGCATTCGTGCAAATACACCGCCCCGGGTTTGGGTGTCAAGCCCACCCCCAACGACATGGACATCCGAATGAGTATCGAAGCCCTCGACTGGGCCTTCAAGCTGAACCGCGACGACATGACGTCGACGATGAAGCTGGTGCTCCTCGTCCTGGCCGACTTTGCCGGTGACGAAGACGAGGCCTATCCGAGACAGACCACTATCAGCGCCCGCAGCATGCTGACCCGCGAGGCGGTCAACAAGAACCTGAAGAAGCTCGAAGATATCGGCATCATCGAGTCGACCGGCCGGACGCATCCGACCGGCGCCACCAGGTCGTCAGTCTACAAGCTGATGATCGACAGCCCGCGGCGCAAGGACGCACGGGACACCGACAAGAGTGTGAACGAGGATCACCCCCATGGTGTGAACGACAATCACAGGGGTGAGAACGACAATCACACCCGCAGTGAAGCTGGTTCACACCGGGGTGAGAACGGGGATCACACCTTTAACCACCCAAAAGAAGAACCTCCCAAAGAACCTCCCACCAAGAACCGGCGCACGGCGCCTTGGCCGACAGACTTCCGGAAGCAGTTCTGGAATCTCTACCCGAAGAAGCCGGGCGATAGCCGCAAGGCTGCGTGGCTGAAGCTGGAGAAGGTCGAGCGCGAGGACGAGGTCGAGTTCACCGACCTGATGACCGGCCTTCGCTACTACGCCGAGCGCATGAACGCGGAGATCAAACAGGACCCCACCAGGGTCAAGTACATCGCCGCCGCGTCGGTTTGGATCAACCAGGCCCGATGGGAGACGGAGCGCCCGCCAGTCAAGCGCACCTCCGTCAACGAGTGGGCTGGCGTGAACGGCCGACGCGCCACGGCGATCTGACATGGCCGGCGTCGACATCGAGAAGGTGTTGTCCGAGGAGCGGATCAAGGTCCGCTCCATCAAATTCGGCAACCAGTACGCCCTCTGTCCGCAGTGCTCGCACAAGCGGAAGGGGGCGCACAAGAAAATCAAGTGCCTCAGCGTCAAGATCGACGTGAGCGGCGTGGTGTGGAACTGCAAAAATTGCGGATGGGTTGGATCTGAGAATGCTAAACGAGAAGCACGCGAGGGGAATCGAGGACCGCGGCCTCAGCGTGGAAATGTCGGCGGCTATGGGGCTCTACAGCGGGCGTCGCTTGCACGATGGGTCAATCGTACCTGACGAGCGCGGCAACATCCTCTGCTGGCCTTATTTCGAATACGGCGAGGAGATCAACACGAAGTACCGCTGGGCACAGGATGGCCAGCGTCGCTTCCAGCAAAGACCGAACGCACCCAAGACCGTCTTCAACGCGGACGTACTGCTCAACGAGCAGTCGATGCTGCAGTTGGAGTGCGGCCAGGAGTCGCTGATCTGGGTCGAGGGCGAGTTCGACGTGCAGGCCGGTAAGGAGTCCGGCTACGAGCACATCATCTCGGTTCCCGATGGGGCGCCCCCTGCCCGTGACGCCAAAGGCAAGCTGATCCATGTTCCGGACGACGCCCGGGACATCGACCCGGATGATGACGACAAGTTCGCCTTCATGTCCCGCCTGATGGAGCACATCATGCGGGTCAAGCACCACATCATCTGCACCGATGGTGACGAGCCCGGCCGCCGGCTGGCGAAGGAGCTGGTCAGACGCATCGGTCCGGCCAAGTGCTTCTGGGCTGAGTACCCGAAGGACGAGGTCGTCCCCGACAAGAGGAACAAGGGCAAGCTGCGCGCCCCCAAGGACCTCAACGAGGTCAAGCAGTATCTCGGCGCCGAGCGCGTCCGGGAGATGATCGATAATGCCAGGCCCTGGCCCGTCACCGGTCTGTTCCGCCTCTCGGACTATCCGGAGATGGAGATCCCGGTCATGTGCGAGATCGGCCTGTCCGACGAGCTGGACAAGCTGATGAAGTTCTACGGCGGCCAGTTCGTGGTCTGCACGGGCGTGCCGAACGTCGGTAAGTCGACCTTCATCAACCAGGCGGCGGTGATCCTGGCCAAGAAGCACAAGTGGCCGATCGCCATCTTCTCGGGCGAGAAGGACGTCAAGCCGTTCCTGGCGTACGAGCTGATGACCGCGTATCTCGAAAAGGAGCGCGCGGCCTGGTCGTTCGAGGAGAAGAAGAAAGCCGAGGCGTTTGTCGAGCGCTACTTCCAGTTCATCGACTATGACGAGACGGCGGACTTCGACATCGACCTGGACTTCCTGATCGAGCGCGCCGCGACCGCGGTGTTTCGTGACGGAGTCCGCATGCTGCTGATCGACCCGTGGAACGAGCTGGAGCACAGCCGGCCCGGCTCCATGTCGCTGACTGAATACGTCGGCAAGGCGATCAAAAAGCTGAAGCGGTTCGCCAAGCAGTTTGGCGTCTGCGTGGTCGTCGTCGCTCACCCGACGAAGCTGGACCCCGGCATGGTTCCCGGGCTGTACAGCATCTCGGACTCGGCTCACTGGGCGAACAAGCCGGACCTCGGCATCGTGGTCCATGGCGACGACCCGGATAACCCGAACTCGAGGAAGATCATCATCCCGAAGGTGCGACTGAAGCGGATCGCCGGCAACACCGGCACCGCCCTGATGCTCTTCAACGAGAAGACCGGCCTGTTCATGGGGCCAGAATTTTGAAATAGCGCTTGCTTGAATGCAAACGCTATGCTAATGCAAACGTCGAAAAGGAGAGACCACAAATGGCATCAAGTCTGAACCGTGTTGAGCTGATTGGTCGGCTCGGCAAGGACCCCGAGATCCGTCACCTGAACGGTGGCAGCTCTGTCGCGAACTTCAGCGTCGCCACCAGCGAGAGCTGGAAGGACAAGCGTTCCGGCGAGCGCGTCGAGAAGACGGAGTGGCACCGCATCGTCGTCTGGAACGAGAACACCATCAAGTTCGTCGAGAGCTACCTCAAGAAGGGCGACCTCGTCCGTCTCGAAGGCAAGCTCCAGACCCGCGAGTGGGAAGACAACGACGGCAACAAGAAGTACGCGACCGAGGTGATGATCCCCGCCTTCGCGCCGATCGATGCCCTGATGAAGCTGTCGTTCGACAACGACAACCGCGGCGGCAGCGATAACCGTGACGATGACCGCGGCTCCAGCCGTGGTGGTCGCAACAACAGCCGCGACGACCGCGATGACCGCGGCGGCAACAGCCGCTCCTCGGGTCGCTCGTCGAGCCGCGATGATCGGGATGACCGCGGCGGTAGCCGTGGCCGTGACGATCGGGATGATCGCGGTGGCCGTGATGACCGTGGCAGCAGCCGCGGCGGTAACGGCGGCGGCAACGGCGGCGGTCGCAACAACGACCTGGACGACGACATCCCCTTTTGACGACTGCAAAGGCGATGACGTCCTGACCAAGCTTCGGACTGGTCAGTTCTACTGAGCTTCCCCGTTGAGCGGGGAAAATCGAGGGGCGCCCTGTTGGTTGTGCGTGCCAGGGCGCCCCTTTTCACATTCCATCATTTGCACGAATGCAAGCGGAGTTATAATGCAACTCATCCAAGTTGAGGACGGTCAGACGGTTGGCGAGGCGCTGGCTCAGGCTGGTGCTCCCGACGAAGTGGTCGCCCTCATGAACAACATCTTCGGCACCGACCCCGCTGGTCCGGAGCTGTCGATCTTCGCTCAGCAGGGCCCCGACGACGAGGAAGACGAAGACGAGTTCGACGTCGACTTCGAGCCCGACTTCGATCTGTCCGACGAGCCCGAGATGGCTCACGAGGACAAGGTCGAGGCGGTGGCTCAGCTCGGCCGGATCCTCGAAGGCGTCAGCCTCGCGGTCGAGACCCACGCTAGCCTGCTGAAGAGCTTGGTGGCGTAATGGCGAGAACCGTCCTGGAAATCGGTCCGGGCGCTCTCTCCGAGTATTACGAATGGCTCAAGGGCGCCGCCAATGGCGACGTCCTGGTCTACTGGCAGGGTGACCTCCAGTTCGACCGCCAGGTCGTGGTGCCCGAAAGCGACGTGCTCCGGTCCGCCGAACGCACCCGCGTTCAAGCCCTCAACTTCGTTGCCGACCGCGTCCTCGCCGACAGCAAGGACGGCCTGCTGCACCTCACGCAGCAGCGCATCGGCACGAACCTCTTCGAGTACCGCGCCACCCGGCGCCGAGTCCTCGGGGGCAAACCCGTCGCCACGCAGAAGCCCACCCTCGTTCCCGCCTGAGGATCAATATGGAAAGCCAGAGCGCCAGAGCGATTGTGATCGGCTGGATCAACCAGATCTTGGAGACCAAGGACTGGAGCATCACCGATCTGGCTCGCAATGCAGGACTGCAACCGTCGACGCTGACCCGCCTGATGGGCAAGCCCGACAAGCCGTTCGGCTACAAGCCAATGACGACGCTGAAGAGCATCGCTGGTGGCTCTGGCGTTCCGATCCCGGACGACGTGCTGAAGGCGATCGAGACCGTGAAGCCGATTGTCGACAAGGAGGACAAGCTGTCCACCTCCGTCGAGCAGGACGCAACGCTGGTTCTCGGTTGGCTGCGGCGCGGTGCCGAGCTGGCCTACGACCTCAAGGGGTACGAGGAAGCCCGGCATAACGACGTGATTTGGCAGCTCCTCGTGGAGTCGGTCGCCATCGTCGACAAGCTTCCCGACCAGGAGAAGCGCTGGCTCACCTCCGGTCGCCGCTCAGGCGGCTGGAACATGATCGGCATGTCGCGTGCCGAGCTGATCGAGATCGAGCGCATCCGCCTCCTCTCGGCGATGAAGCCCTTCGACGGCGACACCAAGACTGCTCCGCAGCGGGACGACATCGACCGCGCACTTGGCGTGCTGGAATGGTTGCGATGGTGCAACTGCGCCCGCATGCCCAAGCGCCTGGTCAAGGCCGCTATGGCGCTCGCTCGTGGTGGCGACAAGGACATCGTCCACCGCCACTACCGTCCGAACAGCAAGCCCAAGCACACGGACATCCACGAGATCAGGACCCGCACGGTCGGCTTCATCCTGAAAGGTCTCAAGAACGACCTCGGCATCGTGCCGGGGAATGGCATCACCTTCAAAGAGGTTCACTAATGAACGACCTGCCGCTGCCCGCCAGACTCGACATCGACCAGATCGTCGAACACTCCTTCAAGGACCTTCACGTCAAGGGCTTCGATTATCTCTGCCTCCAGCGCTCTCCGGAGGAGACGATCAAGCTGTACTTCTTCGACGGTGACGTCTCGGCGATGCCCGAGGTCGTTGCACCGCACGATCACCGCTACGATTTCGAGACCTACGTCGCAGCCGGCGCGGTCGAGAACGTCTGGTTCCGCCGCTCGCTCGTCGATGACGTCGGCGAGGTGTTCAACTGGTTCGAGTACAACACGCCGCTGAACGGCGGCAACGGCTTCACCTTCGCGGGTGAGGAGATCCTGTACGAAGCCAACCGCTACCGCTTCACGAACGGCGAGTCCTACTACATGCAGGCCGATGACCTGCACACCATCCGCATCGCCGGCAACGAGACCGTGCTGATGCTGGTGCAGTTCGAGGACATCCGGCCGCTGGATAAGCCGACCTCGACCTTCTTCAAGGGCAACGCGCCTTCGCTCGACGGGCTCTACAACAAGTTCACCGCCGACGAGGTGATCGCGAAGCTCCGCCAGTTCGAGCAGCGCACAGGCATCACGTTCCGGAAGACGTGGATCCGTGACGCAGCGTAGCCCGGAAGGGGCTAACGCCCACCTCAACCTGCACGCGGCGATCCATGTGCAGGTTGCATCGCTGGAGAGGTTCAAGGCGGCTCTGCTGTCCGGGGCCTCTCCCCACGAGATCGAGCTGGCTCGGTCCGCGTATCTGGCAGCGGCCGAGGCTGTGCTGGATCGCTCCCAGGATCAGCTCTTCGTCCAGATGCGTGAAGACGGCATCGACCCGTTCACCAGGAGACCGATACAACGATGAGGGAGATTATCTTCGACACGGAAACGACTGGGCTCGATCGCAAGAAGGATCGAGTCGTCGAGATCGGCTGTGTCGAGATAGTCGACATGGTCCCTACCGGCAGGACGTTCCACCAATATTGCAACCCGCTGATGCCTGTCAGCCGGGAGGCATACCGGATCCATGGCTTGAGCGACGTCTTCCTCGCAACGAAGCCGACGTTCAAGCGGATCCACAATCGCTTCTTGAGCTTCATCGAGGGGGCCAGACTGGTGGCGCACAACGCCACCTTCGACATCTCGATGATAAATGAAGAGCTGGATCGGCTCGGCATTGCACCGCTTGAGAATGAGGTCGTCGACACCTTGGCCATGGCCAGGGAGGTGCATCCCCGCAGGAAGCACACGCTGGATGCTCTCTGCAGCATCTACAACATCGACACTTCGAGAAGAACCGAACACGGCGCTCTCCTGGACTCCGAGCTTCTGGCTCAAGTCTACGTCGAGATGCGCGGTGGTCTGCAGATCGGCATGCAGCTCGACCTTCTGGCCGGCGCTGCTGAAGAGGAAGAGGTCAAGCCGGCTCGACAGCGACCAACACCGCTGGCGAGCCGACTGACCAACGAGGATATCGCCGCCCACAGGGCCTTCGTCGAGACGCTCGGCGAAAAGGCCATCTGGCGCGAGTACGTTTAACCGTTTGTTTGAATGCAAAGGAAATGAAAATGCGCAGGCGCACTGGACATATCGGCATGAGCGATGAGGCTCGCGCCGCACGCATGAAGTCGATCGGAGGATCGGATGCCAAGATCATCATGTCCGGTGATCAGGCAGCGATCGAGCAGCTCTGGATGGAGAAGCGCGGCGAGGTTCTCCCTGAGGATCTCAGCGACGTCATCCTGATCAATCTCGGCAACCTGACCGAGCCGCTGAACGCCGACCTGTTCGAGGACGAGACCGAGCTGCTGGTCACGGACGAGCAAAAGAAGGTCCACTACTACGCCTGGGACAAGGCACACACCACGCTCGACGGCCTCGTGCGCAAGGCTGAGGACGCGGACCCGATCGCCGTGGTCGAGTTCAAGTTCATGTTCCCGTTCGGCTTCTCGAAGGAGGAGGCGTACGAGAAGTATTACCCGCAGGTCCAGCACAACATGATGGTGACCGATCTGCCCAAGGCCTACCTGTCGATTCTGACAGGTGCCGCCCAGCACGTCATCATCGAAGTCGAGGCCGACCTGTTCTACCAGCTCGCGCTCCTCGAAGCGGAGAAGGACTTCTGGGACTGCGTCGTCACCGGCCGGACGCCTGGCGCTCCGAAGGTCGACATTCCCGTCGCCGAGCGGATCAAGGTCGTCGACATGAGCACGAACAACGAGTGGGGCGACCTCGCCTTCACGCTGCTCAGCACGAAGCCGTCCGTCGAGAAGCACGAGAAGGCGAAGAAAGCCATCAAGCGCCTGTTCCCCGCCGACGCCAAGTCTGCGGCCGGCAAGGGCGTGTCCATCAACCTGTCGAAGGACGGCAAGCAGCTCATCAAGTTCGATGAGGAAGCCATCAAGAAGGCGGTCGAGGACGCAGCGAACATGCCGCCGCCGGCCGAGGAGCCGAAGCCTGAGAAGAAATCCCGGGCTCCGCGCAAGAAGGCAGCCAACAGCAACGAGAAACCCGCCGCAACGGAAGCGGCATAAGGAGCATTCATGAGCGAGAACAACACCAACCTCCGGATCTGGAACGCCGTCGAGGCGACCGATCCCAAGCACACCAAGCAGTTCAACCGCGGTGGTGGCTTCAAGGGCACGGCGACCAACGCCACCTACCTGGCCAAGAAGGCCACCGCACAGTTCGGGCCGCTTGGCCTGGGCTGGGGCTGGAACGTGATCGACGAGAAGTACCAGCCAGGGCACGACAAGGAAGTCATCCACGTCGTCCGGATCAAGCTCTGGTACATGCTGGACGGTCAGCGCGGCGAGATCGAGCACTTCGGTCAGACCACCTTTGTCGGCAAGAACCGCAATGGCTGGTTCACCGATGAAGAGGCGCCGAAGAAGTCGCTGACAGACGCCATCTCGAAGAGCCTGTCCGGCCTGGGCTTCGCCGCCGACATCCACCTCGGGATGTACGACGACAACCGGTACGTCAACGACCTGAAGCGGGACTTCCGCGACGGTGACGAGTTCGACACCGCCCCGGCGTCCAATGACAACCGACGCGACGACCGCCGCGATGATCGTGACGATCGGCGTGACAGCCGTGACGACGACCGCGGCGATCAGCAGCAGGGCGGCAACAGTGGCGGCAGCCGGATCGAGGATCTGATCATCAAGTGCGAGACCCAGATCCGCGAGGCCCAGGACATCAAGGCGGTCACGGACCTCATGAACAGCAAGGACATGAAGGACGCGATGGCTGAGATGTCGAAGCAGGAGGTCACCGATCTCCGCAGCTTCGCAACGCAGCGGCTGAAGGATCTCGGCTGGGTCAAGCCCGCCAAGGAAAAGGCAGCGGCTAACGGCTGATGACTCCGGCTGAAGCGTACTGCGAGTTGGCGCTGTGGGGGATCAAGCTTTCCCGCAGCGCCAACGGCCTGCGTTCCTGGTGGGCGGAAGAGTCCGCCCATCGGGAACAATACGAGCTGTCACAGGCGCAGATCGACATGCTGGCTGATGCCTGCCGCGATCACATCCGAGAGCTGGGCGAAATCGCCAAGGAGAAGCCGCCCGAGCCGGCGCCGAAGCGAAAGCCAAAGCCAAGACAGCTGCCCCTGATCTGAGGACTTCATGAGCAAGGCAAGCAACAAATCGAAGAACCAGTGGATCCTGGTGCGCAAGCAGATTGGCGACGACGGCATCACGTTGAGAGCGCATGCGCCCTACGACGAGAAGATGCTGGAGCGGTTTCCGATCGACGTTCCGCTCCGCATCCAGCTGGCGCAGCCCCGCAGCGGGCCGCGGCATCGCCTCTACCGGGTGATCCTGCGGATCGTGGTCGAGAACACCGACAAGTTTTCGACAGAGGATGCGCTCCACAAGACGCTCCTGGTGGGCTGCGGCGTGGTCGAGCCGGTCATCTCACCGGACGCCGAGATCATCATGTGCCCCTCCTCCACCGCGTTCGACGCGATGCCGGAGGACGAGTTCAAGGCCTATTTCGATCGGGCCATGGAGATCATCACGACCATCATCATCCCCGGGCTCGATCTCGAAGAGCTGATGAAAGAAGCCCGGAACGAGTCTCAATGGAAGGAAGCCGCGTAATGGCAAACGTTGTTGAAGGTGAACCCCGGGACAGCCAGGAATGGCACGGATCCTATCTGGACGAGGACGGCATGGTCGCCGACATCCTCGCGAAGGTCTCCGCTGACGCTGTGGCGGTCAAGCGCTGGCTCGACGAGCGGAGCTGGCGGATGCCCGACATGTCGCCGGACGGCCGGAAGGCGATGTACGTCCCCGAGCACGCCGGCTGCCTGATGTTCGCCGGCATGTCGATCCGAAACTATTACGGCCTGTGGCATGCGAGCAACCCGCACACGGCCTTCGGGATCGACGAGGAGTTGGAGATGACGGACGGCATCGTCACCGATGCCCGCCATCCGGACAACTTCTCCCACCGCGTCATCGACCGGGTCAAGGCGGAGCTGAGGAAGCTCTTTCCGGAGCCGGTCGCGGCATGAACCCATCGGACCTGGCGCAGCTCTGCGCCAATTCCCTGAACGCGGCGAAGAGGCTGGGCCTCCCCTTGAAGGAGGCCCACGTCCTCGTCACCACGCCAAAGGGATGGAAGGCACCACCAAGATTCCCCCGCGGGAAAATCGTCAATCACACCAGCGACGGCGGACGTGTCCGCTATCTGCCCGCCATGAACCTGCTGGCCTGGATGGTCGCATCGGGCATGGTCAAACCAACCTACGAGGATCGAGATGACTTCGCAGTCGACCCAACAGCCTGAGCAGCGCAGCACGAGGGCGAGAAGCTCCGCGACCTGTTCAACCTGATCTTCCCAAGGAAAAACCCGTGAACCCAAGATTTCTACCCACAGACGTCGGCGGCAAGGTCGTCCGCGTCGTCGAGGAGTCCGGCGAGGTCGTCGAAGTGATCGGCCGTTGCCTGCGCATCTACGGCAAGATCGGCCGCTTCGGTCTCGCCAGCACCTTCCCAGGCGGCGGGCCGAACAACGCCGCCCTGTTCTTGTCCGAGCTGGCAGACCTGCGCCACGCCATCTCGCAGGTCGAGAACAGCCTCACCGATTTCGCCAAGGTCAAGGTCGGCAACACCGAGCTGGTCTGGACCAACGAGCTGGCGACGGCGGCCGAGCTGAAGGAGATGTACGAGGACGAGGAGATGTCCGACGAGGATTTCCTCGCCAACAACAAGGTCATCGGCATGTGTGCCGGCCAGTGGCACCGCGAAGGCCTGGAATACCGCTTGTACAAAGACCCGAACTGGGACGAGCCCGATGACGTCGGCTGCTAAACCCAAGCGCAAGCCGCGCATGTCGAAGGCCCAGGTGGAGTTCATGCGGGAGCATCTGCCAGCCTATCTGAACTGGCTGAAGGCGACCGGCCAGGCTGTCGGCATCAAGATGCAGCCGTGGCAGAAGGTCATCGTCGAGTCCCTGATCCGGAAGAAGTTCCTGACCGAGGACGGCCACGTAACGGCGGATGGGCAGCGGGCCTACGAGCAACGGGTGTCGGTCATCGTGCCGAAGCCGCGCTCGCCGCAGCAGCTGCTCGGCAAAACCGCAGACCTGATCATCATCGACGACCCGGTTCAAAATGCTTGACTGTTTGCTTGAATACAAATAGGAAATGCAAATGCAATCCGTCCTCGAACTTGCCCCACCTGCCCGCTTCCGGAAGGCCATACCGGTCTCTGTCAAGCTGGAGGTGGTGATCAGACAGCACAGCCTCTGCAGCAAATGCGGTCAGAGGCTGGGCAAGCTCGACGACACCCAGTTCGATCACGTCCCTGCCATCCAGCTGCGATGCTGGGACGCTGAGGCCAAGGATACAACGCCGCGGTCGAATGACCCCGCGTTCATCGAGGCCAAGCACACAGACTGTCACGCCAAGAAGACGTTTGGATCCCGCGAGGAGCTGACGCGAGGTGACGTGCAGGAAATCGCCCGCACAAAGCGGGTTGCGAAGGACACCGAAGAGTTCAGACGTCGCATGCTGGCCAAAGGTGACCCCGAAGTTGAGGCACCTCAGCCTCGACGCAAGAAGGCATGGCCCAAGCGGCCATTTCCGAAACGGGGGAAGAATGGAAAGACACGTACGCGAGGTGAAGAAGGTAGCGGAGGAGATGAAACGTAGTGGCGAGATCGAAGCGTTCAGCTTCGGCCACGACAAGAAGCATCACCTCATCGAGTTTCAGGTCAGGGGCAAGTGGATGTCGGTACCCGTCTCCGTCTCGCCCAGGACGCCCTACTCCGCCAACTACGCCCGACAACAGATCAGACGGCGCATCAGAGCCATGTCTTGACGCTTGCTTGAATGCAAAAAGGAGAAGCAAAAACCATGGAAGTCAGAACCACCCAGGACTCGATCCTCAAGGCCTTCGGCCTGCTGCTGCAGGCTCAGTCGAAGCCTCGGCAGGTGAAGCAGAAGTTCGCCTATCGCCAGTTCGGCACCGCCGTCCATGCAAAGCGCCGGCTCAGCAGGGCTGAGGCAGCCAGCATCGACGCTCTCGTCGCGAAGCTGAAGGCGCTCGATCCCCGCGACGACGCCAACAACACGGCCATCGAGGGCCTGTTGAAGGAGCTGAGCGCGCTCCCCGTGAAGTTCGTGCCCATCAAGTACGAGCAGCGCATCGATTACTCCAAGTCCTACCGGTAAGGCCCACCACGTAATGAGAATTGAACGACGATACACGAGGGCGGGCGTCTCGCCTTACGATCTGATCGCCTGGCGCAAGGCGACCAGCGAGATCAAGAACACGGACGGCTCGATCGCTTTCCGCCTGGAAGACATCGAGGTGCCCGAGTCCTGGTCGCAGGTCGCTGTCGACGTGCTGGCGCAGAAGTATTTCCGCAAGGCCGGCGTGCCGAAGATCCTGGTGAAGGTGCCCGAGAAGGTCGTGCCGGCGTGGCTGCAGCGCTCCGTCGCTGAGCCCTTCCCGCTCGGCGAAGAGGACAAGTTCCTCGGCTCCGAGACGACCGCCAAGCAGGTGTTCGACCGCCTCGCCGGTTGCTGGACCTATTGGGGTCTGAAGGGCGGCTATTTCAAGCCCGGCAGCATGAGCATGTTCGTCTCCATCAAGGACTTCAACGAGTCCGAGGAGTCCAACGCGCTCGCCTTCTACGACGAGATGCGCTTCATGCTGGCCTCCCAGATGTTCGCACCCAACTCGCCGCAGTGGTTCAACACCGGCCTGCATTGGGCGTACGGCATCGACGGCCCGGCCCAGGGTCACTTCTTCGTCGAGGAAGACGGCGACGACGTCATCGACGTCAAGCCGTCCACGTCGGCATATGAGCGCCCGCAGCCGCACGCCTGCTTCATCCAGTCGGTCGGCGACAACCTGATCCAGGACGGCGGCATCATGGACCTGTGGCTCCGTGAGGCTCGCCTGTTCAAGTACGGCTCCGGCACCGGCTCCAACTTCTCGAGTTTGCGTGGCACGGGCGAGAAGCTGTCGGGCGGCGGTTCGTCGTCGGGCATGATGTCGTTCCTCAAGATCGGTGACCGGGCAGCCGGCGCGATCAAGTCCGGCGGCACGACGCGGCGCGCGGCCAAGATGGTCGTGGTCGATGTCGATCACCCGGATATCGAGGAATACGTCGGCTGGAAGGTCGAGGAAGAGAAGAAGGTTGCGGCCCTGGTCGCTGGCTCGAAGGCAGTGAAGAAGGCTCTCCAGGCCGTTCACTGGGCGATCCTCGACGGCAAGGACGGCAAGGCCGAGATCAAGACCGCCCGCAAGGCGTTCGTGCCGGACAGCTACATCCAGCGCGTGATCCAGCTCGCCAACAACGACGAGCCGTTCTACTTCCCGGAGTTCGACGTCGATTGGCAGTCGCAGGCCTATGAGACCGTGTCGGGTCAGAACTCGAACAACACGGTGTCGGTGACCAACGACTTCCTGGAGGCTGTCCAGCTCGGCCACAAGTGGGACCTGATCGGTCGCACGAACGGCAAGGCGGTCAAGACGATCGAGGCCCGGGATCTCTGGGATCAGATCTGTCTCGCCGCCTGGGAGTCCGCAGACCCCGGTCTGCACTTCAACACGACCATGAACGAATGGCACACCTGCCCGGCCGGCGGTCGCATCCGTGCGTCCAACCCGTGCTCGGAGTACATGTTCCTGGACGACACGGCGTGCAACCTGGCCTCGGCCAACCTGCTCAAGTTCACCTCGCAGAGCGGCGAAAACCCGCTTGTCTTCGAGGTCGAGAGCTTCGAGCACGCCTGCCGGCTGATCACGATCATGCTGGAAATCTCGGTCTACATGGCGCAGTTCCCGTCCATGGAGATTGCCCTCCGGTCGTTCGACTACAGGACGCTCGGACTAGGCTTTGCCAACATCGGCGGCATGCTGATGTCGGCGGGCATCGCCTACGACTCCGACAACGCACGGGCGTTCGCTGGCGCAATCTCCGCCATCATGACTGGCATCGCCTATCGCACGTCGGCTGAGATGGCTCAGGAGCTGGGACCGTTCCGGAAGTATTACGAGAACGCCAACTCGATGATGCGGGTGATGCACAATCACTACGCAGCGGCTGAGAACGGCAGCGCGCCGTACACCGGCCTCTCGATCGAGCCGGTCGGTCTCGACTGGGACAACGAGTACCAGGAGGGTCTGGCAGGCCGCGCGAGCGAGATCTGGGCCGAGGTCATCGATCTGGGCTCGCAGTACGGCTTCCGGAATGCGCAGACCACGGTCATCGCGCCGACCGGGACCATCGGTCTCGTGATGGACTGCGACACGACCGGCATCGAGCCGGACTATGCTCTGGTGAAGTTCAAGAAGCTGGCCGGCGGTGGCTACTTCAAGATCATCAACCAGTCGGTTCGGCCGGCGCTGGCTCAGCTCGGCTACGGCAAGGCTGAGATCGAGGCGATGGTTCTGTATGCGACCGGAACGGGTCGTTTGCCGGCCAAGTTCGATCTGGCCCTGCGCGCAGCTGGAACCTCGATCTCTGAGTCGAGTGTCCGATCGGCCTTCGACATCCGCTTCCTGGCGGACTGGAAGGCGTTCGGGTTCAGCGACGAGGAGATCGAGAAGGCGAACACCGAGGTCTGCGGGACCATGACCCTGGAGGGTGCTCCGGGCCTGGCGGAAGTGGACTATGCGGTGTTCGACTGTGCCAACCCCTGCGGCAAGATCGGCAAGCGCTTCATCTCGACCAAGGGTCACATCAAGATGATGGCTTCGGTCCAGCCGTTCATCTCGGGTGCGATCAGCAAGACCATCAACATGCCCGCGAGCGCATCGATCGTGGACGTGAAGAAGGCCTACATGCTGTCGTGGAAGCTCGGTCTGAAAGCCAACGCGATCTATCGTGACGGCTCGAAGCTGTCTCAGCCGCTCAGCTCCGCTCTGGTCGAGGACGATCAGGTCGAAGACGAGGTGGTCGAGCAGAAGCAGAACGTGGTGCAGGTGGTCGAGAAGATCGTCCGCAAGCGCGAGAAGCTGCCCTCGAAGCGCAACGGCTACACGCAGAAGGCTATCGTCGGCGGACACAAGGTCTACCTCCGCACCGGAGAGTATGCCGATGGTCGGCTCGGTGAAATCTTCATCGACATGCACAAGGAAGGCGCCGCTTTCCGGTCGATGATGAACGCCTTCGCCATCGCCGTCAGCATCGCCCTCCAGTACGGCGTGCCCGTCGAAGAGTACGTCGATGCGTTCACGTTCTTCCGCTTCGAGCCGGCTGGGTTCGTTCAGGAGCATGACCGCATCAAGAGCGCCAGCTCGATCATCGACTTCGTATGGCGGGACCTCGCGATCAACTACCTCGGTCGCGATGACCTGGCTCACGTCACCCCCGACGAGAGCAATCACACGGCGATGGGCGATGGCGTCGGCCAGGATGCGACGGTGGTCAACCAGATCACCGTCAACGTCGCCGAAGGGATGACCGACGATGATCTCCAGAAGATTGTCGATCGGACGACCAAGGCGGTCCTGCCGGATCAGAGGGCTGTCGCCAAGATGTCCGGTTACACGGGCGACGAGTGCGGCAACTGCCACAGCTTCACGATGGTGCGGAACGGCACCTGTTTGAAGTGTGAGACGTGCGGTGAGACCACCGGCTGCAGCTGATGTTCACCGAGCTGGAGATCGTGGAGCGCTGCCTTCTGCTGTTCTCCAAGCCCGGGCGCTGGACGCAGAAGACGCTCGCGAGGGATCGGCAGGGTAAGCCGGTCCCCGTATTCAGCCAGGAGGCTCGCTCTTTCGACATCGAGGGGGCGATCCGCCGGGCTGCGGGACAAGACGATCGAAGCGCGTACGCGCGCTTCGTTCCCATCATCAAAACTCAGCTGGGCAAGCACCCCTTCGACTGGAACGATCAGACGGGCCGTCACCAGCGTGACGTCGTCCGGATGTTCGAGGACCTGGCTGACGAGTACCGATTCAAGGAGCCAACGTGAACGACAACTTCACCCAGCAGGATCTCGACGAACTGAGATCCGCTACCGAGACGATCACCCGCATCTGCCACAAGATGAATGCTCATTGGTGGATCGATCCCGCGACCGGCGCCGACCTGCGGCAAAACCCGCTGATGCCGGCCGTCAAGATCGCCCTGATGCACAGCGAGCTTTCCGAAGCACTGGAGGGCGACCGCAAGAGCCTGATGGACGACAAGCTGACCCATCGCACCGCGCTGGAGACCGAAGCGGCAGACGTTCTGATCCGCAACGGCGACCTCGGCGGCGCGATGAACTCCAAGGTCGGTGAGGCCATCGTGGCAATCGCCCCGTTCAACCGCCTGGAAATCGCACTTGCCCTCAACCTCCGATCGCTCGGCGACCTGGCCGGCGCGCTCGGCCTGGATCTGGCGGGAGCCGTTGCTGAGAAGAGCGCGTTCAACCTGACGCGCCCCGATCACAAGCACGAGAACCGCGTCAAGCCGAACGGAAAAAAGTATTAGGACCCAAATTCTGCTTGCATTTCCGCTGACTTGAATGCAAAAATAAATGCAAAGGAGAAGCGACTTTGGACGCAATTGAAGCAGAGAAGACGGCCCTGGAACTCGTGATGAACGAGCTGGGCCTGACGAACAAGATGTGGGGCAGCGCGAACGAGAGAGTCGACGCCTCGAAGGGGCAGCTGTTCAATGCAGGCTTCGCCCAGTTCGACGCGACACTCGATCGCCGCAACCGCGGGGCTGACGCCTTCCACGTCATCCCGGAGGCCTACCCGAAGGACTGGAGCGGATTCCGCAGCTACGGCGGCGATATCCCGAACATCGTCGTCGGCGTGACGTTCATGATCCAGGAGATCAAGCGGCTGCTGATGAACGGTGAGGACCCGACCCGCCTCGCTCGCCGGCCCGACCAGAAATACAGCCCGGAAACGGGTCTCCCCAACCCGGTCGAGGGATAGCCAATGGTCGGCGTCTTCCTCGCCAATCACATACTGGACGGCCTCGGCATCTACGTGATCGCCACCTCCGTCTGGAAAATGGCACGCAAGTACCCGGTCCGCCGCTGGTTCTTTTAGTGCCTTGACGCTTGTTTGAATGCAATCGGCCTGCAAATGCGGGCCTCCAAAGGAGAAACGAATGAAGAAGCTCTTCCTGATCGCCGCGCTGACTCTCGGCGCTATGACCGCATCCGCCCACGCCGATGCCGTGAAATTCCGGCTCTGCACCGGCAACAGCCAGCTCAACTACTTCAAGGCTGGCCACATGGTGAAGGCCAAGTTCCCGGGCGTCGAGGTCATCGAGACCAAGGGTTCGCTCGACAACCTCGACAAGGTGACGGCCGGCGAGTGCGACGGCGCGTTCGTGCAGTCCGACGCGATGCTCGTCTACTCGAACCGCAACGCGAAGGCGATCAGCTCACTGGAGCGCGCTGGCGTGCTCTACCAGGAGCAGGCGCACATGATCTGCAACCGCAAGCTCGACCTCGGCCGCATGGTCAACCTGACGAAGGACATGACCGTGGCGATCGGACCGGATGGCTCCGGCGCCCACACGACGTGGGATGCGTTCGTGCTCGCCGACAAGGCGCGCTACGGCAAGGTCGTGACGGACAACCGCTCCGGCATCCGCGCCGTGCAGGCTGTGGCCGATGGCAGCCAGGTGCAGTGCGCCCTGGTGATCACCGCGCTCAACAGCGCGTTCATGAAGAACGACGCCCAGAACGCTGGCGACCGCGTTGTGCTGGTCGGCACCGATGACCGCGACATGACGACCGTCGCCAAGGATGCCCGCGGCCAGTACGTCTACAGCTATGGCGAGATCCCGGCCGGCACCTACCCGCGCATCCAGCCGTCCGGCGCGGTCTACGGCACCAAGGCCATCGGCACGATCCAGGTCGACGCCATCTTCGTCGCCAACGCGAACTGGATCAACGACCACGAGCGTGAGTACGACGGCCTGCTCCGCGCCTTCCAGTCGGCCAAGCCGGAAATCTCGAAGCTCGCTCAGCCCCAGTAATTCTCTGTGGTGAGAAACGACGGTCGCCTACGGGCGGCCGTCTCCTTTTCGGTTAGGCAATTTTCGGAGACCCACATGTCAGACCAACAGAATACCGAACAGGAATTGCTCTCGTTCGTCCGCGAAGCGAGGAAGTTCCTGACACTCGTAGAGTCCCCCACCTGGGCAGGCTCCGCCGAACTGACCGATGAAGAGCACGTCGCTGAGATGGCGACGCACCTGGCAAAATCCCGCGAGCGCCTCGACCTGCCTGAGCGCACGGTGATGCATTCGGTCCGCAACAGCGATGACCTCGTGCTCGCCATGACCGGCAACACGCCTGCCGCCGCCGAGCGCGCCCGCTTCCTGACTGGACTCCTCACGGCTCTGCCCCGACTGCTCGATGCGATCGAAGAGCGCGTCATCACGAAGGAAGCCGCATGATCGTGCTCGACGACTGGAGAGAGGTTCTCATCCTCTGCGTCATCACCCTCTTCCTGCTGGTGATCTGTCTGATCATCGGTGACGCGACAAAGCCCGACTGCCCCGCGGGATCGGTCGCCAAGAACACCAGGAGCGGTTGGTACTGCACCGTGCCTCCGGTGAAGCAATGAGTGAGGCCGAGCCGCAGGGTTCGACCATCATCCACCACCATCCCGGCTGCGATGCTTACGACGCCGGTTGGTACATCGTCTGGCTGGAGCCGGACGGAACGAGCTTCGACACGATCGGCCCCTTTGACACTGATGCCGAAGCAGCACGCATCCTTGAGGAAACTTCGACCGAATGACAATCGCAGCCAAGAAGATCACGCACAGCGTTTCGCCTGACGGCATCGAGCTGAAGACCGCGCTGCTCCGCTACCCCCGCTTCATCCATGCCGAGGAGCTGACGCACCGCATCCTCAGTTCGACTCCCGACATGATCATCGAGATCAACGACGGGGTAATGTACGACCGGAACCTGTCGCGCAACGCCTCCAGCTCCCGTGCGATCCCCGTCAGCCGACTGATCGAAGACATCCTGCGCGATACCGCGATGCCGATCCACTGGGGCAAGAACCAGCGGGGCATGCAAGCAGACGAGGAACATCGCGCTCCCATCTTCATCGAAGCTATCGATGAGCAAAACCTCAAGCCTTGCTTTCTGGAGCTTAGTCCGGAGGAAGCTTGGATACTGGCCCGCGACAAGGCCATCAAGATTGCCCAGGCATTCGACGAATCCGGATACCACAAGCAGGTCGTCAATCGACTGCTGGAGCCATTCGCCCACATCAGTGTCCTGGTGTCCGCGACCGAATGGGACAACTTCTTCGAGCTGCGCGACCACAAGGATGCTCAGCCCGAGATCCAGGCGCTCGCCATCGCGCTGAAGAATGCTTTCGCCGAAAGCGTTCCGGATCAGCTGCGCCCGGGTGAATGGCATCTGCCGTTCGTCACCGAATACGAGCGGGAATGGCTGGACCTGCCGACGCAGATCAAAATCTCCGTCGCCCGCTGCGCTCGCACCTCTTACCTGACGCACGAAGGCAAGCAGCCGTTGGTCCACAAGGACCTGCAGCTCTATCACGATCTGGTCGGCGCCCGCCCGCTGCACGCATCGCCGGCCGAGCATCAGGCAACACCTGACGTTCGCGTGCCCGGTCAGGTTGGACCGTATGGCGAATGGCGGGTTGAGCACTGGCAGGCGCCCGAGCTGCACGGCAACTTCCGCGGCTTCATCCAGAACCGAAAGATCATCGAGCGACAAATCTACGCGAGGGCTGCATGACGAAAATCGCCAACTCCTTCTACTCGGCAGCCGTGCAGCACAAGGAGATCGACGGTCTCTACCATGCGACGTTCGGCATACCGGGTCAGGCTCCGGAGTGGGTGAATGGAAAGGACGGGAAGCCGGACACTTTCAGGGACCACAATCAAGCGGTCCTCGCCGGCTTCCGCGTCATGGTCGCCAAGCTGAACCGTGCCCGACAGGAGCAAGACTTCCACGTCAAGGGCCAGGTCAACGGCAGGCAGAACACCATCAAGAGCTGGAAGGCTCCGGTCGAAAAGAATACCCACTCGATCGAAAGCGTATTCGGGAAGAAATGATGCATTACGTCAACTACACCGTCATGGGGAAGGACTATCAGGCCGGCCCCTACCGGGCATTTGAGGAAGATCCGTCATGTCGGTGATGCCGAAAATCGAAGGGGGCGGAGTAAGCATTGTCGACTCCGACACGCCGCTCAGATTAGAAGATGCACTTAAACTCGCCTTCCCGGCTGGTGGCATGACCATTACCGGGCTCCGAACCGAAATCGCCCGTGGAACACTTGACGTCGAGCTGATCGCCGGAAAGCATTTCACCACGCTGGCAGACATAAAGCGTATGAGAGAACGATGTCGCAACAGAACAAGGGAGCACGACTCTACAAACGACCTGCCCGGAAGGGAGGACGTAAATCCGTCTGGGTTATCCGAGACGGAGAAAGCTCAACTAGCACAGGAGTCCTTGTTAAACCTGGTGAGCGACGACCGCCCGAGGAAGCGGAAAAAGCGCTCAGCAAGTACATAGCGACCAAGTACAATCCCGAGCGCAAGCTGCGCGACGTCGATGAGATCCTGCTCGCCGACGTCCTCGCGATCTATTACAAGCACAAGGTCAAAGAGTACGACGAAGAGACCCAGGAACTTCAGATCCGGCGACTGAAGCAGTCGATCACCCGGCTCGGCAAATACTTCGGCAAGAAGTACCTGGGCGCGATGAACAGCGACATGACCGATGGTTACGTCAAGCATCGCGGCAGCAAGGGCGGCGCTCGTCGCGACCTGGAGAACCTCCGGGCCGCCGTCAATCATCACGGCAACGAGAACCTCCATCGAGCTGTCATCAGCGTGAACCTTCCTGAGAAGGGCGACCGTCGAGAGCGTTGGCTTCAGCGCTCCGAGGCCGCCCATCTTCTGTGGACCTGCTGGCGATACAAGGAAGAGCAGACGATCCATCGCGGGAAGAACAAGGGCATCAAGATCAAGACGGGCAAGTACACGCTCCGCCATCTCGCCCGGTTCATCCTGATCGGTCTATACACCGGCACTCGTGCGGCAGCCATCGCTTCCGCCTCGATCCACAAGGCGACCGGCAAGTCCTATGTCGATCTCGACGAGGGCGTCTACCACCGCCTGGCGATCGGCAAGAAGAAGAGCAACAAGCGGCAGCCTATCATCCCCCTGCCGGACCGACTGCTCGCGCACATGCGTCGGTGGGTCGACAGGGGGATCGTCGCCAGTCACTTCGTCGAGTGGAACGGTGCCGCGATCAAGAGCGTCAAGACGGCAATGGCGAGCGCTGTCGAGCTGGCGAAGCTTGATCTCTCGGAAGGCAACGTCACGCCACACACGCTGCGTCATACCGCTGCGACTTGGCTCATGCAGCAGGGCTGCGACATCTGGGAAGCGTCAGGATATCTCGGCATGTCACCGAAGGTTTTGATCGACAACTACGGTCATCATCACCCCGACTACATGAGCGATGCGACCAACCTGATCACCAAAAAGCGGGGTCCAGGAAAGCGGTCTCGAAAGCTCTCCCGAGTCGCGTAAAACCCCTTGTTTCATAGGGTTTACGCGATTTTCGGTGGGGACCAGGCCGGGACCAGTTTGGACCAGAACAGAATGCGATAATTTGAAATGAGACGAGGTCAAACCGATGAGATTTCAAATACTTAGTGCGCAATGAATGCGCTCATAACGGCCTGGTTGCAGGTTCGAGTCCTGCCGGGCCCACCAGCAAATCGACGATGGCTTAGTCGGTGTTATTTCATTGCCCCGCTGAGCTACCGCACCAGAAACGCTCTGCTTCGTCACTGATTGTCGTAATTCAGTGCCCGGCAAGGTAACGCTCCTGGTTCGATCTGACTATGGTCTCTACCATTCCATCGTAGAATCGGTGGCCTTGTCGCGTGAAACGGCCTGCCCCCAATTCGCATCGGCGTCCGGTCGAGCGCCACGAGCTCGGCGGCGACCAAGGATTGTTCCGTGACGGGAGTGCGGCATGAGAGCGCACGGACGCGCGCTTCGATTGCGGTTATAATCTGGAACTGCCCGGTATCCCGCCCAGGCGCCTGCAAAAGCAAGCGCTGTCACGTGGAACGACATCCGTGAGACGGGTCGGACCGATTGATCGTTTCCGTGCGGCTTTGCCGCTCGTCGTCGGTCGCCCGCCTCTGTCGCGATTTGACACGCTCCTGCCGAGCGCACTCCTGTCGTTCGACGTCGTCGGCAGACGGCGCAAAGGCGGCTGGATAAACATCGGAACGATGCGCCGACGCTCCCGGGGAGGGAATAGGTCCAGCGCCGCTCCGAGTGTTTCATATCAGACGCTGGGCTACCGATGGCGGTGCAACCCAAGCATCGGAGGCACCCATGTACACGATTTATGAGGGGCACGACGATCTGACAGCGGTCTCCCTTTTCTCTGCCCTTGGCTTGGTGCTTTCGCTGGCGGTCATACCCATGATGCCGGCGGAGGCCATGAGCTGGGCAATTGCGCAGCTGGAAGTGACGGGACATTGACGGAGGAGGTTCGATGGCCGTCGCGGTGCCAGCATCGGAGGTATCATGACGTCATCAGCAACGATCTCGACGACGCATCCTGGCGCGCAAGCCCAAGCGGGCTACCGCTGGATGCAGCTCATTCTCGGCGTCATCTGCATGGTCGCCGCCGCGAACATCCAATATGCCTGGACGCTGTTCGTGCCGGAAATCCAGAAAACGTTCGGTTGGCAGCGCGCCGGGATCCAGGTCGCGTTCACGATCTTCGTGCTCGTGCAAACCTGGCTTACGCCATTCGAGGGCTATCTGATCGACCGCTTCGGCCCGCGCATCATCGTGCTCATCGGCGGCTTCTTCACGGGGCTCGCTTGGATCATCGATTCTTACGCCGCCTCGCTCACGGACTACTACATCGCCGCCGCAATCGGGGGCATTGGCGTGGGCTGCGTGTACGCGACCTGCGTCAACAACGCGATCAAATGGTTTCCGGATCGCCGCGGGCTTGCGGTTGGGTTCACTGCGGGAGCCTACGGTGCGGGATCCGCTCTCACCATCATTCCGATCGCCAACATGATCGCCAATGGTGGATTCCAGGCCGCCTTCTTCTGGTACGGCCTGATCCAGGGTATCATTATCATGCTCGCCTCGCTGGCGCTGCGGGCTCCGCAAGCGGGTGAAACGCGACCCTCGACGACCGTTCCGCAAAGCCGACGCGATTACACGTTGCTCGAAGCCGCCAAGACGCCTGTCTTCTATGTCTTGTTCGTGATGTTCACGATGACGGTGACCGGCGGCCTCATGGCAGTCGCGCAGCTCGGGCCGATGTCGCAGGATCTTGGCGTGAAGGATCTCAGGGTCGATCTGTACTTCTTCGCCCTCGCCGCGCTGCCCTTCGCGCTCCTGCTTGATCGCATCATGAACGGGATTTCGCGGCCGCTGTTCGGTGTCATCTCCGATTATATCGGGCGCGAGAACACGATGTTCGTTGCCTTCTCATTGGAAGGGCTCGGCATTACCGCGCTCGCCACGTTCGGCGGCAATCCATGGGCTTTCGTTTTCCTGAGCGGCGTCGTCTTCCTGGCCTGGGGTGAGGTCTATAGCCTGTTCAGCGCTACATCGGGAGATGCCTTCGGAACGAAGAATATCGGAAGCATCTACGGCGTGCTGTATTGCTCGAAAGGCGTCGCCGCTCTGCTCGTCCCGATCGGCAATCTCATCACGGAAGCGACCGGCACCTGGTCCACCGTTCTTTACACGGTATCTGCGATGGACATTCTGGCAGCATTGTGCGCGGTGGTGCTGCTCAAGCCGGTGCTGCGGCGCCACCTCGCGAATGCTTGACGCTAGGATCGGATCGCTCCCTCCGGCATCGTCTGCGGCGAGGTGGCAATCCAGATGCTACGGCGAGCGGCGAGGGTGCGGAATTTTCGGCGCTGATAAACCCCAACCGAGGGAGCGCACAATGTCCGAGTTGGGGTCGCAGGCGTGATGGCTCAGGATTACGGTGACAGTGCACTCAATGAATTCCGGCTTTCGCGGGTTCGAAGGCTCATGAATTAGGTGCACTGTCACCGTAATACCGTAATACTGATGCTCGCGAAGGGCGCGCGGCAGAAGTGGCGTTCCTCGAACTCGTTCCTACCGCTCCGGCGTCGATCAAGTTCGAAGACGCTTGGCCGCTCGTGCTGAGCCGGCGTGTCGTGAGGCTAAAGGACATTCGCGACATCGCGGCTCGGCTGCGGAAGGAACAGCGACTGACATTCCTAGACTGGGAACCTAGGAAAAGGGTGCCCGATGGGCACTACCGAATGCAGAAACCTTAATCCCGGGTGACCGCATAATCGCCGCCAAGTTAAGGGTTACGGTGACAGGTGCACTCCATGACCCCGGCCGCTTTCGCGGGTTCGAAGACTCATGAATTAAGTGCGCCGTCACTGTAACCTGTTTGGATTATCGGTAACCGGCATGAGGGCCCC
>NZ_VSTH01000050.1 GCF_008123965.1 Bradyrhizobium hipponense | reverse complement strand
CATGGAATCGATCGTCTAGACGGCCGAGCTCGATGGTGATGATCCGCCGGAAGTGCAATCAGTGGAAAGCGATGGGCGATGATCAGCACTGTCAGACCGGCTATGATCTGCCGCATGTTCTGGCTCAATCGAGAATTAGAGCCGTCCTAACCGGACCTCGTGCGGCTGCGCGAATGGCCGCGACTCTTCGGTGGCGGGCGCGTGCTGTCGCGCAGCATCAGCCTGGCGGGAAGCGTGATGTCCTTGCGCAGCCCCAATTTGTCGGTCGTCATCAGCGCGATCAGTTCGGCTGCGGCGGTGGCCCCGAGGTCGCGGCGGGGCTGGACGATAGTCGTCAGAGTTGGCTCGCAATAGTCGGCATAGGCAATGCCGTCGAAGCCGACGACAGAGAGATCGTCCGGGATCTGCAGACCGGCCGCGTGCACGGTCTTGATCAGGCCGATCGCCATTTCGTCATTGGCCGCAAACAGCGCGGTCGGACGCGCTAGGGGCTCGAGCGCCAGCAGCGCCCGGCCGGCCTCGACACCGGTGCGGAAGGTGAAATCGCCAGGGAGAATCAGCCCCGCATCGGCGGCAATTGCCGCCTCTCGCAAGGCCTGCCGGTAGCCTTCGAGGCGCTGCTGCTCGAGGATGTTGGATTTGGGCCCCGACAGATAGGCGATACTTGTGTGGCCCAGCTCGATGAGGTGTTGCACCGCCTCACGCGCAGTCCCGACATTGTCGATTGTGACCTGCGGGAAGCTTTCGCGGGGGATGTACTCGCAAGCGGCAACCAACGGTACGCGCGCTTCGCGCAGGTCGCGGTCGGGGCTGCGCATCACGTGGCCGCATAAGAGCAGCACGCCGTCGGCCTGGCCGGCGCAGACCAAGTCAACGTAGCGCGCCTCCTTCTCTGGCGAGCCGGCCAGGTTCGCAATGATGAGTCCGTAGCCGGCGGTCGACAGCGTATCGTCGATGCCCTGTAGAACCTCAGCGAAGAAGGGGTTGGCGATGTCAGGTACTGCCACCAGCACGACCATGGTCTTTCGGACACGCAGGTTCCTCGCGGAGATGTTCGGCGTGTAACCGGTGTCGCGCACAGCTGCGAGCACGCGCGTACGGGTTTCCTCGGTGACCACCTCGGGCCGCGCCAGCGTGCGGCTGACGGTCGCGACCGAGACGCCGGCGAGCTCAGCGACATCCGCGATCTTGGCCGTCTTCCGGTGTAACGCTCGGGTTCGCTTTGCCATTTCCGGTTTCGGTGTCCTGCCGTCAAAACGGCCCTTGCAAAATCGTTGAGTTCTGTTACGATATAAATGTAATCGATTACACCAGTTTGTAAAGGCTTGACGAGCCCAAGGACATGATCCGGAAAAGCGCGAAGCGGTTTTCCGAAAAGATCCTGACCTAACAAAAAGGGCCGCAAGCGGAAGACCAACAAGCCCGCGAGGGCAAATCCTGGGAGGGAATCATGAAGCGCGCGCTGTTCGCATCGGTGGCGATTGCCGCCATGGCCTTGGCCCCGGTGCCAGTCCGTGCCGAGGAAATGAAAGCCGAGGTCATTCACTGGTGGACCTCCGGCGGCGAGGCCGCTGCCGTAAAGGTGTTCGCCGATCAGTTCACCAAGGCCGGCGGCACCTGGATCGACAGCGCGGTAGCCGGCGCCGCGAACGCCCGAAACGCCGCGATCAGCCGCACTGTCTCCGGCAATCCGCCGACCGCCATGCAGCTCAACACCGGAAAACAGTTCGACGAACTGGTGGAGGGCGATCTGCTCGCCGACGTCGACACGGTCGCGACCGAAGGCAATTGGAAGAGCGTAATGCCGCAGGCCTTCATCGCCGCCGCAACCCGCAAGGGCAAGATGTACGCGGTGCCGGTCAACATCCATGGCCAGAACTGGCTCTGGTACAACAAGGCGGTGCTCACGTCGATCGGCGCCGCCGAGCCGAAGACCTGGGACGACGCCTTCGCCGTTCTCGACAAACTGAAAGTCGACGGAAAGGTGATCCCGCTCGCCTTCTCGGGTCAGAAGAACTGGGAGCAAAACCTGTTCAGCGCGGTGCTGATCGGCGTCGGCGGCGGGCCGATGTGGGTTGGGATCATGGGCAAGCGCGACGCGGCGCTGGCGCGGAGCGCCGAGTTCAAGGCGGTCGCGGTCGCCTACAAGAAGCTGAAGAACTATGTCGATGCCGGCGCGCCCGGGCGCAACTGGAACGATGCGACCAGTCTGGTCATCCAGGGCAAGGCCGGCATGCAGATCATGGGCGATTGGGCCAAGGGCGAATTCGTCGCCGCCGGCAAGGTCGCCGACAAGGATTATGGCTGCACGGTGCTGTCCAATCATGGCGGCGGCTACATGATGGGCGGCGACGTGTTCGTATTCCCGAAGTCCAAGGACGCGGCGACCACCAAGGCACAGATGACGCTTGCCAAGCTGATGCTGGCGCCGGAAACCCAGATCCAGTTCGCGCTGAAGAAGGGGTCGATCCCGGTGCGCAGCGACGTCGACAGCTCTGCGCTCGACGCCTGCGCCCAGAAGGGCATGCGCTACGTCGCCGACAAGGCGCAGCAATTGCCGTCGGTCGACATGCTGGCGGCGCCCGCACTTGTCGGTGCGGTCCAGGACGCAATCTCGCAATATTGGAACACCGACATGAGCGCCGACGAATTCTCCGCCAAGGTCGCCGCGGTGCTGAAGGCACAGGACTGACACATCTCGATCGGGCGGCCCATCTTCCCGGCCGCCCTCTTTCATTCATCGATCCCCTCTCACTCGTTCGGCACGATGCGCCTTTCGCTGTCTTCCAGATTGTCCGTGGTCTTGGCGCTGCTGCCGGCGCTGATGGTGATGATCGTGGTCTATATCGGCGCCACCGGCTGGACCGTGTGGATGTCGCTGACCAATTCGCGCATGCTGCCGAACAACAATTTCGTCGGCCTGCGCCAATACGAGTCGCTGTTCGGCAACGACCGCTGGATCACTTCGGTCCACAACGTCGTTATCTATGGCGTCCTGTTCGTCTCGCTGGCGCTCGCGGTTGGCTTTCTCCTGGCGGTCGCGATCGACCAACGGGTGCGCGCCGAGGACACCATCCGCTCGATCTATCTCTATCCCTATTCGATGTCCTTCGTGGTCACGGGGCTGGTCTGGCAGTGGCTTCTGAACCCGTCACTCGGCATCCAGCACGTACTGCGCAGCTGGGGTTTTGCAGGCGCGACCTTCGACTGGATCGTACGGCCGGAGCGGGCGATCTATTGCCTTGTCGTCGCCGGCGTTTGGCAGGCCTCCGGCCTCGTAATGGCGATCATGCTGGCGGGCCTTCGCGGCATCGACGACGAGATCTGGAAGGCGGCGCGGATCGACGGACTGCCGAAATGGCGGGTCTACGCCTCAATTGTGATTCCGATGATGGGCGCGAGCTTTGCGACCGCGGCGGTGCTATTGTCGACCGCCGTGGTGCGCCTCTACGACCTCTCGGTCGCCATGACCAATGGCGGGCCGGGCATTGCCTCGGAGGTGCCCGCCAAATTCGTCATGGATCATCTGTTCGAACGGGCCAATATCGGGCTTGCGACCGCGGCCGCCACCACCATGCTGGTCACCGTGATCGCGGTGGTCGCGCCCTATCTTTATTGGCGCGCGCGCAAGGGAGACATCCGATGACCGTGCTCGCCGAGCCCTTGCCTGCCGCGCGGCGACGGCGGGCGCGCATGACGCCGGCGCGCTGGGGGCTGTATGCCTTCATCCTCATATCAGCGCTCTATTTCCTGCTGCCGCTCTATGTGATGGTCGTGACCTCGCTAAAGCCGATGGCGGAGATCAGGCAGGGCAATTTGCTGGCGCTGCCGGTGTCCCCCAGCATCGATGCGTGGGTCACGGCCTGGGCCTCGGCCTGCACCGGGCTTACCTGCCAGGGCATCAAGGTCGGCTTCTTCAACTCGGTGCGCATCCTGTTGCCGTCGGTCTTCATTTCCATCCTGGTCGGATCGCTGACCGGCTACGCGCTATCGCTGTGGCGCGTGCGTGGCGCCAGCATCCTGTTCGGCGCGATGATGGTGGTCGCCTTCATTCCCTATCAGCTGTTCATCTATCCCCTGGTGCGCGTGTTCGCCTTCACCGGGCTCGGGCAGTCGCTTCTGACCATCGTGATCATCCATACGATCTTCGGTCTTCCGACGATGACGCTGTTGTTCCGCAACTATTTCACCTCACTACCGCCCGAGCTGTTCAAAGCGGCCCGCGTCGACGGCGCCGGCTTCTACCAGATCTATGCGCGCATCATGATGCCGATGGCCACCCCGATGATCGTGGTCGCGGTGATCCTACAGACCACCGGCATCTGGAACGATTTCATCCTGGGGCTCGTCTTCGCCGGCCGCGACAATCTGCCGATGACCGTGCAGCTCAATAACATCGTCAATTCGACGCAGGGCGAGCGCGCCTATAATGTCGACATGGCGGCGACGCTGCTGACCGCGTTGCTGCCGCTCCTGGTCTATTTCGGCTCCGGCCGCTGGTTCGTGCGCGGCATCGCCGCCGGCGCGGTGAAAGGCTGACGCATCATGCAGCGCGCGAACGTCGATATCAGGAGCCTAAGAATCGGCTTTGGCGGACTGAAGGTGCTCGACAATCTCAACCTTCATGTCGAGGCCAGCGAATTCCTGGTGCTGCTCGGCCCGTCCGGCTGCGGCAAATCGACTCTTCTGAACGCCATCGCCGGCCTGATTGACGTCAAGAGCGGCGAGATCCATATCGGCGGCCGCGATGTCACCTGGGCCGAACCAAAGGATCGCGGCATCGCGATGGTGTTCCAGAGCTATGCGCTGTATCCGCGCATGACCGTGCGCAAGAACATGTCGTTCGGGCTGCAGGTCGCCGGCACGCCGCAGGACGAGATCGGCCGCCGTCTCGGAGAGGCCGCGCAGATGCTGCGTCTCACCGAGCTGCTCGACCGCCGTCCTTTCGAATTGTCCGGCGGGCAACGCCAGCGCGTCGCAATCGGCCGGGCGCTGGTGCGGCATGCCGGTGTCTATTTGTTCGACGAACCGCTCTCCAATCTCGATGCCCAGCTGCGCGCCGAGCTCCGGGTCGAGATCAAGCGCCTGCATGCGCGGCTCGGCGCCACCATGATCTATGTGACGCACGATCAGATCGAGGCGTTGACCCTGGCGGACCGCATCGCGGTCATGCAAGGCGGCGTGATCCAGCAGCTCGATACGCCAAAGATGATCTATCGCGCGCCGGTGAACCGGTTCGTCGCCTCCTTCGTCGGTTCGCCCGCGATGAATTTTATCCCCGGCTCTATCGCGCGCGATGGTGGCGCAGCCTTTGTCGCCGGCACGAGCCGGTTCAGCCTGAATGGCTACGTCTTCCGCGGCCCCCCGACTGACGCGCCGGCCGTGCTTGGCATCCGCCCGGAGCATGTCGAGGTCACGGCGTCCGACGACCCATTCGCCGTGCCTGCTCGCGTCGAGATGGTGGAGCCGATGGGCGCCGATAGCTTGATCTGGTGCCGCCTTGCCGACGGCACCGCCTTTTCCCTCCGCCATGATGCCGACGCGCCACTCCGCGCAGGCGACACGCTCGCCCTGCGGTTTCCTCCCGAAACTCTCTCGCTGTTTGATGACAAGAGCGGACAGCGTCTCTGACCTCATCCACCCATCGAAAGCCCCGCTATGACCAAGCCGATCGACCGCCTGTCCATCCAGCTCTATTCCGCCCGCTCCATCACTCCGCTCGAGGCGCAGTTCGCGCTCATCGCAGGGCTCGGCTACAAGATGGTCGAGCCGTGGGGCGGCCTGTTCAACGATCCCGACGCGCTGCAGCGGCTTCTCGATGTCCACGGCATGACAGCGCCGAGCGCGCATGTCGGGCTCGACCGGCTGCGCGCGGATGCCGTCAGCACCACAAGACTCTGCAAAGGCCTCGGCATGAAGATCATTCTCGCGCCGGCCCCGCCGCCCGGCGAACGTGAGGGCGGCGAAAAAGAATGGCGCGGCATCGGACGTGAACTGAACGAGATCGGCAAGGCCGTCACCGGCGAGGGGCTTCGTTTCGGCTGGCACAACCATCATTGGGAATATGGCCGCACTGGGAGCGGCAAGACCTATCTCGAATGTCTGTTCGAGGAGGCCCCCGACCTCGTCTGGGAGGCCGATCTCGCATGGATCGTGCGCGGTGGCGGCGATCCCGTCGCCGAGATCAAGAAACATGCTCAGCGTCTGGTCGCCTGTCACATCAAGGATCTCGCACCATCCGGACAGTGCGCCGACGAGGACGGCTGGGCCGATCCCGGCCACGGCATCATGGACTGGCCGGCGCTGCGCGCGGCGATGACGGGGGCCGGGGTGTCCCTGTTCGTCGCTGAACACGATAAGCCGAACGACGTCGCCCGCTTCGCGCGCCGGGCGCGCGAGACCGTATCGTCGTGGGCGTGACGGGGAGCAGGTCATGAGCAAGCTCGGAGTCGGCATCGTCGGATGCGGCAACATCTCGACGATCTACATGCAGAACATGCCGAAGTTTCGGGATCTCAACCTAGTCGCGTGCGCCGATCTGCGGCCGGAGGCCGCGCAAGCCCAAGCGGAGAAGTTCGGGATCGAGGCGTTGACGATCGATGCGCTACTGGCGCGTTCTGACATCCAGATCGTCGTCAATCTCACTACGCCCGAGTCACATTTCGCCATAAGCCACGCGGCCTTGGCCGCAAACAAGCACGTGTTCGGGGAGAAGCCGATCACGATCGAGGCCAACGACGCCGCGACCCTGGTTGCCGAGGCGGCGGATCGCGGCCTGAAGATCGGCTGCGCGCCGGACACTTTCCTCGGCGGCGGTGGACGGACGGCGCGCGAACTCGTGGATGCAGGCCGGATCGGTAAAGTGCTCTATGGTACCTGTTTTCTGATGTCGCATGGCATGGAGCACTGGCACCCCGATCCAACCTTCTTCTTTAAACGGGGCGGTGGGCCGATCCTTGATATGGGTCCGTATTACCTTGCCGCGCTCATCAACCTGTTGGGTCCCGTTGCGCTGGTGCAGGGGCGTGCGAGCGCCGGCTTTGCGACGCGGCTCGTCACCTCGAAGGGGCCGATGAACGGCAAGATCATCGCGGTGGAAACGCCGACGACGGTGATGTCGTTGCTGCATTTCGAGTCAGGCGCCGACATCATCTTTGCGATGAGCTGGGACGTCTGGAAACACGCACATCCACCGATCGAGCTTTACGGCACCGAAGGCTCGCTGCGCGTGCCGGACCCCAATTTCTTCGGCGGCGCCGTGCAATACACCGAGAAGGGTGGCGACTGGATTTCGGTCGCAGCCGACGACCGGCCGTTCGGCAAGCCGAACTGGCGCTCGCCGAATTGGGCCGATCACATGCCGAACCAGGCCAACTATCGTTGTCTGGGCGTCGCCGAACTCGCAAGTGCGGTGCTGCGCTGTACGCCACACCGCTCCTCCGGGGCGCTGGCGAGCCACGCACTGGAGGTGAAGCACGCGATCCTCAAGGCCAGCGTGGAAGGCGGAGAGATCGCAGTGCGCTCGCGCGTCGAGCGACCGGCACCGCTGTCCGAGCTCGATGCGATGGTGCTGTGGGCCGGGGAAACGTTCTGAAGTGGGGTAGTCCTCCAGCCGTGATTGCCCAGCCCGGGTATTGGCTGAAATGCCCGCTCCACCTCTTGGAACGAGCAAGGAGGTGAGTTTTTGTGGGTATCGAGCTCAGGTTTTTGTGGGTATCGAGCTCAGCGGGCACATGCTGCTGAGGTCCAAGGAAGAAGGAGCATTCGATGAAGATGATCAAGGGACCAGCGATATTCCTCGCTCAGTTCGCCGGCGACGCTGCGCCGTTCAACTCTTTCGACTCGATCTGCGGATGGGCCGCCTCGCTCGGTTACGAAGGGGTTCAGATTCCGAGCTGGGACGGACGGCTCTTCGACCTCAACAAGGCGTCGCAGTCGCAGGACTACGTCGACGAGGTGAAGGGGATCGCGGCCAGCCACGGCCTTGCGATTACCGAGCTCTCGACCCATCTCCAGGGCCAACTCGTTGCCGTTCATCCGGCTTATGACGCGGCGTTCGACGGCTTCGCCGCACCGGAGGTCCGTGGCAATCCGAAGGCGCGCACCGAATGGGCCGTCGACCAGGTCAAACGCGCGATCCTCGCCTCCAAGCGCCTTGGGCTTACGGCGCACGCAACCTTCTCCGGCGCGCTTGCCTGGCCTTACATCTATCCATGGCCGCAACGTCCGGCGGGCCTGGTCGAGGCCGCGTTCGACGAACTCGCGAAGCGTTGGCGGCCGATCCTCGATTATGCTGACGAGCACGGCGTCGATCTCGCTTACGAGATCCACCCGGGCGAGGATCTGCACGACGGCGTTTCGTACGAGATGTTCCTCGGTCGGGTGAACAACCACAAGCGCGCCAATCTGCTCTACGATCCCTCACACTTCGTGCTACAGCAGCTCGACTATCTCGACTACATCGACATCTACCACGATCGCATCAAAGCCTTCCACGTCAAGGATGCCGAGTTCAACCCGACCGGCCGCCAAGGCGTCTATGGCGGGTTCCAGAACTGGGTCGACCGTGCCGGTCGCTTCCGTTCGCTCGGCGACGGCCGGGTCGATTTCGGCGCGATCTTCTCGAAGCTCACGCAGTACGATTACGACAGCTGGGCGGTGCTCGAATGGGAGTGTGCGCTGAAGCATCCCGAACAAGGCGCGCGAGAGGGGGCCGAGTTCATCAGAAGCCATATCATCCGGGTCTCAGAGAGAGCCTTTGATGATTTCGCGAGCTCCGGCACCGACCATGCAGCGAACCGCAAGATGCTCGGTCTATCCTGAGCGGGAGAAGCAAATGGCGATCAACGCAAGCAACGAGTCCAGCAGTCATGCGCGTATCAGGTTAGGAATGGTCGGCGGCGGGCAGGGAGCCTTCATCGGCGCCGTCCACCGCATTGCCGCGCGCATCGACGACCAGTTCGAGCTGGTGGCCGGCGCGCTCGCGTCCGATCCGGTGCGAGCCAAGGCGTCGGCGAAGGAGCTCGGCATTACCGACGACCGTGCCTATGGCTCCTTCGAAGAGATGGCGAAGGCCGAAGCCGCGCGAGCGGACGGCATCGAGGTCGTCTCGATCGTAACGCCCAACCACATGCACAGTCCGGTCGCGAAGGCCTTCCTGGAAGCCGGCATCCATGTGATCTGCGACAAGCCATTGACGACGACCGTTGCTGAGGCCGAGGAGCTGGTGGCGCTGGCCAGGAAGACCGGCCGGGTCTTCGTGGTGACGCACAACTACACGGGCTATCCCATGGTCCGGCAAGCCCGCGCCATGATCGCGAATGGCGACCTCGGCGAGATCCGGCTCGTCCAGGCCGAATATCTCCAGGATTGGCTGACCGAGCGATTGGAGGCAAGCAGCCACAAACAGGCGGCGTGGCGCACGGACCCGGCCCGGTCCGGCGCCGGCGGGTGCATCGGGGACATTGGCACCCACGCCTATAGTCTCGCCTGCTTCGTCACAGGGCTTAAGCTCGACGAACTACTCGCACAACTGTCGACCTTCGTCGAGGGACGGCGCCTCGATGACGATGTCCAGATCCTCCTCAAGTGGAAAGGCGGCGCCAAAGGCATGCTGTGGGCGAGCCAAGTCGCGGTCGGCAACGAGAACGGCCTGACACTGCGCGTCTGCGGCAGCAAAGGCGGCCTCGAATGGGCGCAGGAAAATCCGAACCATCTTTGGTTCACGCCCTATGGCCGGCCCAAGCAGCTCCTGACCCGCGGCGGGGCCGCCGCCTTGGGCGAGGCGGGTCGGGTCACCCGCATCCCCGCGGGTCACCCGGAGGGCTACCTTGAAGGCTTCGCAACAATTTATGCCGAGGCAGCGCGCGCCATTCGCGCGGCAAGAGTCGGTGAAAAGCCGCATCCTGAGGTGATCTTCCCGACCGTTGAGGATGGACTGGCAGGCGTGAAGTTCATCGATGCTGCTGTGAAGTCCTCGGCATCCGAAGGCGCCTGGGTTCGAATGACGTAGATGCCGATGCGCTGTCGACAGGCCGTCGGTCAGGGTCATGCCACCACGAGACCGAGCTGATCGATCCCATGAGAAGAAGCGCTCCGGCAAGCCGATCAGCCCGCAACAACCAACGTGGTCGACCTGATGGATGCGCAGCATCGGAGCGCCGGAAAGATCCGCGCCGGCGAAGGCGGGCAAGCCGCCAAGAACCCGCGCAAGGCGGCGTCCTGCCAGAAGGGAATGATGCCGATCGAGGGCAAGAAGCCGAAGGAAACGGCGGCGAAGAAGCCGGCGGCCGGGGCGCGGCGGAAGTCCGCGCAGGACGTCACGCTCGCCAGGACAGGTTGTTCTTCAGATTGTATTCAGAGAACGTCGGCAGGAGCAGCGCATGGCCATTGTATTCATCACCGGCAGCACGGACGGGCTCGGTCGCGCCGCGGCCCGGTCGCTTCTTGATGCCGGTCATCGCGTGGTGCTGCACGCCCGCTCGGCTGATCGCGCGGCGAGCCTCGGCGAGCTCGCGCCGCGGGCCGCGGGGATCGTGATCGGCGATCTCCGCAGTGCCGAGCAGACCCGGAGCATAGCGGACCAGGTCAACGCGATCGGTCGCATGGATGCCATCATTCAAAACGCGGGGGTCTACCCCGAGGGAAGTCGCGGCTCGACACCCGAGGTTCACGCCGGCGTGCTCGCGGTCAACACGCTTGCGCCCTACATCCTGACGGCGCTGATCGATCGTCCCAGTCGGCTGATTTACCTCAGCAGCGGACTGCATCGAGGCGGGGAGGGCTCGCTGCGTGATCTCGACTGGACGAAGCGGAGCTGGGATCCGGCAAAGGCCTATGCCGAAAGCAAGCTGCAGGTGGTCGCGCTGGCGTTTGCGGTGGCGCGACGCTGGCCGCAGGTGTTCAGCAATGCGGTCGATCCCGGCTGGGTGCGCACGAGAATGGGCGGCCCCGGGGCCCCGGTGGACCTCGATACCGGACAGCGGACCCAGACTTGGCTGGCCGTCAGCGACGAGCCGGCTGCAAAGGTCAGCGGTCGCTACTGGCATCACATGCGGCAGGAGCAGCCGGCCAGCGAGGCCGCCGATCCCGAATTCCAGGATCAGCTCATCGCCAGTTTGGGCGCGCTGACGGGCTTGGCACTTCCCGAGGCTTAGGGCCGCGGCCAGCGTTTGCCTAGTCGCCCCGGATACCTTCGGTAGCGTCGAGCACTGACCGTTACGATCTACGACTAGATTTCCGCCGCACCTCGCCCGGAACGAGGGTGCGGAAGCGGTCCGCTGACCGATCCAGGCCTCCACGACGCGCCTAACGATCAGCGCGTCGTCGCTAACACCTACGGCCTTGCATCTGCGACGCGGCTCCGAGGAGGCCTATCGCGTCGGACGCGAGCGACTTGCTGCGGATCCGATCCACGAGGTGCTCGCTTCCTGCTCCCCAGATCGCAGTCAGGGGCGGGAGCATCACCGACGGGCTCGTCGGTTACGCGAGCGCGTACGCGCGGCGAACGAAGCGGCGGGAGAGCCGCGTGTGGCGCAGGTCTATACGCCAGGGATCATCGACGATCCCGCTGTTCCGCCTGCTGGTATCGAGCCGGCGCCGACCCGCGATCTGATCGGAATGACCGCGCATTACGAATACAGCCCACAGCATGTTTACGAGCATGTCTATCTGAGCTCGCAACGCTACGCGTGGCAAAACCTCGTTGGCGTGCAGCGGGGGCACGGCGATGTCGATCTGACGACGGCCTACAAGTTCGATCACAATCAATACGTATTCGGCTTTCGCGAGTTCATCATCCCGGTCGCATCGATCTTCTTCTACGATTGGGAGACGATGCGCTCGACCGGAAAATTCCTCGGTGTGACCAGCGACGGCCGGGTCGAGAACAAGCCCGCTGGCGCGTTCATCAAGATAAGATCCAGGACGGCCTACGACGAAGGCAAGGAGCCGGTTTGACCGGAGGAGTGGCTGGCGTGAATAGCAATTACGAGGCAATCAAGGCGCACTATGCCGCTTCGGACCGCAAGGATGTGGAGGCCATGATGGCTCCAATCACCGCGCGAACGAAGTGGACGGAGATGGCGGGCTTCCCCTACGCCGGCACCTATATCGGCTCAGACGCCATCATTGCGGGCGTGTTCAAGCGCATTGGCGAAGAATGGGGCGACTATGCTTTCTCCCTCAAGAGGCTGATCGACGGCGACAAGACCATCATCGGTATCGGGACTTACTCGGGGCGATACAAGAAGACCGAAAAAGCGATGACGGCACGCGTGGTCCACGTCTGGGACATGGAGGACGGTCGGGTCGTCAATTTTGAGCAATTCACCGATACCAGGCTTGTTGCGGACGCGACCAAGTGACGCCAGGGCGTGGAAGGGGGGCCGCCGCTCGTTTACGTCCTAGCCCGGCCGCGTCCGAGTCCAAGACGCGTTCCGCGTGGCCGGCCTAGTATCTGACGGTTCGGATCAAGAAACAAAGAAGGATCGCACCATCCGCCCCGAAGCGAGCGCGCTGAGGGACAGGGGCTGCGTCAACGAACCTTCATGCCGAAATTTCAATGCGCCCACAGCAACGTTGGGCACGGGAGGGGAACGGATGAAATTCAAGATTAGCATGGCCATGGTGACGGGATTGCTTGCGGCCTGTGTCGGCAACGCAGCTTACGCGGCTGATCCCAAATGCGGCGCCAGCACAGGCACGGCGGCGGCTGGCGAGCCGATCGTCATCGGGGGCATCGTCAGCGTCACGGGCCCGGACAATTTCAGTTCCTCCGGCCTGGCTGCTGCAGCCTATTTCAAGTGCCTGAATGCCAACGGTGGCGTGAACGGACGCCCGGTCAAATACCAGCTTGAGGATGATGCCTGGAACCCCGAGCAGTCGTCCCAGGTCGCGGTCAAGCTCATCCGCGACCAGAAGGCGGTCGCGCTGGTTGGAAACATGAGCTTCGTCGATTGCGGTGCAAATCAAGGCATCTACGAGAAGGAAGACATCATGGTCATCGCCGGTGTCGGCGTGCCCCGTGATTGCTTCTTCCAGAAAAACTATGCACCGACCAATGCCGGCCCGCGGGTCAGCAACACCAAGGCCGTAATGGATGTGGCGCAATCCTATCCCGGCAAGATCAAGCGTGTCGTTTGCATCGCGCCGAACATTCCCAATCTTGGTGAATGGTCCTGTACAGGTGCGGTCGCCTGGATCAAGAAACAGGGCGGCGACGGCAAGATCATCACGTTTGACCCAGGCTCGCTCGACGCGACCTCCGTCGTCCTTGAAGCCATGGCGTTCAAGCCGGATGTCATCAGCGTTGGGACGCCCAAAGGCCTAGCGGTCCCGATCTTTGCCGCCGCAGAAGAGCAGGGACTTGCCGACAAGGTGCACTTCACCGGTCCGGCGTCGCTGTACAATTTGGACTTTCCGCGCGCAATTGGAAAATATTGGGACGGCAAGGTCACCGTGGACATGGAGTTGAAGGCCGCCGACGCTGCAACGCCGGATATGCAGAACTGGCTCGCGGTGATGGAGAAGTACGGACAGGCTTCTGATCCGCGCGACACCTTCTCTCAAGCCGGTTATTTGGCGGCTCGCGTTACGGCTGAAACGCTGATGAAGATGGACGCGGCCAAGATCGACCGGCGGTCAGTCACCGCGGCCTTGCGGAACATCAAGCGGTTTGAAAGCGACATGTGGTGCTCGCCCTGGTACGTCGGTGATGGTTCACGTCACAACGCCAATCACGCGGGACCGGTGTCTCTCGTCAAGGACGGCAAGCTCGTGCCCAAGCAGGTTTGCATCGAGTCCGAAGACCCCGAACTCGATGATGTGCACGCTTACGAGAAGACGATCGGCATCGCGAAGTAAGAAGTCATGCCCGATTTCACGCCCTTTCTCGTCGCGGGCCTTGCGACGGCGGCGACTTACGTGCTGTCCGGCGTCGGCATTGTGGTGCTCTATCGAGCTTCGGGCGTGGTCAATTTCGCCCAGGGCGCCGTCGGCGCCCTGGCGGCCTTCACATCCTGGTCGATCGTCGAGCGCGGCGGCCCTGCGGAGCTGTCGTGGATAGCGGGAATAGCGGCTGCGGCCGCGATTTCGTTCTTTTATGGCCGAGCAATCGCGCCACGACTGGCTTACAGCGATCCGGTCATGCGCGCCGTGGCGACGCTCAGCTTCGCGCTGATCCTGCTGGGCTTCATGGGCTATGTCTGGGGTGAGGCACCGCGACGGCTTCGCCTGCCCACGGACACGATGAGCTTCGAGCTGTTGGGCGTCCGCATCACCATGACCCGGGCAATCGCATTCGGTCTCGGCCTGCTGGCCACGGCCGCCGTCATGGTGTTTCTCGCGTGCAGTCGCCTGGGACTTCAGATGCGTGCGCTCGCAAGCAGCCGCGAGCTTAGCGCGATGCTGGGAGTCCGCGTGTTCCGCGTCGACGGGTGGGCGTGGGTGATCTCCGGCGTGCTGGCTGGCGTCAGCGGGATACTGCTCGCCGATTTGCAACGCCTGAGTGGCCAAGCCCTCACTTTTGCGGTGATCCCAGCAATCGCCGCCTCTGTGGTCGGACGCTTCGCCTCGCTTCCTGCGACGGTTGCCGGGGGACTTGCGATCGGGGTCTGTGAAGCTCTTCTGACGCCGGTGCCCATCGTCGGTCCCTTCCGCACCGCGGTGCCATTTCTTTTTGCGGTCGGTGCAATGTTTTGGATGCAGCGCAGAATCGCGTTTGTTTACAGGTGAGCCGACGTGGCGGATCAAAGCTTGGAGGTAGCCTCGCCCATTCCCACCGCCAGATTGCCGCTTGGCGTAGCTGCTTTGTATGCCGCGGCGCTCGTTGGCCTGTATTTGTTGCCGGCCGCGCTGAGCGATTATTGGTTGCGCACGCTCATCTCGGTGTCTGCGCTAACGGTCGCAAGCCTGAGCGTCAGCTTGCTCTTTGCGCAGCTCGGAATGGTGTCGCTCGCGCAGTTCGGCCTGCTAGGCGTCGGTGGATGGTTTGCTCTACGCATATCGCACGGCTTGGGCGTGCCGTTCGAGCTTGCGCTTCTGACAGGTGGAGTGGCCGCTGCATTGGTTGGACTTGTCATCGGTCTGCCGGCGCTACGCATGCGCGGGCTATATCTTGCGATCATCACCTTGATGATGGCAGGCGCAATCCAGGTGTTGATCAGTGCGTTCGGCTTTCCGGACGGCGGATCGGGTATTCTAGGCAAGAGTACCGGCACGCGAGTAATGATGGCACGTCCATTCCTCGCGCAGAACGACGAAGCCTATCTGCGCTATGCCCTCGTTATCGCCGGCCTCTGCTATGGTCTGGTGCTGTTGCATGTTCGTGGGCGGCCCGGCCGCGCCTGGGCGATGATCCGTCGCAGCGAAGTCTGTGCCTTCGCCGGAGGCGTTAATATCGTCGCCTATAAAGTGTGGGCCTTTGCGCTCGCCGGCTTTCTCGCCGGCATTGCCGGCGGCCTACTCGCTGGTGGCGTGGGGCAGCTCGATGCCAGTGCTTTCCCTGCAAGTCAGTCGATCATGCTGTTCGCGCTGACCATCGTGGGCGGGGCCTATTCATGGATCGGCCCGATCGTCGCGGGGCTGCTGTTACGGGCCTTTCCAGCGCTGCTGAACGATTTTCGCGTCGACGGCAACATCGCGACCATGGTGTTCGGAATCGGGCTTTTGCACGCGCTGATCACCGCTCCCCATGGGGTGGCCGGGCAATTGAGGGATTTGGTCGGGACAGTTCGCCGGCTGCTGGGCGGCAAACGAAAGGCCGGTCCATGATCGAGATCGACGATTTGACCGTACAGTTCGGGGGTGTGCGCGGCTTGAGCGCTTTGACTGCAAGCCTGCCGGAGCCCGTCACCGGTCTCGTCGGACCGAACGGGGCAGGCAAGACCACCTTGATCAATGTCCTTTCCGGGTTCGTACGGCCCACGACGGGGAGTGTCCGGGTCGATGGTCGGGATTTGAAGGACGTTCCCATCTACAAGCGTGCGGCATTCGGTATTCGTCGAACGTTCCAGAACGAGCAGGTGGTTGAGAACCTGACAGCTGGCGAGAATGTTGCCGCCGTGCTCGACAATGTTCCGACCGACGGCCAGCCGCGGCGACAGCTGATCGAGACGGCGCTCGAATTTGCTGGTCTCGGCACCGCGCGCGATGTGCCCGGGCACAGCCTAAACGCCTATCAGCGACGCATGCTGGAGATCGCCCGTGCAACGGTCGGTCGACCTCGGCTCGTCATGATGGATGAGCCGGGGGCTGGTCTTGCACAGCATGAGGGCGAGCATCTGCGCAGTGTCATCAAGCAGATAGACGGATATTGCGGCGCGCAGGTGCTGCTGGTGGATCACGATGTCGATCTGATCTCGGCAACCTGCACCGCAACCCTTGTGCTCGATTTTGGCTCTGCCATCGCCTACGGCCCAACGCAAAAGGTACTTGCGGATCCCAAGGTCCGAGCGGCGTACCTGGGTGTTCTGGAGGAAACGACGTGAGCGCCGGGTTGTCAGTGCATGGGCTCAATGTAGCCCGGAACGCCAAGGCCGTTTTGCACGACGTCGACCTCACGATCTTGCCCGGAAGGATCACCGCTCTGCTTGGCGCCAACGGCGCTGGCAAGAGCAGTCTTGTTCTCGCCATGGCAGGTGTGTTGCCGGCGACCAGCGGCACGATTGCGCTGGACGGCCAGTCGATTGTTGGACTGAGGCCAGAGGCTATTCGTGCCAGTGGCGTTGCGGCCGTGCCCGAAGGGCATCAAGTGCTCAATGACCTGAGCGTCGAGGACAATCTCAAAGTGGCGGGAAGCCACCTCTCGCGTGCCCAGCTCAGATCGGCCCTCGATGTGGCGCTGGGCACCTTTCCGGAGTTGCGCGAGCGTTTGCAGGCGCGATCGGGGAATCTCTCGGGTGGACAACAGCAGATGGTCGCGCTCGCACAGGCTGTCATTGCGAGGCCGCGTTACCTCCTGGCGGACGAGCTGTCGTTCGGCCTGGCGCCCGTTGTGGTCGCCCGGCTGGTTCCTGTCCTGCAGAACCTTGCTTCACAGGGAATTGGCGTTCTCCTGATCGAGCAATTTACCCACCTCGCGCTCAAAATCGCGCATTCAGCCTATGTGATGGAGCGCGGAAGGATCTGTTTCGCCGGCGAGCCACAGGAGTTGATCAGCAATCCGGAAATTCTGCACAGCGCCTATCTTGCATGAGTTCGTTGCACTGCATCTAGTTCCGCTCGAGGCGCGGTGCCAGAGCTACGTCCCGTTCTCGGCCGCGCCGCTGCTCCGAACGCCGTTGACACGGCGGGGCAGTCGCTTAACATGTTATGAAAAGGTGCCGCTGGAACGGCGCTTCCAGGGGAGGGGCGCATGCAGCTCCAGGAGTTTAGCAGCTGGACTCCCGAGATCTGGAGTCCTGCTCCCTTCGACGAATGGAGAGACAAGCTGCAATCCGTCTGCGGCCGATTCAATCCGTTCGGGCGGCAGGAGCATAGCGTCGTCAACGGCGGCGTCGTGCTTCGCGATGCTGCCGGCATGGAGATCGTCCAGGTCGCGACCGACGTCGAAGTGGTTCGCCGCGAGCAGAACGACATTCGCCTCGACTACGGTGAGTATTTCTTCCTTCTGGTCCAGCTGCAGGGCGTGTGTGGGATCGAGCAGCAGGGACAGCAGAGCATCATCGCGCCCGGGGATTGCATCCTGGTCGATTCCTCGCTGCCGTCGAATTTCTACTTCAATGGACAATTCAGCAACCACTTGTCCGTCCATCTGCCACGGCAGTTGCTGCTCGCGGAAGAACCCAACGATTTCGACGTATCCCGGCGGCTCGGCGCCGAGGATCCGATGTCGACGATGCTGCGGGCGCTTGTCGCCAAGATGCTACAGATGCCCGCCAGCCACAAGCGATCGGTGGAATTGCGGAAACTGCTGTTGCAGGCGACGCGGCAAGCGTTCGCAGCGGATGCACCGAATGCGCCGCTATGCCCAAAGGAGCGCGCGTCTGGCCGACTCGAATTCGCGCGGGCTCTCGTCGACCGTCACCTCACGGCCGAGTGGTTGACGCCGCAGTGGCTCGCCAACCGGCTCGGCGTTTCCATGCGCACGCTTCAAGAAGACTTCAATGCCGTCGGGACGACCGTCACCAGCTTCATCCGCGATCGCCGGTTGCGCTTGGCAAAGGAACGGCTTGTGGAGAAGCAGCGCCGCGGCGCCGATCAGAGCACAACCATCGCCGAGATCGCCTTCTCGTCCGGCTTCAACGATATTTCCTACTTCAACCGTTGCTTCAGGAAGGCGTTCGACTGTTCGCCAAAGGACGTCGTGCGCAAATAAGCTTGCGCTTTCGTCCAATTGAAGCTGCGCTCTTTTCCAAGACAGCCGACGCGAGATCGTCTTTGCTCGACCGTACAAGTTGGGAGAGCATTGCATGCAGCGCTGGGGCTTGCTTATCGACGGTCGCAAGGTCGAGACTGACGATTTTCAGGAGGTGATCAACCCGTCTACCGGCAGCGTTGTCAGTGCTATGCCGGTTGGCCGTGCGAGGGATCTTGACGCTGCCGTGGCGGCCGCGTCAAAGGCCTTCTCAGTCTGGAAAGAAGTTCCTGATTCCCAGCGCGCCGAAGCGTGCCGCGCGATCGCGAAGACAATCGACGCCCATTCCGAGGAACTGGCGCGCTTGCTCACTCTCGAGCAGGGTAAGCCGATGAATGGGTTGGGGTCGCGGTTCGAAATCGGCGGTGCGGTCGCCTGGACACGATACACCGCCGACTTGTCCCTGCCGGTCGAAGTCTTGCAGGACGGGGCCGAGGGGCGCGTCGAGCTTCATCGAAAGCCAATTGGCGTGGTCGGTTCGATCACTCCCTGGAATTGGCCCGTGATGATCGCATGCTGGCATATCATTCCGGCGATACGCGCGGGCAATACGGTCGTCATCAAGCCTTCGCCATTGACTCCGCTTAGCACAATCCGGCTCGTCGAGCTCATCAACGAAGAACTGCCGCCGGGCGTGGTGAACGTCGTCACGGGCGAGAACGAAATCGGCAGCCTGATGTCGTCGCATCCTGGGATCGCGAAGGTGACCTTCACGGGGTCGACCGCGACGGGACGCAAGATCATGCAGAATGCCGCAGGCACGTTGAAGCGGTTGACACTGGAGCTCGGCGGCAATGACGCCGGAATCGTGCTCCCGGACGCCGAGCCGAAGAAGATCGTCGAGGGCCTATTCTGGGGAGCCTTCATCAATTGCGGCCAGACCTGCGCCGCGCTGAAGCGCCTATACGTTCACGACAGCCTCTACGACGAGGTGTGCCGCGAACTCACGGCCTATGCGAAGCAGGTCGTCGTCGGCGACGGACTGTCCGACAGCTCTACGCTCGGTCCGGTTCAGAATCGCCGCCAATTCGAGATCGTTTCGTCGTTCGTCAAGGAGGCGCGCGAAAAGGGCGGTCGTGTGCTGATCGGCGGAGATCCCGCAGATGGACCTGGATGGTTCTACCCGGTGACGCTCGTTGCCGATGTGGATCATGGCTGTCGCCTCGTCGATGAAGAGCAATTCGGACCGGCACTCCCGATCATTCGCTACAGCGACCTCGACGAGGCGGTCGAGAAAGCGAACTCGAGTTCCATGGGGCTTGGCGGCTCTGTTTGGGGTTCTGACCACGAAGCTCTGAAGCAGGTCGCGCAACGGATCGAAGCCGGTTCGGTGTGGATCAACAAGCACGGCGCAATTCAACCCAACGCACCGTTCGGCGGGGTCAAGCAGTCGGGCTTCGGTGTCGAATTCGGCCTCGAAGGACTGAAGGAGTTCACTGTCGTCCAGACCGTGTTCTGCTGACGCAGGCCGGAAGACGATCGTCCTTCGGGGGAGGGGATATGCAGGAATTCGACTATATCATCGTGGGCGGCGGCTCAGCGGGATGCGTTTTGGCATCGCGCCTGTCGGAAGATCCGCATGCCCGCGTCTTGCTCATTGAAAGCGGGCAACGTGACACCGACAAATACATCCACATCCCGGCGACCTTCTTCAAGGTTCTCGAGAAAGGACGAGACGCGCTCTTCTATGCGTCCCAGCCTGAGAAGGGACTGAACGGCCGTCCCTCCATCGTACCCCAGGGCCATGTGCTCGGTGGCGGCAGTTCGGTGAACGCGATGGTCTACATTCGCGGGTCGCGTCAAGACTACGACACGTGGGCGCAACTGGGCTGTCGCAACTGGAGCTATGACAAGGTGCTCCCCGTCTTTCGCGATCAGGAAGGCAACAAGCGGCTTTGTGGAGAATACCACGGCGTCGATGGCGAACTGACCGTTTCGGACAGGGCCTATGGCCACCCGCTGTCCTGGGCCTTCATACGGGCCGCTCAAGAGGCCGGCATCCCCTACAACGAGGACTTCAACGGTCCCCGGCAGGAAGGTGTCGGCTTCTATCAGACCACCACCAGCAGCGGCCGCCGTCGCAGTTCTGCCGAGGCCTTTCTGCGCAAGGCAGAGGGTCGTTCCAACCTGGCGATCAGAACGGCAACCCGAGTCCACAAGGTTGAGTTCGAAAGCAAGCGGGCCGCGGGCGTCCTGCTCGAAGACGGATCGCGGATCAAAGCCCGGCGTGAAGTGATCTTGACCGCTGGTGCGCTCGCTACGCCCAAGATCTTGCAATTGTCCGGCATCGGGCCCGCCTCCCACCTACGCGAGCACGGAATCGATGTGGTTGTCGATCTTCCGGGTGTCGGCGAAAACTATCAGGATCATCTGGAAGCGACCGTCCAGTGTGAAACGAAAGACCCGATCTCGATCTTCGGGGAAGACAAGGGCCTCCGCGCCGCCTCGCATATGCTGCAGTATCTCCTGACCAAAACCGGGCTGTTGACGTCGACCGTTGTCGAGACAGGGGGCTTTGCCGATACCGCCGGTACAGGAGAGCCTGATGTTCAGTTTCACGTGCTACCGACCTTCGTCGGGTTTGCCGACCGCATGGCGGAGCCAGGACACGGTATTTCAATCGGTCCTTGCGTGCTGCGTCCCCAGTCGCGCGGGTCGGTCCGCTTGCGCTCACCAAATCCCGCCGATAGCGCGTTGTTCGTTGCGAACTCGCTCGCTGAGCAGGCCGACGTGGAGACGCTCGTGCGAGGCGTGCAGCTTGCTATCCGTATCTCGGAGGCCCCTTCGCTGGCTCGCCTGGTGAAGCGGCGCGTTCTGCCGAAGCCGGGTCTGGAACAAGACGTCGAGGCACTCCGCGACTACGTGCGATCAATCTCAAAGACCGTATTCCATCCCTCAGGCACCGCGAAAATGGGGGCGTCTTCGGATGCGATGGCGGTCGTCTCGGAGGACTTGCAGGTGCGAGGTGTGGAAGGGCTTCGTGTCGCGGATGCGTCAATCATGCCGCGTCTCGTATCCGGCAACACCAACGCGCCGACGATGATGATTGGCGAGCGAGCAGCTCGGTTCATTTTAAGCAAGGACGTCGCAGCATAGCAACTACGGCGCTTCAGACTGTAGCAGATGTGGTTTGGTAGCCTTTCATGTCGGAGGATAATCTCGACATCGCGCATCAGTGTAAATCGGCGTAGGGTCATGCCGTTGCAGATGTCGTCAGTAACGCTCTGAAAGAAATCAAGTACACCAGTCAAGATGGGGGCACCATCGGCGCCGATCGGGACCCCGCCGCGACGTAGATTCCTCTATTCACGTCAAGCAATTGCCGGCGTTAGCTGAAGGGGCTTTGTTCGGGGCCGATTAACAATCAAGGGCAGACGACAAATTTCCGTACGCCGGGCGGAGGGTTCGCGCCCGTTTTCGTGTTGTAGCGTTCGGTGGATGAATTTTTGCTTCTTGCCGGGCTCCGCGTCGAACACACTCTGGTCAGGTGAGCCAGGATTGGACATTTTTTGTGACTGGAGCAGCTGGATAGCGCAAAAAAATCCGCGGCATCTGGCGCACTATCAAGGCGCCGCTACCAAGGCAGTGCAACGAGCACTCCGATCGTGCGACGAATGCCCATTTTCGGCCGGATAAGTCCAGGGATGCGAACGCCAAGTCATTTCTTAACCCGTGGCTGTCTCTTAATCAGCGGGTCCCAGGTTCGAGCCCTGGTGCGCCCACCAAGCTTTTCAATGGCTTGGATCCCCTTCGCGACGACCATTCCGACAAGTGGTTAGCGGCTATCTCGGGAAACCGGATGCTCTTGTTGGTTCCCGCTATGCTTCTTAGTGCCTGAGATCAGTTGCCTGCATGTGCATTTGCCCAAGTCGGCAGTTGTCGCTCTGATTGGTACGTGAGATCGCCATCGGTGGAATCATGTGCCGCAACGTAGGTCTTCAGAGCCTGAAACTCCTCGCTCGTTGTGTCGCTTCGTTGCCCGCATGGCGATCGCCGTTGCGCGATTTCCTTCAAGCCTGCCGGCATCGGTGCTGCTTCCGGGCGCATGTACAAGATTGGCCCAGCGCGCGAATTTAACATCGGCGATAATCAATGAGCATAGGCCGCCGGGACGTTTTGCGCATTCTGATTATACCGTTATGATAACCACCTTATTATTCCGGTGCGCATCCCGGTTCTCTGCCGTGGCCTGTTTTGGTTTCGACGTTTTAGCCAGCCGTCTTCCTTGTTTTTGCGAGGTTTTTCGTGGGCTTGCGCGACATTGCATGGTCGGTAGGTTTATAAATTAACGCCAGAATAGTTAATTGGAGGAGTATTCAATATTTAATATTGACTAGCATTGATATTTAATGAAGTGTTTACGGAGTGGCTGGTCATCGTCCGCAGCCGCTGGAAATTACCAAGGGTGTTCAAATTCATCTCGAAGGAAAGGCTTTCCCTATGTTGCGCTATTACATCAAGACCACCGATGCCTTGAAGCGCCTGCGCGCAGACCAGGACGGCGTGGTGTCGTTTGAGTACATCATCGTCGCGGTTTGTATCGTTGGCGCGGTGGGTGCTGTGTTCGGCGGTGGAGCTGGTGGTCAGATCGGCGCTGCGCTGACGACCGGGATCACCGCTATTACCACCGCTTTCGCTACTGCGATCGCTGCTTGATACGGCCATCTAACCCCAGAGGGGGGCAATCCAAGGCGCCCCCCTCTTGTTAGTGTGCCCCACTTTTTCCTGCTTCTTGCGCGTTCCACCTTTTGAGGCGTGCATTTTATGAATTGGATTGCTCCCGCAGCCTCGATTCTGGAAATCCTGCTGTTGCTATACGTCGCAACGATCGATGTCGCGACGCGGTTGATCCGAAACGAATTCTGTCTGGCGCTGGCGCTCCTCGGGATCGCTGCTCAATTGACCATCCCGATGGAACTTGCCCAATCACTGATATCAGCTGCGATCCTGTTTCTGCTGCTGTTGGTCATTTACACGCGGGGATGGATGGGCGGCGGCGATGTCAAGCTGCTGGTTGCCCTGGCGGTTGGTCTCCCGCCGACCGGCGTGATGCAACTGCTGACCATCACCGCCCTGGCCGGCGGCGTTCTTGCCCTGGTGCATCTGATGATGCGTCACCTGCCATATCCGAGGTTGGCGCCCGCCGGAGCGTCGCTCGCACGCCGGGTCTACGCGATCGAGCGTTGGCGCCATTTGCGACACGCCCCGCTGCCTTACGGAGTTGCGATCGCTTGCGGCGGTATTTGGACCATTGTGAGCAAAGGATTATGAGATGTCATCCGCGTTACGTCTGTCGATCATCATGGTACTTTTGCTCGCAACCACTGCGTTCGGGCTGATTGCCTATAACATGAACCTGCCGAAGGCGCAGCCTCCGGCCCCACTACAAGTCACAGAGACGACTCCGGCGCCGGCGGCGCCGCCAACCGCCGGATACTTTGTTGCGGCACGTCCCTTGCCGAAGGGGACATTGGCCCGCGAAGAAGATTTCACCGTGCGGTCGGTGCCGCCGGAGCGCGTTCCTCAGGGGGCTATCCTTGAAACGCCCGAGTCCAGGGCCGGACTTCCCGGTTCTCTCATCCGCAAGTTCGTCGACGCTGGCAGCCCCGTCACATTGCAAGACATCCTTCGTCCCCGAGATCGGGGTTTCCTCGCGAGCGTCCTGGCGCCGGATAGCCGTGCCATCAGCATCAAGGTTGACGAGGAGTCGGGCGTCTCGGGCCTCATCAGGCCGGGTGATCATGTGGATGTCGTGTTGACCCAGGTCTTCGAGAAGGCCGATTCCGCGCGTCGCGCTCTTAGCGAAACCGTTCTGCGCAATGTTCGAGTGATCGCGATTGACCAGGAGCTCGTGCAGGGCGGCGGGCGACCCATTAGCGGGATGGCAGGTAAGCAAGCGCAAACGGTGTCACTGGAGCTTACGCAGGAGCAGGTGAAAAAGGTCACCGTCGCAAAGCAGATCGGAACGCTCTCCCTCGCCGTACGGGCAGCAGTCGATCAGTGGGACAAGGCGGATACTGGCGCGATGTCCAGCTGTGATGTGTCGCCGGAGCTTGCTCGCCAGAATGCAATTGCCGGTCAGAGAACGGCAGTGGTCGTTCATTCGGGCGGTCAGGTGAAGCAATACACAGTCAGGAGACAAGACGAAGACGCTCTCGTCAGCTGCGATGGGTCGTCGGAAGTTGTCCGCCAGACTGCAACGGCCATGGGTTACGCTAACAAGTTGTCGGAGAAACGTTGATGAACATTGCCATAGCCACTCCGCCTGAAGAAGCGACATCGATCGTCACGCGTAACCGGATCGTCTGTTTCGTAAATGATGAGCTCAGCGCTGCGGCTTTGCGCAAGGGGCTCGAAGGTAGCAACCTATCGATCAAGCGCGGCACGATCCGTCATGCCATACGGATGCTCGAAACCGACACCGAATTATTCGCGTTGGTGGCGGACATCAGCGGAATCGATGATCCCTTCACCGAACTGGAAAGGCTGGCCGGCGTCTGCCCGCCCGATGTCCGGGTCGCTCTGATCGGTGAGAGCAGGGAGATCACCTTCTACCGCGCGCTCTTGGAGCTCGGCTTGACCGAGTACCTGCCGAGGCCGCTCACGCGGGACATGGTGCTGGACCAGCTGCGCCCGAAACTGATTGGCAACGTGACGCACAGTTCGCTTGATCGTGGCGGACATGTGATCTCGATCTGTGGTGCGCAGGGTGGCGCCGGCGCAACGAGTATCGCCATCAATCTCGCGCTGCAGCTGGCCGAGACCACCAAGGCCAAGGTTGCGCTGCTCGACCTTCACCTGCAAGGCGGCGAAACAGCTGTCATGTTGGGTGTTCAGCCCGGGCCAGGCCTGCGCATTGCGCTGGAAAACCCGATGCGTGCGGACACATTATTCCTTGAGCGCGCGGCAATTGAGGTCAACGAACGAGTTTGCCTGATTTCTGCCGATGAAGAACTGGATGCCCAGCTCGACATCACCGAAGCGGGCGTGAGGCACGTGCTGGGTCTACTCCGCCAACGGTTCAACTACATCGTTGTCGATGTACCGGTCCCGTTTCCGCCATCCATCCATCCGGTGATCACTCATTCTCGTCACGTCCTGGTGCTGCTCGAAGCCGAGGTGACCGGACTTCGCAATGCCCATGCGCTGCGCACTGCTGTCACTAACATCGCCGGCAAGGATCGGGTCTTTACTTTGCTCAACCGTGCCGATCGTGCCGGTGGCCTTCCCCGGGCTGCGATTGTCAAGGCTTTGGGCGCAGAACCAGACATGGTGGTACCCGATCTCGGCAAGGGGATGACCCAGGCGGTCAACCTCGGAATTCCAGCACTCAAGCACGTATCAGGACTGCGACGTCACCTCGCCCCGATCGTACGGGAGATCACGGGGCTCGGCGTCGAGCGGAAGGGACGGCTGAGGAGGCTGCTCGGATTATGAAGACCTTCGGTAGGCGCGACGACGATACGCCAGCTCATTTGCCGGCATTGACGCCATTGCCTGCGTCGACACCGAGCTTGCCTGCATCTGCGCCCAGGCACGAACCTTCGCCTCAGCGGCCCCTGCTGCCAGCCTCGCTGCGCGAGCGGGTCATCGAGCAGATTGAGCCGTCGGTTGCAGCGACTGTTTCGCGCGATGTCCTTCGGCGGCAGATCGAGGAAATCATCCATGGAATCGCCAACGAGGAACGACTTGAACTGTCAGGTCGCGAGCAGCTTCAGCTTGCGGACGAGATTGCGGACGACATGACCGGCTACGGGCCGCTGCGTCCGCTTCTGCTGGATCAATCGATCAACGATATCATGGTGAACGGTCCGAGTAATGTCTACGTGGAGCGAAACGGCAGGCTGGAACGAATTGCGGTCCGATTCCGCGACAATGATCACATCGCCTCCGTAGCTCAGAAGATTGCCGCGCAGGTTGGTCGGCGCGTCGACGAGTCCAGCCCGATGGTGGATTGTCGCCTGCTGGATGGCAGCCGCGTCAACATCATCCTCCCGCCGCTGGCGATTCATAGTCCGTGCATCTCCATCCGAAAATTTCCAAGCCTTCGTTTGGATATGGCCGGATTGATCGAAAACGGCTCAATGACCGCGGCCATCGGACAATTGTTGGAGGTCTCCGCCCGGTCTCGGCTCAACGTTCTGGTTTCCGGCGGTACCGGATCCGGCAAGACGACGCTCTTGAATGCGATGAGTCAGTTCATCGATCACAGCGAACGCATTGTCACGATCGAGGATGCGGCAGAATTGCAGCTTCAGCAGCCGCACGTGGTCAGCCTGGAGACCCGGCCTCCCAGTCTCGAAGGCACGGGGCAGGTGACACAACGCGATCTGTTGTGGAATGCCCTGCGCATGCGTCCCGACCGGATCGTCGTAGGCGAGGTTCGCGGCGCTGAAGCATTTGACATGCTGCAGGCGATGAACACCGGCCATGATGGTTCGATCTCCACGGTGCATGCCAACAGCACCCGTGATGCCCTGACCCGCATCGAAAACATGGTGCAGATGGGGCAGGTCAATCTGCCGTCGCGGGCGATCCGATCCCAGATCGTCGCTGCGCTGGATCTCATTGTGCAGGTCGAACGCATGCGGGACGGACAGCGCCGTATCGTTCAGATCAGCGAGGTAATCGGCCTGGAAGGGGAGGTGATCACCACCAATGACATCGCGGCCTTCGAGTACCAGGAGGAGGATGTGCATGGGCGGATATCGGGCACCTACAGGTGCAACCTTGCAACTCCGAAATTCAAAAGCCGTCTTGTCTATTTCGGGCTAGATGGAGCTTGGGCCGAGGCCATGAGGCAAGTATGATGCCGGAGTCCGTGATCGTCACTGTTCTGGCGCTCGCGATGTGCGCAGCAGCCGTTTCGTTGTGGCTCGACGCTCGGGACAGACGCATCGATCGCCAGCTGGCGGTTGCTCTGCCAGCCTCGCATCCAGCCAGCCTGCTGTCCATTCGCCGCACGGAGACCGGATCCCGGACTCTGTTCCTCCATCGTCTGGCCAATTACAATCCCGAGATACCTTACACTTGGCATCTGGCCTATGTGCTGCTCGCCGGTGCCTTCGCAGCGGCAGCAATCCTCTATGCGAATAGCCTGCTAGGATATTCCATTCTCTACGGGTGCATTGCCGCTGCAATCGCAGCCGTCATCGTGGTGCGGGGGCTGTTTGGATGGCAGCAACGTCGCGTCGCCCTTCAACTTTTTCGACAGCTGCCTGATGCGATCCAGCTGATCACAAGTACGGTTCGATCAGGTTTGCCCGTGCACGAAGCATTTCGCGCCCTCGCGCGCGACATGCCGCAACCAACAGCTGGGCAGTTTGCCATCGTATGCAGCGAAGTGAATCTGGGGAGACCTCCAGCGGAAGCTGTCGACGGCGTCTATCGGCGAACGCAAGTGGCAGAGTATGCGATGTTTGCGGTGACACTTGCAGTCCAGTTGAAGTCAGGCGGCAGCTTGGCCGAAACCTTGCAGAACCTGGGAGACACTGTGAGGCAGCGTGTTGCGCTAGCTGGTCGCGCCAAGGCGCTGGCAGGAGAGGTGATCTTTTCCTCACGCGCACTAACAATCTCGCCCTTAGTTGGAGGTGGAGTACTCTACGCGGCCAATCCGCAAACTGTTGATCTATTGTTCACTGATCCGGTTGGAAACAAGCTGCTGGCTTACGCAGTAGCCTCAGTGCTTGTCGGAGCCTTGGTGATAAGTTGGATGGTCAGAAGGGAAACACAACTATGACTTTTGGCCTCAGTCTGGTGGCCCTCACGGTAGCAGTCGGGACTGCGACCAGCCTGTTGATTATTCGCGAAATACACATTCGTACATTGGACGCACGGGTGGCAAACGCCGTGATGGGCGTTGCTGGCGGGTCAGCACCCTTCCAAGACGTGACCAGTTTGTTTTCATGGCTCGGCATGCGGTATCGCCGCTTCTACGCGGAGGAAAATCTGGATCAACTACGAACGATCCTTCAATCATCAGGTTTCAATCATCGTCGAGCATTGCCGACCTGGATCGGTGTCAAAGCCGTCAGCATGTTCCTGTGCCCCATCATCGCCGGGTGTGTCGCTCAGCTTTTCGGGAAGGCAATGACGGACGTGCTGGTCTTCACCCTCATTGGCGTGATGATCGGAATTTTGGGGCCGCGATTGATACTGGCGGTTATGAAGCGGCGGTTTGATGCTGCGATTCGACTAGGCACGCCGGATATGATCGATTTGCTGGTTGTGTGCAGCGAAGCGGGAATGGGCCTGGAGAGCGGGCTGGCACGTGTAGCGCAAGAAATGCACAAGACCAATCCCCCTATAGCCAGGGTCTTGAGCGGTCTTCTTGATGATCTCCGGATACTGCCAAGCCGCAGCGACGCATTCGAGAAATTAGGATCTACGTCAGATGGGCTTCGCCGATTCGGCACCATGGTCGCTCAAAGCCTGCAATACGGAACGCCGGTGGGCCAAGCTCTGCGGAGTATCGCTGTCGACCTGCGTCGAGAACGTATTACCAAGCTTGAAGAAAGAGCACACAAGCTAGGCGCCAAGCTGACCATTCCGATGGTGTTGTTCCTGCTTCCAGCCATGTTCGTCATTTTGGGAGGAAGTCCCATTCTGCACCTCGTGCGTTCGTTTGCCAGCTTCGGTAAGTAGCCATGAACACGATTGTCCTGTCGAAAATCTCCTCTTACGATCGGACGATGCAATTGCTCGGCGGCATGTGGTTCATGTTGCTGGCACTTGGCGTCGCCATCAATATTGGATCATCGGCCGACAAACCCTGGCCGTCGTTCTTGTCGAGTGTTTGCCTTGCGACCTTCTACGTGCTCCTGGCGCTGTTGACCGTGACGCGGTCCCCGGCAAAGGCGCAAGCGGATGGTGTCCTCCCAGGAATAGCGGCGTTCGTCGGCACCTATATGCCATGGACGATCGCCTTCTTCGGCAAGACCGACCAAGCGTTACCAAACCTGGCGTCCACTGCTTGCGTATTGATCGGCATGATCATGATGCTGGCCACCATCCGGCATCTTGGCAGATCATTCAGTTTGGTGCCGCAGGCGCGTAACGTGGTGCAAACGGGACCGTATCGGTGGATCAAGCACCCACTTTACCTCGCGGAAGAAATCGCGGTGTTGGGCGTGATGCTGAGAAACCCGACGCCGCTGACAGCGGTCTTGCTCGTCTTGCATATCGGCGTCCAGGTTTGCCGAATTTACTACGAAGAGGACCTGCTTCGGCGCAACTGCCCGGAATATGCCGGTTACGAGGCGTCACGCTGGAGATTGATTCCTCATGTTTGGTGAGTGCTATTGATCCGGTCGACGACCGGAATAGTGAGTATCGGTCGAGGTAGGCTCATGAGCCGCAAGAAGTCTTTCATCGTGGATGAACGCGGCGCCGTCGCGCTTGAGACACTGATCGTCTACCCTGTCTTGGTGGCGCTCCTCCTCATGCCGCTCGCCGATGTGGCCGCCGCGGGCTTCCAGTTTACCTCCGCGTGGGCGGCGTTGCGCGGCTTCGGGCAATACATTCAGTATTCGCCGCCGTCTGACGTCACAAACGCGTCAAGTTGGGCATCAAGCGCACTTGCAAAGGCTGGTCCCGGTTTTCCCATCAGCAATCTTCAAGTGATGTGCGGCGATGCGAATGCTGTCTGCAACTCAGGCAACGTTACGCAAATTCCAAAGTACTTTACATTTACGACAACTGTCACTTTAGCCCCGATCGTGTCGCGATGGGCGCTGTGTCGCGCCACTTGTACGTACACGCTGCGTTACTCAGAACGCTTCCAGTAGGGTGTTTCCATGCGTCATCTGCTCCGTTCCCAACAAGGCGCGGCCGCATTCGCGACGGTCATTGCCCTCGTGCCGCTCATCGGAGTGGTCTCACTCGGGGCCGAGGCCGGATCGTGGTACGTCACCAAGAAGAACGCGCAGAACGCCGCTGATGCGGCAGCCTACTCGGGTGCCTTGCGGCTTGCATGCACGATTGCCGGGGCGACGAACTGCGATCCACAATCAGTGGATTATCGCGGCAAGGAGTTCGCGGCACAGAATGCGTTTTGCAACTCAAGTCCAACGGACAACACGCCCTATCCCGACAGCCAGTGTCCGACGAGCCTTCCGAGCAGAATCGCGCGGGCGGTGCAGATCGATATCGGCGATTATGTCGGCGACTACAATGCGGGCACGTTCACAACGCCACCTGCAGGCACCGGTAACGCCGTTCGCGCCCGGGTAAGCCAGCAACAGCCGGCCTACTTGGCGGCCGTGCTGGGTTTGACCACCGTCAACATCCCCGCCCAAGCCATTGCGCTGGTCCAGAACCCGACAAAACTGTGTGCGTTGGCACTTGGGCCTGACTCAGGCGCACTGAAGCTTGGTGGTAACCTCAGCAACAACGGAACTGGCTGCGGGATGATGTCGGACACCACTGTTCAGTTTGCCAGCACTCCATCTTTCACGGGTTCGGGATGGGCCATTTATGGTGTAAGTGGCTGCACCCCTTCAAACACCTGTAACAGTCCTGGCGTGGGCGTGCCGCACAATTATTTCATGCCGTACGCAAACAATCCGCTTAGTAAATTAGATAGCGAATTGTTCAACAGTAGAACTGGCAACACTAGTCCATCATGCCCCGTCCAAACGGATGGGTGGAAGCATTGCACGCCGAACAGCGCGGGCAGTGGAGCTTACGGTAGCTTCACGGTGTCGAACGGAGACCAGTACATATTGGATCCGGGAACCTATTTCTTCTACAAAGCAACGATAAAGATTACCGGCGGACAACTGAAAGGCACAGGCGTAACTCTCGTTTTGCTCGGAGATTCGCAGCTTACCATCAACGGGGGTACGGTTGATCTCTCCGCACCTGCTACTAACAGTTTCTCTTCTGATCTGAACGGCGTCCTGATTGATGATCAGGCCCCGAACAAGACCAGCAATCAGGTCAAAATAAACGGTGGTGGTACTGTGAGCCTGGGCGGTGCCATGTACTTCCCCTATGTCGACGTTAGCTGGGCCGGAACCACTGCTAGCACCAACACGACCTGTTCAGCGGTGATCGCCAGAACAATTGACATGAGCGGTGGCGGCTACCTAAGCACGCAAGGGTGTGGTCCCGTCGCTTACACCCAGATTGTCGCTCTGGTGCAATGATGAGAAAGCTCGACAACCGCGGCGCCTCGGCCTTCGAGTTTATCCTCGTCTTCGTGCCGCTTTTCACATTGATCTTCGCCATCTTCGACCTCGGACGCTATGCCATCACGATGCAGTCCTTGCGGACGCTCGCGAGCGCTGGCGCTCGGGCAACGATGATCAGGTGCTACACACCGGATGTAGTCAACAATACATCTCCCTCCGGCTGTATCGATATCGATACCTACCTGCCTGTCGCAAACAGGAAGGATGCTGCCCCCTTCCTGTTCTTCGGCGGTCTCACGCCGACGCTGACCGTTGGGTCCAGCCCCAACGATTTGACCATCACAGCTTCTCAAACAGCCTTTAGAATGCTGATGCCGATATGGGGCACATCCCTCAATGCGCCGAACGCGTCCACCAAGATTCCCTTTTAGTGATCGTCGGCAATCATTCCGGGAGTGCATCTGGATTTCGGTAACCGGGAGAGAGTAAATCCCAGCTGCCCGAACCGATCTTCCGAAAATCCGTAGAGACGTTGCCGGGCGTCGGAGCAACAGCAGGAACTCGGCCGCGGCCCTAATAGTTCCGAGCAAAACAGGTAGAAAGTGGTGCTCACTGGCAACATTGCGAAGCTTTCTCTGCCGTTACCGCAGTGCGGCAAGCGTCTCTTCTTGCAAGTAGTCCACATGAGGGATGATGATCTTGGAAACACGAAGTAACGAATTGTAGTGGGACAGGTTGTAAGCTCTGCGACGTGGTGCGCGGAGGGAGACGTTGAGGACGTCGAGCACGTAGATTTGCGGGCATCTCCGTGGATCGCAGTGGGGGAACTCGGATGGGTGGCGGTCGCGTTTGGGGTAACAAGGTAGGGAAGGTTTTCGCGTTCGGCGTGATGGGTCTGGGCGCTGCGCTCGCCTCGTCTGGGTTCACTGACCGCGCGGCGGCTGCGGACCGGCGGAGCTCCTCCGGCGGCGTCATCGTCAGCGAGATGAGCGACGTCCAGCGGGTCAAGATCGTCGTCAACAAGTCGCGCACCTTCAAGGTCGACACGGCTTTTGCGACCATCGTGGCGGGTTCGTCCGACATCGTCGACGTGAAGTCGCTGAGCGATCACCTCATTTACGTGCAGGGCAAGCAGACCGGCACCACCAACGTCATCCTGTTCGACAGTGCGATGAAGCAGATTGGGATCCTCGACATCGAGGTCGTGATCGATACCGGCAATCTGCAGCAGAACATCCGGACCAGCACCGGCGGACAAGGAATCCGCGTGTCGGCTTCCGAGGGGCAGGTGGTGCTCAGCGGAACCGCGGCCGACGCGGTGACTGCCGAGCGGGCCATGGCGATCGCCACCAGCACGGTCGCGAAAGGGGGAGTCGTCGTCAACGCCATGAGTGTCGCGGCGCCGCAGCAGGTGATGCTGGAGGTGCGCTTTCTCGAGGTGAGTCGGGAGGCTGGCCGCAACCTAGGTGTCAACCTCTATGGGGCGAATGCCAATGGTACTAACGTCGGTAATACCGGGCTGGGTCGTGTGACCGCCGCCGGTCGATCACCGATTGGTGGTATTAATACCACTAACGGTCCGCTCGGTGCTGGGGGAGGACAGGTCGGCGACGCCCCGACGGGAAGTCTTCCGCTACTCGGAACTCTGGGAACGCTCGCCGGCACTGCAGGAGGCATCGCTCCTGCCCCGTTCGGAAGCTTGTTGACCAGTCTGATTCGGACCAGCAACGGCGGCTCGGTGGACTTGCTGATCTCTGCATTGGAAACGAAAGGGCTGGCACGCCGGCTGGCGGAGCCAAACTTGACTACGCTTTCCGGCGATGCCGCCCGCTTCCTCGCCGGCGGTGAGTTTCCAGTGCCGATACCGACCCAGACGACGAACGGCTTTCCCACCATCACGATCGACTACAAGAAGTTCGGTGTCGAACTGGCCTTCGTCCCCACCGTTCTCTCGCGAGGCGTGATCAACCTTCGGGTTGAGCCGTCGGTCAGCGAGCTTGATTTCTCCAATGCGGTGACGATTCAGGGGACGACCGTTCCCGCGTTGACCCGCCGCGACGCGCGGACCACCGTCGAATTGCGCGACGGCCAGAGCTTTGCAATCGCCGGACTGCTGCAGACCCGCAATCGCCAGGACGTTTCGCAATTGCCCTGGATCGGCTCGGTGCCCGTGCTCGGAACCTTGTTCAGCAGCAAGTCGTACCAGCAGGAGGAAACGGATCTGGTGATCATCGTGACGCCGCGCCTGGTCGCGCCGGCGGCACCCGGTCAGCAATTGGCCTCACCGCTCGACTCACGCCTGCCGGCCAACGATGTCGATTTCTTCCTTAACGGCCAGATGGAAGTCCGCAAGCGCTACAACGACTACGTCAATTCCGGCGGCGAGGTGAAGGGCCCGTACGGTCACATCATCGCTCCTGAGGTCAGGGTGCCCGTTCCGGCACCGGCCGCAGCTGCCGACCAGCCGGTCGTAAAGACCCTCAACTAGCGGAGCGAGAGATGACGATCAGGTATCTGGTTCTGTTCGCGCCGTTCCTGCTCGGGGGATGTTACGGTCTCGCCGGTCATGACGAGGTGGACCGCTATTTTCAGCGTTCCGACAGCATCACAACGAGTGCCGGCGATGCCAAGCAGGTCAACGCCGTCACCCATACCATCCATCCATGGCCGCGATACGTCGGCGATCGCCGGATCGCATACGATGCTCGCCGCGTGGGCGCGGCCGTCTCGCGTTACGGCAACACGCAACAGCCGATCGACCAGCTTCCCGATAATGGTGATCCGACGAAACAAATGGGTCAGCGGCCTCCCGTCACCCAGAATGTCAACGTAACTGGATTGGGAGCGGGAGCATCGTCGGGGATATCGGTGCCGGTCGGCGGAGCAGCTGGCAGGTAGAGGAGCGAAGGGGACCTTGGATAATTCAACGATGATATTTCAATGAATCCGCTGGGCCGGGCTGGGACAAGGATTATGCGGCGCATCATCTTGGTGCTGAGCTGTTGCTTGCTGGGGACAGGCCTTGCGGCGTGTGACCAGACGCTGAGGGAGGCTGCAATCGTGGCCCCTGTCGATCCGCCGGGCGGGGACCCCGTGCAGGAACCGACCGACGTCAAATATTACCCTTCAGACGAACCCGTTCGGCTGGGGCTGGAGCATTTCAACCGCGGCAGTTACGGGATTTCCCAGCGCTATTTCAAGGACGCCGTCGAGAAATCACCGAAGGATTTGACGGCCTGGATTGGACTCGCAGCGAGCTATGATCGTCTGCGTCGTTTTGATCTGGCTGATCAGGCCTATGCCCAAGCGATCCGGCTGGGAGGCGAAACCGTTCAAATCCTGAATGATCAGGGATATTCGTACATGCTGCGCGGCAATCTCAGTGCGGCGCGACGGAAGTTTGAGAAGGCCTATTCGCTCGATCCAGGTAACCCGGTGATCGCCAATAACCTCGAGCTTCTCAACGGCAGTCGCAGGTTCATCGAAAGGCCGCCGAATAATCAGCCATAAAAAGAACCATCCGCAATAATGATACTCGATACGGGCTGGAAGGCACGCCGCGTGCCGCGCGCCTATGACTCGAGAGATCCAAATCTAGTTCGGCCCAAGCACAGCATCAGCCCGACGGCTGTCCCTTTTGACGATGATGATCGCGCCGCTGCGGATCAAAAATCTGGCTCCGATCAATTTGGGCACCTTGTCTGTGACGGGAGAAGGAAGCGGGATGGTTGGGCCAGTGATGGGATCACCCACGTTCATGGGCGCACTTGCCAATCCCGCAGACTGAGCTGGCTTGATGTAGTCTCGTATGAGCCGAATCTCGTCGGACGAGAGATTTAGGGGGGCTTCTTGCATCACATCGTTTCGGGACTTGGCCTGCTCGGTGTTCGCTCTCTCCTCGAGCTGCCTGGCCTTCTCGGCCTGATCGATGCGCGTCAATCGTTCCTTCAGCGAAAGCACCTCACGATGCAAGTAAGCGATCTCTGATTTCATGGATCTGAACTGCATCACCACGCCAGCGGCCCCGGCGCAGATGGTGAGCAGCATGAAGCTTAGAATCGCAATGACGGCGCCGATGGCGTTTCGGCTTCGCTGTTCCATTTTCTTATCCAGAGGATCGTGTTCCAGGTGCTTGCGCCAGAGCGCACCGACGCGCCGGAACTTGACAGCGATGGTCGCGAATACACTGCTTTTCCTGCGGCGGATGTCTGACCGCGCTTCGCCAGCAGATCCGAAGCCATGCAACAGGAAGGGCGCCGCCAGAGATATCGCGCGAACAACAGCCGAACTTTGATCATTCGCCGAGCTCTTGTCGTCAACGGTATGAGATGAGATCCGTCTCAGCTCATTCAGCGTATTCAATACCGATCGTCCGGCATCGGTGATCCGCAAGCCATCGCCATCGGGAGTCACAAGTCCTGCTGCGAGAAGGTTGATATCCTCGAGAGCTTCTTCGTCCGGCAGCGGCTCGCCTTGAAAGCGCATGACGTCCGCATCAATATCTCGTTCAATGTCCTCAAGGCTCGCACGTCCCAGCGGCCGCGCAATGAGTAGAGCCAGAACTGCGAGGTTAGACTTCACGGAGCTATCACGGGTCCCCCGGTGGCTGCTGCGTCAGATTCATGCCGCCGAAATCAAACTCGCCTCGAGACTGCTAGCGATTAGCAGCCAACTTAGGGCTTGAGTCAAGCGGCTCCCGGTCTTCACGATGTACTGATGCAGGCTCCTCCGGTCGTCGCGAATCCGCGCTCGCGAGCGTGGGTCTCCGAAGAACGCCGCAACGAAATCACAACGAATTGGCGAAACGACCCTGAACGAAAACGTAATGGAAACGCTCGTCAGTCAGGTCGCGGCTTGAATCGAATGTCGGTATCGCTCGTCGAGCATCCCTGACTTGAACATACCAATCGGATTGTCTCGCCGGCCTTATCTCGGGCCAGCAGTACGAGGCAAGCCCGAGAGCCGCGCGCTTTCCATCTCCACGATATCACCAGCCTCATTTGGCAATCCCTCCGGTCAAGGCGTAAAGCGGCTCTCGCTCAGGACGCGCGATAGATGAGAGATCGTAGCTTTGGCTGGTGTGGGGAAAGGCGGTAGTCCTCCGGCGACTCGCATCTCCGATATTCTAGGAGTTCTCCGAGAGGGCTGCGACCGGGCCATTCCGACAAAGTGAAAACCCTTTGCACGACGGCTCCATCACGGTGCTTGCCGACCAATTCGAGGGGCGTCGGCTGAACTCGCCCAACGACGTCGTGGTGAAGTCGGACGGCTCGGTCTGGTTTTCGGATCCGACCTACGGCATCGACAGCGACTACGAGAGCCAGCAGACCAAATCCGAGATTGGCGCCTCCAACGTGTACCAGATCGATCCAGCGGGCGGCGAGATCACCCTCGTCGTCCCAGATCAAATAGCGGCCGGCCGGAAAGTAGGCGGGGCCCTCGGCCCAGCGGTAGCCGCTGCTGAGCTTCTCGAGATTGGCGTGACCGAAGACCAGGCGTGCAAAGCGCGCATCGTGCGTGACATAGGGGAGCATCGTCATCCTTGTTGCCGCAGGTCATGAGGCGCGCCCGCGTGCCGGTTTCCGCTATTCCTAGCAACTCGATCGTATCAGCGGAACAGCTTTGCGCAGCGGGCTCATTCTTCGCGTTGACACGCGGCGGCAAATACATACGCTGCGCGTCGCTGCCAAATGAGACCAGCGCGCGATTGAGGCGCGGAGAAGGGAGAGCAATCCACGATGGTTTCGCAATCAGCTTTGCCGCGCCGCACACTTGGCCGGACCGGGCTTGAAGTCTCGATCCTCGGGTTCGGAACCGCACCGCTCGGCGATCTCTTTCTCGAGCTCGACGACCAGACTGCTATTGCTGCCGCAAGCCGCGCCTTCGAACTCGGCATCAATCTGCTCGATACATCGCCGCACTATGGCAATGGCCTGTCGGAGCATCGCTGCGGAACGGCGCTCCGGCGCGTGCCGCGCAAGCACGTGGTGCTTTGCACCAAGACCGGTCGCTGGATGGATCCGTTTCACCAGCCGGAGACTCGGTCCGGATTTGTCGGCGGACAGCCGCACCGGGCCGTCGTCGACTATTCCTATGACGGCACCATGCGCTCGGTCGAGCAGTCGCTGTTGCGGCTTGGCACCGACCGTATCGACCTGTTGCTGATCCATGACGTCGATGTGTGGACCCATGGCAAGGACGCGATCGAGGACCGGTTTCGCGAAGCGATGTCCGGGGCCTATGTAGCGCTCGACAAGCTTCGCGGGGAGGGCGTGGTCGCGGGCATCGGGATCGGCGTCAATGAAGCTGAGATGTGCGTGCGCTTTGCGCAAGCCGGATCCTTCGAGGTGATGCTGCTCGCCGGGCGCTATTCGCTGCTGGAGCAGCCGGCACTCGAGGAGTTCATGCCGCTGGCGCTGAAGCAGGGCATCGCGGTGCTGCTCGGCGGCGTGTTCAATTCGGGGATTCTGGCGACGGGCGCCACCAAGGGCGCCAAGTACAATTATCAGGACGCGCCGCCGCAGATCCTTTCGAAGGTTGCCGAAATCCAGCGTATCTGCGCAGCTCATGACGTAGCGCTGCCGACGGCCGCTCTACATTTCGCGCTCGGTCATCCCGCGGTCGCGAGCGTGGTGCTCGGGGCGCACAATGCGCAGGAGGTCGAGCGCAACGTGGCAGCGCTGACCACCACAGTGCCAGCCGCGCTCTGGAGCGATCTCAAGGCCGCGCGCCTGTTGGAATTGGAAGCGCCTGTTCCGGCGTAGACCGGATGAATATGCTTGAATCGGTACAAGCCGAGGACTCGGATCACCTCTCTGCGCGGGAGAGGTGCGCCGCAACGACCGGCCCTAGCCCAACTTTCTCAACTCGCGTGCTGGAATGACAATTTTCAGGAATTTTGAGCCAAAAAGGCGAGTCGGATCAATCTGTGGGTCTCAGGAATCGCTTGTAGTGTAGACCAAGTATCTTTTTGGCCTGTTGCGATCGGCGTAGCTTTGTCGGGCCATGTTTTTGCGATCGAATCGGCGCTTCAAGGACGGCAAGGAGCACCGCTACTGGAACATCGTCGAGAACCGGCGCTGTGCCAGTGGCAAGGTGGTGCAGCGGCAGGTGCTGTATTTGGGTGAGATCGGCGACGGCCAACATGACGATTGGAGCCGCGCGATCGAAGCGTTTGACGAGGATGTGCAACGCCACACCCAGCTGTCGCTTTTTTCTGCCGAAGTGAGCTTCCCAGACAGGCCGAGGGGTACGGCGTACAGGTGCGGCTCGATGCGATGGAGTTGCATCGGCCGCGGCAGTGGGGCGCGTGCTGGCTTTCGTGTGAACTCTATGAACAGCTTGGGCTTGACCAGTTCTGGGCGGCCCGGCTGCGGCCCTCGCGCGAGGGAACGAGCTGGTGCGACATCCTGCAGACGCTGGTGTGCTATCGGCTGATCGATCCCGGTAGCGAGTGGCGTCTGCACCGGCAATGGTTTGAACAGAGCGCGATGGCGGACTTGCTGGGCGCGGATTTCATGCTGGCGGAAAAGAATGCCCTCTACCGCTGCCTCGACAAGCTCTTGCCGCACAAACAAGCGTTGTTTTCCCACTTGCGTCAACGCTGGGCGGATTTGTTCGGCGCCAAGTTCGAGGTGTTGCTCTACGACCTGACCAGCACCTATTTCGAATCCGCGCCCCCGGACGACGACAACGACAAGCGCCGGTTCGGCTACAGCCGTGACAAACGCAGCGACTGCGTGCAGGTGGTGATCGCGCTGATCGTCACGCCGGACGGCTTCCCGCTCGCCTATGAGGTGCTGCCGGGTAACACGGCGGACAGCACGACCTTGCGGGAATTTTTGCACAGAATCGAGACTCAGTACGGCAAGGCCCAGCGGATCTGGGTGATGGATCGCGGCATTCCCACCGATGCGGTGCTGGCGGAGATGCGGCAGGCCGATCCGCCGGTCTCCTATCTGGTCGGAACGCCGAAGGGACGGCTGTCGAAACTAGAGGCGGCGCTGCTCGACAAGCCTTGGCAGGCAGTGCGCGAAGGTATCGACGTCAAGCTGCTGCCGCAGGACCAGGAGACCTACGTCTTGGCGCAAAGCCGCGCCCGCATCCACAAGGAACGCGCCATGCGCCGGCGCAAGCTCAAATGGCTTTGGTCACGATTGAAGCAAATCGCAAACATGAAGCTCACGCGCAAGGAGTTCCTGATGAAGCTCGGCGCCGCGCGTTCCAAGGCTCGCGCGGCGTGGCGGCTGATCGACATCGATATCGCCCCCAGCGGGACTGCGTTCAGCTTCACGCTCAACCGCGAGAAGTTGCGCCAGGTGCGCCGACATGAAGGGCGCTATTTGCTGCGCACCAATCTCGGAGATCGCGATCCCGCCGATCTCTGGCAATTCTACATTCAACTGACCGAAGTCGAGGCTGCATTCAAAAACCTGAAAGACGATCTCCAGTTGCGGCCGATCTATCATCAGGTCGAGCATCGGGTCGAGGCGCATATCTTCGTCGCCTTCCTCGCCTATTGCCTGCACGTCACGTTGCGGGCGCGACTGAAGCCGCTGGCCCCGGGCCTCACATCAAGGGCGGCGCTCGACAAGATGGCCGCGGTGCAGATGCTCGACGTGCACTTCCCGACAACCGACGGACGCACGCTGATCCTCAGCCGCTATACTGAGCTCAACGCCGACCAGAAGCTGCTGCTCAAGCAACTCAAGCTCGATCTGCCGCCGCAGCCACCGCCGCGCATCAGTTCCTCACAGAGGTCCGATCGCCCACCAGGCCCAGCTCTGTAGTGGAGACTTTCGATAGATGCCTATTGATTTTATTCGACTTTTTCCTCGAGTTGAGAAAGTTGGGCTAGTTGATCTCACTAAATGGCTCGCCGCTACTTCCCGGCACCCGGTCGCCCTCAGGCAGAAACTCCATTTATCCTCTTGTCCAATTGGTGGAGCCGGAGCTGGAGCTCGCCGTGCCAAAGCAGCAAACCCGAGCGCCGCTTGTGAAAACCATACTGAAGTGTCAACGAGCGCACTCATTCGCGTCATGGAACGCGCGTCGCTGAGCGCCCGCAGACTGAGCACGCGTTTGTTCTCGTAGCGCGACGGAATGCTCGATCGCCTGTCGTGCGCGGTCCAGCAATTCCCGAGGTTCGACGCTAAACGGCCGGTTCATTGGCTCCGTTGTTTTGCAGGCGGGAGCACATTCAGGCTCTCTGCCACCGGAAGCCCGCGGATGCCCTTTGCCGCGTAGCGGCGCAGCAGGAGTTCGGCCGGAGTCATCGTCAGGCGGCCTTGATGGCGACAGGGCCGCCAGTGCGGGCCGATTCGGTGGCCGCGTCGGCGAGCATCTGGGCGCGCAGGCCGTCGAGACCGGTCGGAGAGGGCGCAGCCTTGCCAGCACACGCATCGATGAAGGCAGCGAGTTCGGCGCGATAAGCGGCGGCATAGCGTTCGAGGAAGAAGTTCTGCACCGGATCGGCACGGAAGCCCTGGCTGGTAGCGATCTCGACGGTCGTCTCGTGGATATTGCCGGCCCTCAGCATTCCCTTCGAGCCATGCACCTCGATGCGCTGGTCGTAGCCGTAAGTGGCACGGCGCGAATTCGAAATCTGTGCGATGCGCCCGCTCGCCGTCTTCATCAGCACGGCGGCGGTATCGACATCGCCGGCGTCGCCGATGGCCTTATCCACCAGCGCCGAGCCGAGCGCAAAGACCTCGACCGGCTCCTCGGCCAGCAGGAAGCGCGCCATGTCGAAATCATGGATCATCATGTCGCGGAAGAGACCGCCCGAGCGTTTCACATAGTCGACCGGCGGTGGTCCGGGATCGCGCGAGATGACGCTGACGATCTCGATCTCGCCGGCCTGGCCGCTGCGCAGCCGCTTCTCCAGCGCCGCGAAGTTCGGATCGAAGCGGCGGTTGAAGCCGATCATCAGAGGCTTGCCCGTTTTCTCCACCGTAGCCAGGCAGCGGCGAATGCGGCTCGAATCGAGATCGACTGGCTTCTCGCAGAACACCGCCTTGCCGGCCGAGACGGCGGCTTCGATCAGGTCGGCATGCGTGTCGGTCGGCGTGCAGATCAGGATGGCGTCGATGCCGGAATCGCTCATGATCGCATCCGCATCGGCCACTTTCGCGCCTGCAGCCTGCGCCAGCGAGGACGCGGCCTCGCTCGAGGCGTCGGCCACCGCGACGAGCCGTGCATCGCCGCGCGCCGCGACATTGAGACCGTGAATGCGCCCGATCCTGCCGGCGCCAAGAAGTCCAAACCGCATTGTCATCATCATGTCCGTCTAAGACGTCCCGGTGCATATCGGTGATGGGCACCGCAGATGTTCTGGTCGAAATCGAAGTGTGCGCCGGTCATCAACCGGATTCGTCGCAGGCGAGGCAGGCGACTGCCTTGGCGACTTCGCGCCAGCAGGCCGATCTCGGCGAATTCACGGCCAATGGCTTCGCCGACGCGCTGCGTGCCGCCGGTGATGACGGCGGTCGCGCCATCGGGATCGTGACTGTAGGCGCTCGCTTTAGCCAGTTCGAGGCACTCCCTAGATGGCATATTTTCTTTGTCTTGCTTGACTATTGGAATAAGCATTCCATTCTCTGCGCCGCCAAGTCAAGGTCGGAGCGTGCTCTTCTCGATGTCCCCCGCCGCGTCACAGGACCGTGTCAGATCGGACTACGACGCATTCGCGACAGAGTTGCGCGAGCGCGCGCTCGTTGCCGAAGCGGCTATGGCAGTTGGCCGATGTCGTGAAATCCAATTGGTGGAAGCTCGACGTAGGCCGCCTCGAAGACGAAGGCGCGGTCAGCGCGATGATGGAATATTTCGGCCGACTGATCCAAGCCGGGCCGCGCGGCTGAGTGGGAGCGAGTGATGGCGATGATCAGGCTCACCATGGCGCAGGCGCTCGTCGCCGCGATGGCCGCGCAGAGGACGGTGATCGACGGGCAGGTCCAGCCGCTCTTCGCCGGTGTGTGGGCGATCTTCGGGCACGGCAATGTAGCGGGTCTCGGCGAGGCGCTGTATGCCGCGCGCGATCGTCTGCCAACCCTGCGCGCGCATAACGAACAGGCGATGGCACATGCCGCGATCGCCTTCGCCAAGGCCTCGCGCCGCCGGCGCATGATGGCGGTGACGAGCTCGATCGGCCCCGGTGCGACCAATATGGTGACGGCCGCTGCAGTCGCTCACGTCAACCGCCTGCCGGTACTGCTGTTGCCGGGCGATGTTTTCGCCGGGCGCCGCCCGGATCCGGTGCTGCAGCAGATCGAGGATTTCGGGGACGGTACTGTCTCCGCCAATGACTGCTTCCGGCCTGTCTCGCGCTATTTCGACCGCATCACCCGGCCCGAGCAGATCGTGCCAGCCTTCGAGCGCGCGATGCAGGTTCTGACGGATGCGGCCGAATGCGGACCCGTGACGCTCGCGCTCTGCCAGGATGTGCAAACGGAAGCCTTCGAATATCCCGACTGGTTCTTCGCCGAGCGCGTCTGGCAGCCGCGCCGCGCGCGGGCCGACGAAACGCAGTTGGCTCAGGCCGTGGCGCTGCTCAAGGCGGCCAAACGCCCGCTCGTCGTCGCCGGCGGTGGCGTCCTCTATAGCGAGGCGGAAGGTGATCTCGCAGTCTTTTGCACGGCGCACGGCCTGCCGGTGGCAGAAACGCAAGCCGGCAAGAGCGCGCTGCCTCACGACCATCCGCTGAATCTCGGCGCGATCGGCGTCACCGGAACTGGCGCGGCCAACGACGCGGCGCGGCACGCCGATCTGCTGCTCGCGATAGGCACCCGGCTGCAAGATTTCACCACAGGCTCACGCTCGCTCTTCGCCGATCCCGCTTGTCGGATCGTCGGCCTCAATACGCAGACCTTTGATGCCGGCAAGCACCGTGCGCAGCCGCTCGTGGGCGATGCCAAGGTCGTTCTGGCAGAACTCGGCGCCTCACTTCAGGGCTGGGCGGCACCTGCCATCTGGACCCAGCAGGCAAGGACCGGCCGCACGGCCTGGCTGGAAACGGCTGCGCGCTACACCGCGGCTGGCAGCGAAATCTTGCCGAGCGATGCTCAGGTCATCGGGGCCGTTCAACGCCGCAGCCTGCCGAGCGATGTCGTGCTTTGCGCAGCCGGCGGCTTGCCCGGCGAGCTGCACAAGCTCTGGCAGCCGGGCGCGCCCGGCGGCTACCACATGGAATACGGCTATTCGTGCATGGGCTACGAGATCGCCGGCGGGCTGGGCGTCAAGCTCGCCGATCCGGCGCGCGAAGTCGTCGTGATGGTCGGCGACGGTTCCTATTTGATGATGAATTCCGAGATCGCAACGTCGGTGATGCTTGGTGCCAAGCTGATCATCGTTGTGCTCGACAATCGCGGCTTCGCCTGCATAAATCGGCTCCAGAACGCAACCGGCGGCGCCTCCTTCAACAACCTCCTGCGCGACGCCCGTCACGAGATGCTGCCCGAGATCGACTTCGTAGCGCACGCTGCCGCGATGGGGGCGATCGCGCACAAGGTTGCGAGCATCACTGACCTGGAAGCGGCGTTCGACGAGGCGCGACGCCACGATCGGACGAGCGTCGTCGTGATCGACACCGACCCGCTGCGCTCGACCGATGCCGGCGGCCATTGGTGGGATGTGGCGGTGCCGGAGGTCTCGGGGCGCGCCGAGGTCGAGGCCGCAAGGCGCAGTTATGTCGAGGCGCTCGGGCGCCGAAATTACTGATCGAGCGAGGACGACATGCCTATCCGTATCGGAGCGAACCCCATCGGCTGGTCGAACGACGATTTGCAGGAGATTGGCGGCGAGACGCCGCTCGAGACCTGCTTGACCGAGGCGCGCGAGGCGGGCTTCGAGGGCATGGAGCTGGGCCACAAATTTCCGCGCGAGCCGCAGGCCCTGAAGGCTGCGCTCGCGCCCTTCGGTATGGCCTGCATCTCCGGCTGGTATTCTGCGGAGCTTCTGAAGCGCGATGCCCGTGAGGAGATGTGGCATCTGCGCCCGCATCTCGATCTGCTGAAGGCGATGGGATCGACCGTGCTGGTCTTCGCCGAGACCTCGAATGCGATCCATGGCGATCGCAGCAAGCCGCTATCGCAGCGGCCGTTCATGAAGGCGGGCGACTGGGCGGAGTTCGGCCGCCGTATCACAGAGGTCGCGGAGCGTACGCTCGCTGAGGGCGTCCGTCTGGTCTACCATCATCACATCGGCACCATCGTGGAAAGCGCGGCCGATATCGACGCCTTCATGGCGGCGACCGGCGAGGCTGCTCATCTCCTGCTCGACACCGGCCACGCCACGTGGGGCGGCGCCGACCCGGCTGCGCTGGCCCGACGCTATCGCGCCCGCATCAGCCATTTCCACGCCAAGGACGTGCGTCAGGCGGTGATGGAGCAGGCGCGCCGCGAGGATTGGAGCTTCCTCGACGCGGTGTTGGGGCAGGGCAGCGAGCTCGGTGTCTACACCGTGCCCGGCGACGGCATGGTCGATTATCCGGATGTCTTCCGCGGGCTTCCGGGCTATTCCGGCTGGATTGTGGTCGAGGCGGAGCAGGACCCGCAGAAGGCACACCCGCTGACCTATGCCAAGAAGGGTATTGCCCATCTGAAGCAGAGCCTGAAGGAGGCTCGGCTTGCCTAGCCCGGAGGCGCTATGGGGAGCTTCTCGTCAAGCCGAGCGCGTCCGAAGTTATCGTCGCTCACACCGCGGAGATCTTCGCCCAAATGATCAGGCAGCTGCGTCACGCAGGACGGCGGGCAGGACAATTCCATCGCTACCGCGTGAGTGCGCATCTGTGACGACAAGGCCGCCGCGCTGATCATCGACGAGGTTCGCGCGGGCTTTCGAAGGAAATACACCGGCATTGTTGATGAGGACGTCCAATCCGCCGAATGCGTCAAGCGCCAGAGCGACGCAGGCTTGTGCGTCAACTTCGTCGGCGAGGTCGCCGAGAAACGCTTCGGCGGTGCCGCCATGTGCTCGAATCACCCGGACGACATCCTCCACGGGATCAGTGGACAACCCGGCAACAACGACCTTCGCGCCTTCCCTTGCGAATTTATGCGCGATGGCCTCACCGATGCCCATGACCGCGCCAGTCACGATTGCCATCTTGCCTTCCAGTCGACCTGTCATGATTCTCTGCCCTGGCTTTTGCCTCGTTGCCGGGCGTTGAACGAGTTGAAGCAGCTGATGTTCCATTCCGTCGGGGGGCCTGCTGCACGCAAGATGCCGGAGCTCCGTTCAACGTCCCGCCCTTGAAATCCTACGGAACCACACAAGCTCTGTGGCTCTGGCAACCCAACGGGGACGTTCGATAAAACACCCATCGAACCCGATGAGTGAGGGCTGGGAGCGCATCGCGCAGGGTCTGCAATCGACTGCAGATGATCTTCCGCTTGGCGGCGAAAACCACCTGCCATCATTGGTGTCGATACGGAGAAGAGTCTTTGCCTCCGGGTTCCTCCAGTCGCAGGCCGCTCAATCTGGCAATCCGTCTTGGAACGCGCAGCAATTGCATCTGTTGAGGTGGTGTTGAAGAAGCCGGCATTGGCGGGACTCGACACTGGTGATCGACATAGGAGGTGACAATGAAGATCAGCGAGGTGATGACACGCGATGCAAAAATCGTAAGTCCGACCGACACGCTCCAGCAGGCGGCGAAGCTGATGAAAGCTTGCGATTGTGGTGTGTTGCCGGTCGGTGAAGGTGACCGGCTCGTGGGCATGATCACCGATCGCGATATCGCGGTGCGCTGCATCGCAGAGGGCAAAGGGCCGGACTGCAAGGTCCGCGACGCGATGACCCAGGAGGTAAAATACTGCTTCGAGGACGAGGACACATCCCACGTCTGCGCGAACATGAGTGATATCCAGGTGCGGCGGTTACCGGTCCTGAACCGGAGCAAGCGCCTGGTCGGGATCGTATCGCTCAGCGATTTGGCGCGCCGGTCGGCTGGGACCGCGAAAGCCCTACACGGAATTGTTCGGCGGACTCAGCAGCACAACCAGAGCGTCGCTGCGGCCTAGGGCTCAGAGCATGACCGGCCAGACGGCGCCGTGACGGACAAAGTGAAGCATCGGAACCATCGGCGCAAGTTCGTCGGCCGACGAAGAGGTTCCTGACGAATAGACGACGGGCGAGCGCTCCTTTAGCGCTCGCCCGCCGCCGGCGCGGAGCGATTAGGCGCGAAGGTCCGAAGTGCAGTCCGAGGACGTTCATGGTGCCGACCACGCAGGTCTTCATCGTCCCGATCGGATCCTTTTGGTCGTGACGAGGCGAGGCGGGCAGGCGAGGCCGTAGATCCGATCGATATCACTCTCAGTGTTTCAACATGCCTGCTACTTTCCCGCGCCCGTCGTCAGGCCACTCACAATGTAGCGCTCGAGAAAGATGCCGACCAGGACGAGCGGGGCGATTGCCGCCGTCGACAGCGCCGCCATCGACCACCAGTTGATGCCTTGCGAGCCAGTCTGGCTCGCCACCATCACCGGCAGCGTCTTCGCATCCGTGCTGGTAAGGAGGGCCGCGAAGAAATACTCATTCCAGCACAGCACCAGCGACAGGATGAAAGCGGCCACCATCCCGGGCACCGCAAGCGGCAGGATGATGCGCAGGAACGCGCCCCAGGTCGACAGTCCATCGACGAAGGCGGCTTCATCGAGCTCGATCGGGATCGCGTTGAACTGGTCGCGCATGATCCAGATGACGATCGGCAGAACCGAGAGCGTATAGAGCAGGATCAGGCCGAACCGGGTGTCGAGCAGCGCGAGCGCCTTGTAGAGCACGAGGAAGGGCAGGGCGAGCACGACCGGCGGCAAGATCAGTTGCGACATGAAGAAGAACAGGATGTCGTCGTTGCGCATCCAGGCGAATTTGTAGCGGAAGCGGCTGAGGCCATAGGCGGCAAGCGAACCGAGGATCAACGCGAGCAGGGATGCGCCGATCGAGGTGATGATGCTGTTGGCGAACCGGCTCATGAATTCCGCGCGGGCGGTCGAGGTGCCGAACAGCGTGTCTGGCGACAGCCCGAGCGAGCGCCATCCCTTCCAGTCCGGCTGGAAATCGACCCATGGGATCAGGTGGGCCTGCGTGACGTCGACTGCCGATTTGAACGACGTTGTCACCGTCCAGTAAATCGGGAACAGGCAAATGAAAGTCCAGAACAGGAGCGCGGCATAGATCAGCACGCGGCCAAGCATCCGCTTGGCGCGCGGGGCCGCAGGATGCCGCCGGACGGGCTTCAATGCCGATGTCGATATCGACACGCGCGTGAACTCCTTGGTTCTAGGCGACTCTCTGCGTCCAACGCTTGGACAGGCGAAGGAGCACCGTCAGGAGGGCGATAATGAGAACCAGATAAACCATGGCGAGTGCCGTGCCGTATCCGACATTGGAGCGGTCGCGGTACACGCGATAGATGAAACTCGATACAGTATCGGTGGCACCCCCGGGGCCGCCGGCCGTCACGTTGATCACGATGTCGGCAAGCTTGAGCTTGAAGATGATGCGGATGATGAGGACGGTGATGCTGACCGGCAGCATGATCGGAAAGGTAACGTGCCAGAACGACTGCCAGCCGTTGGCGCCATCGACCTTGGCGGCCTCCTGCACCTCCCGGGGCATGGCCTGGAGGCCGGCGAGCAGGATGATCATGATAAAGGGGATCGACACCCAGGCGTCCATCGCTTGGATGCTCAAGCGCGCCATCCACGGCGAGGCGAAGAACGCCGGGTTCTCCCATCCGAGATAGCGCGCCAACGTCGCAGCGGGCCCGAAACGGAATTCGAGGAGCGACTTGCCGATCATCCAGCTCACCGCGACCGGGCTCAGCATCATCGGCAGCAGGAACACGATGCGGAAGAATTTTCGCGCGCGGATCTCGGCGCTGAGCAGGAGCGCGAGGCCGAACGCGATCGCGTACTCGCCGAGGACCGCGACCGTGTAGAAGATCATGTTGCCCAGCGCGTTCCAGTAATAGGTGTCGTTGAACATCCCGACGAGATTGCCGAAGCCGCTGAAACGCGGGCCTTCGACCGAGCTGAGATTCCAGTCGAGCGAGGCGATATAGATTCCGAAGACGGTCGGGAAGATCACCACCGCAATGGTGAAGAACACCGCCGGCAGCAGGAACAGCGCGCGCTGGCCTCGCTCGCCGCGGATCAGCACTTGGGCGATGGCGAACGCAACGGCCCAGATGAGATAGGCGATGAGGATCGGTCGCCAATCGGAGAACCCGGCCGCGGTCGCACCGGTCGTGTGCAGGATCTGGACGAGGAGCACGAGCAGGAAGCCGAACGACGCCAGCGCGACAATCGCGCGGCCCGCGGCCTTCCGCCTGGCCGGCGTGCGTGCTACCGCGGGCTGGTGGTACAGGTCGTCGGTCACGGAAGCTGAATTCTGCATGGCACTCTGCCGATCCTGAATGACCGGCCGGCCGCCGGGTAAGTTTTCGGCTGGCACCGCAAGAGCGGCGCCAGCCGAGGGTCTTCGTGAGGCTCATGCGGCTACACGCCGAGCGAGGCCTTGTAGAGTCCGATCTGACGCTCGCGGCCGATCTGGTCGGTCAGCTTCTCCCAGGCGGCGGCGATATTGTTCGCGCCGGTCTGCGCGTCGATCTTGCCGGCAAAAATCTTCGTCAGCTCATCCTCCGCGATGCTGTAGTACTGGAAGATGCCGGGAATGCGCGGCTCGACCGCCCGGTTCGGATGATTGTAGGAGCCGAGCTGCGAGTTGAGGTAGGAGGTGATGTATTTGCGGTCATAGCCCGCGGCCACCCATTCGTCGAACTGGAAGTGGCTGGCGCGGTGGGCCTGGAAGCCCGATGGATACATCACCATCCACAGCGACAGATCCTTGCCGCCGAGATGCGCAGCCGCGCTCCAGGCGGCCTTGTGCTTCTTCTCGTCGCCATTGACTCTGGCCATCACATAGACGCCCCAGCCGAGATAGGCGCAGTTCGGCGCGTGGTTCGGACCGCTCGCGAGCTTGTCCCACTGTCCGGTCTTGGAATTATAGACATCGTCCGATCCCGGCAGAATGTCGAAGCCGACGATATCGCCGATGACCGAGGTATCGCTCGCCTTGGCGACCTGGCCGATGTCGCCCCACCAGGGGATCATCGAGCCGATGCCGGCGAGAAATTGCTGGAAGCCGGTGGTGTTCGGATCGGCGTTGAGCTGGTCGGCCGGCTCGAACGGCAGCGCGTCAACGACGTCCTGGATAGCGCGCACCCAGGCCGGATTGTTGATGCGCGGCTTCATCGTATCGATGTCGAATAGCCAAGCCTTGTCCTCGGGATGTTTGGCGTAGGCAGAGGCGCGGCTGCCGAGGAAATAGAAGCCGAAGCCGCCCCAGGGCTTTGGCGCATCGAGATAGCCGAACGCATTCTGGTTCTTGATCTTCTTGCCTTTGAGGAATTTCGTCACCGCCTGGACCTGCTGCCAGGTTTTCGGCACGCCCCATTCGCCCGTGTTGCCGGCGTCCTTCCAGGCCTTGGCAAGGGCTGCGTCGGAGAACACGTCGGTGCGGTAGTTGAAGTTGTGGCAGTCGCCGTCGATGGTGACGCGATAGGTCTTGCCGTTCCAGGTTCCGACCGGCGGCTTCAGATAATCAACATAGTCATCGATATCGATCTGCTTTTTGACCCAGTCCGGCATCTCCGATGCCAGGCCCTTGCCGCAGACATCGCCTTCGAACGGCGCGCCCATCTCGAGGATGTCGAAATCGACTGTGCCCGTCGCGATCGCCTGCTGGAGCCGCGGGTTGTAGTCGGCCTGGGCGAGATCGATCCAGGAGATTTTCGCGCCCGTATAAGCTTCCCACGGCTTGAGGAAGCCGCGGAACAGGAGGTTGTGCAGGTTCTGATTGTTGAGTCCCATGAACGAGAGCTCGACGCCCCTGAAGTCGCCTTCCTTGATGCTCGCTTTGGTCGGGCCGAGGCAGAGCTCGCCGACCTTCTGCCAGTCGGCGTCCGTCGGTGCGCCCTTGCCGACACCCGGAATTTGCGTGATCTGCGCGCGTAGGTTGGCTTGCGCCAATGCGAGCTCCGAGAACGTGCCGAGTGCGCCGCTGGTCCCGAGTGCTGCGGCGCTCGCCGCGCCCCTCAGCACCGTTCGCCGGTTCGGCTGGGACGCGGAATGCTGATCGTGCTGGTTCATCGCGATACCCTCCCGTGTTTGACTGTCTTTGCGTGACTTTCTTTGTGAAGTCTAATTCGCCCGAGCACCTCGATGACGTGACGCTCGGCGGACTTCCGCGTCGTGGCGATGGCGGCAGAGGCCGTGTCGAGTATGCAGCGGCACATATCAAAGTCAACGAATGCGCTTGAGGTTGAGGTCGCGCGTGCCGTCGATGCGTGAACGATGAGCAGAGTCTTCGCAATGCCGCGCTGCAAGATGATTGATGCCGTGCAGCGCCGATCACCGTCGCGGTGATCGTGAATGAGCAGGTTCCGCGAGCGACATGATCACGACGTCGTATTTATGTCAGTCGCCTCGTGCAGCCGTGCCGTCGTCCAGACGGTTTGAGGGGGCACCTCAAGCCACATCCGGCGGGATGACGCCCTTCTTGAAGATGAAGCAACCATAGAAGCGCCGCTCTCCAGTCTGAATCACGCAATAGGATCTCTTCGCAAGCTCGTAGAACGCAAAGCGCTCGACTGAGGCCATCGGAAACGATCGGCCCTGCGCCGCATCGATTTCAGCCTGGACCTCGCTCTGCACAGGTGGAATTTCGTTGGGCTGGCCGACGATCTCCATGCGGGATGCCGGCTTGTCCACGAAGCTGTCGAGCGGCAGCACCGACAGGATCGCGCGCGCGGCGCGGCTTGCGGTGACGTTGTCGATGCGCAATAGCCGCCCGAGCACAGTCTGGCGCGCGACCGCGTCGGCCGGAAAGTTCGTGTCGCAGAGCACCAGATCGTCGCCATGCCCCATGGACCGCAGCGCATAGAGAACATCCGCATTCAAAAGCGGATCGATCGATTTCAGCATGCGGCGTCTCCCTTGACGAGATCAGGCTTTTTGGATTGATTGACTATCCGACGTTGCGGTGCCGTCGTCCATATCGACGTCCACGATTTGCAAGGATGATTTGCAAGGATCATGTTTCTCGGCATCGATCTCCGCGCCTCGGCAGGCAAGACCGTCCTCGTCGATCGCGCTCAATGCGCGATCGCGAGTCGGCCGTAGAGGACGGCCTCGCCGCGTCCCGGTCTTGCTGTATGTCGCGATGAGCGCTTAGCCCGTATTCTTGACCGCCTCAGCTAGCATGGCGTAAAGCTGGCGCTTGCTGAATTCATTAGGCTGCTGCCTCTTAAGCGGTTTCGATACCTTCTTTTCCATCGGGCTGGCACAGGCGGCCGATAACGCCGGCCTTCGCTTCGGGACTGGCCTTATTCTGGGCTTTGCTGCGGGCGGCTTGTGACCACGCTTCAGGCACAATCGAGTCAGCATCCCGCAAACTGCGTTACGGCTACACCCGAGTGTGCGCGCGATCTGTGCGGCGCTGTGTCCCAACGCCCAGAGTTCCTTGAGCAGCGCTACGTCTCTCTCATCCCAGCTCATGGGAGACACTATAACGCCGGCTGCCAACGGACGGCTAGTCTAGTCTTCGTCTGGCTCCCGCACGACCGGCGGTTCGTCGGCGAGGTCCTCTTCTTCTTCTTCCTCATCGTCATCTTCGTCTTCATCAGGATCGCGGGGCGGCATCGCGTTGCCGATGCTCACGAGCGGACTCCAGTCAATCAACCCAGGAGAAAAGACCTCGATGATGTGTTGTTTCATGTTGTTCCTCCTCAAATAGTGCCAATGACTGGATGCGAAGACCTGACCACGGGTTGAGATGGTGCCCGATTTGAACTCTTACTACCGCTCGGGCGTTCAAACCTTCGGAATGAGCATCCTTGGAGGCGGAGGGAGCTCAAGAGGAACCTGAGCCCAGAAGGAGTGGCTCCATGGCCCGTATTCAGAAAGATAGTCAGATAGTCACGCAGATCACTATCGTCGAAGCCGAACCGGCCAAGCAGACGGAGGCGCTCTCGCTGATGGCTGATCGAGCCCGATTCATGGCGCGCCAGCCGGGCTTTGTATCGATCAGCTTGCATCGAAGCCTCGACGGTCGGCGCATCGTCAACTACATCCAATGGCAAACTCGCGAACAGCTGCATTCTGCCCACCAATCGCCGGGCTTTCGTAAGGAGTGGGGCAAGTTTGATAACCTGACCGATCAAATCGATCCCCATCTCTATGAAGTTGTCGAGGTTCTGGACTCCGAGTAAGCGGCGTCACGCTTGCATCGAGATCCTGCACAAAGGCCTGACGTGTGGATCGGCGTGCCTGAGCCACAATCGGCGCTCACGACTGGCCTCGTCCCGCGTAAGCGCGGCAACTCAATCCTCTGACGGCGCACGGGTCCATGTTGCACGAAAGGGACAATATTCAAGGCCGATACGCTCACCTGAGCGTAGCCCCGCCTTTGGGGGGCTTTTGGGGGCTTGGGGGCGGAGCCACGCAGGCCCACGCATTTGCGCGCGGACCTGTAGAGTCAACCTGGGTCGACTGGACTCGTTCCCTCCTGGCGGGCGGGCGGGAGCACAAAAACTACAAAAGCTAGAGACTCTCGGTTCGGAAAGTATCATGATGCATTCCTCCAGGGGTTCCATGGATGACTGCCTTGACCAACGAGCGACCGATGTGTCCGGTATGCAAGCACCGGATGGGGCTGGCTCGCATCTCTCCCGCCCAAAAAGGAATCGAAGAGCGCACTTTCGAATGTTCGACCTGCGAGCGCACGGAAACGGTCGCTTTTGCCGTGGATCCGATGAACACGGATGCGGTCGGCTGGCTCGCCGGCGAACTGAAGCCGCCGCAATGATGCTCGGTGGGAGCTTCGTGAGTATGGGGCGGGCGTAATTGACGAGTGTGCAGCGCATTCGGATTTGGCCGAGCGGGCTTAACGACGCCGATCGAGGCTTGTTACCCTTCAGCCGTTCGTTGCGTCGCCGCAGGCCTTCCATCGTGGCGAGCAGGACTACTGAAACCATCGTCAGGATCACTGCCGCCGCCGTGATGTCGGGCTGATGTTCGCCGAGCGCAAGAGCAACCCGGCGATGGAACCATGAAGGTGAAGAGCAGGAGCATCGCCGCCCCTGGTCTGCACTCTCACCGCGGTTCTTGGATTTTCCTTCTATTTCCCGCCCGCGAAACGGCCCCGACTTCACCCCGCTCCGCCGGAGGCGACGCTGGCGCTTTCCCGGAACGGCGCAAGGGTAGGCTGCGGCGCCGACAATTCCTGGCAATACATCCGATCGATCTTGCGCTGCATGAGCGCATAACAATCGCATGCGACCCTCTCGAGCCGCGCCCGATCGATCTCTACAAATCCTCGCCGGTCGGACGGGACGGCTCCGGCCTTGCGTAGCTTGCTCATCGTCAGCGTCACTGTCGTCCGCCGCACCCCAAGCAATTGCGCAAGCGCCTCCTGCGTCACCGGAAGGAGGTCATCGGGGACGCGGTCGTGAAGCTGCAGCAGCCACCGCGCCATGCGGCCATCCACCCTGTGCAGCGCGTTGCAAGCGGCTACGTGCTGGAGCTGCAATAACAGCGCGCGGGCGTGGAGCTGCACGACATTCCTGATGGCTGCGCTCTGCGCATAGGCAGCCCGAAATTTTGCGGCGGAAATCAGCGATGCCGTGCCGGCCACGCGAGCAACCGCGGTCACGGATGAAAGCGACGGGCCGAGAACGGAGAAAGAGGCCAAAGCGCCTTCCCGCCCCATCAAGGTGGTCGCGACCGTTTGCCCGTTCGGCATATCGAGCATGAAGGCGATTGCGCCGCTATGGGGAAAATAAACCGGGTCGAGTTCATCGCCCGACCGCACCAGGACGGCATCTGGCTCAAACGAGACCTTCTGGAAGTAGGGCGTGAGCAATCCGAGATCCGCCGGCGGCAACGCTGCCAGTAGCCGATTGCCGATGCCGGTGCGGTGGACGGTCACGATGCTTTCTTGTGAGCGAGCATCCAATGAACGACGGTATCCATTTATTTCATTCGCCATGATCATCCGAAATACGAGTTGCCGAAGGGCAATTATCCAAACAGAGCTATTAGTCGAGATCAAGCACGGACATTTGCGGAGACCTTGCCGGCGTCTCGCCGCGCAAGCAGGATCTTGCATACATCATACTATTCACGCCCGTTGCCACTCGACGAGGAGGCCTACAGGTGATCGACCAGTGATGGTTCCGGCAGCAGAGCGACGCCCGCTCGGACCGGCGATCATGGCTCTGGTACTTGCCCTGGCTCAGACGACCATGAGGGAACGGCCACCCTTAATGTGCCTGATCGCAACCCGCCCTCGGCGCGTGATCAATGCTCCAACAATCGATCGCCTTATCGCGATGTCATCCAAGCCCGCACTCCATCTGGTGGAGATAGTAGCCCAGCATCAAGCAGCCGCCGCGGCGCCTGTTGCGGCGGGCGGTCTTACAGGCGCACACCGGTTGTAGCAAACGCCTGGGCGACGGGCTCCTGAACCTGATCCAAGAGCGCCATTGCTACAATTGCGATCACAATGGCTGCAGCGCAACCGAGCAGAAAAGCCTTCATGCGCAAACTCCATCATTTACAAGCCGTACTCATCTTACGATGCCGCTTCCTATGAGTAGCTGTGACGAACGATCTAGAGTTCGCCGCCGTTGCTGCCGACTTTAAGGGCTCTTAAAAACAGGGTCGATTGAAAATGCATCGCCTATTAGCCCCAGCGATTGAAGGTCGGCGCTGTGCAAATCGATTTCCAATATGGCGAGGAGCAGCATGAGCACGACGACCGTGAGGACGAGGAGAGGCGAAGCTTCTCGGGCGGCAGGATCTGGAGCAATCGAGAGCACGCGCACGGCGCGTAGCCATGAGATCATTCGCAGCCATGGCCTCGATTGCCCCTGCATGCCGTCTTCCTTGACATGACGAGCAAAGACGTGACGCACCAAAGCTATGACTCGCGCTGCCGCCATTCAAGTGGAGAATGCGGACAATGGGCGAACTGACCAAGTGCGCATCCAGGAACTGATCTCGATCCTTCCTCGTTGAAGGTTGGCTCCAACGGAGGAACACGCCGTGAAGGGACCGACATCCATGCTATGCTAGGCAGCGCTTGGCAGCGGTCGTGGCCTTCGATGGTGCGCTCGCCTAGTCTGGAAAGACAGGGTCGCCCACAGCAGCCGCAGCCACAGGGCTGACGGGCCCGATCACTACGGGTTCGGGCGGCGCGCCCGCCGAGAGTCCGCAAGGCCAGAGCCCGGCCGGGATGCAGGCGGCGCCCGAGGGCTCGTCCAAGAAGGTGGTGGCTCCGGAGAAGTAGAGGTGATGCCGCGGACGTCTATTTCGTACATTATTGAAGGCACGGACGTGACCATGGTCGGCACAGATTGATGGGATGGGCTTCGTGCGCCCGGGTCGCCGCGACCCTCCTGGAGGTTGTTGCTGCGTCAGCGGCGCACGCGCAGCTTGCGGGTCACGGCGGCGCCGTCCGTGCGCTCGCCGTTTCGGCTGACGGCGACAGTCTGTTGTCGGGCAGCTTCGACACGTCCGCCATCCGCTGGTCGCTGAAAACCGACGCAGCGGGCGAGGTGCTGCGGTATCATGCGGGCGCTGTCAATGCCGTTGCTTTCCTGCAGGACGGCCGCATGATCACCGCGGGGGCCGACGCCCGGCTTGCGGTATGGACGGCCGGCCGGCCCCAGCCTGATCAAGTGCTGGAGGGGCATACCGGTCCCGTCGTGGCACTCGCCGTGGCGTCGGACGGATCGACGCTCGCCTCGGCCTCTTGGGACCATAGCGTGCGCCTCTGGTCTTTGGCTGATGGCGCCTCCCGCGAGTTCGAAGGTCACGCGCAGAATGTGAATGGTGTCGCCTTCGCTCCGGACGGCATGTCGCTCGTGAGCGTCGGCTATGATCGTGCGTTGTGCATCTGGCGTTTGCCGGAGGGCCGGCCTGAAATGGTGCAACTGCCGGCGCCATTGAACGCCGTCGCCATCGCGCCCGGTGGCGAGATCGTCGCGGCAGGGGCTGACGGCAAGCTGCGCATGCTGACTGCGGACGGAGAGCCGGCGGGCGAGGTGGCCGCAGGCTCGGCACCGATCGTCGCTTTAGCGCTTTCCGATGATGGGACCCTGATCGCGGCCGCGGGCATCGGCGGCACCGTTGCCATTGTGGAGCGCAAGTCGCGGAGTGTGTTGCGGACACTCGTGGGACCGGGTTTCCCGGTCTGGTCCGTCGTGTTCCTGCATGATGCAGCAACGCTCGTGACCGGAGGTGCGGACGGAAAGATCCGGCGCTGGAACGTGCATACCGGCGAGCCGGTCGGTTCGAGCCTGTTCGGGACATCAGCGGATCCGCTGGCCGCCTATGCGGGCGATCATGGCGCCGATGTCTTTCGCGCTTGTGTTGCCTGTCACACGTTGTCGGCCAAGGAGCCGCAACGCGCAGGGCCAACGCTCGCCGGACTGTTCGGACGGAAAATCGCCTCGCTCTCGGGCTATCGGTTTTCCGAGGCGCTCAAGACGATGGATATCGTCTGGACCCCCGAGACCGTCGCAAAGCTGTTTGAAGTCGGGCCCAACGCCTACACGCCGGGAACGAAGATGCCGGAACAGCGCATCGGATCGGCCGAAGACCGCCGCGCCTTGACCGACTTCCTGGCCCGGACGACCTCGCGATAGGTGAAGACCCCAACGCCAATGACGGACGCTCGCGCTCAGGTCTTGCTGTCCGGCTGGCGCAAATAATCCTCGGTGGTTCGGGGCGGCGCGCGTTCTGGCACGCCCACAAACGGATCGAACCGCTGTTCGCTCATCACGATCACGCGGCAATCCGCGCACATCCTGATGGCGTCGAGGCGCTTGTCGCCCGCCGGATACATCCAATGCCGGCCCTCGAGCTTGCCCGCGATGCGATCAATCGTGCTCTTCACGCCGAACGCCGTGCCGCAGCGGATGCAAAGGGCAGGCTCCTCCTCCTTGATCACAATCGCGGGCGCGCGGCCTGCGCGGAAATCGACCTGGGGCTTCAGCGTGATGACCTTCTCGGGACAGGTGCTCTGGCAGAGGCCGCATTGCACGCAGGCATCTTCGACGAACTTGAGCATCGGGCGGTCAGGATCGTCGCGGAGCGCGCCGGTCGGGCAGACGGAAACGCAGGACAGGCACAGCGTGCATCCACCGGTATCAACGCTCACTGCGCCAATGGGGGCGCCCTGAGGCAAGGCAATGACGTCGACCGGATTTGGCGCGAGACGATGCAGTTCGCTCAACGCGAAGCGAAGCAGGTCGCGCCGCTTGCCGACCGTCTTGAACGTCGCAGGCGTCTTCACCGCTGCAAACCGCTCGATGCCCCTCAGTTGCTCCAGCATTGAATCCGGGTCGTCAGTTTCGATAGCAGTGACCCGGCGCTGCCCAAATCCGAGGCCCCCAAGGATGGTCTCTGCCATGCTGATCGTTTGGGTCAGTCCAGTCACGTCATGCCGCGGCTTGCCGCGGAGCAAAAACCGGAACGCGGTCGTTCCGTAGGCAAATGCGCCGATGACGGCCTCAAGCCCGATCTGCGTCACCTCGTTGACGGCCAGAGGGATGACGTGGGCAGGCAGGCCATCCCCGTGCCGCGCCAGCGCGTCGATCAACGGCGTGCCGTGTTGGCGATCGTGCAGCAACAGGACGGGGTTCGATCCACCCGCCTGATGATAGGCGAGCAGCATGGCGCGGATGATCTGAAGCTCGGTGTCCGCGGGCGGCAACGCGTAGGAGGCGGCACCAGTCGGACAGGCGGCGGCACATTGGCCGCAGCCGGCGCAAATCTCGGCATCGATGGCAACATGATTGCCGGCTGGCGTGATCGCATTCGTGGGGCATAGATCAAGACAGCGATGGCAGCCGGTCAGATTCGAGCGCGAATGGGCGCAAAGATCGGGCGTGAACTCGACGTATTTTGGCTTATCGAAACGCCCGACGAGATCGCGCGCGCTCAGAACGGCGCGGAGCATCGCGCCCCGCTCCTTTGGATCGGCCCGCAAGTAACCGTCGCGCAGATCATGCGCCTGAAACAGCGGTCTCTCTCCCGATAGGTCAAGGATGATGTCGCAACGCGAGGTGGCGCCGTTGCGTGGAGTTTCAAAGACGTAGTGATCGCGCGAAGAGGGATGCGGGCGAGCGTAGTCGTCGATGGTGAGCTCGAAAGCGCCAAAATGTCCTCTGGCGTTGCGGATCGTTCCCTTAACGACCGGGAAGGGCGTTGCTAGAGGCGAGACGATCTCGCCCGGGTCCCTCAGCATCACCGTCACATCGAGGTGATCCGAAAGCAGCCTCCCAGCTTCGATCGCCGCCTCGTCCCTGCCATAGATCAGGATGACCCCGTCGCTCGCAAGCGTGACCAGCGGATAATCGGGCGCCTGCACGGCGCTCGCTGCGAGCAGCGCTGCCATTTTGGGGCCCGCTTGCGCGCCTTCGGTCGACCAGCCGGCCGTCTCGCGAATGTTCACGAAAGCGATCGGCGCGGAACGCTCGCCGGCTTCCTCCGCAAACAAGGATTGCTGATACGTGCAGGCAACGGTCAGAGGGCTTTCTGCCTTTGCGCCTGCGCGAAAGTGGCCGAGCTCGGCGCCGCACAGGTGACGAAAACTCTTGACGTCGCCATTGCTGCATCCGCGCTTGATCGCGGCCACGTCAAGACGCATCGTGTCTTCACACGAGCAAATCAGGATTGTCTTCGTTGGCTGCTCCAGGTTCATCCCTCCAAGAAGGCGACGAATGACGGACTCGCGCTGATCCTTTGCCTCGTATAGATATTGTCAATCGGGAAAAAGGAGAAAGTGGAGGAAGGCCTGCGGTCGATCCCAACCAGCCACGCTTCCATGGCGGAACAGATCCAATTGCCGCCGCCCTTTACCTTGGTCCGGTTGCGCGAGAGCGGAGATGCGTTCGCCCATGCATGCCGCATTGCACCCGAAAGCGGTGCCGGCACGCTGGTCTATGTAGGACGGTTCGACCTCGCCGAGTTCGCGGTGGTGCTGGAGCCGGCCGAGCCGCTGACCACCGCACGCCGCGCCTTTTACGCCGGCATGGTTGCTCTGACGGACGCCCTGCGCGCCTATGCGCCGCCGGCGAAGGAGGTTGCGGTCGGTTGGCCCGATAAGGTGAGGATTGACGGAGGGCTGGTCGGAGGGGGACGGCTTGGCTGGCCCGCATCCGCGGACGAGGATGAGCCGCCGGGCTGGCTCGTGTTCGGGGCCATGATCCGGACAGTCATGATGAACGATCGTGATCCCGGTGTTCGCCCGCTTGCCTCCGCCCTGGATGAGGAAGGGTTCGGCGAGGCCGGCGCAGCACAGATCACAGAGAGCTTTGCGCGGCACCTGATGCGGGCGATCGACAGCTGGCAGGTCGATGGATTTGACAGCGTCGCGCGCGACTATCTCAGCCGCATCCCTCGCGAGCGGCAGATGGTTCGACGCATCGATGATCGCGGCGATTTGCTCACGCGCCGCATCGGCAGTGACACGACCGAGCGGGCAGACCTTGTTAAGGCGCTCGCCACGCCATCGTGGCTCGATTCGAAGCTCGGAGGGCCAGGGTCGTGAAAAAGGCTGCGAAACTCCTGCGCACCATCGCGCTCGATGTCTCCGATACCTTCACGTTCGACGTGCCGGCAATGCCAGGCGAGTGGGCCGTCTCCGGCGCCTTCCGCTTCTGCGATCAGGATCCGGCGAAGCTAAGCGGAAAGGCGCGCGCCGCCTTCCGCAGCGGCTTTCTCGGCGTGCAATCCTGGGGATGGTCGACCCTGGCGCAGATCGTTCCGGCGACCGAGGATGATTGCCAGGTGCTGATCGAACTCCTCGCCAGGCAACTCGTTGATCGGTTCGGCGCACCAGACATGGCAATTGCGAGGGCCGCTGCGGAAGAGGAAGTCACCTTTGCGCAGTCGCTCTGCACGCACCCGATCAGCTCGCTCATTGCGGTCCACCGTTCGGCGGGCGATGGCGAAGTCCACGAGGGCTTCCGCAAGCTGCAACTGCGGGAAGGGCAGCGGCATGGCAAGGCGTTCTCGTTCATGGAAATCGAGGATGATGTCAAAGCCGACAGCGATCTTAACTATTCTGAGGGGGGTCAGGAGCCGCCCTTCCGATGAGTGATTTCTGGATCGCATGCGGCCATCATCTGCTCGATCGCGACGAGAGCGGCGGACTTCGTGTCACCGACGAATTCTTGAAGGCTTATTTTGTCCGTCCCGAGCTGATGCCGCCGAAGGACGCGTGCCCGGTCGAACGAAGACTGCATCGTGAGATGCTTGCTGATCCGCGCCGGCCGGTCGGAGCCGACGAGGTCGCTGCGATCGCCGATGAGGACGCGCGGGAGAACTGGCGCCTCGTGGTGGCGTTTCGCGATCTCATGTTGCGGCACCCCACGCTCGAAGCTGCGTATCTTGCGGTCCTGCGTTCGTCGTCGAACGACCTGCCGCCGCTGTTCATCAATCAGCTCGTGCACGTGATCTTGCGCAATGCGCTTGACGGCAACGACGATGCGTTTGTGCTGCGCGCCGCCGAGCTGTTCTTCCGGCCGCAACGGATCCTTCCGCATGAACAGGCCTTGCTGCTTGGCGATGAAGAGGTTGTCGGCGGTCGCAGCCCGACGCCTATCTTGTCGCTGATCTCGATGCTGGGCACCAAGACTGACGCTCAGCTCGATGTCTTGAGCGAGGAAAACGCCGAGAGCTATTGGAAACGCAGCGACCAGTTCGATATGGCCTTCGATCTCACCGCGGGCGGGCGAGGGTCTCGCGCGCTGGCACAGGCGATGACACGCTGGGTCTGCCATCTGCTCGGGATCGATGTTGCCATTGAACCGCTGACGGAACTGCGCGAGGTAAAGCTGGCCTGGTACGTCGGGTTGGACGCTGACGCCACCAAGACGGGCGATCGGCTTTGGCACGGCGAGGAGCTTGACGGGCCCAGCGCAGAGCGAATTCTTTCGCTGTTTCGCCTGACCTTTGCGGATCCTCGGCTCGTTATGGAGACCTTGCGGGGCGAGCCGGTCTATCTGATCCTGGCGATGACAGCCGATCAGAAGCTCCGGATGAAGCCGCAGAACGTGTTGACGGGACTCCCGATCAGGCGCCTGGAAACCATGTCATGAGCGTTGCCCTGCCACTCCAGCGTATCCCCGTCGGCATCGTCGTCGAACGGCGCAAGCCGGATTCGCCCTGGGTGGATTTCATCTGGCGGAGCGCCGCAGTATTGCCTGACAATCCGGACGTGGAGCCCTGGACAATCTTGCGCGAACAGTGCGGCACGACCTGGTTCTATGCCGGCAGTGCAACGGTTGATCTGTACGTGTCGGAAACCGCGCGTTACCGCGACAATGTTGCCTCCGGCACGCCGAGCATCTGGGTGGTCTTGAGCCCATCCGAGGGGGCCTGGCCTTATGCGATCGCCGCCGCGACTGCTGATCCCGCGGAAGGGGAGGGGTTTACCGAGGCCGCTGACAATCTGGTTGAAGCCGTACCGATGCCCGAGGTGGTGCGCGAGGTGATTGAAAGCTTTATCGCCGAACACCACGTCGAGAGAGAGTTCGTCAAACGCGAGCGACGGCGCGCCGATCCCGAGGCCCTGGCGCGTCGGCGGCATGAAGGCGGGCAAGAATGACCGAGGAAGAGTTTCTCGCACGTTGGTCGCGCCGCAAGCGCGAGTCAAAATCGGATGCTCGGCTGGCGCCGGAAACAGCGCGGCCGGCCGGTGAAGCCCCGGTGTCGTCCCCGGCGGCCGAGGCCGAACCTTATGCGGATCTCGGGAGCTTGCCGTCGATCGATGCGATCACCGCCGCGACCGACATCACCGCGTTCCTGCGCAAAGGTATTCCGCCGGAATTGGTGCAAGCGGCTCTTCGCCGCGCCTGGACGGCCGATCCGGCGATCCGCGATTTCGTGGGGCTCGCCGAGAACGCCTGGGACTTCAACGATCCGAATGCCATGCCGGGCTTCGGGCCGCTCGATTGCTCGCAGGCGGAGCTGGCAGCCTGGGTCGACCGGATCGTCGGGGGTCTGCGTGACGCCGCAGAGGCACAACCTGACGCGCCGACGCAATTGCAGGAGTCCTCGGACGTTCCGAATGGGGATATTGCGCACTCCGCTGTGCATACAGAGACGCCTGATGAAGCCGTCCCCAAGGAGATCGCGGCTCCCGTTGCATCGCAACCGATCTCGGAAGCCGATACAGTGCGGCGCCGCATTCATGGCGGTGCCCTGCCTCAATAGTGTTGCTACCAAAGGCTATAGCCTCAATCTATAGAGCGGCGATTGACCGTCTGCGGAGCCAGGTCTAGGCTCTGCTAGCGCTTTGTTGCGCAAGTAAAAATTGGTCACTCGAGGGTCTCAGGCAACGGAGGTCCATGTGCGTGACGGCGGGCTTGATCGCACCATCGACGCCGCAGGCGGCGGGATCCAGCTTGCGCGCAAAATCCACGTCAGCCAGCCCTCAATTTCGAACTGGAGCGATATACCCGCTCAGCGGGTGATTGCGGTGGAAGCGGCAACGGGTGTTCCCCACACCGAACTGCGTCCCGATCTCTATCCTGATCACCATCACGAGGGCACGGCATCGCAACACATCATCGATCCGATCGACGTCGCGCGCGCGCAGGAATATGCCCTTCTCGCCGCCTTGCTCGCGGCTGCGCCGTCCAAGAGCTTGCTCGATCGGCTTGCAGGTTTGAGTGGAGACGGAACGCCACTCGGTCAGGCTCATGCCGGCCTGGTGGAAGCCGCTTCGCGCACGACCGCAGCTCAGGTTGAACGCGAATATTTTGACCTGTTCGTTGGTCTCGGCCGCGGTGAGTTGTTGCCCTACGCCTCCTACTATTTAACCGGCTTCCTCAACGAACGGCCGCTGTCACGGTTGCGGGCCGATCTCGCGGCACTCGGCATCGCGCGCGCTGAGGGTAACTCCGAACCTGAGGATCATGCCGCCATCCTCTGCGAGATCATGGCCGGAATGGCTGATGGCCGCTTGGAAGTGCCATTCGTTGCGCAGCGTGCGTTGTTCGAAAAACACGTTTCGTCCTGGGTGGGACGTCTGTTTGCCGACATGGAGCAGGCGGCGAGCGCGAGGTTCTATCGCGCGGTCGGCACGCTCGGCCGCCTGTTTGTCGAAATCGAAAAGCAAGGATTCACCTTCACCAATTGACCACCCGCACGTTGGTCCGGGAGAGATGCGATGAGCGATGAAACGAAAGCGACCGTCAGACGCCGCGACTTCCTCCGTAGGGTCGGCGTCGGCACCGTGGGTGCAGGCGCCACATTGGCAACGCCACTCGTCGGCTCCGTGCACGCCGACAGCGAGAACAACGATGAAAAGCGCAAGGCGCGCTACAAGGAAACCGATCACGTAAAGGCCTACTATCGCGTCAATCGGTATCCGACCTGAGGGAGGCTGCCGTGCTTATCAGGCGAACAGAACGACAGTCCGGATCCGACCGCCGCGGCTCAATCGCGGACTCTCTCGCAAGCCAAACCAGCGGCCTTGATCGCCGCGCTTTCCTGCGCCGCTCCGGTCTGGCGGGCGGCGCGCTCGCAGCGCTCGGTGCCATGCCCATTTCCGGCGTGCGCAAAGCGGAAGCCGCCGCGGCGGGTCCGCTGACCGCCGGGGCCACCGTCAAGAAAAACATCTGTACGCATTGTGCTGTCGGATGCACCGTGACTGCGGAGGTGTCGAACGGGGTCTGGATCGGCCAGGAGCCGAGCTGGGATTCCCCCATCAATCGCGGATCTCATTGCGCGAAGGGGGCTTCCGTACGCGAGCTGGTGCACAGCGAACGGCGTTTGCGCTATCCGATGAAGCTCGTGAACGGGCAATGGGCGCGAGTCGCCTGGGAAACTGCGATCAACGAGATCGGCGACAAGATGCTCGAGGTTCGCGAAAAATCGGGGCCAGATTCGGTTTATTGGCTCGGCTCGGCCAAGATGACCAACGAAGGCGCTTATCTGTTCCGCAAGCTCGGGGCGTTCTGGGGCACCAACAACACCGACCATCAGGCTCGCATCTGCCATTCGACCACCGTCACCGGCGTCGCCAATACCTGGGGCTATGGCGCGATGACCAACAGCTACAACGATATTCGCAATGCCAAGACCCAGATGATCATGGGCGGCAATCCGGCCGAGGCGCATCCGGTTTCGTTGCAGCATCTGCTCGAGGGCAAGGAGCTCCAACACGCCAATTTTATCGTCATCGACCCCCGCATGACGCGGACCGCGGCGCATGCGACGGAATATGTGCGCATGCGGCCGGGCACCGATATTCCGGTGCTCTATGGAATGATGTGGCACATCCTGAAGAACGGCTGGGAGGACAAGGAATTCATCCAGCAGCGGGTCTATGGCTTCGAGGATCTCCGCAAGGAGGTGGAGAAGTGGACTCCGGAAGAAGTCGAGCGCGTCAGCGGCGTGCCTGGCGAGCAGCTCAAGCGCGTCGCCAAGATGTTCGCCACGGAGAAGCCGGCAACCCTGATCTGGGCCATGGGCCAGACCCAGAAGACGGTCGGCACCGCCAACGTCCGCGCGAGTTGCATTGCGCTGTTGATGACAGGCAACGTCGGCAAGGCCGGCGCGGGTGCCAATATCTTCCGTGGCCACGACAATGTGCAGGGGGCGACCGACGTTGGGCTCGATATCGTGACGTTGCCGTTCTACTACGGTCTCGCCGAGGGCGCGTGGAAGCACTGGTCGCGAGTTTGGGAGGTGGACTACGAGTTTTTGAAGTCGCGCTTCGACTCCAAACAGATCATGGAAACTCCCGGCATTCCGCTGACCCGATGGTTCGAGGCGGTGACGCTGCCGAAGGATCAGGTCGCTCAGAAGGACAACGTGCGGGCAGTGTTCGTTCAGGGACACGCCAGCAACAGCATCACGCGCATTCCAGAGTCTCTCAAAGGCCTGAAGGCGCTGGACCTACTTGTCATTGCCGACCCGCATCCCACGACCTGGGCATCGCTGGCGGTCGAGGCCGGCCGCAAAGATGGCGTCTACATCCTTCCGGTGGCCACGCAGTTCGAGTGCAAGGGGTCGCGGGTCGCCTCGAACCGCTCGCTGCAATGGGGCGAGCAGATCGTCAAACCGATCTTCGAATCCAAGGACGATCTCGAGGTCATTTATCTGATGGCGAAGAAGCTCGGCTTTGCCGATCAGATGTTCAGGAAAATCAAGGTCGAGAACAATCTGCCTGAAGCAGAGGACGTGTTGCGCGAGATGAACCGCGGCAGCTGGTCGACTGGCTATTGCGGGCAATCGCCCGAGCGGCTCAAGGCGCACATGAAGAACCAGGCGAAGTTCGACATGCTGACGATGCGTGCGCCCAAGGACGATCCCGAGGTCGGCGGCGACTATTACGGCTTGCCGTGGCCGTGCTGGGGCTCGCCGGAGGTCAAGCATCCCGGCACGCCGCTGCTCTACAACACCAATCTCGCCGTGATGGATGGCGGCGGCACGTTCCGGCCGCGCTTCGGCATCGAGCGCGAGGAGAAGCTGCCGGACGGGTCGACGCGCAAGGTCAGCCTGCTGGCCGACAAATCCTACTCAAAGGATTCCGAGATCCAGGACGGCTATCCCGAATTCACGCTGGCGAGCCTGAAGAAGCTTGGCTGGGACACAGATCTCACCGAAGCGGAGATGGCTACGATCATGAAGGTCAATCCGACCAATCCGGATTCGGTGTCGTGGTCGCTCGATCTCTCAGGGGGCATCCAGCGGGTCGCGCTCAAACACGGCTGCGTACCGTACGGCAATGGCAAGGCACGCATGAACGCCTTCGGCCTGCCTGATCCGATTCCGGTCCATCGCGAGCCGATCTATACGCCACGAGTCGACCTCGTCGAGAAATATCCGACGTTGCCCGATGCCAAGCAGTTTCGCATGCCCAATATCGGCTTCTCGGTGCAGAAGGCCGCCGTGGAGAAGGGGATTGCAAAGCAGTTCCCGCTCATCCTCTCCTCAGGCCGTCTTGTCGAGTATGAGGGCGGCGGCGAGGAGACGCGGACCAATCCGTGGCTCGCCGAACTGCAGCAGGACATGTTCATCGAGATCAATCCTGCCGATGCCTCCGATCGCGGCGTCAAGGACGGCGGCTGGGTCTGGGTCACGGGCGCCGAGAACAATTCCAGGGCGAGGATGAAGGCGCTCGTCACCGAGCGTGTCGGCAAGGGCGTCGCCTGGATGCCCTTCCACTTCGGCGGCTGGCTGGCAGGCAAGGATCTTCGCGGCGCCTACCCGAAAGGTACCGATCCGATCGTCCTTGGCGAAAGCGCGAACACCATCACCACCTACGGATACGATCCTGCGACGGGCATGCAGGAGCCGAAGGTCACTCTTTGCCAGATCGCGGCGGCGTAAGGAGCAACGACGATGGCACGTATGAAATTCCTCTGCGACGCCGACCGTTGCATCGAATGCAATGCCTGCGTCACCGCCTGCAAGAACGAGCATGAGGTCCCCTGGGGCATCAACCGGCGCCGGGTCGTCACCATCAATGACGGCAAGCCCGGCGAGCGCTCGGTCACGATGGCCTGCATGCATTGCACGGATGCACCTTGTGCGGCCGTGTGTCCGGTGAACTGTTTCTACACCACCGCCGATGGCGTGGTGCTTCACTCCAAAGATCTCTGCATCGGCTGTGGGTACTGCTTCTACGCCTGTCCGTTCGGCGCGCCGCAATATCCCAAGGTCGGGAACTTCGGCTCGCGCGGCAAGATGGACAAGTGTACCTACTGCGCCGGCGGCCCCGAGGCCGACGGCAGCAGGGAGGAATACGAGAAGTATGGCGCGAACCGGCTGGCGGAGGGCAAGCTGCCGCTGTGTGCCGAAATGTGCTCGACCAAGTCGTTGCTTGCAGGTGACGGCGAGATCATTGCCCAGATCTACAAGGAACGCGTGATGAAGCGCGGCTACGGCTCCGGCGCGTGGGGTTGGAAGACCGCGTATCGCGAGACGATCGAGTCCTGACGCGGACGGGCAGTCAAGGACGCGATACCGGGAGGCGCAGATGGCGTCATTTGGAAGACTCATTCGCCTGGCATTCGGCGCATGCGCGCTGCTTCTGGTGATCATGGCGGCTCCAGCGAGCGCTCAGCAGGTCAACCCGACCGCAAGCTCCGTCAAGGAGCAGCAATTGCTGCAGGAGCTGAACCGAATCCAGGGCCGTGTCAGCATCCCGGATCAGAGGTCGGGCGTGCTCGAGCAGCCACAGGGGCGCGAATGGCGGGAGTTTCGCAATGTCACGCTGCGCTGGATCGGCGGCGTCGCGATTATCGGCATGCTGGCTGTGCTCGTGATCTTCTATCTCACCCGTGGCATGGTGCGGCTTGAAAGCGGGCGATCGGGACGCACTATCGTGCGCTTCACCCTGTTTGAGCGCTTCGTGCATTGGATGACAGCCACCTGCTTCATCATCCTCGCTATCTCGGGTCTGAACATCACCTTCGGGCGGCCGTTGTTATTGCCGCTGATCGGTTTTGAAGCCTTCTCCGAGTGGTCGCAATGGGCGAAGTATGCCCACAACTATCTGAGTTTCCCGTTCACCATCGGCGTCATCTTGATCTTCCTGATGTGGATCGCGGGAAATCTCCCGAACAAGGTGGATGTTGCCTGGATCAAGCGGGGAGGGGGCATTGTCGGCCATGATCATCCGCCGGCCTATCGCTTCAATGCCGGCCAGAAGATGATCTATTGGATCGTCGTGATCGGCGGCGGCCTCGTTGCCGCAACGGGATACGCGCTGATGTTCCCGTTCTACATGAGTGGCATCGAAGGCATGCAGATGGCCCAGATCATCCACTCCGTGGTGGCCGTACTCTTCGTGGCCGCAATGATTGCGCATATCTACATCGGCACGATCGGGATGGAGGGAGCTTTCGAGGCCATGGGCTCGGGCGAGGTCGACCTCAACTGGGCACGCGAACATCACAGCCTCTGGCTCGACGAGGAGATGGCGCGAACTGGGCCGAACGATCAAACGCCGCAACCCGCGACCGCCGCGGCTGAATGAAAACGAGCGGACGAAAAGAGGCTGGTCCTGGTCCGGTATGCTCTATCGCGTCAGCTCTCTGGCGAACAGGACGGACCGGTCCTCGATCTGTTGCTCCAGCAGCGTGCCCGCTCGGCCTGTTTGCAACTCTTGAATGCTTGGCATCCCACTCTGTGCAGAGCGAAAAAGTGCATGCGATCTGAGCATGCTGCTCGCCACGCTGATGACGAGCAGGGCCGAGACGAGCGAAAGCAGAAGGCGCTTCATTTGACATCTCCATCCGGAGCGGCATCCGCCAGGACGGAGTAGATCGCAGATCGAACAAATGGAAGAGGAGGCGGTCCAGCTAGGCAGCAAAATGCGCGGCGTCATTTCTCTGTGGGCGGCACTTGCTGGTTATACGTTGTGGCAGGCGATTGTCCTGCCGTCCGTGCCGACAGACCGAAGTGTTGGAACGTCGACGAGGCAGCGATCGCTGGCTATTGGACAGCGGGGCGCGTAAGCGCAGCCGTGTGGCCGTGTGAATAGGCTTGGCGGTTCACCCGTTTCGATCGCGCCCAGGATCCGCTTCGATGGATCCGGCTTTGGAATTGCTGCCACCAGCGCGCGCGTATAAGGATGGAGCGGGTGTTCCAAGACCGTCCGCGTCCCGGCCTGCTCCACGACCCGGCCCATATACATGACGGCAACACGGCTGCTGATCTGTCCGATCACGCCAAGGTCGTGCGAGATGAAGAGCATCGACAGTCTCAGCTGGTCACGCAGGTCCATCATCAGATTGAGCACCTGCGCCTGCACGGAAACGTCGAGGGCCGAGACCGGCTCGTCGGCGATGACGATGGACGGCGTGGGAAGAATGGCGCGTGCGATTCCGACCCGTTGTCGTTGCCCGCCGCTCAGTTCGTACGGATAGCGAGTGGCGAAAGACGGATTCAAGCCGACGCCCGTCAACGTGGCCGCGATGGCCGCGCTGCGCTCGGCGCGGCTCTTGAAGAAACCGCTGATGTCGCCCGCCTCTGCCACCGAGTCTCCAATTGTGCGCCGCGGGTTGAGCGATGCATTGGGATCCTGGAAAACCATCCGGACGTTCAGACGCATCGCGCGGAGGCTGGAGCTGCCGGCTCCGATCATTTCGGTTCCTTTGAATTTGATGGTGCCGCTGCCGGGCTGGACCAGCCCGACGATGGTTCGGCCCACCGTGGTCTTGCCGCAGCCCGATTCGCCGACGATCCCGAGGACCTCCCCCTGGGCCAGCGACAGCGACACACCATCCACCGCCTGCACCCGGTATTTCCGACCGGCTCGCCTGGCACTGAAGGAAACCATCATTTCCCGGACGTCGAGGATGACATCGCCGCTCATGGCAGCTCCCCGCCGGCCAGCGGAAATGCGCAGAGCACCTCGTGCCCTTGGGAGGCCTCCAGGCGAGGCGGGGCCGCCACGCGGCACTCATCGTGCACCGCCGCGCAGCGTAAGGCAAAGACGCAGCCAGCAGCGACCGTACCTGGCACCGGCGGCTGACCTGAAATGGTTGGCAACCGGCGCACGCCGGAATTTCGCGACGGCATGCAATCCATCAGGCCGCGGGTGTAATGGTGACGCGGTTCGCCGAACAGCGCATCGACTGCCGCGGTTTCCACGATTCGGCCGGCGTACATGACAGACACGCGATCGGCGAGCTGCGCAATGACTCCCATGTCGTGGGTGATGAACAATACTGCCATGTCGAGGCGATTGCAGAGCTCGCGCAAAAGCCCGAGAATCTGAACTTGTATGGTGACATCCAGCGCTGTGGTCGGTTCATCCGCGACCAGCACCTGCGGCCTGCAGGCCAGCGCAATCGCGATCATGACCCGTTGGCGTTGACCTCCGGACAACTGATGCGGATACGCCGACAGCTGCATTCCGGGGTCGGGCATACGCACCAGCTCGAGCAGTTCGCGCGCGCGGGAGAGCGCCGCCGCGCCCGAAATTCCCTCATGCACGCGCACGGCTTCGGCGATCTGATCGCCGATCCGACGAACCGGGTTGAGTGAGGTCATCGGCTCCTGAAAGATCATGGCCATGCGGCCGTGGCCCGCTTCGACACGTTGCCAGGGCTGCAACTGCGTTACGTCGCTGCCCTCCAACAGGACCCGCCCGGCCCGGACCCGGGGACCGGGCTGCGGCAGCAATCCCATGACCGCAAGCGAGGTCATGCTCTTTCCGCAGCCGGACTCGCCGACGAGACCGAGGATCTCGCCCTTGGCCAAGTCGAAGGACACGCCCGCGACGATGTCGACCGGCGCGGTTTCCGGCCCCACTGACACCGTAAGGTCGCGAACGCTCAGCACGGCCTAACCTTTCTCACCAAAGACTTGACGGAACCGCGGATCGAGTCGATCGCGCAATGCGTCGCCGACCAGGTTCAGAGAAAATGCCGTCGCCACGATCATCATGCCCGGGAAGAAGAGCAGCCACGGTGCGCGCGTGATGAAGGTGCGCGATTCCGCCAGCATGTTGCCCCAACTCGGAATCTCCGGCGGGGCGCCGAGGCCTAGGAAATCGAGTGAAGCCGCGCCAAGCTGCGCGAACGCGAAGACGAAGCTGGCCTGTACGAGAAGCGGTGAGACCAGGTTCGGCAAGATGTGCCTACTGATGAGCCATACGGTTCCAGCGCCCATGCTACGCGATGCTTCGACATAGGTTTCCGCGCGCAAGCGCAGCGTCAGACCGTAAACGATGCGCGTCGTCGTCGTCATGTAGCCGAGCCCGATGGCTAGAATGACAGTGGCTACACTCGGGCTCAAGACGACGATCAGGCCAAGTGCGAGAAGCAGAGTCGGGAAAGCCATCAGCACGTCGACCATGCGCATCAGCAGGTGACCCAGCCGCGGGAATAGAGCGGAAAGTACGCCGGCCGGAACGCCTGTCGCGAGGGCGAAGACGACCACGCCCGAGCCGATCAGAAGTGCCATGCGTGCCGAATGAATGGTGCGCGACAGGGTGTCCCGGCCGAATTGGTCGGTGCCGAACCAATGGGTCACGTTCGGGGGCGTCAGGCGGATCAGCGGATCGATGGCGTACGGATCGTAAGGCGACAGCCAGGGTGCGAAGGCCGCGGCGAGCACAGTCGCCAGAATGACCCCGAGCCCGGCCAGCGCGATCGGGCGGGCGATGAACGGCTTGAGCCACAAGGTCGCGCTGTTGCTGCTCATTGAAGTTCGACCCGCGGATCGAGCAGACGGTAGCTCAGATCGACGATCAGATTGACCAGGAGATAGACCACGACGATGACCAGGATGACGCCCTGGATCACCGGGTAGTCCCGGCGGAGGATCGACTGGACGACGAGGCGGCCGATGCCGGGCAGGGCAAACACGGTTTCGGTTACCACCGCTTCGGAGAGCAGCGCAGCGAAAGTGAAGCCGAATGCCGAGACGACCGCCAGCAGCGCATTGCGCCAGATGTGGCGGCGCACGACCTGCCAGGGCCGGATTCCCTTCGCACGCGCGGTGCGCACGTAGTCCTCACGGGAGACGTCCAGCATGCTGGCGCGCGTCAGCCGCAGGATCAAAGCGGCATTCGGCGCCGCAAGCGCCAGGCTGGGGAGGACGAGATAGCGGAGATTGACGACACCGCCTTCGAATATCGACGGATATCCGGAACTCGGAAACCAGCCGAGCCAGGCGGCAAAGATCAGGATCAGGTAGAGCCCGACCCAGAACGTGGGTATCGAGGCCATCAGCATCGCCGCGCCGGACAGTCCCTGGTCGAGCCACGTACCGTGCCGGACCGCCGCAATCATGCCGATCGGCACGCCGATGACCGCAACCCAGATCATCGTCATGGTGGCGAGCAAGGTGCTGGTCTCGGCACCATCGGCAATCACTGACAGCACGGGCGCCTGAAAGAAGATCGACCGCCCAAGGTCGCCCTCGAGCACATGGCCGGTCCAATTCAGATATTGCAGGATGATCGGTTGGTCGAGACCGAGTTGGTGTCGCAAGGCGTCGATCTGGTCGGGAGTCGCGGTGTCACCGAGCAGAACATAGATGGGATCACCCGGCACGATATGGATGAACGCGAAGATGATGACGGACGCTGCAAGAAGCGTCACCGCTGTCGTTCCTGCGCGCTTGAGTGCGTAAGACCACATGTGATTGTGCGCCTGATCAGCGGCAACGATGCGCGCCGACGCCGGCGCCCGACAGTCCTCGCGGCCTCATTTCCCGTCCTTATTTCGTGGACACATTCCAGAAGACGGGACCGTTCGGGTTGAGTCCCCTGAGCTTGGGAGAAGCAATGTCATAGGTATAGGCATCGCCCACTTTCATGACCGGTACCTGTTCATAGATCAGCGACTGGATCTTGTCCCATGTCGACTTCCGAGCGGCTGGATCGGTCGTGTTGATCAATTCAGCCCGAAGCGAGCCGATCTCCGGGCTATCCCACCAGCCGGGATAGCTCGCATTCAGGAACGTGAGCAGCAGCGGGTCGGGCGCGAAGGAATGGTGGGTGACAAAGATGTCCCACTGTTCCGGCTGGCCTCGCATCTTCAGAAGAGTCGCCCAATCGACGACCATCATCTGAACATTGATTCCGGCGTCGGCCAGCTGGCGGGTGAAGACAGAGGCTTCGTCATAGTGTGCCTGGTAGTTCGTCGATACCAGCAAGCGGATCGGCGTCCCCGTGTAGTCCGCCTCCTTTGCGAGCTCCTTGGCCTTCTTCGGATCGTGCGCACTGTAATTGGAGGCGCCTTCCGTCGAATACCAGGGCGTGCCCTTGGGAAAGATCGATCCCTCGGCATTCCACAGGTCCTTGGGGCCGAAGGCGACGCGCAGCGCCTGCGACTTTTCCAGCGCGGTCTGGATGGCGCGGCGGAGCTTGTAATTGTCCTTCAGGATCCCCTGCTTCGAGTTCATGAAGAAAAGGCCGAAGATCGGCGCGTTCGTACGCTGCACCTGAACCGATGGGTCTTTGCTCAGGGACTCATACAGATCGCCAGAGATCATTTCCGCATAATCGTAGTCGCCCGCCTGCACGCCACTCACACGCGTGCCGACGTCAGGCACCGGAATGAACCGAATCTTGTCGAAGCTGGCGAGGCGGGCGCCGGCGAAGCCGTCGCCCTTCTCCTTCACCGGCTTGTAGCCATCGAACCTCTCCACCTCGACATAGCGGTTCGGCCGCCACTCCACGAACTTGTAAGGTCCGGTGCCGATATAGTCCTTCTGCTCGATCGGCCGGTTCCCCGCATTGGCGGCTATGTCTTCCGGATAGATCGCAAGGCCGCCATTGACGTCCGCAATCAGAGCCTTCCAGGCGCCGTTCGGCGCCGACAATTTCAGCGTGACCTCATACTTTCCGGTCGCCTCGACCGATGTGGCCGCGGCCATCAGGAGCTTGCCGCGCGCACCGAAATTGCCCCATCGCGTCATCGAGGCGGCCACATCCTTGGCGGTCATCTCCTTGCCGTTGTGGAAGAGGACGCCTTCGCGGAGCTTGATGACGATGGTCCGACCGCCGTCTTCCGCGCGATCGTTCTCGGCCAGCATCGGACGCGGCGTATAGGTCGAGTCCAGCGCATACAGGGTCTCGAAGATATGGCGGCCGATGACTGATGCGACGTCGGCCGTCGTCAGCATGACATCGAGCGGCGGCGGTTCTCCGATGGTGGCTTCGCGCAGCAGGGTGGCGGCATTGGCCTGCGCAATCAAGAACGACGCGGTGGCGAGCCCTACGACGCCACGCATCAAGACACTTGGACCGTATCTCATGATCGCTCCTCCCGCCCTGTCGAGCCGCCTGCTTCCCGGTGCAGGGGATGTGCCTTCAGCTGCTGGGTCTGACGGCACGCTATTGATTGTTTGAAAGTTACATACAGAATTCGGCAATTATCAAGCGAAAAATGCTATCCCTGATGAGGCATACCGATATAGGTTTGATCGATGCTGAAGGTTTCTTACGGTAGCTTCGCTGCCAAGGGCGCAGGTTGATCTGACCTAGGGAAGGGCGGGCAATGCCGCGTGCAAAGCGAAATGACTCGGCAAGAGCCGTTGGTGCAGCGGTCTCGAAGCTGCCCGGCGACGACAATGTCGTGGCCGGCGACATCATCTCCCTGATCAGACAGAGCGCTCCGAGTCTCAGCCCGTCGGAGCAACGCGTTGCCACGGTGCTGCTGGCCGATATCGAGTTTGCTGTTCACGCCAGCAATTCCGAGCTGGCGCGCCGGGCGCGCGTCAGCGAGCCGACGGTAACCCGGTTCAGCCGCTCCGTCGGCTGCCGCGGCGTCCGTGACCTCAAGGTGAGGCTGGCTCAAGCAATGGCGGTTGGGCGGATCTACGTTGAATTGCCCCCGCATGTCGGGACGGATCTGGCGCGCCCCGCGCTCTGGCGGTCGGTGTTTCAAGAGATTCGCCGTGCGATTGCCGCTGCCGAGGAGGGACTTCGGAAGGAGGACATCGAGAGGGCTGCCGAAGCTATCTCCCGTTGTTCGAAGCTTGCCGCGTTCGGTGTCGGTGGCGGTTCGAGCCTTGCGGCGGCGGAGGTTCAGAACCGGTTCTTTCGTCTTGGGATCGCCGTCTCCCACGCCTCCGATCCGAGGTTGATGCGTATGATCGCCGCGACCCTTGGCCGGGACGATGTCGTCGTTGCCATCTCGACCACCGGTGCAGCGAACGAAGTGATCGAGGCCGCCGGTATCGCCAAGCACTATGGCGCCTTGGTCGTCGCAATTACCAAGCCGCAAAGCAGGCTGGCTTCGATCGCCGATATTGCGCTTGGCGTGCATGTGCCCGAGGCACCCGACGCGCTCAAGCCGACGGCGTCGCGCTATCTGCTTCTCGCCACCATCGATCTGCTCGCTGCCTCCACTGCCTATTGCAAGCCACTCGAAGCACAGGCACGCATGCGGCGGATCAAATACGAGTTGCTGAGGGGGAGCGACGGGGATGCCAAAGGGCCACTGGGGGACTGATTGAGTTCGAGGAACCGTGGGGCCTGACAGGCTGGATCTGTCATGCCGTGAAGGCGATCAATCGCGCTCTGAAGGCCAACGCCGTATCGATCCAGTCGCATCATCAATGGATTGACGCGTACTTGATACGCTGTTTTCGCCGCCCTAATCCAGATCGGTGATCATTCGCCGCAACAACTCGGCGCGCCGCGGAAGTGCAGAAACCACAACGTATTCATTCGGCGAATGCCACTCGTTGCCTATCGCTCCCAGACCATCCAAGGTGGGGATGCCGACTGCAGACGTAAAATTTCCGTCGCTGCCGCCGCCGCTCGATGTTTCGATCAGACTGACGCCGAGTTCATGGGAAATTGACTTCGCTAACCCGAACAGCATGAGTCCACCCGCGGTCCGCTCAAGGCAGGGCTTTTCAATTTCTCCGCTTGCCGCGATTGTCACGTCGCAACTGATCGGCCCTGCGGACAGGATCGTCTCGTCGACTGCTCGACCGGCTTCGGCGCTGGAAAAGCGAACATCGATGGTACAGAACGCGTGGCCAGCAACGACGTTCGGTGTGGTCCCGCCACCGATCTCACCGACGTTGATCGTCGTTCCCGTTGAGTAATCGGTCAATTTGTCGAGTTCTACGATCTGGCGCGCGATCTCCGAGATGGCACTGCGGCCACTTGCGTGGGCCGAGCCGGCGTGCGCTTGCCGTCCCTCGACATTCAGGCGATATTTTGCGCGTCCTTTGCGGAACGTGATCACCTCGTCCGTGCGTGCCGGCTCGGCGATGAGGGCGTAGCGGGACTCCCTGGCCAACCGCTCGATGATGTCGCGCGAGGTCGGCGAGCCGATCTCCTCATCCGAGGTGTAGAGAATTGTGAGCGGCATGTTCGGCTGGTGAGCCAGACCAGCAATATGCTCTGCGGCCTTAAATGCCAGATAGCCGCCTGCCTTCATATCGGCGATGCCCGGGCCGTGAAAATGGTCGCCGTTGCGGCGCATCGCGACCGATCCGGGAGCGCACACAGTGTCCAGATGACAAACCGAGAGAATGCCGGGTCCGCCTCCCCACGGTAGCCGAACCAATAGATGGTCGCCCATTCCGTTGTTTCCGGGAATCCGCTCAAGGCTGGCACCGAGCGGTGCAAAATCGGCAGCGACGACATCGAGCAGTCGCGTCATATTCTCAACGTCGCCGGTCGGTGTTTCAATTTCCACCCAACGACGCAGGCCAGCGAGGATCGCTTCCGCTTCGAGTTCTTGAAATCTTTCTGGCATATTGCTTCCTCAAATTGCTGACAACATCCTTGGCGCCGTCTCGCAGATGACGGCGATACGTCAGCTCAGGCTGCCCTCGTGGTCTTTCCAGATGGACGGAGAAAGCCGAAGAAATGTGTCCGCAGGGTAGGTTGTCGACCAATGACCCGCGCATTCGGACCCAGTCGCATTCCATAAATCCGGGAAGCTTGTCAGGTGGGTGAGGATCTCTTCAAACGCCTCGGCGTGATGTCCCCAGCCGATCCCCTTCGGATGAACGGTCAGACTGAAATACCTGCCACGTCGGTATTGGGCCTCGAACTCGCAAAGCCAGTTTCGCTTCAGTGCATTGACCCGATCAAGGCCAGTCCCCTCCGATGGAAACATTAGAAAAAACTGGTCATCGCAGCTGTAATGATATGGGAGCGTCAGGATTGCCTTGCCCTGCTGGAAGTCAGCGACCCAGTAATGAGGCGCATCGTCCGCGAGACCGTTGCCCATATAGGTGTAGCCGGCATCGATCAGCAATCCCATGGTCGCTTTGCTGATACTGCCCACTGCAAATGCGTCTTGCTGGCGCGGCAGGGAAAACCAGCCGTTCGGCCGGGTTCCAACGATTCGTTTCAACGTGGACGTTGTGAGCTCAATTCGCTCCCTTTCGTTCTCCACGAGCAATGTGCTGACGTCCTCGTGTTTCCATCCGCCGGCGGCGATCTCATGCCCGTCTTTTCGAATCGCCTCGATCCGGTCCGGATAGATCTCCGCCATCACCGCCGGGACGACGAACGTTGCGCGCAATCCGAAGCGCCTCAGCAGCCGCATGACGTTCTGCAGCCCCACGGTCATGCCGAACAGCGTGGTCGGATGCTTGAGATCACTCTCCGTGATGCCGGCGGGCGTCGAGGCTGGACTGAGATCGACGACAATACCGAAGGCGCAGCGCTTGCCGTCCGGCCAGCGCACGTCTGCATCCTTTATCCCGATTTCGTCGGAGATGGTGTAGTCCTGCTTCCAGGGCATTCGGCTGGTCCTGATGTCTCGATGGCGATGATTTACAGTGGGCGCTGGGACAGAGAGTGCCGCGCCAGTTCCTCGCAGGTTGGAAACCATACGCCCGGAAGCTTTTTCATTGCGACGATCAGGCGTTCCAACATGTCGACCCTGGAAGCACGTCCGGAGACGAAGGGGTGCAGCATGAAGTTCAGGTAACCATTGATCTTGTACTGATGCCAGAACGCGCTCCACCACATCTCAAAGACCTCATCGGGATCGAGAAGTCTTTGCGAACTTGTCTTGCTGCCGGCCCAGTTGGCGCTGAAATACATGGCGTCATCGATCGCAAAATGCACGGGCAACTGTACCAGCCTGTTCGTGCCGTTCTCATCGTCCTGATAGAGTGGTGTGTAGGCACACGAGGTCGATGAGTTGTAGATGAAGCCTTCCCGGCACAGCAATGCGGGGCTGTGCTCGCTACGGGTTCCGACAGGACGGCGGCCCGTGACGCGTTCGAGCGCCGCAATCGTCTTGAGCAGGTGATTTTCCTCGAGTGCCTTGTCCTTGGGGACCTGATGCTCCCACATGTGATCGGCGATTTCGTGCCCGGCTCCGGCCGCTCGCTTGAGCGCCTCCGGATAAAGCTCGCAGATCCGCCCTGGGGTGAACACCGTGACCTTGATCCCATGGGCTTCGTACATCTCCAGCAGGCGCCAGATGCCGATCCTGCCGCCGAACTCCCCTTTCGCGCGTTGCATCGGCGGCTCATTCGCAAGCCTCCGGGCCAGCATGGCGTCGAAATCAAGGGTGAAATTCACCGCCATCCGTACCCCGGGCGGATAGCTGAAATTCGCGACGGGGACATGCCGCGCCGCATATCCAAGGGCAGCGGCCTTCAGCTGTTCGACTTCATTGGCGAGCGCGACATTTGTCATCAATTTTCCCGGACAAGGCTGGCTCCGCCCAGCGACAGAAGGGGCTCAGGCGGCGCCTCGATCGCTGCCGTTGCCGGACTTGGCCCCGCGCCGAAGACGCAAGCTAACGGCGGCTTCGGCGACCTTGAGACCGGCGAGAACGGAATTGACCACTGGAACGCCGACGCGATCCTGCAGCCGCTCTGTCAACTGGGGCATGAAACCCATGCCTAAACAGCCCACGACTAGAATGTCAGCGCCGTCATCAACACAGCTGCGGGCCGCTTCCAAAATCCCATTGAAAGCCTCGTCCGGCTTTCGGACCAGATCGAGGACAGAGCAGCCGACCGTGCGTTCGGAGACAAAGAGCTGGGCAAGCCCAAGGGAGCGAAGGCGAGCAATCAGCCCCTTGGGCGTTGGATCGGATGACAGCACCGAAAAGCGTTCGCCGAATTGAGCTGCGAGATGCATCGCGCTGTTGCCCGGCCCAACAACCGGAATATCGGTGACGTCTCGTAGCGCCGCAATGCCGGGGTCGCTGAAGCAGCCAATGATGACGGCATCGTAGTTCGCCTCAACCCACCCTGGAACGCTGCGCAGAAGTTCGGGCACCACCAGTGCCGCGTCGGCGTTGGACTCGACAGCCGAGGGGCCGTTTTCGATCGGCCTCACATCGATGGTGACATCAGATGAGGCGGCCCTGGACAAGTATGTCCGCCGACGCGCGATCTCCTCGGCACCGAGGGTCCGGTGCATCGGGCTCGTCAATTGGTAGAGGATCTTGGGTTGCATTTTCGCGATTGTCCGAGAGCGGAATGCTGGACTGCGGGCCGAGGAAGTTTGCTGAGTCCCAGCCTCACTCGCGACGAACGTTCCAGAAGACCGGAAAGCTGAAGAGGATCATGCCCTTGAGATCGGAACGGTAGGCCGGAGGCGCAGCAAATTGCCCCGCCAGAACATAGTTGACGTTCTTATGGAAGACGGCCTGTATTTCGTCGCGGGACTTGTTGCTGTCTGCCGCAGTTGACGCCTGCGAATACACCTTCAACAGATCATTCAGCGCGGGGTCGCAGTACCAGCCTGGGTTGTTCTCCATGCAGTTTAACGACACCATCTGCTGCGCGAGCGGATTGAGCAGATCGATCCCGGTCATCACCATGGGCGTTACGCCCCAACCACCATCTGCGCCCGGCGATTTTTTCAAGCGTCGAGCAGCAACCGTTGCGTAGTCCGACGTCCGAAAATCGATGTTGAATCCAGCTTGCTTCATCTGGTCCGCGATCACCGAGCCGACCGGATTGAGAAGGGCGGATGTTCCTGCATGGAGGAAGACCACTGGCTCTCCTTTGTAGCCAGCTTCCTTCAATAGCTTCTGCGCGGCCTTCGGCCCGACCTCGCGGGAATATTCCGTGCCGGCGTCCGAGCTCCCGCTGTTGCCGCACATGTAGATCGAATAGCAGACGCGGTACATGTCAACCGGAACGCCGAGACCTGCCATGACGTCGCTCTGCTCGACCGCAACCTGTAAGGCCCGCCGAATCAACGGATTGTCGAAGGGCGCCTGCGCGTGATTGACGTTGATCGCAATCATGTTCTGAGCGATCGTCGGCTGCTTGCCAAGTGTAACGTTCGGATCTTTGCGCAACATATCGATGTAGTCGTATGGGACGACCTCCAGAAGATCGAGTTCTCCCTTTTGTAGAGCGGCAACTCGCGTCGACTGGTCGGGAATGCTCAACAGCTCGATTCGGTCGAAGCTCACGACCTTTCCACCAGCGAGGCCATCCGCCGGCTCAGAACGAGGAACATAGTTCGGGTTGCGGGCAAAAACCGCCTTGGCCCCGGCACGCCATTGATCCTTCAGGAAAATGAACGGCCCGGAACCGATGACTTCAGGCACCGCTGTATTGGCGTCCAGGCGAGCCAGGCGCGCCGGCATCACAACCGGAATTTGATGGCCGGGCTTTCCAAGCGCATCGATGACGAATGCGAATGGCCGCTTGAGACTCAACTCGAAGGTCTTGGTGTCGATGATCTTGAAGCGATCCGCTGCGTCCATGAGTTGAGCACCGAAGCCGTCCCGCTTTGCCCAGCGCTCGATCGAGGCGATACAATCCTCCGATGTGACGGGCGCACCGTCGCTGAACTTCAACCCGTCGCGGAGATGGAAAGTATACGTAAGCCGGTCGGCACTGACGTCCCAGCCGGACAACATTTGTGGCTTGTAATGGCCTTCGCTGTCGATCGCGACGAGTTCGTCAAACACGAGGTAGGCGAAAACGCGCGTCGCATTGATGGTAGTGATGATCGGATCGAGAATCTGAAGTTCGGTCTGGAGCGAAACCTTCAGCACCCGGTCTTCGGCATGCGCGGTCACGGAAAGACCCGCGGCACCAACAAATGAAAGAGCGGCGGACAGCATAAATTGACGCAATCCCACGGGAACTCCTTTTGTTTGCCAAATGCTTCACCGCGCCTTTGGGGCGAAGCACATCAATCACGATCAGTGTCCAGTCGCTCCCTGGTCGATCTTGTGTCGTTGGTTCGCACCAAGCCAATCTGTCGCGGCGCGAACCCGTGAAACCTACCGTCGCAATTCATTTTACATCAAACCACTTGTTTTGCGGCTAAGCATGATAAAAACTAAGCCTCCCTCTGGGCTTCGGTCGGGCGGCTGCAGCGACTGAACCGAGCAAAGCAGGATTGGCGAGTGTCACGGCTCTCGAAACGCGGATCGACGGCCCGTCGCCGTTTGCCCCCGCTCAACGCGGTGCGGGCTTTCGAAGCGGCCGCTCGTCACGTCAACTTTGCGCTGGCCGCGGATGAGCTGGCGGTGACGCCCGGTGCGATCAGCCGACATGTGAAGGCGCTGGAGGCGCAGATCGGTCGCAAGCTGTTCGACCGCCACCCCCAGTCGCTCCAGCTGACGGAGTTTGGCCGGACCTGGCTTCCGGTGGTGTCTGAGGCCTTTGACCTGCTCGAAAGCGGTACCGCCCGCCTGCTGTCGGAGCGTCCCCGCTCGACGTTCGCATTAAGCGTGCAAACGTCATTTGCCACCGGTTGGTTGCTGCCGCGTTTCGCCCGCTTCCACCGTGAACAGCCGGAGCTGACGATCAGGCTGCTTACGCATGCGGATTTGCCGGACCTCTTGCGCGAGGGCGCGCCCGACGCAGCCATTGCCCACGGCAGAGGCGAATGGCCGCGGCTGAATGCTCATTTTTTGTTCGCCGATCGGCTGATACCCATGTGCAGTCCTGCCTATCTCGCGGTTCAGCGCAGGCTCCTCGAACCGGCCCATTTGCTGACTGAAGCCTTGATCTCCACCGATGACACTGCAGGAGATTGGGCCGCGTGGTTCGCGATGATCGGTTTGCATGGCGAGCAGCCGCAACGAATGCTTCATTTCGCCAACAACGTGCTTCCCGCCCACGCCGCAATGAACGGCCTCGGCTTTGCTCTCATCGATCCCAGCCTGGTGACGTCCGAGCTTGACCTCGGCCGGCTCATCGCTCCCCTGTCCTTTCCACCATTGATGCGCGGTACCGGTTGGTATCTTCTGCATTCGCCTGTTCGGCGCAAGGATCCTGTTATGATGGCTGTCCGGAACTGGCTCCAGCGCGAAGCGGGTTCAAGTGTTCGCCATATTTTTCCCAAGCCGGGCGGCGCGGCCCATCGCTAAAGCTCTTTCCGTGTTCTGGCTGAATTCCGGGCATGGAATCAGGATGGAAGCACGGTTGTTTTGACGCGTTTTGGATTGACACCCGTCGCGACGTGCGTCGCTCCCACCGATCGAGCCAATGGCGCTGGCATGACCAGGATCAGTTTCGCCCACATGAAAAAAGAACTCGAATTTCTTCCGCTGACGCCGGGCGAACCGGTCACCACCTGCGCAACCACAACCCGTGCTAACAGACCGAGGGTCTCAGATGCATCCCACTGATTTTCCTTCTCAGCCAGGCACCGTTCCTCCTGGATCGATCGGTCACAATCGCGGAGTGATCGGTCGCAACTTCGCGTTCATACCGCCGGAAGGCGTGTTGAAAAGCCGGCTTCCGGCGTGGGCGTCCACGACCGTGCGTTTTCTCGCGGCGCCGACGCTAGGTGCCGGTTTCGCCCAATACTTGCTGGAAATCGAACCCGCAGGCGGCACAGTCAAGCCGATCTGTGTGGACCTGCAGCACTTCTTCTATGTCGTGACGGGAGGCGTGGACGTTAGCATCGACGCCAACCCGCCGGTGTCGCTCACAGCCGGCGCGTTTGTCTATGTTCCACCCGGCGTGTCCTTCGCGCTGTCCTGTCATCCCACGGCGTCTGCCCGCGTCATCGCCGTCAAGAAGCGCTATGAGACGGCCGAGGGTATTGCCGCGCCAACGGCGATCATCGGTCAACAGCAAGCCATGCCGATGACGAACCACACGGGCTTGGTCGGTCGCGGCTTCAAACACCTGCTTCCCATGGGCGATCTGCGCTTCGATTTCGAGATGAACCTGATGTTCTTCCAGCCCGGCGTTTGCTTTCCAGCCGTCGAGACGCACATCATGGAGCACGGATTATTCATGCTTGAAGGTCAAGGCCTGTATTATCTTGGCAATACCTGGCACGAAATCTGGGTTGATGATTTCATCTGGATGGGATCGTTCTGTCCGCAGCAATTCCATCCCACCGGCCTGGCTCACTCGGTTTATCTCTTGTACAAGAACGTCAATCGCGACGTCGTTCTCTAACGACCGTCCCGTTCCTGCCTGCGGCATCCGAATTCGTCGCGCTGCCTCGCCCGTTCCCGCCTGATCGGGCCGCTTGCTGGCGATTTCAGCCTTCGGGTTGCCAGCCGGCGGTCACGGAGAGGGCGCGCGCGTGGGCGATCAGCGCTGTCGCGGTCGGACCTTTCAGGTCATCGTCGAGAATGCCGATAGGTCCCATCATCGTGATGGCCGCGATCATGAACCCGCCTTGGTCGAAAATCGGCGCGGAAAGAGAGGTGAAGTTCGGCAGAAGGGCATCGCGGCAGCGACTGATGCCGTCGCGCCGGATCGTGTCCATCATCTGCTCCACCTCGGCCTTGGTGGTGGGCGCATCGTCCACCCGCGTCTCGCGCGAGAGTTCCTCCTTGAGCTCTTGATCCAGCATCTGGCTCGTCAGGGAGCGCGGCAGATGTGCAAGAAAGTTTCGCCCCAGTGCGGACCGCAGCAAGCTCAGGACGCTTCCGACACGCAGCTCAATGATGGGGCGGCTGGCTCCGCCCTCGACGCGATAGATGATGGTTGGTCCACGATTGCCCCACACGCCGAGAAATACCGTGTGGCCGATCGTCGTTGCGAGTTCGGTCATGGCAGGCCGCGCGACGCTAAAGACGTCGAATTGCTCGATGGCCGCCATGCCGAGTTTCAATGCGTAGGGGCCGAGCGCATAGCAGCCGGTGTCCGTCTCCTGTCGAACGATGCCCACGGCCTGAAAGCTCACAAGATAATAGTGGACATTGGCTGCCGACATTCCGGTGCTGGCGGCGATCATCTTCAGCGGCACGGGTCGCAGCTCAGTCCGCAGGTAATCGAGGATCTTGAAACCGATCTCGATTGACTGAATGCCGCGCCGACCGCTGCGTTCTGCCTTGCTGATTTTGACGGGCTTGGATCCACGTGCTGATGCAGGCGCCGGATCCGGCGGGCGGGTTCGGCGCGGCCTCTTCACTGAAAATCCTTATATATCAGGCAGTTATCGTGGACGATGCTTGCCGCATTATTGGGCGCGAGTCGGCAAACATTCAAGCTTGTCCTATTTGACGACATCATATGAGTATGACTAAATAAAATACGCTGCGGGTTACGGTTTGGCCGCGGGGCGCGAACAGGGAATGGCAATGGATGCACGAGTGACGGCGGCACCCGCCGACCAGAATCTAACGCGCAGCGAGGAGCGGCAGGTCGTTTTCGCGTCGACCCTCGGAACGATGTTCGAGTGGTACGATTTCTTCATCTACGGCTCGCTGGCCGTGTTCATGAGTTCGGTGTTGTTTCCGCCGGACAATCCGACGGCAGCGGTGCTCGCTTCCCTCGGCGCCCTTGCTGCCGGCTTCGTGATCCGTCCGATCGGCGCCGTGGTTTTCGGTCGCATTGGCGATCGGGTCGGTCGAAAATACACCTTCCTCATCACCATCATCATGATGGGCGGCGGCACCGCGTTGATCGGCTTCCTGCCCACCTACGCGAGCGTCGGCCATGCGGCATGGGTTTCGCTGGTCGTGCTGCGATTGATCCAGGGCCTCGCTGTCGGCGGAGAATATGGCGGTGCCGTCGTTTACGTTGCGGAACATTCGCGCCCCAACCGGCGCGGACTCCTGACCGGCTGGATCCAGATCACGTCGTCGGTCGGATTGGCGCTTTCGATCGTGGTCATCATCGGCACGCAGAGCATCATGAGCGAAGCCGATTTCAGGGCCTGGGGATGGCGCGTCCCCTTCATCATGTCGATCGCGATGCTGGCGTTATCGATCTACGTTCGAGCCAAGCTGCACGAATCGCCGGTATTTGCGCGCCTCAAGGCGGAGCGGCGCCTGTCCAGGAGTCCCGTCAAGGACACGTTTGCGCGCTGGTCCAGCCTTCGTCTTGTGTTGATCGCGTTGTTCGGTGTGACAGCGGGCATGGGCTCGACCTATTTCACCGGCCAGTTCTACGTGATGATTTTCATGCAGCAGGTGGCAAAGGTCGACCTGCAGACCTCGTATGGTCTGATGGCGATCGGCCTCGTCATCGGAGCTCCGGCTTTCATTTTCTTCGGCTGGCTGTCCGACCGGATCGGACGCAAGTGGCTGATGATGACGGGCCTCGTGCTTTCGGCTCTGTGCTACCGGCCGATGTTCTCGTCCCTCCTGGAAGCTGCGAACCCGCAGCTGGTCGCAGCGACCCGCAGCGCCCCGGTGACCGTGCATGCCGACACCACCAGCAAAGCGTGCCAGTTCGGCCTTGCAGCTGCGCTGCTGAGCTCGCACGGCGACCACAGCAAGCCTTGCGTGCAGGCCAAGAAGCTGCTGATCGGAAGCGGCGTCAACTTCAGCTATGCCTCTCCGATTGGTGGCCATGCTGTATCCATGACGGTCGATGGCAGAACGATTGCCGGATACGATGCGGCAGCCTATCGCAAGGCCCTGTCGGACGCGGGTTACCCCGTCAAGGCCGATCCTGCAAAGGTGTCGTCGGCCTACATCGTCTTTCTGCTGGTCGTCATGACCGTCATCGTCGCGATGGTCTATGGGCCGGTGGCATCGTTCCTGGTCGAGGTGTTCCCGGCGAACATCCGATACACGGCACTTTCGTTTCCCTACCACATCGGCGCCGGAATCTTCGGCGGCTTCCTGCCCTTCTTTGCAACCTATCTTTCGCTTGCGGTTGGCGACGTATTTGCGGGGCTCTGGTATCCGGTCGTCATTTGCACCGTGGTCGCGGTGATCGGATCGATCGTGCTGCCGAACAGGCCGAGGATCGAGGCCGACCGATGAGCGTGACCTATTCGCGGCCGGACAGTTTCCAGCTCGTGGTCGACCATCGACCGCAGGCGGTCGCATCCACCGTCAGCGTTGCCCGCGGGCGGAAGTGAGGATCGTATGCTCTTCGACATGGGTCAGCTTCCGGCGGATATCCGCTACAAGATACTCACTGCGACCGTCACGCCGCGTCCGATCGCGTGGGTGACGACCCGGTCCAGGGACGGAATCGCCAATGCGGCGCCGTTCAGCTTCTTCAACGTGCTGGGGCATGAGCCGCCGACGGTTGTGCTCGGCTTGCTGCGTCATCCGAACAAGGGCTTGAAAGACACGGCGCAGAACATCGTCGCAACCGGCGAGTTCGTCGCCCATCTGGTGCCGCACCAGATGGCCGAAGCCATGAATGCGACGGGCGTGGATGCACCGCCCGAGATCGACGAGATCGAGCTTGCCGGGCTGGAGACGCTTCCCTCGCAGATGGTTGCGCCTCCACGCCTCAAGGCGTGCCCGGTTGCGCTCGAATGTCGCTCCCTCTCGGTTCAGGAGACCGGGCCGCGGCAAATCGCCGTGATCGGCGAGATCGTTTGTGCGCATGTAGCGGAGCAGTTCGTGATCGATGCTCGGAGAGGCCATATCGATACGATCGGCCTGGACCTCATTGCCCGCATGCACGGGTCGGGCTGGTATGCGAGGCCTCGCGACCTCTTCCAGTTGGTGCGGCCCCCGCCAATTGAATAGCGCAGCGTGGCTGCAAGGTGCCCCGCGCATGTCAATCCGGACGCCGATTGACAACCAATTATTATATGCCTAAATATATGCAGATTCATATATTTCAAAGATGCAAAAATGGACACGCATCCGCTCGAGCTCAAGGTGCAGTCGGTCACGGCGGAGACGCCGACGATTCGAAGCCTTGTGTTCGGCGTGGAGCGCGGTGCGGTCCCGCGGTGGCAGGCGGGTGCACACGTCCGCGTGTCGCTCCCGAGCGGAGGAGACCGGCCTTACTCTCTGATGGCCTTGCCGGGTCTGCCTGAGGGCGTTCTTGCCCTTGGAATTCTGCGCGAGCAGATGTCGACCGGCGGCTCGGCGTTCATGCATGCGCTGAACATCGGCGATGTCGTCATGGCGTCGGCGCCTGTCAACGACTTCCGTCTGCATGAGGATGCTTCACCGGCGCTTCTGTTCGCGGGTGGCATCGGCGTCACGCCGATCCTGTCCATGGCCGCCGAGCTTCAGGCCCGCGGCGCTGCCTACCATCTCCATTATGCCGGACGGGCGCCGGGCCAGTTGGCTTTCCTGCCGCAGTTGCAGGCGGTGTGCGCGAACAGCCTGTCGGTCCATTATGACAGCGACGCCTCCTGCCTCGACATCGCAGCGGCGCTGCACCGCGCGCCGGCGAGCTCCCACGTCTATGTCTGCGGTCCTGGCGGCATGATCGAAGCGGTGAAGAGCGCCGCCCTGGCCCACGGCATCGCTGCCGACCGGATCCACTACGAACTCTTCAAGGCCGAGCCGCCGAGCGCGTCGAACCAGCCGTTCGAGGTCGAACTCAGGTCCACGGGACAAGTCATCGCGGTCGCGGCCGATCAAAGCATCATCGAGGCGCTGGAAGCGGCGGGGCACGAGGTTCTCTATGACTGCCGGCGCGGCGATTGCGGCATCTGCCAGTGCGGCGTGATCGAGGGGGTCCCCGATCATCGCGATGTCATCCTGAGCGACGACGAGAGGGCGTCCAACAAGGTCATGCAGATCTGCGTGTCGCGCGCGAAGTCGGAGCGATTGGTGCTGGATCTCTAGGACGAGGAAAGGGACGGCATGAGCAGATATTCAGGAAATGCGCGGTCGATCGCGGCACTGGTGCGCGAGGCCGAGGTGCATCGCGACGTCTATATCGATCCCGAGATCTTCGATATCGAGATGGAACATCTGTTCCCCAATAGCTGGGTCTATGTCGGTCATGCCAGCCAGCTTGCAAAGCCCGGCGACTTCGTCACCGCCACCATCGGCCGGCAGCCGGTGTTGGCGAGCCGCCATAGCGATGGTTCGATCCACGTCTTCTACAACCGCTGTCCGCACAAGGGCGTCAAGATCGCCACGGAGCCGTGCGGCAACACCGGCAAGTTCTTTCGCTGCCCCTATCACGCGTGGTCGTTCAAGACCGACGGCTCGCTGCTCGCGATCCCCTTGAAGAAGGGCTATGAGGGCACCGGTTTCGGCGACACCGAGGCCAATGAAGGCTTGTCGCGGATCAAGAATGTCGTGGTCTATCGTGATTTCATCTTCGCGCGGCTGAACGAGACCGGCGTCTCCTTTGAGGACTATTTCGGCCAGAGCCTTTCAACCATCGACAACATGGTCGACCGCTCGCCGGAGGGCAGGCTCGAGATCGTGGCCGCGCCGATCCGCTACATGCACACTTGTAACTGGAAGATGCTGGTCGAGAACCAGACCGACACCTGCCATCCCATGGTGGCGCATGAGAGCTCGGCCGGCACCGCGGTCAAGGTCTGGAAACGCGAGCAGGGCGATTCCACGGAGACGCCGATGGCGGTGCAGCTCTATGGCCCCTTCATGAGTCCGTACGAGTTCTACGAGCAGAGCGGCATCAGGATCTGGCCCAACGGCCATGGCCATACCGGCGTCGCCAACTCCATCCATTCCAACTACGCGGACGTCGGCGGCTATCTCGGTCAGATGATCGCAGCCTATGGCGAGACGCGGGCCAACGAGATCCTCGGCGAGGTCAGGCACAACACGGTCTATTTTCCGAACATCATGGTCAAGGGTGCCGTCCAGATCCTGCGCAACTTCATCCCGATCGCGGTCGACAAGACGCTGGTCGAGAGCTGGGTCTATCGCCTGGTCGGCGCGCCCGACAAGCTTTACGAGCGTGCCCTGATGTACAACCGCTTCATCAACGCGCCGACCTCGATCGTCGGACACGACGATCTCGAGATGTACGAGCGGGCGCAGGAAGGCCTCAAGTCCAACGGCAACCAGTGGGTCAATCTGCGCCGACTCTTCGAGCGGGACGAACAGCCTGACGTCATCGCTGTCATCAATGGGACGTCTGAGCGGCAGATGCGCAACCAGTTTCACGCCTGGGCGAAATTCATGACCATGGACATGGACAAGCAGGTTGAGGCTGCGGAATGATCGACGAGAAAGCCGTCACGGATTTCATTTATCGGGAGGCCGAGCTTCTCGACACCATGCAGTGGCAGGGTTGGCTGGATCTGTTTCATCCCGAGGGGCGCTATTGGATGCCGCTCGAATGGCAGCAGCAGGATCCGGTGCTCCAGCCGTCCTTGATGTACGAGGACCTGTTGCTGCTCAAAGTGCGGGTCGAGCGGCTTGCCGGCGAACGCACCTTCAGCCAGAAGCCGAAGAGCCGCTGCCATCATCTGCTCCAGGCGCCGCAGATCGTCGCCTGCGACACGGCTGCCGGCGTGTTCAAGGCGCGGACGTCCTATATCTACACCGAGACGCGCGGCGATATGCTGGAGCGCTATTCGGGATGGGCCTCGCACGACTTCGTCCTGATCGGCGACGCCCTGAAGATCAAGCTCAAGCGCGTCGATCTCATCAATTTCGATGCGCCATTCGGCAACATCCAGCTCTTCATGTGAGTGCATCTTGACCGCAGCCACTTCAGTCTATGCCCGCTTTCGCGAGACCGCCTTGCGCCGGGGTGCGGCTGGCTTTCTCAACGTGCTGCCGGAGACGGCCGACGTGTACGGCATCGCGGCCGGTGAGATTTCCTACCGTGCGATGCTCGAGCGGATCGAGCGCTGGCGGGCTGCATTTGCGGACCGCGGCTACGGCGAAGGACACAGGGTCGGGCTTCTGCTCCAGAACAGGCCGGTGTTCGTCGAATTGTGGTTCGCGCTAAACGCGCTCGGCGTGTCCGTCGTGCCGATCAATCCTGATCTGCGGATGAGCGAGCTCGAATACATCATCGCGCATTCCGAGATGAACGCGGCGTTCGTGCTCGGCGAGCGGCGGGACGAGGTTGAAACTGCGGCCCGCCAGGCCGGGCGCGCGATTCCGGTCGTGACCGACAGCGACGACGTTCCCACTGCCTTCGGCGGCGCGCGCGGTGCGATCGCCGGCGACGGCTCGACCGAATGCGCGCTGCTCTACACGTCGGGTACGACGGGCCAGCCCAAGGGCTGCGTGCTCACCAATACTTATTTCCTGCACAGCGGAAACTGGTATCGCGACGCCGGCGGGCTGATCGGTCTCAAGCCCGATCGCGAGCGCATGATCACGCCGCTGCCGCTGTTTCACATGAACGCGATGGCGGTGTCGCTGATGGCGATGGTCTCGGTCGGCGGCAGCCTGACCATGCTCGATCGCTTTCATCCGCGCAGCTGGTGGCAGTCGGTGCGGGACAGCCGCGCCACCTGCCTGCATTATCTCGGCGTCATGCCCTCGATGCTGATGAGCGCTGCGGCATCGAACGACGACAAGGCCCACACCGTACGCTTCGGGTTCGGCGCCGGCGTCGACAAGCTGCTTCATGCGCCGTTCGAGGCGCGCTTCGGTTTCCCGCTGATCGAAGCCTGGGCGATGACCGAGACCGGCAGCGGCGGCGTGATTGCCGCCAATGTCGAGCCGCGCAAGATCGGCAGCAGTTGCTTCGGCCGCCCGGCACCCGAGGTCGACATTCGCATCGTCGATGACCAGGGTGCCGATGCGCCGGTAGGAATGCCCGGCGAGCTGTTGGTGCGGCGGGCGGGCGCGGACCCGCGCTACGGCTTCTTCCGGGGATACCTCAAGAACCCCGAGGCCACCGAGGAAGCATGGGATGGCGGCTGGCTGCACACCGGCGATATCGTCTCGCGTGATGCGGATGGCGATCTGCATTTCGTCGACCGCAAGAAGAACGTCATTCGTCGTTCCGGCGAGAACATTGCCGCAGTCGAGGTCGAATCCGTTCTCAATCGTCATCCCGCAATCCGGCAGGCCGCGGTCGCGGCAACGCCCGACCAGGTGCGGGGCGACGAGGTCGCCGCCGTCATCATTGCCGAGCAGGGCGGGGCCGACCGCGCACTCGCCGAGGCCATCGTTCGCTGGAGCCTGGAGCAGATGGCTTATTACAAAGCGCCCGGGTGGATCTGCTTCGTCGACCGGCTGCCGCTGACCGCAACCGAAAAGATCCAGCGCGGCGGCTTGAAGGACTTTGTCGCCAAGCTGATGCATGACGGCGCGTTCTTCGACCTTCGCGAGTTGAAGCGGCGGCAGGTCTGAGGCGTCTCATTCGCAGGAAACCGATCATGAGCCAGGCCCGCACCACACTCATTACAGGGGGAAATTCCGGGATCGGCGAAGCGCTGGCCCGCAGGCTCGTCGATAAAGGACAGCGCGTGGTCTCGGTGGGGCTGGAGAAGCCAGGCTGGACGCATGATCTGCTCGCGGCCTATTGCGCGGACCTGACGAGCCTCGAGGAGACCCGGGCCATCGTGCAAGAGATCAGCTCCGACCACGCGATCGATTGTCTCGTGCACAATGCAGGCACCATCCTGCCGAACCTTCTGCCCGATGCGAGGCCCGAAGACATCCTGATGCTTGCGCAGCTGCATCTGGGGGCACCGATGCTGCTGACCCAGGCAGCCCTGGAGGGCATGATGTCGCGCCGTTTCGGCCGCGTCGTGTTCGTCAGCTCGCGTGCGGCTATGGGGGCCGTGACCCGCTCGGCCTATTCCGCCACCAAGGCGGGCATGCACGGCATGGCGCGGACATGGGCGCTGGAAATGGCCTCCAGCGGCATCACCGTAAACGTCGTCGCGCCGGGCCCCATTCTGACGGACAATTTCTGGGGCATCGTCCCGAAGGATTCCGAGCGGCAGGAGAGAATGGCCCGCAACGTTCCGGTCGGCCGGCTCGGCTCGCGCGAGGACGTGGCGCACGCGGTCGAATTCTTCCTCGACGAGCGCTCGGACTTCGTGACCGGACAAGTGCTTTATGTCTGCGGCGGCACCAGCTTGGTTGGCCTCGGTCCCTGATCGTTGATCGATCAGATCTGATTCTGGCGAATATTCTCCACCATCCTGGCCAGCACGCGGGCGCAGACTTCAACCTCGCCGGGGTCGATGCCGGCGGTCAGACGCTCGTAGTTCTTTTCCATGATCGGCCAGATCTTGCGCAGCAGCGCCTCGCCGTCCGCCGTCAAGGCCACGACGCGGCGGCGCTGATCCTCCTCGGCGATCTCTCGCTCGACGAGGCCCGATGAAACCATGGATTCGACCATGCGGCTGGCGGTCGACTGCTCGGTCACCGCGAGAACGGCGATCTCGTTGACGGTGAGAGTCTTGTAGATGAACAGCACCGACAGCGTGCGAAAGACGACGTTGCTGATGCCGTGCTCGCTCAGATCCCGGTTCTGGTCGAGGTTCCAGCGGTTGGCCAGCCGATTGAGCAGATAGGGAATGTAGGCTTGCAGCTGGTCCCTCGTCCTTGGCGGACCGGATTTCCATCTGCTTCTGGATTCTTTGCCCATTATTTCTTGTGTCTCTGCTTCTTGCTCTCGGTGCGGATCTTTGAGGAGATGGACCGCAACACCGAAAGCGCGGCGTCGAGCTCCCGGCGCGGGACGTTCTCGAACCGCTCGCCGAGATGCTTCTTGTGGACATCGGCGGCCTTCCGGAACAGCGCCTCGCCCTTGGGCGTGAGCCGCACGATGAACGATCGCCGGTCCTCGCTCGACATTTCCCTGCTGATGAGGTCGTCGGCCAACAGGCGCTGCACGAGTCCGGAGACGTTGCCGCCGGACACCTTTAGGTTCTGCGACAATTGCCCGAGCGCAAGTCCGTCCCTGCAACGATCGAGCTGAGCCAGCACGTCGAACTTTGCGAGCGACAGTCCAAACTCAGAACTCAGCACGGAATTCAGCGACCCGAAGAACTCGCCATGCAAAGACAGCAATTGAAGCCACAGCCGGGTTTCGACCTGCCCGGGTACGGGAACAATGTGCGCTTTGAGTGCTGCCGGCATCGCATGACCATCGAGCACAGAGTGTCTCGTCGAGTGGAGGGAATTTATCGCGGGTCTGTCGCTCCGATTAACAACCTGAGAATCGTAGTCAAGCTGTCTGATCCTGACGTCCTTCGGTCCGAACGGCAATCTATTCCTGTGCCGGGCGCGATCTGCATCATGCGAAGGTCTTGATGGTCTGGATCACGCCGTCGAGCTCCTTGCCGGCGCTGTCCTTCAGCGCCGCTTCCCGCAATCGCCGCGCCCAGTCGGCGGCGTCCTCGCGCCGCTCGACCAGCTTGATCGCGGCCAGGGTCTTGTCGAATTTCGACAGCCCCCGGCTGTGGGTATCGGAATAGCCCTTCACAAGGCGGCGGCACTGCAGAATTTCGACACCGAGCTGGTAGTTGGTGCCGACCGCGTCGGTCGCGGCCTTGAGCCATTCGTCTCGGTGAGCAGTCTCGATTGCGTGGCGCAGCGAGCGGCGGCGCATCCCACGCATCCCGCCCACGACATAGAGCGCCAGGAACCAGGGCAGAGAGTAGGTCCGCACCCGGCGTCCCCTGTTGACGCGGCGATCGAGCCAGCCGAGGAGGCGCGGCCTCGCGGCGAGCCAGCGGCCGAAACCCACGGGCAGCATGCCCATGACTTCCTCCATGCGGGGGTGCATGAATTCTGTGGTCTGGAGCACCTGTCCCTGCGACATCTCGAGCTCGCTCTCGATGCGCGCGCGGCGACCGGCTCGCGTCTTGAGGTCGGCCACGCGGATGACGTCGTCGTAGCTCATGGCGTTGGCGAGATACTTTGCCGCGGCCTGGGTGAAGGCATAGCCCCTGTCGGCGCCGCCCGAATTCCGGTCGGCCGCGTGCAGCGATTTGAGGATGTCGAGATATCCTGCGCCATAGGTGACGTCCTGGAAGTCGACCACCTTCTTCAAGCCAGCGCGGCTCATGGCCAGCGTGGGCTCGGGCAGCTCCCGGTTCAGTCTGGCGACAAGCCCGGCGAGTTGCGGATCGGGCGTCGCAGGAGAGGGGATGCCGCCGGCCGGCTTCGATTGCACCGGCGCCGCGACTTCGGGAGGCCCGGTCTCGACCCGGTCAAAGGCCGCTTCAAAAGTTCGGATGCTGGCCTTGGCTCCCTTCTCGCCGGCGCGGATGACATCGAGATAGCTTGCGCGGCCGAAGGGCAGCACGTTGGCCGCAGCGAGCGCGCCAAACATCGCAGCCGAGATGACGCTGCCGTGCTCGATCGCCAGCGCATTCAGGTCGAAGATGATCTCGGTCTTGGCGGCAACGCCGATGGCGCCGGTGACGGCGTCTCCGTCGGCAATGCCGTTACCCGGCGCGATCTTCTCGCCAATGGCAAACGACCGGTGGTTGGAGGCGATCAGCGTCGTGCGGTCCGGCGTCACCAGGCCGCGCAGGATCGAGCGCCCCGCTTCCATGAATTCGGCGGCCATCACGACGTCGACATCGCCAGGGGTGGGCATCAGCGACAGGATCGGCTTGCGGCCATCCAGTGGCGGCATCGCCTCGATGTAATAGATCGTGGCGCCGGTCCGCTGGGCGACGCCGGGCACTGAGGTCGATTGCGCAACCCAGCCGTGGTTCTCGGCGAGTTGAACGATCCAGCCGGTCAAGACGCCGCCGCCCTGGCCGCCCATCGCGACGATCGCAATCGAGATCGGCCGCTCGGTCGCGTCACCGGCGGCGGGGAGGGCGAGCCGGACCGTTTCGTCTCTCATGCCAGCGCCTCGAGCGCCGGACGCCCGCGATCGCGCCGCCGTTGCAGCCAGCCGATCACGGCCATGGCGATTTTCGATTTGAACGTGTCCCAGCGGGTCGGGTTATGAATGACGTCGGCGCGATAGAAGGATGGGCACAGCACCGCGGCTTCGGCGACCTCGCCGCAATTGCCGCATCCGACGCAGGAATTGTCGATCGCCGCAACGGGATCGTCCCGCAAGGGATCGTCCAGCTGCTTCACGGAAAGCGAGGGACAGCCGGAGAGCCGGATGCAGGCGTGATCGCCCGTGCAAACATCCTCGTCGACGCCGAAGCGTTCCTTGACGGTGCGCAACCCGTCCTTGATTGCCTTGTTGATCTGCGGCTTCACGCGGCGCTGCTTGTTCAGCATGCATTCAGAGGAGGCGACGATGACCTTGGGGCCTTCGTCCCTGGTGGTCAGGGCCTCCTTCAGCACGTCGCGCATCTTGCCGACGTCGTAGGTGCGGTCGATCTGGCGGACCCATTGGCCGCCGATGCCCTTCACGGCCTGGACGATCGAATTGTTGGTGTTGCGCCGCTTGTTGGTGGCGCGCGACGACAGGATGTCCTGACCGCCGGTCGCCGAGGTGTAGTAGTTGTCGACGATGAGGAAGACGCCGTCATGCTTGTTGAAGACGGCATTGCCGATGCCGCTGGTCAGTCCGTTATGCCAGAAGCCGCCGTCGCCCATCACTGCGATCGAGCGCTTGTCGGCCTTGACGTTGAAGGCCGAGGTCGAGGCCGGGCCGAGGCCGAAGCCCATGGTCGTCGCGCCGATGTTGAAGGGCGGCAGGATCGAGAACAGATGGCAACCGATGTCGGCCGAGACATGGTGCTGGCCGAGTTCCTCTTCGACGAGCTTCATCGCGGCGAAAATCGGTCGCTCCGGACAGCCGGTGCAGAGCCCCGGCGGGCGCTGCGGGACGGCCTGCTTGAGCTTCTCGACGGCGGGGTGGTTGAGCACGGGAGCAGCGTCCGGCGCCGGCGGCCGGTTGCCGAGCAGCCGCGGCTCGGTCTTTTCCAGGAATTCTCTGACGCCGCCGAGCAGGACCTGCGCGGTGTAGTCGCCGCCCATCGGCAGCACGTCCTTGCCGTGGACGCGCGCATTGATGTCCTTGCGCCGCAGCACCGTGTTGATCGCCTGCTCCAGATATTCCGGCTGGCCTTCCTCGACGATGAGGACGGCCTCCTTGTCGAGGCAGAACTCTGCGACTTCAGTGTCGATCACTGGGTAGGTGACGTTCATGACGTAGAGCGGAACCTGGGTGTTGCCGTAGGCGTCCGACAGGCCGAGATATTGCAGTGCGCGAATCACGTTGTTGTACATGCCGCCCTGCATGACGATGCCGACCTTGCCCTGTTCCGGCCCCATCCGTTCGTTCAGCTTGTTGTCGCGGATGAAGCCGATCGCCGCGGGCATCCGCGTCTTGATCTTCTCCTGCTCATGCTCATAGGCCGCCGGCGGCAGCACGATGCGCCCGAGATCCCGCTTGGGGTTGTTCAGCGCGTCCTTGATGGAATAGCCTGGCTTGACGTTGTCCTTGCAGGCGAAGCTGCCATGCATATGACATGCGCGCACGCGAACCTCGAGCATCACCGGGGTGTTCGAGGCCTCCGAGAGCTCAAAGCCCTTCTCGATCAGATTGACGATGCATTCATGGTCGGGCCGCGGATCGAGCAGCCACATCTGCGATTTCATGGCGAAGGCGTGGGTGCGCTCCTGCATGATCGAGGAGCCTTCGCCGTAATCCTCGCCGACGATGATCATAGTGCCGCCGGTGACGCCGCCGGAGGCAAGATTGGCGAGCGCGTCGGAAGCGACATTGGTGCCGACCGTCGACTTCCAGGCAACCGCGCCGCGCAGCGGATACATCACGGATGCCGAGAGCATCGCGGCTGCGGCCGCTTCGTTGGCCGAGCTCTGGAACACGACGCCGAGATCGTCGAGCACGTCCTTGGCGTCGGCGAGCACGTCCATCAGATGCGAGATCGGCGAGCCCTGGTAGCCGCCGACATAGGCGACGCCGGACTGCAGCAAGGCCTTGGTGATGGCGAGGATGCCTTCGCCGCGGAAAGTATCGCCCGTGCCGAGCCGGAGATCTTCGACTTCGCGAGCGAAAGACCGTTCAGCCATTGCATCCTCCAGAAATATGCATTAACATACTTTTACATGTGAAGTAAGTCAACGCCGGGCATGCTGCCAACCTCGTTTCGGGAGCGGTCGCGAGCCAGCGACAGGGTAGGGCCGATGCTCAAGCTGCCTCGCTTCAAGGCTGCCGCCGTGCAGGCTTCATCTGAGCATTTTAACGCGAGCGCGACCGCCGACAAGCCGGCTTCCGCAGCCTACGAGGCGAGGCCAATGGCGCACGTCCCGCCGACCGTCCGAGATGCTGGTCCCGGCCATCGCCTGTTTGGAACTGGATCATCGATCCTGGCTTGGCAAAGCCATCGACGGACGGGCACGCTTCGATCCAGCGACGTCATAAGACAGGACTTGGAAACAGGACTTGGAGGATGAGATGCGCGAAAACGTGATCGGCCGGGCCAATGTCGAGGACACCCCGGAACTCAAGGCCTACTACAAGGATCTCGAGAGATACGAAGCCGGTGCATTGTGGACGGTCGCCAACAAGATCGAGCCATGGCAGCCGCAATCGGCGTCCATTCCCGTGCTCTGGCGCTATGACGACCTGCGCGAACACGTGCTGCGATCGGTAGAGCTGGTGTCTCCGGAAAAGGCGGGGCGCCGGGTGATCTATCTCAACAATCCCGGTCGTCGCGACGTATCGGCAGCCGTCGGCTGGCTCTACTCGGGCTTGCAGGTCATGCATCCCGGCGAGGTCGCCTCGGCCCACGCGCACTCGGCCTCGGCCTTGCGCTTCATCATGGAAGGTTCGGGCGCCTACACCGTCGTCGACGGTCACAAGATGACGCTAGGGGCGCGGGATTTTGTGCTCACGCCGAACGGCACCTGGCACGAGCATGGGGTCGATGGCAACGGCTCGGTCTGCATCTGGCAGGATGGCCTCGACATTCCGCTGGTCAATGCGCTGGAAGCGAACTTCTTCGCGGTCCATCCCAAGGTTCAGCAGGAAGAATCCGGCTATCCCGTGGACGGCACGACCAAGACCTGGGGCAATCCCGGTCTTCGCCCGGCCGGCTCGAAATGGTCGAAGGGCTATTCCCCCATGTTCAAGTACGAGTGGGAGCCGACCTACGACTCCTTGCGGAAATATGCCGCCGCGACCGATGGCTCGCCTTACGACGGCATCCTCATGAACTACGTCAATCCGGTCACCGGCGGACACGTGATGCAGACGATCGGCGCCAGCATGCAGTTGCTGCGGCCGGGCGAACGAACGAAGTCGCATCGGCACACCGGCAGCTTCATCTACCAGGTGGCCAAGGGCCGCGGCTATTCCGTGATCGGTGGCAAGCGCTTCGAATGGCAGGAGCGCGACATCTTCTGCGTTCCGTCCTGGGCCTGGCACGAGCACGGCAACGCCTCGAACAGCGAGGACGCTTGTCTGTTCTGCTTCAACGACCTGCCCGTCATCGAAAGTCTCGGCTTCTACCGGGAAGAGGCCTATGGCGACAATGCGGGCCACCAACCAGTTGCCGCCTGACGTCACTTGCAGAATTCAACCGAACGAGCCGGATAAAGCTTCATGCGCCTTGTTACCTACACTTTGGGCTCCAGCGGCGCCCGCCTCGGGGTCCTCGTTGATGGATTGGTTGTGGATGTCGAGCGCTTCGGTGCGTCGCATGGCCTTGCATCGCCGAGCGACATGCTGTCATTCATCGACAACAGCGTGACGCTGCTGCCCGCACTCAGGAACTGCCTTGACGATGCCAATCGTCGCTTGCCGGTCGGCTCCGCCGTTCCGGTCGAGGATGTGAAGCTGCAGGCGCCGATCCCGCGGCCACGAAAGAACATCTTCGGCATCGGGCTGAACTACCGCGCGCATGTCGCGGAATCCGCCAAGAGCCTGGATACGGACAAGGATCTGCCGAAGCAGCCGGTCGTCTTCTCCAAGCCGCCGACCTCCGTCATCGGTCCGGGCGCGGCGATCCAGCACAATGCGAAGATGACGCAGCAGCTCGACTGGGAAGTCGAGCTCGCCGTCATCATCGGCAAGACCGCGACCCGCATCCCGGTCGAGAAAGCGATGGACCACGTCTTCGGCTATTCGGTGATGATCGACGTCTCCGCGCGCGACAATCGCCGTGCCGGCCAATGGATCTTCTCCAAGGGCATGGATACCTATGCGCCGTTCGGCCCCTGCATCGTGACCTCGGACGAGATTCCAGATCCACATGACCTGCGGCTATGGCTGACGAAGAACGGAGTTACGAAACAGGATTCCAACACCAAGTACATGATCTTCGATGTTCCGGCCCTGATTGCCGACATTTCGTCGGGAATGACGCTCGAGCCCGGCGACATCATCGCGACGGGAACGCCGGAAGGGGTCGGCGCAGGCATGACCCCGCAGGAATGGCTGTGGCCGGGCGACGTGGTGGAGGCCGGGGTCGACGGCGTCGGTGTCATCCGGCATCCCGTCGTCGCGATCTGATGACGGCGCTCTCGTTCGACCGCAAGCTGCGGTTCGCGGACTGCGATCCCTCCGGAATCGCCTACTTCCCGTCCTATCTGAACATGCTCAACGGAGTCGTCGAGGACTTCTGGGCGGGAATCGGATTTCCCTGGCCGGATTTGATCACGGTGCGGAAGATCGGCACGCCCACCGTGCATCTGACCTGCGATTTTTCCCGGCCGTCGATGTTTGGCAATCTCCTCACGTTCAAGCTGCGCGTAGGGAGGGTCGGCCGGGCATCGCTCCACTTGGCGCATGTGGTCTCGGGCGCAGATGGCGTACGCTGGCGTGCACGCCAGATCCTTGCTGCGACATCGCTGGTGGATCATCACGCGATTCCCTGGCCCGATGATATTCGCGCCGCGCTCGTGGCGCATCTGCACGCGGATGAGGCAACGCAGGTGGCACCGTCGTGATCTCACTGTTCATGTCGTTCTCCGATCTGGCAAGCGAACGGCGGATTCATCCCGACGAAGTTGCCGCCGCAGCCGAGTTGGTCGGATCGATCCCGGACATGACGGAGGGCTTGCTGTTCAATCCGCTGGAACAGTCGGTCGATCATCCCTACAAGGCCGATGGATCCGGTCCCGTGTTTGCGCTTCAATTGCGATTTTCGAACCTGTTCGCATGCGAGGCGGCAATGGATCGCGGCGGCGTACTTGCCAGCCTGGCGACGGGTGCCGGATTGTCGAGTCTCACCGGATTGGACGTCACGCATCAGGTGATGCTGACGCGCCCGTTTCCCGTCGACGTCGCCGCGCATCCGGATGCTGCGGCCATCCCGTGCAGCTACCTCGTTCACTACCCCGGGCCGGCGGAAGACCTGAACGCCTGGCACCTGCACTATCTGGAGCATCACCCGTCGATCATGCGGACCTTCCCGGACATCCGTCAGATCGAGATCTATACACGCATTGATTGGGTCGACCGGCTGCCGTCGCAAAGGGTCGAGTACATGCAGCGCAACAAGCTGGTGTTCGACAGCCCGGCAGCGCTTTCGCGCGCGCTGAGCTCCGACGTCATCAAGCGCATGCGCGCGGACTTCGTCCAGTTCCCGCCGTTCTCGGGCGGCAACAAACATTTTCCGATGCTGACGCGGGTGGTTATGTCTAAGCCTTAGATGGCCGACAGCGTGAAAAAATATGGTGTGAGCCCGCAAATTCAGATTGATCGCCAGATGTCCGCTTTGGCGCTCATTTCAGACTCAAGTCACAGGTCACGGCACTTCCGAAACGGGCCAATGGACTAAACCGCTCGCGCGGTAGCACGCTGCGGCTGACGGCGGAGCCAAGAGGATAGCGCAACAGGGCGTCCTGTCTTGAGATCGAGGGGTTTCGACAACCACCAAGACGATCCAACAGGTTATGAGCCCGCTGGAGCATATCGCCCGCAAGATCGAAAAGGTCGAGCCGCCCGCTTAAGCGCGGCTCGCGTGCCGCGTCCATCGCTGGAGGTCGCAGACATTTTTCGCGGCCACGGACCGGCTTGGCGCCGGGCCAATGCCGGTCATGTGAGCCTCGGCCAACTCAAGGTGATGTCGGCGATCGAGAACTGCCGCACGGCGGCGCTCGGTGGTCATGTCGCGCGCTGCGAGGACTGCGCCTATACCACCATCGCGTACAACTCCTGTCGCAACCGGCATTGCGCGAAGTGCCAGGAGGCTGCGGCAAAGCAATAGCTGGCGGCGCGCGAGGCTGATCTGCTGCCGGTGCCGTACTATCATGTCGTGTTCACACTGCCAGCGGCCATCGGCGATATCGCCTACCAGAACAAGGCGATCGTCTACGATCTCTTGTTCAAGGCCTCGGCCGAGACCCTGACCACGATCGCCGCCGACCCCAAGCATCTCGGCGTTGGCATCACCTCGGTTCTCCATACCTGGGGCTCGGCCATGACCCATCACCCGCACGTCCACATGATCGTGCCGGGCGGTGGCATCTCGCTCGACGGCGAGCGCTGGGTGGCGTCCCGGCCCGGCTTCTTTCTGCCGGTGCGCGTGCTCTCGCGCCTGTCCCGCCGGTTGTTCCTGGAGAGGCTGATCGCGGCCCACAGAGCCGGCCTCCTGATGTTCTTCGGCGATCATACCGGTCTCGCCGACCCGCAGGCATTCGCGATATATGTGGCACCGCTACGCCGCGCCGAATGGGTGGTCTATGCCAAGCGCCCGTTCGGCGGGCCACAGGCCGTGCTGGCCTACCTGTCGCGCTATACCCACCGCGTCGCCATCGCCAACAGCCGGTTGATCGCCTGCGACCGCACCCGCGTCACCTTCCGATGGAAGGACTATCGTGCCGATGGTCGTGATCGTCAGAAGGTCACGACACTTGCTACCGGCGAGTTCATCCGCAGATTCCTCATCCATGTCCTACCGCAAGGCTTCCACCCCTTCCGCCAGTATATTGTTCGCCACTGTTCGTGGTCGTTCGAACTCCACAGCAAATTCAGTGACTTATACCGAAAGACTGTACTTCGCAGTTCGTCGGTGTTCTTCCTGATCGGGTCACTGACCGTAGCTTAAGACCGTGGGTTCGGAGGATGATTTTCTGGGAGGAACAATGGCTGGACGGTTTAAACCCCTCGACATCGAGCGCCTCGTCAAGCCCGGCAAGTACGCCGATGGCGACGGCCTTTACTTGATCGTCACCGGCCCGACATCGAAGAGCTGGTCATATCGATATTGGAAAGACGGTAAAGAGCGGTGGCACGGTCTCGGCTCGTTCCGGGATGTATCGCTAAAGGACGCGCGGCTTGCCCGGGGACGGCCCGGCTGCGCGTGAAAGGCGATCGCAGCACGGCCGGTGTCGACATCGTCTAGGAACGGCGAAAAGCACGCGAAGAGGCTAAAGTCGTCGAGGCCAACGTGGTACTACCGACCTTTGAGGAATGTGCGGAAGCTTACATCAAGGCGAACTGGTCGACTTGGAGCGAGAAGCATCGCAATCAGTGGCCGTCTTCCCTTAAGCGCTACGCCTATGCAACCATTGGCAAGCTAACAATCCCGGAGATCAAGCCGAGCCACATCTACGATCTGCTGGTGCCCATCTGGGTGGAGAAGCGGGAGACCGCGAACCGCGTCCGCGGCCGGATCGAAACCATCATTGCGAAGAGCGTCGATATCGATGATGCGGATTTCCGCAACCCGGCCGAACTTACGCGGCAGATGCGCGAAAAGCTGCCAAACCGCTCAAAGCGAGTTGTTCGGCATCATCCCGCTTTGCCCTATGCCGAGGCGCCGGCATTTATGAAGCTCCCAGCCGGCGCGCCGGGCACAGCGGCCGCCATGTTACGCTTCCTAATCTTCACGGCTTGCCGCACCAACGAGGCAGTAGAGGGGCTGTGGTCTGAAATCGATCGGCCGAACTCCAAATCCCTGGCGCGCGAATGAAGATGGACCAGGACCACTATGTTCCGTTGACAAATCCCGCGTTAGCGGTGCTTGACGACATGCGCGATGGTCGCCAAGGCGAACTGATTTTCACCAATCCCGATGGCGGAGCATTCTCAGAAAACGCGATGCTCGCAGTACTTGATCGTCTAGTCTATGGACACGTGACGGTGCATGGCTTCCGGTCAACCTTCGCAACTTGGGCTGAGGAATGCACCGACTATCCGGACGGCGTACGCGAGGCCGCGCTAGCCCACAAGTACAAGAGCGAGACGACCGCGGCCTATCAGCGAGGCCAAAAGCTGGAAAAGCGACGGGCGCTCATGAAGGATTGGGCCGCATTCCTCACGGGGACCAATGTGATCCAATTGGAAGACCGCAGGGCAGGATAGGGCCGTCGAGCGGATGGCCCGCAGAAGAGCGGAGGTCGCCGGACGACGTGACTGACTGCCTGAGGGGCGCCGCAGAAAATCGGCGTAACTCGGAAGCTCATGCAGGAATTCCACATGTGTGATCATTCCGCGGACGAAGATTAAATCGATCGGCCCATCGCCCATCATCTGGTAGGCGCATCGGGATTGGAATCAAGCCGTCTCTGAACCTCCTCGACCACATGCTCATGATCCTAGCGCGTGATGCGGCGCTCCTTGGACGGCGTACACTGGGACGAGCAAGCTGCCGAAATACCTGAAGCGGACCGGTTCGGCCACGGTCGCTTTCTCGATTGCGGTGTGCAGCAATCGTGGCAATGGATCTGACCGATCCGTCCAGGCAGGTGCCGCCCCGCCGTCGCGCTTAATGAGCGTTTAACGCTTTTGCGCAACAGATAGATCACCAGCGCGGAATTAGTCCTAGTTAACAATTGCGAGCCGAGCTCCCGAGGAGGGGAATCGGATGGGACTGCTTTTTGTTGGAGCGCTGGCAGGAATCCTGATCGGCTTTGGCTGGTTTGCGCCTTCCCGAGGGTATTTCCCTGCGTGTGCGTCACGACCCTGTTTCGACAGGGTTGCGGTCGCGCGACCCGCGGAGCAGATGCCCGCGGCATTGGCGCCGGATTCTGCAATCGTCAAATCGAATTCTGCAACCCCGGCAAGGTCCGGCAAGAGGCCATCCCCCAAGAAGCATCGATCGGCCGATCGCGCCAAAGCCGCGTCTCCGCGCACGCGGATCAGCGTCCCGACAACCGAACGGCCCGCGGAAAAATCGGATCCTGTCCTCGACAAGGCAAAGGCTGCGATCGCATCGAAGTTGGAGGACCCAGGATCGGTCGAATTCAGCGATATGAAGCGCGCGCTGCGAAAGAACACGCTTGGACGCCCTGTGGATACGATTTGCGGGCGTCTGAAAAAGATAACCGCGTCAGGCGAGGTTGGAGAGAGACCATTTCTGTATCTCGTGAGGGAGGATGAAGCATACGTTGTCGACGGCAAGTCGGGGTCGGCGGCGTCAAGCGCGTATCGAAATATCTGCAATTAAGGGGATGCGTCGACCGCGCCACGGCGCGGCAGGCGCCCAAGTGATTTGAGGGAAAGAATTTCCACCCAGGCGCCAAGTGATCCCACAGTGGGTACGGCGCTAACGGCGGCACTGCGCCGCTGTCGTGATGATGCATTCAGGATGAATGCATCAGAAGGGGAGACGCAATACGGAATGGGAATACCGCAAGATTCTTTTCATCTCGAGGAAATCATGGACGACATAACCAACTCCTCAAGACGGCTCAACGAATCGCTCCACTTGCCGGTTCTGGTGATCATTGAGCCCCTCCTGTTACCTCGCTCGTGTATTCTGAACGTCCTCAGGCGGGAATTGGCCGAATTCGAGATCCTCGATATGGCAACGGTCCAAAGCCTGGATAGCACGTCAGCTCTCGATGTTCGTGTGGTGGCGCTGAGTATCGCGGACAAGCCCATCGGCGATCCCTCGGTTGAGAATGATCTCGCCTTCGTCGCGGAGTGCTGTCCCAACGCCGCCGTTGCAATCCTGTCAAACCATGACGACGAGTCGACCGCGCAGGCCGCGATGCAGCGGGGCGTGCGCGGCTTTCTTCCCACTTCGCTGCCGATCGAGGTCGTCGTAGCCGGCCTTCGCCTTGTTCTCGTCGGCGGCGTCTACAGGCCGTTACCCGTCACCGGCATGAACAGGATGCCGGGTTTCGAGCCGCCGGATGCGCGTGGGCTTGCGTCTGCATATCTGACGAACGAGGGAGCCAGGGCGGCCTTCGACAGGAGCGTGACCGATCTCACGCCTCGAGAGCAGCACGTTCTGGCGGAACTGGAGCTCGGCCTGCCCAACAAGCTGATCGCAGCCAAATTGAACCTCTCGCAAAGCACCGTCAAAATGCACATTCAGCATATCATGAGGAAATGTGCAGCTCATAACCGCACGGAGGCGGTCCTCCGCTGGCGCGGCCGGTTGCCCCCGCAGAGTCGGGATCACGACCCAGGCGCAACTGCTGTGACGGAGACGTAGTTAGCTCGTCCAGAATCAATCCTCTCTGAACGCACCGCGGAAGCTGTCGAGCAGGGGCCTCAGCGCGTAAAGTGCGACGGTGCCACGCCCTGTCGTAATAAACACTTGAACCGGCATGCCGGGAACGATCTGGATGTCGTTCGCGGCGATCTGTGCGTCGTCGATCCGGATCTTGGTCGCGTAGTATGGCTGGTCAGTACGCTTGTCGAGAAGCCGGTCTGCGGACACGTGCACGACGGTCCCCTTCAGGCGCGGCACGCGACGCTGATTGTACGGTATGAGATGCACCTCGGCGTTGAGGCCGGGATGAACCACGTCGATGTCCTCGGGCCTCAGGCGGGCGGTCACGATGAGGCGGTCCTGCCGGGGCACCAGATCCATCAGCGGAGCGCCAGCCCCGATGACGCCGCCGGCCGTATGAATGCGCAGGTCAGTTATCACGCCATCCTCGGGCGCCTTGACCTCTGTTCGGGATAGCTGATCCCTGGCCGCAAGCAACCGTTCGCGGAGTTGGAATATCTGACTCTGTGCTTCGCGAAGCGACTGTGCAATCTCATTCTGCCTGTCGCTCTCGAGCTTGAACAACGTGGCCTGCGACTCGTTGATGACTTGCCCGGCGCGGGAAATCTGCGCCGCGATCTCGCCGCGGCGACCCTCAACGTCCGCCAGTTCACGCTGCAAATTCAGCAGGCGCGGCCTCCGTTCAAGTCCCTTGTTGACGAGGGTCGTGACCATATCGAGTTCTTCCCGGACGATGTCGCTTCGCTGCCCGGTGGCGCTCTCCTGAGCCTTGAGACCTTCGATCTCCTTCTCGACCTGATGCCTCCGTTCGCGAATGACCGCAAGCTGCGACTCGTGAACCTGCCGGCGTGCCTGGAAAATGAACTGCTGCGCCGAGACCGCAGCGGCCGCCAACTCACTCTGCTGACTGTCCTGCTCCAGCGTGCTCGGGATTGCGATCCTCTCAAATCTCTGCTGCTCGGCCTGAACCCGTGCGGCACGAGCAATTGCATCCCACAACTGGCCTTGAAGACTTTGCACCTCCGAACCGGTGCGGGTGTCGTCTAGCGTGATCAGCGTTTGTCCGCTTCGTACGACCTCGCCGTCCGAAACCAGGATTTTCCTGATGATACCGCCTTCCAGATGCTGAATCGTCTTGCGGTTAGATTCCGATTCCACGACGCCGGACGCGATTGCTGCGCTCTCCAGAGGTGCGAGGCTCGCCCATGTGCCAAGCCCCAGCATGAAGCCGAGCACCAGCAGATTGCCCGCGAGGGTGATACCGCGAAGCCGGGCGCGCGGAGAGACCGGCGTGGGAGCCGAGCACCATGGAAATTCGAGAGGCTCGAAATCGTCGATTGCGGTAACAACCCGTCCAAGTCGCCCGGCGGGCAGGGGGCGTACGGGCGTTCGCGTGACTTGGTCCCAGATCAGGTAAAGTCGCGAGACCGCGGGAAGCTTCCAGGTTGTGGGAAAATTCCAGATCATGGCGCAACTTGCGATGTAACCTGGGGCCGGCTTAGGTGGCGTTCAAAGATTTCCTCGCTTTCGCCGAACGCGACGACCGCGCCGTCTTCCATGATGGCAATCTTGTCCGTGGCTGCGAGGAGACCCATCCGGTGAGTGACGACGACCAGGACGACATTTGCGAGCTTCATGCGCTCGATGGCATCCAGCAGCATTCGTTCGCCCCCATAGTCGAGGCTGGCGTTCGGCTCGTCGAGAACAACAAGACGTGGACTGCCGAAAAAGGCCCGTGCCAGACCGAGGCGCTGCCGATATCCACGCGAGAATGTTTTTTCACTGTGAACCACCGTGTCGTACCCGAGCGGCAGGCGCATAATCGCTTCATGGATTCCGACGAGCTTGGCCGCATCGACGACCTTTCGCCGATCGGCATCATCAAGCCGTGCGATGATGTCCTTTATGGTGTCGCCAAGCAGATTGATGTCCTGAGGGAGATAGCCGAGACGGAGCCCGCTTCGTTGCTCGCGAAGCAGCGACACGTCGGTATTGTCGAGGAGGACACCGCCATGCGTTGGGATCGACAGCCCCGCAATCACTTGGCCCAGCAGGGACTTGCCAGAGCCGGAAGGGCCAATAATGCCAAGGCACTCTCCGGGCGCGAGCCTGAAGGAGACATCCTTCAGCAGAAAATGGTTGGCCCCCGGTAGTTTCACGCCAACGTTGTCAACGACGAGACCGCTCCGCGCTTGTTGCGGCGAGATCCCGGTATCTTGCTGCTCGGTGGCGGGGAAGGCGGCGAGAAGTGCGCCAAGCCGCTGACAGGCACTCACGGCCGTCACCAGTGATTTCCAGCCAGCGACTGCACTCTCGACTGGCGCGAGCGCCCGGCTAAACATCAGGGTAGAAGCAAAGATGATCGCCGGGCTCTTTCCGTGATCGAGGACAAGCCAGGCGGCTGCCCCCATGATCAGCACCTGCGAAACCGCGCGGACCGGCTTGGTGGCCAGCATGACGATCTCGCCTCGCCGGAGTGCCTCATTGTGCTCTCTGCGCGCGTCCTGCGCGTCGCGGTGGATCATGCGCGCAGCGCGATCGAACATTCCCATTGCGCGGATCATGTGGATGTTGCCGGCCGCCTCCTGGAGGCGGCCGTAGCTTCTGGATAGCGCGGCGCCGGATTTGTGCAGAACGTCCTCGGTAACCAAATCTCCGGCAACCGTGAGAGCGAACAGCAAGGCCACGCAGCAGGCGCCCACCACGCCAAGCACGGGATCTATCAGAAAGAGGACAAGCAGGAACAGGGGCGCCCAGAGCGCGTCGAACAGCATCGGACATGCGCCGGACTCCACGAACTGGCGCAGGACCGTGACATCCCGATATGCGTCCGACGCCCGCGTCCAATTGTTGCGAAGCGCGGATTCGAGGCTGGCCGAAAGCACGCAAGGACGAAGCCGATCGTCGAGCCAGGAGCCAAGGCGGCCCAGGACGGCGCGCCGCAATGCATCGAACACGCCGCCGACCACGACCGTGATCGCGACAATGAGCGTGAGCAGGAGCAGCGTGTCGCCGCTTCGGCTCGACAAAACCCTGTCGTAGATCTGAAGAAGGTAGATGGAAGGTGCAAACAGAAGCAGGTTGTAGCTGCAACTATACGCGAATACGAGACCAAGCGGTCCCGCACAGGACCAGAGGGCCGCGTGCAGCGGTGTCCGGATTTGCGGCAGGATGGGCAATCGAGTGGGCGGCATCAGCATGATCGTCACCGCCTGAAATCGAGATCCGGCGAACTTGCGCGGCCGATGGCAATCCGGCAACAGCATCGGCGGCTCATTGGCGTGAAATCTAGGACCGGCGGCAGCGGCTGCCGGTCCCGCCAGTCGGACGAGACGCTGGTCAGAGCGTATCGAGATGGAAGGTCACTGCGCCACCCCATGCGAAGTTGCCGTCTCCGCCATCGCCGCCGATGCCGGCCGCGACTTCCTGGTGCTGGTCCACCATGACCTTGTTGATCTGAGTGGCATCCGTATTGGCGTACACCTTGGAGGTATCGTAGCCGCTGTAGGATTTCTGGCTGCCGTTCGACTCGGCGTCTCCGCCATGGGCCTTGGAAAACACCGAGGCCTTGGCGTTTGCGCCGCCGGCGTCCCAATCCGCCGTCTGCTTGACGTGATCGCCGGTGTTCACATGCACATCGGCACCGTGGGCTTTGTTGGTTGGATCGAAGTTGACTGTTGGCTTGCTGATGATGGCTCCCTTGAAAGTACCGTCGCCGCCATTTCCGGCACTTTGACCGCCGGTGTTGATCGATTTGACGTCGATCGTATCCGTGATGTTGATTGCCTTGGGCATCATTTGAGGCCTCCGTCGTTCTGTTGGCTGTCTTGCAACATCCATCCCGATCAGGCGGACGCGCACGGCAAGTCTGATCCGCCCATGCGCGAAGATGATAGATGTCAAATGGGACACCATCCGGTTTGGTTGGCCTACATACGAAAGTACGCCCCTCGTCAGTGGTGGGAGTCTCTGCGCGTGCTTGCATGCGAAGAGTGGCGACGGCGCGTGCCGCCATGCGATCGATCCGAGAGCGGTGCGAGGTTTCGCTATACCAGCTGGTGAAGATCGGACAACAGTTGTGCGCCGTCGCCACCTAGCGCGAGATTGCCGTGGCCGCCGTCCCCGCCAACTCCGGCGATCTGGACCGCACTCTGGTCGATGTGCACGTTGTTGACCTGATCGGCCACGGCCGTCGAATGTGGACCTGCGATTGCTATGTTGATGGGTGCATAGATGGCGACGCTGACATCTATCAGATTGCCCGCAAAATCGCCGTTGCCGCCATTGCCTGCGCTGTTCGAACCGGTCGCGATCGTGTCGGAGCCGCCCCACAAATTATGGGAGAGGAGGCTCGCATGGGCGCCCGCTGCGGCATTGTCGTTGCCGCCGTGCCCGCCAATGCCGGCGATCTGAACCGCCGATTGATCTACGGAGACATCATTTGTCTGGACCACGTAAGCGCTTGAGCCATAGCCCGCGACTGCGATGTTGATCGGGTCGTATAGTACGAACGAGGTATGGGCGAGTTCCCCGTAAAACGCGCCGTCACCGCCATTGCCGGCCTGGCTCCCGCCGGTTTGAACGTCCCAGGCGCTCCCTCCGTTGCTTGATCCCCAAATGGGGTCGAGTGTGACGATGCTGCCGCCGGCGGCGACATTGCCATGTCCGCCACTTCCGCCGACGCCCGCGATCTGCGTGGCCGATTGGTCGAGGTTGACCGTGTTCGATTGACTTGCATGAGCGGAGCCGCCCGCGCTCGCCAACGCAATATTGATAGGATGATAGATCACCACGGTAGCGTCCACCAACGCACCAAAGAAATAGCCGCTGCCGCCGTTACCGGCACTGTTGTCGCCGCTGGCGATCGCGTTCGTGCCGGAGAAAGTACTGGCGCTTCCTCCCGATGCAATGTTTTCACTGCCGCCATGTCCGCCGACGCCTGCCATCTGGAAGGCGGATTGATCGACATTCAAATTGTTGGACTGGTTGGCCAGCGCGACCGATCCGTATCCCGAGCTCACTGAGATGTTGATTGGTTCGTAGATCAGCAGGGACGCGTGAATGATGCCTCCGTAGAAGTAGCCATCTCCGCCGCTCCCGGCCGTGTTCGCCCCGCTCTCGACCGTGGCAGTGTGCATCCCGGGATGGGATGCGTCGGAAGCGGGCTCGGTGGCCGAAGAATGCTGGCCCGCCGCAATGTGGTTGCCGACGTGACTGCCCGGGGGATGTTCGGATTGGATTGGACCGGTGTCATGCTGCGGGGAATGCGTGCTCGCGGGTTGCGCTCCTTGGCCTGCAAACGGGCCCGGACCATGGACCGGGGCGCCACCACCGTCGGTCAGGGGCGGGACACTCGGTGCCGAACCGGAGTCTTCCTCACCATCGTAGCCATCGTGGCGATGGGAGGCGTGATGCAGCCGGATTCCATCCGACATCGGCGTAAAATCCATGGTAGCCTTCCTCATCACAATCGCTCCGTGCAATCGGACGGGTTCTGCACTCTCGACAGAATGTCATCCTGGCAAGGTCGAAAGCCCAGTCGTCAGTTCGGATATAGCGCTTCGTGCGGAAGCTGTAACATCGGCTACATCCTTTCGGGTACGATTACAGCCTTTGTAACGTATGCGCAGGTCGATGCAGGAAGTGCCCGGGATCACCCCTCACTTCAGGGCCTTTCGGTCCAGACGATTGGAACAAAATAGACATCGCCGTTCTTACCGTACACGGGAGACCTGGTCATGCTGCGCTCAAGACCGCCACGGCCTATTCGCACAACGCACGATCTTGCGAACGCAGAGCAGGTAAAGTCAGTTCGAAAGCGGCTTCGCATCAGCGATGCGGATCTGCTCAGGATCGTCGATAAGATCGGAAACTCTCTAACGGCCATTGAGAAGGAAGTTGAGCTCGAAAATCTAGCGGCGGTTCAGCAGTGTAATACGAAGAACGGGGCCACGACGTTCAAGTAGATTTCAATCATCCCGACGGGAAGGGAGGACTTGCGATAAACGGTCTGATTTACCTCATAGGCCTAGTAGTTGTGATCGCGGCCATACTTTCGTTCTTCGGCTTGCGATGACCACCGATAGCCGTTGGTGTAGGAACGAGCCGCACGATCTACTAACACGGTTTCCAACGTATGCAGCAATGGATGATCCGCACCGGGTGAATACCGCCAGCGCGGTTTGCCAGTTCTTCAAAGGACATCGACGCACAAGTTAGAACTGAAGAAGCCAAGTTGCTGGGGAAGCGGATCGTTGAAGCCCTAACGTTCCTGGGTCCGCGTGCCGAAGGGCCCAACACCTGAGCCCTAGTGCAACACTCTTGCGGCCTCTGCCACTCGGACCTTCTCTCTCAGGACCTCGAGCTCCTGAAGCATTTTGAGGAGATCGGGCAGACCGCGCGTCGGCTTCAAAATTCTGGCCTTTTGTCCCATCGCTCCACGCCTCCATGGCAGGCTGACGGCGAGGGACATTGAGGCGCAAGCACGCAAATTTTCCGCTGCGCGGGGAATTGCTTTTTTAACCAAAGTTGGTCGAAATCCGCTCTAAACTGGAAACCTGGTTGAGATCGCCGCGACTATCAACATCGCCAACAGCGTCGCCCCAAACCAAAGCCACTGCGAACGCCAGGAATCCGGCTCTAACTCGTTCATTTCCCTGCCGCCTTCAGCCCAAACTCGACCGTCTGCAGATGTTCAGGCAACCGGAGGGCGAGTGCAAGAGGGCCGACTGTTCTCTCAGGGATTGAGCCTGAAAAGTTGAAGAACAGCAGCGCAAGGATCACAATCCCGAGCCCTGCCGCCCCCCAACCGACCCACCGCACCACGCGTTCCATGCGGTACTGAATGATCAACCGGCCAATGGCCGTTCGGTCGGGATTCCCCATTCGTGTGCTTGGCATCTTCAATTGCTCGCCTCAAAGCCGATCTCGGGAAATTTCCGCAACCCCAGGGCGAACGCAAGGGCTACCGGGCCGGCGGCGCCTTCCATCCGTAGGACTGGCTTGAGATTTGGCCGGTGATGTTGAGGTCCTTCTCATCAGATATCCGCCAGGCGGCCACCCCGAAACAGACCGTCAGAACGATCGCGGCGGCTAGCAGCAGCATCGATAGAAACTGGCTCACGCCTACCCCCCTCAACAGAACGCCTGCGCAGAGCGACCACGGAACATCGATTCGGAAAATGCAGGTGCGCTGACGTGACGCCAGTTTTCCCAAACCCGGCGAGGCGAGCGCAGAAGTGCCGGTGAGGGTCCACCTAGTGATCTTTGGCCGACTGCTCCGAAGATGCGGCCTTTCGCCTCCGAAACAGCATACCGAGCGTCCCGATGATCACCAGCACAGCGCCAGAGGCCATGAGCCAGTGAGGAAGCTGCATCGCGGCGAACATTCCAGGGGTCCTCTTCGCCGTCAGAACGCTAGTAGGTCAAGGCCAGCAGCCGCTGAACGATTGCGCCAAGGCAGACGAGGATCACCAGCAGCTTTAGCAGGTTTGCCAATCTACCGTCCGGCGCAAACCGGTCGATGGCCCAAAAGCAGATTGCCCCGACGACCACGATAATCAACACGCCGATCAGAACTGAAATAGCCATTGTCATTCCTCTCGAGGTGGTCTCAGAGTGTACCGGTTGACCGCCTATTTTGCCTTCGCCTTCAGCCCGAGCTCGACCAGCCGGCGAAACGCATCTGATCTGCTGGTGTCGTTCGCAGTCGCCCAAGCCTCAACCTCGGCGATCAGGCCTGGAGGCATCCGCGCAGCAATGTGAGGATCCTTTCCGTCGCAGGGCGTCCTCTTCGCTTTACCCTAAAATCGAGCCGAGCGGAAGTGACGTTTCCGGGGTCGGCTCTAACCTCAATCACGAAGGCACTTATCAACATGATCGAAGCTGACCGCGTGCATAGCACGCGACCCCTAAACTCGTCCGCACCCGGGTGGCCTATCCCGCCGCAACATGCTCGGCGCCTTGGCCGTGCTCCCCGTGGGGCTGCCGGCTGCCGCAGCGGCGCAGGCAGTCGACGTACCAGGGAGCATTGACGTGGATCTGGCCTTTGCCCTGATCGCCGCACACCGGGCCGCCGAGGTTGCCCTTTGCGAAGTCGTCGACACGCAGGGTGAGGCCGAGGTCAAATACGGCATCCGATCTGATGAAGCGTGGGAAGCGAGAGATCGTTCCGGCGCTATTTGTGGGGAGCTCAATGCGATCGCTTGGAAGCTGGCTAACACGCCAACAACCACGCTTGCCGGCATCGCCGCGGTTCTCCGGTTTGCAAACGAGGTCGAGGATGCGGGTGGAGACTGGCCCGACACCGATACGACCGGCGCTGAAGGCTGGCACTATCAGCACCGCGCGACCATGGCCGCGGCGCTCGAGGCTATTGCTCGACAGGAGGTGCAGTCGTGAGCAACCTCGTCCAATTTCCCGGGACACCATCCGATCGCGCCCTCAATGACGATAGCGACCGGCCCCATGCAGAGGCATTTCGTGACATTGAGAGTGAGGTCGGCGATCTCGACCGAATGGGCGAGATTGCGACCGACCTGATCATGCACTGTTCGGCGACGGAAGACAGCTCTCATAATTTGGAGTTGGCCACGTTTGCCGTTTGGCAAATGTCGAAGATGCTGAAGGAGTTCAGGAAGAATTATCACAAGCGCTATCAGGGCGAAGAGATCGCATCATGAAGCGTAAGCGCAGAGCCCACCGAAATCGCGAGCGTCAGCGGCTGATGGCACATGCCGCTGAGACGGTAGTAACCGGACGTCAACTTGCTTCGAACTAGCATCTGCCATCGCGGATTGGTGATGAGTACCGCGGTACGCATGGGCATTGAGAACCCGCCGGCTCCCAGGTCGGCGGGTTTTTCACGTCAGATGCTCACCAATTGCGCGCCCGTGCCCTTGCAGTCGATGCATTTGCAGTTGGGGCCGACGATCTCCGGCGCGAACTTGCCCCAGTTGCCGTCGCCGCCGCATTCCAGACAGCGGATCTGCCCAGCCCCAGCGCCAAGGTCGACCACCTCGGGCTCGACCGGGGTGTCGCAGTTGTTCGCGCAAAAGACCGTCATCACCATGTCGGGTCAAAGCTCCCGGGACATCGCCTGCCGGATGCGTTCGGTTCTTCACCTTGATCCAGTGCTTCTGCTTGCCGCCGCGGTAAGGCCTATCGCGGTGCTTCGAGACAAGCCCCTCCAGGCCCATGCGGCAGGCAGCACGGTACAGATCAGGGCTGATTTCGCCGCGTTCGAACGGCGCCACGGTTATCCCGTCCGGCCGCCGCGCCAGCAGGCGCTGCAAGTTTGTCTTTCGCAGATGCAGTGGCAGGTCGCGAATGTCGTCCCCGTCCATGGCTAACACGCTGCACCTCGTGATCGTGCTTGCGAGAGTGCTGCGTGTTGAAATCGGAGATGCCGTCGACGCCGAGGATCACAGCCTCGCCGTCAATCACGAAACGCTTCTCCCGGTTCTTCAGCGCCGTCTCCGCAATCCAGGGATAGCGTTTTGGTCCAATCCGTACCGTTGCGAGAGAGCAGCCGCACCTGCTCGTGCTCCCGGATCACCAGCATCCGGTAGCCGTCGTGCTTCACTTCGTGGATCCAGTCAGGCCCAGACGGGACCTGCTTGCCGGCTGTGGCTAGGCACAGGTCGTACGTCTTAATCATGCTCGAGCAGATAGATAGCTCGCCGCCAAATTGCCAATCCCTGGTTCGCTCCACGGAATCCGCAGCTTGCATCGTGCAAGTATCGCTCGATTAAACGCGAAACTTAAAATAATAAATGGCGATTAAACTATATTAAATGGTGGACGAGATTTAAATTTGGATTATGATGACAAGGCTTGGCGCCGGACGAACGCGTCAAGGACCTCCTAGAAGCGGCCCCATCATCCTGCCTCCTGCTTACGCCCCCAAAGGATGTAAGGGCCGCTTCTTTGGCAAATCGTGAGGCGAGTCATGCAGTTTCTTTCGCTAGGTGATTTGTTTCTCATCTCCGCAGCAACGGGTACGCTCCTACTGGTTGAGATCGGAGTTTTGATCATTGTGGGCGTGATCTGAGCGGCAAATGAAGAAGAACGGCAGAGGCGTTCTCCGGTCAATTTCAGCGCTCCCCGGGCCACCAGGCCGACAGCGGCTACCGGTCAAGGTCGAGTCGGCGAGCTTCCGAAAAATCGCGCACACGCCGTCATCGTAATTAACCTCACGCGCTCAACCGACAAAGAGTTGCCGGCTCCCGCTCAAGCAATGGGAACGCGTGAGTCGGGGGATTCATGGAACGGAAGCCGTTTGAGAGCATGTCGGTTGAAGAGCTGTGGCGACTCCACGCGGTCGTCAATGACATTCTTGCCGCGAGGCTCGTGGCCAAGAAGGAAGAGCTGGAGCGACGGCTTGGCCTGCTCAACCGAGAAGGCAAGACTCCTCGCAGCTAGACATTGAGCGAGAGAAGGAAGGCCCCAACTGAGGGGCGCCTTTTGCCGGTGTTCTTTTTGCCGACGGTAATCAACAGAGCGTTCCCCGCCTGCCGTTTCGGGCCGTCAGCGATTCGTATCAGGTTTGCCGTTGGGGCTGCCGTCACCGCCGCCATTACCGTAGCCATTGTTGCCGTGATCGACCGCACGCGCGCCGGACTTGGCAATCGCATCCGACGTGAGCGAAGTCGACAATAGCAGCGTCATTGCTGGAGGCGTGACGACGGCAAACCTCCCGCAGGTCTTTAGGAACTCACGACGGTCGTCGTCTTCTGAAGGCATGGGTGTCCCCTCGATTGGTTTAATGCCGCGTACCCTATATTAAATCAAAAATTAAATAATTTAAATATCTATAAGTTCAATCACGAAACTGCGAGGCGGACCGGTGTAGAAAAGTCGGTTAAAGCCCGCCGGTTCACGCTGGCGGGCCCTCGTCGGCGCTGCTGGCTTTCCCAGCGAAATGCGAATTAGATGGACTTCGCCATACCGAAGGTGCCTAGTCCCGACATCACCGCGCTGCCCTCTGGTTCATATCGGTGACTGAGAGTCCGGTAATGCTCCCGCCCAACTCCACAGGGAGCACCATCATGCTGGTTCGACGATCCCCGGAACAATCATCGGCATTTGAATTTGAATACCGTCTCGCGCAAGATGCGATCAAGTTGCGCCAACAGGCTAAAGGGATGCCCCTCGGCATCCGCCGTGCAGAGCTTTTGCAGAAGGCCCGGCAGATCGATGCGACCGTAGAGGTGAATAAGTGGCTGACCTCGCCGGGACTACAGGCACCATTGTAAGATGGAGGCCGCCTCATTTGGCGGCCTCTTTCATTTGGCACCGATCGCGGAGAGACGGCCCCGGTTTGGGGCTGAATGCAGGGGGACACCGGGGCCGCTCCGTCAGCTCACACGGAGCCAGCGACACAGCAAACGGGATGATGAGGGCTCGGTTCCTAACGGAGCGCCAGCAGATCGTCAGCAGCCGGACGCAGGTGCCGCTCGCTTGCAGCTCGAGCCAGCTGCGCTGCAGTGATTGGGACCATTCGAGCAGCCGGGGGTTATATGGTCCTAGACAGCAGCAAGCCACAATGCCTCTGACCCTGCGAAAGATTGGGCTCGATGAGTACACGGTCCATGAGGATCGACAGCTGGTCGGGCACATCCGCTACGCTAGCGAACGCTCCCCAGCGTTCTGGTTGTGGACGTGCATCGTGACGCTTCCCGGTCCGCCGTTCGGGTAAGCTGGCTCGCTCGATGAAGCGAAGGGGCGATTCATGGTCGCATGGCAGAACTTCAAGGCGAAGCATACGGCGGAAGAGTTGGCGAAGGCCTTCGCTGAGATGAACCACGCCAACCGGCCAGACCGTTATATGCGCTCAGTGCGTTAGCGCGTCGTATTTGATTGCAACAAAATCAAAGGGCCGCCGGTTCACGCTGGCGGGCCGATCATTTCATATTAAAGGGCAGCCCCGTCGATGGACGAAGCATCCATCTGCAGGACTCGGCATGTATACGTTGGTTTATCGTCACAGTAGTTTCCAATTCTCACCAAATTTTCCGGTCAGCAAACGAGTGCAAATATGAAACAAGTAGCGTCACGGGGGACACATTGTGGCTATCAAGAACATCGTCATTCCTTTGGAAGATGAGTATCTACAGAAGGCAGCAAGGGAACGCGGAATTTCCCGCTCCAAGCTTGCACGATTTCTTATGGAGAAGGTTGTGAACGACGAACTCGTTCCTGCAATTCTCGGTGAGGGCGACTTGTCGACCGTTGAACCTGTCCCGCAAAAGTATCGACGCTTTCGGAATCAACCGTAAGCGGATTTTGATCTCGAAGCGGGAGTCACTGGTCCGGCGACGCGGACTGCTAGCGGTCACCTGATGAGAGACGGCCCCGGCTTGGGGACTAGAGTGCAGGGGTAGGCCGGGGCCGCTCCGCCAGCTTGGGCAAGCTAGCAAGACAGCAAACCGGATGATCAGGGCTAGGTTCCTAACGGAGCGTCAGCAGGTCCTGCCCGGGCGTCAGCAGCCGACGCAGGTACCGCTCTCGTGCAGGTCGAGCCAGCCCTTCTCGACAGCGCACCCGATGCCGGCGCCGAACTCCGTGCCGCTTCCCTTGAGCGTGTAGAGGAAGGGATAGTTGATCTTCTCGATGTGGATTCGGCCGTCCTGTACCGGCTCGATGCTCGATGCCAGCTGAACGAGCTGGCGGGCGGCAGCTTCCGGATCGGCGAAGGGGCGTTCGGTGACGAGTTTCATTGCTGGAATCAAAACCTCGACCCCATGCTTGGCCTGACTTGCCCGCGGCTGCCATGCCAGTTGGGGACGATATGCACAGATCCTGCGGCGCCGCATGCCGAGCAGACCAGGCGCAAGCCGACGCGCGACCACGGCTGATCCTGCGGGAGTGCGTCGAGCCGCACGTCGACCCTTCGATCGCAACGGCCGTTCAGGCACTGGATGCTGCAGGTGACGTGCCCCTCAGCCAGCCATTCCGCGGGGCTGCGGGGCGGATAGTGGCCGGCCCATTTTGTGAATCGACGGCGAGCGCGCATGCCGCGGTCAAAGCGGCATCGTAAGCGCCTTGCAAATTATCGATTCCTGGTAGCCCGGGACGCGCGCGAGCTACTGCGCGTCGTGGGTGTGGAAAAAGGTCATCACCCAGGCTTCGGAAGCGTGAGTCCTGTGTTTACCAGATAGTGCAGAAAGTCCTTTCCTATCTCAGTGACGCTAATCAGCTTTTTTCCGGATGAGTTTTTCGCTAGTCCCGTAAGCCCCGTATTGGCCGGCCATTGAAGCCAATTCTAAAAATCGAACGTCTTGTAGATCTCTGGGTACCCGGTTTTCGCAGCGTCGTAGATAGCTCTGGCCGCATCGAGATCGACGGGCGCGGGTGCGTTGGCCTGGAGCAATAGTGTGATCTGTGATCCTAGAATCGCTCGGTACGTAGTCTCATGCGCTCGTTCGAGGCGGGCAATAGCCACTCCTCGGATCAGCCACGCGCGCTTGATCTCCTCTGAGGCGCTCGAACAACCGTCATCAGGATCGACACCTCATGATCGCATCACAATCCCGCAAAACGGCTCGTCGCGCTCGCTGCCTCTCGATCGGCCACGGCAGAGCGCGCTCAGATGTCCAGCCGGTGTCGCAAATCGCCCGCCAACTCACAGCGTTCAACGCGACCCGCCGCTCATTCGTCAGCCGCTCCGCCCTCGGCCAACTCGCTGAACCGGTTCAACTCCAATCACCCACATCATCCGCGGCACTCAAATCCCCATAGCCCATGCCGCGCCACCCTCGTGCCCCTCCCGCGGTGTCCTCCCTTGGAGGTTTGCGGACGCCGGCCCCGTGCCCGCGGCACCACCGTCGTGGGGCCGGCATCCGAAACCCT
>NZ_VSTH01000005.1 GCF_008123965.1 Bradyrhizobium hipponense | reverse complement strand
GAGATGTGCGCGGAATGATTATCGAGGATCAACTTGATCGCGGTCCTGGCCGGATAGGCGGCATCGAGGAGCTTGAGGAATTCTATGAACTCTCGGCTGCGGTGGCGGTCTTTGACGAGCGCGTGGACCTTCCCGGTGAGCAGGTCAATCCCCGCCAACAGGCTGAGTGTCATTCGGCCTGCAATATTGGCTCTGACTCACTTTTGATGCAGTTTGGGGGATGCGTGGCGCTTTGATTGGAGGAGAATCAAAGCCATGCAGCAAGCACTCCACCGCTCCAGTCTGGTGCCGCGTGGGTTTGTTGTAGAGAGTGCGTACTACGAAGGTGATAAGGCCGTTATTGAGATCCGGGCGTCCGGAAGCGTCGGCCTGTGTCCCTTGTGCGGAACAGTTTCCCGACGTGTCCATAGCCGGTATCGGCGACGCGTAACTGACCTCCCGCTTTCGGGGCGGATCGTACAGCTCCTGGTGGTCGCCCGCCGCTTCCGCTGCGACGCCGTCCTGTGCAGGCGCCAAATCTTTACTGAGCGCTTCGCCGAAGGAGTGCTGGCGCCATCAGCGCGACGCACGGCGAGGCTGGACTCCATTGTCCATCACCTCGGTCTGGCGCTTGGCGGACGGCCGGCGGCAGGCTTCGCAAAGCGGCTGATGCTGCCGGTGAGCAAGGATACGCTCCTCCGGGTGGTTCGACGCCGTAGCCGTGCACCAGCTGACCCGCTCAGGGTTATCGGCATTGATGATTGGGCCTGGCGGCGCAATCACCGATACGCCAGCATCATCTGCAACCTGGAAAGGCGCCGGGTGGTCACCCTGCTGCCGGACCGTGAGCCCGCGACCGCCCAGGCCTGGCTCGCTGCTCATCCCACGATCGCGATCGTCGCTCGTGACCGCGGTGGAGGATATGGCGAAGCCGCAGCGAAGGCCCTGCCGCACGCGGTACAGGTCGCAGATCGTTGGCATCTGATGGAGAACGCCAGTCGGGCCTTCCTCGATGCCGTCCGAAAATCGATGCGCCAGATCCGCAGCGCAATCGGAGCAACGACGATCGATCCCGAGCTGCTAACAGCTGCGGAGCGTCTCCAATATGAGGGCTATCTCCGGCGCGACGAGGCCAACGCGACCATCTTGAGCCTGTCGAAAGGTGGAATGCCGATCAAGCAGATCGTGCGCCAGACGGGCCACAGCAGGGGGCTGGTACGACAGGTGATCCGCGGCGAACGCCATGATGTCTTCCGGACCCGGGAGAGTTCTCTCGATCAGCACCTGCCATGGCTCGACGATCAATGGGCAGCCGGTTGCCGAAACGGCGCTGAACTTTGGCGCCGCTTACGGGCGCGCGGTTTCCGAGGCTCCCTTCGTGTTGTCGGCGAATGGACGACTCGTAGACGGCGGGCCGAAAAGACTGATGTCGAAACTCTTCATCGGATTCCATCGGCCAGAACGATCGCTCGTCTCATGACCGTCGGACGGGATACGCTATCGAAGGCAGAGACGGTGACGGTCGCGGCGGTAGAAGCTGGCGTGCCAGCCTTGGTCGAGGCACGCGAGATCATCGCCGAATTCCACTTGATGATTCGGCGCCGAGCCGCCGCCGAGTTGTCACCCTGGATCGAGCGCGCTCGCGCCAGTCTTGTCGCATCGTTCGCCCGCGGCGTAACGAGCGATGAAGCGGCGGTTCGAGCGGCGATCACCTCGCCATGGTCCAACGGACAGACTGAGGGTCAGATCACGCGCCTCAAGCTCGTCAGACGCCAAATGTACGGCCGTGGCAAAATCGATTTGCTTCAAGCCAGGCTAATCGGCGCAGAATAATCGGAGCTGCACCAAAACTGCGTCAGAGAGCCAATTTTGGACGCCGATCCCCTGGCTTAGGGGGTCAGAATTTGCAAGCCGATTGACAGGCTGAGCGTGCCGTGACGTTTGTACTCATGATCGCGGGCGAAGGTCGCATGCACGCCCGGCACTGGCGGCAGATCCGGCGCTGTCGTTGCGATGGCCTGGATCCCCGGCTTCTCGTCGTAGGAGACGATCGC
>NZ_VSTH01000049.1 GCF_008123965.1 Bradyrhizobium hipponense | reverse complement strand
AATCCCCGGAATCCGCACGCTGGAGGCGCGAGGCGTGCGGTGCGAAGCACCGCACGGGGAGCCTCGAAGGATGCAGGGCCCCGATTCAGCCGCGCTGTCGCCCTTCGAGGCTTGCTCAGCGGCGCAGTGGCGCCGCAGAGCGCGCGCCTTCAGCGACAATGGCTTCGCCATTGCGCGGGGGTGACGGTAATGGATTGGTGCTTGTTGCAAATCTACGTCCAATTCAGCCTTCGCGTTCTCGCGGCGCGTTTCGCCCGAGCTTTGCTTGGTCGCTTCACCCTCTGAAAGCCAAGGGCGCAGGGAAGACCGGGTGCCGGCGGGCACCCGCGGTCCGCTGCGCGAAAAGCACACGCAGAAAAACCGCACAGCAGCATACAGGTGTCGCCGAACACTCGGCCTTCCCTGCGCAGTGGCTTGACGGCTTATGCCGTGCTCTCCCGGGAGCCGAGTTCCTTCTGGCCTCCCTCGCCCCCGCGAATTGACGACGCAGTCCGCTCGGTTGGGCTCGCTAACGCCTCCGCGAAAAGCTTGACCGTAGCAACGACGGCCAGGACCACACGTCTATATTTTGGCATCCGGTGAAACCGGCTGAAACCAACAAAACCCTTTAAAACAAGCCCTTTTCGACTAGCCTGTTTCGGGGCGCTTCGGCGGGCTTCGCCAAATCTAGGGCCCGGCCCTAAGACTTTCAGCGTCCGCACGACAAACTGAAAGTCCCAAAGCCGAGCCCTTTGGTCTCAAGCCTTAGGAGCCGAAACCGAAATGGATACTACCATCACCGCTGACCCCGCTGGCAAGCGCGCCCGCAACGGCAGCATCATCCTGACCAATCGCCTTTGCGAAAAGCGGGTGCCCAAACGGGTCAAATTCTACGACCGCAAATGCCCCGGCCTTTATGTCAGCATCACTACGGCGGGCGTGGCGACCTTCTCGTTTAAGTTCACCGATCCGGAGACCGGCAAGCAGCGCACCGGCTGGCTCGGCGTATATAACCCCGAGACCTTCGCCGTCGATGACGCCCGGAGCAAGGTCTATGGCCTGAGGGGCACAGGTGCTGCGGCGATCGCTGAAACCTTCCGCGACCGGAAAGAGCGGCAGGCGAAGCGGGGCAAGACCGTCAATGAGATCATCGAGGAGCGGATCGAGTGGATGCAGACGCCGGTTCGCAAGGCGGACGGCGAGATGCGGCCCCGGCTGGAAAGCTGGGAGAACACCGCGAGCCATTTGCGCCGCTTCATCGGCTCGAAGCTGGGCCGGAAGATCGCAGCCGACGTCACCCGAGGCGACATTCAGGCTTTGTCGGACGACATCGTGGCGGGTCGGCACGGCGGCAAGCCGTCGGTCAGCAATGCGCGTCACATGCGCAAGGCGGCGTCGGGCATGTTCCGATGGGCATTGCGGCGCGAGTACATCGCCGCCAACCCTTGCAGTGATCTGGAGCCGCTCGACCCGGAGCATCCGCGCACCCGCGTGCTGACCGAGGACGAGATCAGGATTTTCTGGCACGGCCTCGACCGAGACGACCTGATGGCGTCATGGGACCGCAGGACCCGGCTGGCACTCAAGTTCGAACTGGCCACCATGCTGCGCTCGGCCGAGCTACTCGGCGCGCACCGCAAACTGATCGACCTCGACGGCGAGCAGCCGCGCCTCGACGTGCCACTGAAGCGGGTCAAGAAGCGGCGCGATATCCAACAGCCGCTGTCGAGCCTCGCGGTGGAGATCACCAAGGAGGCCTTGAAGGGCAACAACAAGGATTTCGTATTTGCCAGCCCGCTCGACAACAAGCCGATGCACCGCAAAGCGATGGCTGACGCGCTGCGTGGTGACAAGCGAAAAGGCAAGGTGAGGACGCCCGGCATCTGCCAGTTGCTCGGGTTGAAGCCGTTCACGCCACACGATCTGCGGCGGACAGCGGCAAGCTGGGCACGTCGGATCGGTCAGCCGATGACGAAGATTGCGCTTTGCTTGGATCATCGCGTGACGACGGAGGACGGGATCAAGCTACCACCCGTCACCGGCAAGCACTATGTCCACGCCGAGGATCGCGACGTGAAAGAGAAGCGGGAAGTCTTGCAGGCGTGGGCCGCCGAACTGCGGCGGATCATCGCCGAGCCTGCACCAACCAAGCAACCGGAAACCGGCCTGCGGCTCGTCGCCTGACAGCCGCACCCTGATCGCCTGATCGTCGGCCCGATCCCGCCTCGCCGGGGTCGGGCTAATTTTGTGGGCCGATCGCTGTCGCTGTGGAAATGGAGTGGTTAGGCGTGCTGCACGCAATCCGTGCGCGGTCGCGTCGAGGGACGCGGTGATGATGCCATGACCATCTCGATCACTTCCTCGACGCATTTGCGAAGCTGCTTTCAGCGGGGCGTCGATGGCGGCGGTGGGAATTTATTTGCCGAGGGGCTCGGCTGGAATGGCGTGATCGGCAATGGTCGCTTGCCCTGCAGTAACTCCAATGCGAATTGTCGCATAGCATTCTGTTCGGCTTCGATGTTGACCCAGCCCTGCGGTGCGTAAGAGTATTTCGCAAGCTCACGCTTATCGAGCGCGAAGCCCAAATGCTTCCCAATCTCAAACATCATCTCGTTGAACGCATCGTCGCGCTCGTCAACGAAATGGCGAATAGCCTCGGTTGTTGATCCCGGCGGCAATGCCGGGCCTCCTAGGTTGTCGATGTATTTCTTGTAAGCGGTGATTACCCTGTCATCGTCGTGAAATTCGGTCTGGATCACATTGAGCGCTGTGACATGATCGGGCGAAAGCGTCACCCGCCGCGTCCTCATGAGCGCGTGGAACGTATCGTATTTCCTGCGGCGCTTCTCCCGCTTTTCCTCAAAGCGAAGCGTAATCTGAACGGCCACGATCGGGCCGACGACAATTGCAATGGCTGTGATGATAAGGATTGCGACGTTGAGCCAGTCCTTGAATTGCATGCACCAGAAGCCCTCGGGGCAATTCATGACGGGATATCCTTGACCTTTTCAAATTTCGCATTCACAGGCCCGAGTGGCGTCTCGATTGTTATGACGCGGCCATCAGCAAAATCGGCTGGAAGTTTGAGTTCCACCGAGACCCTGGTCGGAGCAACGCCCGCTGGCGCTCCGGTGATAAGCGGGGCTCCGGCAGGAAGCACATATTCGACTACGCCTTCTAGACTGCCATCGCGATTGGCCTGATAGGAGCCGTCATATTGCATCGTTGCGACGTCGACACCGACAAGCATTCCGTCGCCGATATAGAAAAGGCCAATGCTCTGACCTGCGACGCCGGTGAAGTAGGCGACGTAAAGCGCCTTCGCCATTGTTTAGTTCTCCCATCCCCCGCCGGGCCCGCTGCCCTTGGGTTCCCCTAGCACACTAATTGTGTGACTGTAGGCACTCCCGCCCTAGATGCACCGATATTTTCGGATTAAATGGTATCTGGACCGCGACCAGGGCACGAAGTCCAAGCCGATCCCCGGGCCGCATCAGGTTTATGGCTTCCTGACGACCACGCCGAACGCCGTGGTCGAGCCGATCCACCCGAAGGCAATGCCGGTGATCCTGACACGCGAGGAAGCGCGAGGTCTGGATGCGCGCGTCTTGGGACGAGGCGAAGGCATTGCAGCGGCCGTTGCCGGAGGAATTGCTGCAAATCGTAGCGCGCGGAGCCGCCAGCACTGCTAGTTGAGGCTCAAGTCCATCCCGATCACCCGCCTGATCTACACCCTGAAAATGGTCAGGATCAACCCTGTGGCGAACATGCCTACAATTGCGAACGGAATGAGGTCTTCAACTACTGGGACAGTTGCCCATCGATTGAGGCGGCCGTGCTTCGGCAGCATGTACCAGAGAAAGGCTGCCGCCGCGACAATTAGGATGGGACCTACAACAGGTATCATCGGATATTTCCTCCATTGCTCCTATTGAAGCAATCGGTACTGCAAGACGTAGATCGCAGCGCCTGCGAAATACCCTAGGAGTGCGAGCCCGCTAATCTTCCGCATGTACCAGATGAACTGAATTTTCTCGAGACCCATTGCCGCAACTCCTGCGGCCGAGCCGATGACCAGTATAGACCCACCCGTGCCCGCACAGTAGGCGATGAACTCCCAAAGAAAGCTATCTGGCGGAAACTGTGCGATCCCATACATTCCCATCGTTGCCGCAACCAAGGGAACGTTGTCGACGATGGCGCTGATCAGCCCGAGCGCAATGACGATGACGTCGGTGCGACCGATCGTCTGATCCAGCCACGCGGCAAGCGCGGCAAGCACCTTGGTGTGCTCCAGCGTAGCCACCGCCAGCAAGATGCCGAGGAAGAAGACAATTGAGCTAAGGTCGATCTGAGTGAGCGCGTGCGCGACCGTCAATTGCCGTCGCTTTTGCGGCTGCTTCTCGCGATGGATGATTTCTCCAACAATCCATAGTGTTCCCAGACCAAACAGAATGCCCATGAAAGGTGGCAGGTGGGTAATAGCCTTAAAGGCTGGCACCATGATGAGAATGGCAACCCCCAGAGTGAACATCACATTCCGTTCGAAAGCGGGCGTAACAGGATCGTTGCTCTCAATTTCTGGCATCGCGAAAGTTCGCCCCCGTAGCTGATAATTCACCACAAGCAGCGGGACAAGCATGTTCGCTACGGAAGCCAGAAATAATGCTTTGACGATTTCGAGAGGGGTTATCTGGCCGCCGATCCAGAGCATGGTGGTGGTCACGTCTCCAATGGGCGACCATGCGCCACCGGCATTTGCGGCAATCACAATCATTGATGCAAACAGCAGTCTGTCATTTTCTTTGTCCAGCATCTTCCGGATAAGGGAAACCATGACGATGGTGGTGGTCAGATTGTCGAGCACCGCACTCAAGAAGAACGTCACAACGCAGACCAGCCACATCAGCATGGTCAGTTTCTTCGTCCTGATCTGCGAGGTGATAATCTCGAAGCCGTCGTGGGCATCGATGACCTCGACAATGGTCATGGCACCCATCAAAAAGAAAATGATGCCTGCCGTCGAACCTATGGTCTCTCTTAGTTGATGGACGATGGCTTCGTGGTCAGTTGCGCCCACGGCATAGATTGTCCAAAGCAGACCGGCCCCAAAAAGGGCGGAAGCTGACTTCTCTATCCTGATCGGGTGCTCAAGGGCGATGCATGCATAGACCACAACGAAAATGACGGTTAGTGCGAGCAGCAAGACAACCCTCCGAAGTCCGAATTCCGCGTAGATCATGCACGAACCCGGCTGCGCTAAGAAGCCTCATGTGCTGAAAGGCCGCGCACCGGGTACTATCGGCTCAGGAGGACAAAATGCCTCACCCAAACGGGAATGGGCCAACGCTATGGGGCTCGCGCGCGAACGGCCCCGTGGGGTGGATTGTCAGCGTCGTATCCGTGCTGATGCTAATCGTCGCCTTGTACTTGTATGCAGTGAGGGAAAGGGCGAGTGCACCGAGCAAGTCACCGAATGCGACGAGCCGATTGAGCAATTCATCCCCGACCCGCCCTTCAGCGCCCAGCAAGTAAATCTGCCGGTCCAGCCTTCTCGGACGTCCAAAGCCGTTCGCCGCATTGGCATTCGAACATGTGGAACTTACGACCGCTGCGGCCGTCGAGAACGGACTGCAAAAACTTGGGCAGCGCACTGCACTTCGGGCAAGGCGGCGGCACTGGCGGTGCGACTGGGACTTCCATGGCGTAAAATCAGCCTGATTTGTGCGGTGCCCTCAAGCTGCTTTTGGCTATCCAGGGCTTAGACGATGGATTTAGGCGCACGATCCCTCCGCTAGACCGGACGGCACTATTTGGTCAGCAGGCCTGAAATGAGAGCCGCAGCGCCAAGGCCAGCAAAAATCAAAACGATCGGCGGATAAAGCACCAGCGCCGCTTCAAAGCGTAAGAACTTTGGGTGCTCGCCAGCTCTGTTCGGACGACCGATATAAACAAGGATCGCTGCGATTGCCAGCATCGCAACTCCAGTCAACACATTCATGTCCGCTTCCTCCTCTTTTGGGGAAGCAGACAAGCCTCATCCCGGAAGAGCAAGATAGTCAATCGTCGCATGTATGGGCTAACCGGAGACTGGGGCACTTTGGTTCTATTGCATCCATCGCTTTGCTGCGATTTTGCATTGATGATACCGATTGAGGTCCGGGGTTCGTTGCGTGAACGGCAGTTCGATTTATGAGTGTGCATGAAATAGCGGATGCGGAGTGTGCATCGAGCGATCATTCCAGCCGCGCGCCAGCGCTGTGCCCTCCCGTCGCCTACCAAGCCCCGACAGCCATTAAAGCGACAATGGTCAGGCACGAGACGCAAGCGATCGTCGCAGTATACAATTCCGGCGTGTTCATTGTTGCCTCCCGAGCTGTCGCCGCTTGGTTAGTCACTGCGGCGTCGAGGAGAGCCCTCTGTCTTGTGGCCGCTTCAATTCGGCGGCTCGTGACTGATCTCGTGCTGTTTGTCCATCCTATCAACCCAACTCTGATCGGCAGCGTCGGCATCGCAATCCGCTTGTGGGATTTCAGGACTTTGACCCGCGATCAGAAGCTGTTTCCGCATTTCAGCGAGACGGGCACGGCAGTATTCTCGATAAAGCAGGTCGAATATGGCGGGCATCGTTGCCCCCGTCGTTTGAATATGACTGTAGAAGTTCCACCACGAATTTTCGGATGATATTAGCCGGTTGATCACTTGCCCGATGTGAGCCCATTCACAGCGTTGCGTTTGAGCGTCGGAATTGCGCGATTGGGTGACTTGGTTGTCCGCGCAAAAAGATCAGGGCCAATTACCTAAAATCTAATATAGCAGCCTTCTGTTTCAACAAGACTTCGTCAAACAACTCAAGATCGCTGCTGCGCGAATAAAAATCCACTCCAGCGCGAAATCACTTACCGCTGGATGCAAGCACCGTTGGCTGCAACGCCGCCTGTTAGCCACCGGACCGAAGCAAGAATGGATCGACCGAGGCAGCTAGTCGGTCTGCCACTTGCGTGTTCGGCGTGGACTGCTTTTCGGAAGGCAGCGAGCCGATAGAATTGACTGCCAGCCAGGTACCAGCGGCAAGAACAGCTATCACAATCGCGGAGAGATATTCGATCCTCATGGCGATGATCCTCCATCGCTGACGACAAGACAATTGTGTTCGCTGAAAATTGGTTCCGTTGCGGGCAGGCCCAGGTTGCGGGCCGGATTGAATTAAGGCTCCTCACCGGCCAAAACCGCCATACGCGGTCTCTCAGATCAGTCCGATTGAGGCGAAAAGCGCAACTTCGAGGCCCATGATGGCGACAGTGAGAATTGCTTCGCCCGGTGGTACAGGGGTCATAGCGTGCCTCGCATATTGCGAAGCCCCGAAGTCCAATAGCCAACCTGTCGAAATCGGGAAGGTTTCGGTTCCAAGCGCGTTAGGTCGAACTTCGGCCGCTCGGAGCAGCGGTGCCAGCAAAGCCGGGATCAAGGTGGCATGTCGCGCGTTACTACGGCGGCGGCAGGATTCCCGTGCACGGCAACGACGCGGTGCACATCAAGGCCAACGGTGGCAGACATGGCGGACACCCCTCCGACCGCGCCCGTGGTCCATCGCCCCGGTTTAGATCATCCGGAGCATCGCCGGGCGATCTGCAACGAGATTGGTGAGCAACTTCGCGGCACCCTCACGGACGATCTCACCCCGCTACCATTGCGACTGGAAGGCATGGTGGAGCGGCTGACCGAATTGGACGGCGACGCACCGTCTCCCGCGCCGCATCGCCAGGGCGATGCGCCATCCCGGCCACTCTGGAAGTCTGTGTCGGCGCTTTGGCGTTGCCTCCGAGGCGGGCCTTGACGCACGGTTTACCTGCGCAACTACGCGCACCACGAACATCGCGTAGCGCCCCGTGCCAAACAAACGGTCCCGCGCCGGGGCTCAGCCAGCGCGTCCCGCCTGCGGCGACGACGACCCGTTATCGGTGGACTTCGGGCCGAAAACGGCCCTGCTGAGCTTGGAACGAACGCCTGCGCTTCGAACTCTACAGTTGGTTGTTGCATCGCGTGCCGCAGGCTGCAACTGCCGCACCCGCATCGGGAGAGAACCGGCCATGACTGCGACCGAGAACCTGATTGCCGCAATAGGACCGTGGCTAGACGAGGCAAAGCTCCACATGGATCAGGAGCGTGTCGATGCCTATGTTGCTTGTCTCCAAGCCGATGGTGCGGACGTGCAAATTGTGATCCGCCTTCGGGAAGGGACGATCAGCCTAGACGGTACGCACGATGGCCAGCCTCTGGACTTGTACCGTCAAGAGGTGCGGCCGCCCGAGGCTCTCAATTGGATCTTCGGTGCCCATCGCTCCAAGGATGAACAACTCCCATAATATCTATTTGGCTGCTTCTTGCGGGTCCTTTGGAACGCCGACCCAATTGCAGGGACGCGCGACAGCCCCCTTCGAGGATATTTCGCCCGGGTAATTTCTAGCTTTGGTTCTGTAGGAGCGCCGCCTGTGCGCTCTACCAGCGAGGTCTACTCCGGGACGGGCGATTTGCGTAAATGCCGGTAATCGGCCCGAAAGCGTTCGGGGCGGTGGGCAACGCGGCGGATAGGAAGCGGAGCAGCCGCCTATCCGCCGCGCCAAGCGCGCCGCCGAGCCAAACGCCAAGCGCGGCGGCGCGGGCGGAGATCACAATCCGGGACCAACGTGCTCAACCCAACCGGCCTTGCCAGCGTTCGGATCAGGCGGTGGCGCAGGTGCAGTGGTTAGCTCGACATTCAACAGCGCTCGAACGTCACTGTCCTCTCGGAACTCCACGGAGATGCCTTGGACTTGCGCGGCTCTAACCATCGCGCAATCCATATACTCAATTTGCAATCGCTCCTTGGCGATCTGCGCCAGCAACTCCGCGCGCGCCTCATCGGTCAAAGCACATTCGTCGGAGCTATCTTCGTCGATCAGGGCGTCGATTTTGTCGATGATCTCGTCTTTAAGCGTCCAAAGAAGCAGTCCGATCGCGTCGGGTACGTCTCCGTTCGCATACGAATGTTGATCCACGGCCGTGGAAATGACCGCCAGGCGTTGGGTTATGGTTGCGAACTCAACTTCGGTGCCGTGTTCAACCAGCCGCATCGTTGAGGGCGCGCTCTGCTCTGCGCGCCGAGACAACTGCTCCCGTGCTCGCGCTTTCGCAATGCTGCTTGGGATTGGTGCGGTCTTAGCCCTGCGCTCGTCCGCGTCAAGTTCGCGAAGGCGGTAGCGCTCCCGTTCAATTGCTTCGAGCAGTGTTTCATTCTTCCGCAACTCCGGCTCGATCTCCGGTCGCGCGACGATCGCGGTGCCGGGAGGTATGCTAGAGCGAAGAAAATCTTCGCAGGCGACGATCAATCGCTTCATGCGCTGAAACCGCCCGCCGCGCACCTCGACAAGTTCACGAAGGCGGGCGAGTTCGTGAAGTTTCTTGTTCATCCGTGATTGTTCGTCGCGTACCTGCGGCGCGTCATTTGGCAATCCGTAGCCATCAGCGCCCCGCTCAAGCGTCAGATGGTTGATGCGGGCTTTGTGCCTTTGAGTTTCGATTTGCAGTTCCTGAATTTCGGCAAACGACGCTCGGTTCAAGATCGCCAGGTCGTCGGCTTGCTGACGCAAATCGCGCAACCATTCGGCGGGTTTCGGCGGCAAAAAGTCAAGCACGTCGCCGAACCGCATAGGCATTGTGCCCGGCAGGTCGCTGCGAACGACACCATCGCTCGCGTCTGCGGCGACTTCTGCGCGAAACTGTGGTGCGCTACTGCTGCCGGGACTTCCACCGAAGCCGAGTGACTGAAACCGCGCTGTCATGATCACCTCCGAATTTCGGTTCAAGGTGCATCACGTCGATGGCCGTCAAAAGGTGGTAGCTCGCGGCCAACGATGTGCCGGAGCCGTCGCTCGCTGAGCACGCTCTCGCTCACGCGCAATACCTGCCAGAGAATTTCCCTAGCCGTTCCGAGATATTTTGCAGGACAGCTTGTGCAGCAGCGGTCCCGCCGCCAAGGGCCATCGTGATATCGGGCCAAGTGCCAATGAAAGGCCCGTGCGAATTCGGCGGCGCTGGAATTCGGCCAAAACCGCGTTCGGGCCGCAGCACAGATCAGACGGTCTCGCTCGCACAATCGTGCTTGCGTGAGCCAACTGCGTTGACCGGGCTTGACCCGGAGCGCGTCAGCGAGCCGCGCCGCGTCGGCTGCATCGAGCGAGCCGTCGCGCAAGGCGTCGAGGGAAGCAGGATCGAGGCGCAGCGGCGCGGTCATGGCGCGATGACCCACGGCTTGCTTGTGGTAGGTTCCCGATCGTTTCTTCTCGGCCGAGAGCGACGGGCCATTTCGCGGTTTGCGGGCGGATGCGAGCAGCGCCATCCATTATGAGCGTTACGCGCGCCGACGATCAAATTTCTTCCCATGTGGGTGTTGCTGCCGTCCCGGACAAAGACCGGACAAACGGACACACCTATAGGTGTGTGTCCGTGTCTGTCCGGTGTCGGGCTTCGGACAGACAAATAGAAAAACCCATTTTGTCCGGTTTTGTCCGAATGCAAGAAACCCGCACTTCCATTGGTTTTTGTGCTCATAAATATTTGTAATATTTGTCCGCCCGCTGTCCGGCTGCTCATTTTGGCTGATAGGCGATCCAGATCAGGCCGTCCCATGTTCCGACCCGGTGCATATCGATCAAATCGGTCATTGCGCGACGAAATGCTTTATCGGAACTCTCCTTGGTCCCGGTACTCAGGCCGCCCTTCATGCAACTGGTCCGCCACGCCTCGATCGTGACGACGTTGCCGATGCCCCTCGGATAGTCGTTCGATACCGGCGCGGGCTTCCCTTCGTCGAGGATGCAGCGTTCAAGCAGTTCCATCGCCCGGCGCTGGCCCTTGTTGAGTTTGGCGCGGCTGCTGTCCGCGTCCGGCATCTCGTCAGCCAGAATTGCCACGGTGATATCGTCGCCGTCCTCGTCCTTGCCGAGCACAACAAGTTCAAGTTTGAAGCAGGTCAGGACGCCCTCGGGACCGTCGTTGTTCTTGATGATGGTGGCGCTACGGGCTTCCTTGTCGCCTGAGAATTGAACCGTCAGATCAACATCGGCCAGATGCGCGTTCGATCCGCGTGCGCCTCGGGTTTCGTCCTTGCCGGTGTGACCGACAAGGGCGACATGCACGCCAGTCGCTTCCTGTATCCGCCGCAAGTTGGCGAGGCACATATTTTGGTCCTTGGCCGAATTTTCGTCACCGCCATTCGCGGCGATACTCTTGGCGTAGGTATCGATCACGATCAGGCCGACCTCACAGCCGCAGTGCGCTTCGGCATTGCGGATTGTCGTGATGACCTCGCCGACGCAGGCAGGCCGCAACAGATCGACGATCTGGCGCACTAGCGCCAAAGGCAGCTTGTCCTTGCCATGGTTCGCCCGCTTGGCCTGAGCAACCAGCCGCCGCTTGACGAGATCGCCGCGTTCCAGCGCGAAATAGACAACGGCGCATTGCTGCTTTGACCGATAGCCGCGCCAGTTCATTCCGGAAGCAATGTGAATGGCAAGATCGGCAACGAGCGCGGACTTGCCAGCGCCAGGGGGACCGATCCAGCTTGACGTTTCGCCCTTGGCGATGACACCTTTGATGATCCACACCTTGGCGACGACAGCGCCGAAGGTCTCATAGTATTCGAGCGGGTAGCCCTGTGGCGCGGCAGCAATCTGGCCATTGCCGTTCGTGTCCTCAAGATCAGGGTGAGGCTCTTGCTCGCCTTTGGTCAGGCCGGATTTGATCGTGGCGCGGGTGGCGGCTTCGCCGTCGTCGTTCACCAGCAAGCACGTTGCCGCCGCCTGATACAGCCGCTCGGCTACATCGTCGCGATTGACCCACTGCCGGGCGCACATGCGGCCAAGCCGATACGCCAAGGCGTTCAGCTTGTTGTTGCGGCCGGAGTTTGGCGGCATGGCGGCCAACTCGTCAACGCAGCCCTGCAACGCCACCGCCGCGTACTTTTCCTCGCGACTGCCATAGATCGCATTGAAGTCATCGCCAGCACCGCCGCCATGGTTCGCGCCGTCATGATGCGCGCCATTGACTTTGCGTTCCTCGGTCCAGCCCGGCTGTGCCCGCATCAGCGCCGCGGCCTTCGTGACAAACTCGCGCGCCAGCGCTTCAGTCAATTCCGGCAGATCGGCAAGAGCCACGGTGCCGGGTTCGCCACCGTGCCAAGAATACGGCTTGCCCGTGCCTGGGTGGGTGCCGAGTACGACGATCTGCTGCCCGTCGCACAGCACCTCAACCCGGTGCGGCTGCTTCGTCGGCGAGATAAAGAACGGTGTTGAAATTTTGCGGAACGGCGTCGTGGTGCGGAACAAGATCGCACGCTTCGGCGGCTGTCCAAAGCGAACCATGGCGCGGGTGCCGATCATCTCCCACAGCAACTCTTCGATTTCCGCCGCGACCGTGGGGTCAAGCACGTCAATGTCAATAGCCGGGGTGTATCTCGTCAGCACGCCGGTGTTGAAGGCGTCATCGTACGAGTGAAACCAGCCGTCAATATCGGCCTCGGTGGCGACAACATCCTGCCAGCCCGGCATAGACGGTGCCTTGCCGATGGTGGGGATCGGCAGGAAGCCCGCACGCAGCAGGTTTTTGCGGTTTTGTGTCGCTGCCTCAAGAATTTCCCAAGTCGCTACCATTTGGGTATCTCGCGTAGAAGCGCGGCCGGGCCGTGTTGTCCCACGGCCCGCGCCAGTGTGCTTGCTTCGGTTAGAAGGTGATTGCGTCGTTCATGTCATCACCCGGCTTGGCTGCGGTCGGCAACGGCCGCAACCGGACGCCTTCTTTACCCAACGGGGTCATTTCGGCGTACAGTTCGACGGTGACGCCAACCCACTTCGAACGGTCCTTGCCGAACAAGGCTGCCAGCTTCGTCGCGTTGGTCTTGTTGAGAACCAAGGCCTTGTCCTCGCCCTTCAGATAGGCCAGAAATTTTTTCTTGGTGCTGCCGTCCTTGTCCTTGAGTTCGACCAGATCAACCTTGCCGATCTCGCGGCGCGGCTGCTGGCCATGCAGATCGTTGGCGGTCAGGTATTTCGAGCCATACAGATCGTCGTACTCTTGCGTGTAGTTTGTCATTTGTAGTCCTGTTACATGTCGTTACCGGGTGCTTGCTTCTTCGGCCGCGTCCGCACCCATGGACGCGGTTTCGTTCGCTTGCGCGAATTCGGAATTGCGGATCGTGATGGCCTCGGGCGGCCAACCGAACCGATTGATCGCCACCAGCAGAAACTCGGTAATCGCCTTCGGCAGCGAGCCGCGCTGCCGGTCGCAAGTGGCGCAATGCAGCGCAGCCGCGTGCGGGCCAACGCCATGGCTGATAACGACAACTGCCTCGCCGCATGCGCCGCAGGGCACATCGATCGTGCGCTGGAGGCGGATGCGCAATCCGACAAGCGGCGTCACGTCAAGCATGGGCGCGCTCCTCGCTCGTGGGAGTTGGAATTCGGTTCGAGCAAGCGAACCGGCGAAAAGAGAGGGCCGCCGGGCTGATCAACACGAGTACCGACGGTAGGGCCACCCAGCGCTTGTCGCCCTTCTGGTGGATCGCCACGCCCGCGATTTCGAGATGCAATTCGGCGAGCCGCACCGCGGCGAAGCCGCGCAACGTGTTGCGACCAAGTGAATGGAAGTCGGTAACGGTGGCGGTGAGCTTGCCAGTCATGGCGGCCCGGTCTCCTCTATCCCTCTTGCGAGGTCAGGCGATCGGGCGTTATGGTCGGTGTCGTGACGACGCCCGATCGTGCCCGATCGGCAGATTTGTGAAGCGCCGCCCCTGCCGGGGCGGCGTTTTCGTTTCAGGCAGCGCCCACCCGGGCGCCATCCGAAACTCTTACAGATGGAAAGTTGACACAGGCTGCCCCCATTGGCAATATTTACCAATGGGAGCGACGAGATCAGATCGTGGCGACACTTAGTCAGCTAACAGCCGTCATAGCCTCCGTGGAAGGGACCGACGTGGAGCGCGCCACCGCGATCGGCCGAGCTATTCGCGAAGCGGGTCTCATCCGGACATCCGGGCGGGGAACCTCGGCGGCACAAATGGATGAGCGAGACGCAGTGAACTTGCTGATCGGCGTCAACGTGGCGGATACAGCGCGCAGTGCGCCGGGCGCTGTTGCGCAGTACCGGGCACTGCTGGCGAAGCGAAGAAACAGAACCAGTGAATTCGGCGGCGAACTGGAAGAACTGCTTTCGGCTGCCAAGCGGGAATGTTTGGCCGACTACGTTATGAAGACGGTCACACTCTTGGGCGCGCAGGGCCACGTTCTCGGCCGAAAACGTTTCACCAACGAGGCGTACAGGTTCGAGATCGAGTTCGGAAAGCCTCTGCCTTCGGTCGTTCTCGGAATTTGGGGTCCAAACCGGCAAAACGCGTACATCGATTTCTTTGGGCGACAGCCTATCGACGAGGTCCATGGTGACCGCAAGGAGAGAACGCGCATCACCGAGCGGACAATTCGTGCTGTCGCCGATGTTCTACGCATCAGGAGTGAGGCATGAGGGCGCGTGAAAACGATCGCGTTGCCGACGACCTGCTCGAAGGCGCGAATGAGATCGCCCGGTTCTTGTTCGGCCCGAAAGGTAGGCGGAGGCGCGTCTATTACCTGATTGCGACTTCAGGTCTGCCGGTCTTTCGCTTGGGCGAAACCATCTGCGCCCGCCGCTCGACATTGCGCAGTTGGATCGCCGAACAAGAGAATGCGGCGCGTGCGAAGGGCAATGTTGGCAAGTCAGCACCGATGGCCGCGAAGGTTTGATGCGCGATCGGGCGGTAGATGAAGGCGTGCGAGGCAGACGGAGGCAACGGATGACCACAGCAAATCGACATGAAGCCGAAACGGAGGTGGCATCACCGGATAAATCCGAGCTTCGAAAAATGCTGACTGAAAAGGATGTTTTGGCGATCGTCCGGATAGGACGATCGACCTTATGGAGGCTAGAGCGCGCGGGCCGATTTCCACGCGGCGTTCACATCGCGCCGAACACCAAGCGCTGGTATCTGGACGAGATCGCGAGTTGGCAGCGGGCCATCGCCGAGCACGATCCGCACTTCAACCCTGCTCGTGGTCGAGGCAAAGCCCGTCGCCGCGTTTCAGCCAATGCCACCTGAGCACGTAGCGTAAAACAAGGGCCTAACAGGGCCCGCCTAATCCGGGCGAGCCTTTTTCTTGATCGGCCTATATCACCCAAGCCTTTGACTTTATTGCGTTTTATCCGTTCTTGGGATCGCGAAAAAAGACCTTGCAGCCAGGACCACACGGTTTTGCCGTACGCGCATTCATCTTCGCCACAGGGTCCCCAGCAGTGTGCACACGCGCCGGAGAATGTTGGCGAGACGAACCTTTCAGCGCCGCTCGTCCGCACGCGGCCTCGGGCTCACAGGGACTACCCGCCCTGCCCGCACCTCTCGTGCTCGACGCTGCCGCGTCCACCGCAACCCCGGCTCGCGAAACGTGACGACGTACGATCGCCCCTCTTGATGAGCCGGGATGGACGACACATACGTCGTTTCCGAATTTCGGTAAAGCGGAATATTTTCGCACGGGGCGATTGACAGCGGCGCGACACAGCGGGCTGGTAATCGTAGCGCGCTTACGCGTTGCGGATCGCGCGGGCGAACGGACCGACCAGGCGGACGATCTCGCAGACGGCGACGAGGCCCTGCGGCAGTATGCGGAAGACGACGTCCGGCATTTCGGCTTGACCCATCTGAGACATTGCGTCCAATGGATGTATTCGTGCGTTCGACCTTGGAACGTCCGGCTCGGTACGAGCACGGTGCACCTGTGGTGCGATTTAGATCGCCACCTGGGCGCCGATCTCCACAACGCGCTCAGTCGGAATCCGGAAATAGTTGGTTGCATCGCTGGCTCCCGAGGCGAGAACGATAAACACCCGATCTTGCCAGCGCGGCATGTCCGACCTGGCTGCGATCCTGAGCGAGCGTCGAGACAGATAGAACGAGGTCGACATGATCTCGAACTGCCATCCCGCCTTGCGAGCGATGGCGAGGGCCTGGGGAATATTCGGCACATCCATGAACCCGAACCGCAGCCCGACACGAAGAAAGCTGTCCCCGAGAGACTGAATGCGGACGCGCTCCTCTGGCGGAACATGCGGCCTCTGGGCATATTCGACCGTCAGCACGACGTTCCGCTCGTGCAGCACCTTGTTGTGCTTGAGATTGTGCATCAGCGCGGTCGGTGCATGCTCTGGATCGCCGGTGAGAAAGACGGCGGTACCTGGCACGCGAGGCGGCGGCGAGCGTTCCAGCATCCTCACCAGAGTGTCCAATGGGGTTTGCAGCTTCGCGGACTTTGCCGCCAGGACTGCGGTACCGCGGCGCCAAGTGTACATGATCGTCACCATAGCGGTCCCGAGCATCAACGGCATCCAACCGCCTTCCATGACCTTCAGCAGGTTGGCGCCAAGGAAGGTGAGATCCAACATCAGGAAAGGTGCGACCAATGCCGCGGCCGCCACGGGCGACCAGTTCCACGCCCTCCAAATCACGACAAAGGCGAGCATCGCCGTCACCACCATGGTGCCGGTGACGGCGATGCCGTAAGCCGAGGCCAGGGCATTCGAGGAGCGAAACATGAAGACGAGCACCAGGACGCCGACCAGCAGGAATCCGTTGACGCGCGGCATGTAGATCTGTCCGACCAGCGCCTCGGACGTGTGCCGGATCTCCAATCGCGGCAGCAGGCCCAACTGGATCGCCTGTTGGGTCACGGAATACGCGCCGGTAATGACCGCCTGGCTGGCAATGACGGTCGCAGCGGTGGCGAGCACCACCATCGGAATCAAGGCCCATTGCGGGTAGAGTAGGAAAAACGGATTCTCGATCGCCGCTGGGTCCGCCAGGATCAGCGCGCCTTGGCCGAAATAGTTGATCGTCAGCGCCGGCAGGGCCACGAACAGCCATGCGGTGCGGATCGGCCCGCGCCCGAAGTGGCCGAGATCGGCGTAGAGCGCCTCCGAGCCGGTGACCACCAGGAATACCGCGCCCAAGGTCAGCAGCCCGACGATGCCGTGCTCGATAAGGAAGCGCACGCCGTGAAGCGGATTGAACGCGAACAGCACCGACGGATTCTGCGCAATGTGCCACAGGCCCGCCAGCGCGAGCGCGATGAACCACACCAGCGTGATCGGGCCGAAGAACGAGGCAACCTCTGCGGTTCCGCGCGACTGCACGGAAAATAGGCCGAGCAGAATCGCGGCCGTTATCGGGACCACATAAGGCTCAAATGCCGGCGTGATGATTTTGATGCCCTCGATAGCCGATAGCACGGAGAGCGAGGGGGTGATGATCGCATCGCCATAGAACAGGCCGCCGCTGATGATGCCTAACAGGACGATTATCGGTGTTCGCGCGCCCACGGCCTTGTTGGCGAGCGCCATCAAAGCGAGCGTCCCGCCCTCGCCATGGTTGTCGGCACGCAGCAGAAGGACGACGTACTTCAGCGTGACAACCAGCAGCAGCGCCCAGACGATCAGCGAAAGGATCCCAAGCACGGCTTCGTAGCTTGCCGGATTTCCGGGACCGACCGCCGCCAGCACGGATTCATGGACGGCATAGAGCGGACTCGTTCCAATGTCGCCATAAACGACGCCGATGGCGCCGAGGGTTAGTCCCCAGAATCCGGCATGCTGCCGACCATCGACGGCTTGTGGGGCTTGAATCCCGGCTCCAGCTTGATCGACACCATTTGTTGGCATGTTCTTTCAAGTGCCTCCGTTGTCAATGCATGCAGAAGGCGTCGAACGAATGCACGGGAGTTCACCTGAAGTTGTCGCAGCAAAATGGATCTGCCGCTACAGGTCGAACCTGCGGCACGGATGGTACGCTAACCGGTGCGGTCGCGGCGAGAAGCCGCTTTGCCTCGACCAGCGACAACAAAATCGCAACCGCTCTGGTTTCATGCCGCCCTTCGGCCGGCTCGTCAAATTCGATTGGAACATCGGGATGGCGGGACAGCGAGCAGAGCCACTCGCCACCGTCGTAAACCAGCCGGCGAAGGCGCCACATCGGCAATTCCAATTCGACCAGCGAGAGCGCCGCGTCCGTCCAGGCCTCTGCGAGAATCAGACGATCGAAACTCCGCACCTTGCCGGCTCTCGCCAAGCTTGAGGCTCGCGTGCAGGCATCCGCAACAATCCTGGCGAACAGGTTGGGCTTGAGCTCCCGTGTACCGCGAAGCTCATCGGCTAACCGTTCAAAACGCTCGGTGTCATCGCTACCGATTGACAACACACACACTCCATCATCGATGGCGCGAATGCGAGCGCACCCGGGAAGATGGGTGCAAGAGACATAGAGAAACCAGGGCTATCGGGCGGCCGGAATATAGGAATCTTATAGAAATCGGGGGGCCGATATAAACGGCTCTTTGGTTCCCTTCGTAGACGGTGTTGGCTTGCCCACATGAACGGCCACAATGCCGCAGTTAATCGGCACAATTTCGGCGATAGATTCGAGCGACCGCATGGACGCATTATCGGCCTGCCGATCCCAGCACTACCGAGGCATGGGTGGCTGCATGAGCACCGGGTCTGTCAAGGTTCTGATCGTTGATGACGAGCCGTCGATCCGAAAGCTGCTCAGGATGGGCTTGGTCACGCAAGGTTATGAGATCCTTGACGCTCCAAACGGTAAGACCGCTCTGCAGCTGCTCTCGCACAATCCTGATGTAATCCTCCTCGATTTCGGGCTGCCCGACATGGAGGGCCTCGATCTGCTCAGCATGCTCCGCGCGCAAAACGAGCATGTCGCGATCGTCGTGCTGTCCAGTCGCGGTGACGAAACCGGCAAGGTCGAGGCGCTCGATTGCGGCGCCGACGACTACATTACGGAGCCGTTTGAGATGAATGAACTGCTTGCTCGGGTACGGGCAGCTCTGCGCCGACAATCCCACGCTGAGCGCCCGGTGTTCCGGGTCGGCGATCTGTCGATCGATCTTGTCCGCCGCACTGTGAGTGTGCGCGATCGCAAGGTGCCGCTTTCGCGCAAGGAGTACGACCTCCTGCGACTGCTGGCGCAGCACGCGGGAAAAGTGCTGACGCAGAGATTTCTGCTCGAAAAGCTATGGGACCGGAATACGGATGCGCAACAGCTTCGGGTCTATGTTCGCCAGCTAAGACAAAAAATCGAAGACGAGCCGGACCGACCCGAATACATCCTGACTGAGACCGGCATCGGCTATCGTCTCCGTGCCCCTGATTGAGCGCAAGGTGAGATGTCAATCTGCCTAACCCGACTACTGAATGGGTCGAGGCCCTTGTTGACCTGAGCTGTCCGTCAGCACGCCACGTTCCAAATCGGATCGGCCTCTATGCCCGCCCCCGCGGACGCTGCGCCTGGGCCCAAGCCACCGTTACGTCGCGCGGCGGGATGTCGATGCGGCTGATCGGTGTCAATTCACCGGATGCCGAGATGATCGCGGTTTCCTCGCGGCGACAGCGCGGGCACACAAAGCGGACCTCGTGCGGGGAGGCTGACCAGCTCGAACGTTTGACGTTGGCTGCCATCGGCCAGGCATCGCAATGCGAGCACGACACCAGAAACCGGCCGGGATCGAGCATGCCCATTCCATTGGACTCCGCGTGCTGCCTGCCCTCCCCCAACGATGACCCCACGAAGATCGTTCCGGTGCCGGGACACCGTCAGCCGCAAGCGTTCCATCGCATCGTGGACCGCGCTCGGACGCTCCGCTCAGTGCGCGCCCTTGAGCGTACAGGACGTGGTGCAGGTGACGGTGTTGCCGTGGTCGCAAGCCTTGCAGGCGCTGACGCACTGGTTCATGTCGCGGGGATTGAAGGAGCTGTAATTCCGCATCGGGCAGGACGCGGTCGAGCCGGTGATGTCCTGCTCCTGATTGCAGGCTGCCGTCATCAGCGCGAGCACAAGAACCGCAAGAAGGCGCATGGGATTGCCCTGTAAGGAACGGCAAAGCGATGTCAACGAGGCACGCTGCACCGCAACGAGCCCCGGCATTCCCACTATGAGCAATCGTGAAGCGCGACGCTCACATCCGAAAGGATGCGCGCCAAACATTAAGATCGGATTGCAGCCGGCCTCAGGCCGCAGCCTTGGTCGCGGCTTTGGCGGCAATCACCTGCCGCATGTCCGCAGCCAGCTGGCGATACTGCTCCCCGAGCCTCAGGTAAAATTCGCGCTTTTTGCTGTCGGTGGCGAGCTTGGTAATCAGCTCGCATTCGGCGGTGAGCGTCTCGAACCGTTCCAGCCTGTCCTCAAGCTCTGTCATCGGCGTGTCCCCATCAAACGCCTCAAGGACACTCAACCTAAGCCCGGCAAATAGGTCACGGCAAACATCGTTATAGGGTAGAATGAATTTTTCCCGACGCAGACGTCTATTTGGCATCCAGCCGCCAGGCGCCGTCCCAATCGGCTGCCGGCGGATCGGCCTCGAACTGCGCGATGCGGGCGAGCAGCGTGCGCGAGGGACCGTCGCCGGGAAAGCTCTCCAGCGCTGCGTTGAACGCGATACGCGCCTCGTCGAAGCGGCGCAAACGATAGGCGGCGAGGCCTGCGACATAGTGCGACCGCAGGCTCTCCTGCGCAGCACTGAGTGTACCTGTCTTGTCCATCACCTCGAAGATGGCCTGCGGCGCGCTCTGGCCCGCAACTGCGAGACGATCGATCTCGCGCAGTTCGAGACCTGCTTCGATCGCATCGGCTGTCGCCTGCGAGATCAGGATGCGGGTGCCGTAGATCTTGTTGACCAGCTCGAGGCGCGAGGCGAGGTTCACAGCGTCGCCCATCACCGTAAAACTCATCATCAGCTCGGAACCGATGCTGCCCGTCAAGACCTCGCCGGTCGCGATGCCGATGCGCAGGTCGCACGGCACCGGCATGGCGCGGATGCCGAGAAGGTCCGGCAACTGCTTCTGCAGCGCCGGCACCTGTTCGGCCATCTCGATAGCGGCAAGCCCGGCAAGAAGACCCTGCTCGCCCTCCTCGATGAAGGGTGGGCCCCAATATGACATGATGGCGTCACCGATATATTTGTCGATGATGCCGCGGTTGTTCCTGATCGGGCCGGACATCACTGTAAAATAGTGGTTCATCACCTTGACGAGGCCGCGCGGAGTCATGCCTTCGCTCATCGAGGTGAAGCCGCTCATGTCGCAGAACATGATGGTCATCACCCGGCGCTGGCCGTCGATGGCGACCTCCGGCCGGTCGATCAGCCCTTGCACCACCTTGGGATCGATGTAGCGGCCAAAGGTCTCGCGGATGCGCTCATTGTGGCGCAGCTGCTCGATCATGCGGTTGAAGGCGGCGGCGAGCTCGCCGATCTCGTCCTGGGTCGACACCGTGATGGCCTTGTCGAAGCGGCCCGCCTCGACCTCGCGGGTGCCGGCAAGCAACAGCCGCACCGGGCGCGTGATGCCGCTGGAGACGAGGAGCGCGAAGACAAATCCGACGATCGCAGCGAGCATGGTCACGATGCCCGAAATGATCATCGCCTGCCGCTGATGGCCGATCACCTGCGATGTGCTGAAGAAAACCTGCGTGAGCATGTCGCCGCGGATCGCGTCGACCTTCTGGTTGAACTGGTCGCGCAGCGCGTCGATGTGCTCCAGCGTGCCGCGGGCCTCCGCCATCTGCCTGGCATCGACCTGCTTGAGCAGCCTTGCATGATCCTCATTCAGGTCGCGGCGCAGATCTGTGACGGCGGTTTCGATCCGGATCTCGATCCGCGCCAGCGCAGCATTGTCGGAAGGCGTCCTGGGATCGTCGATGATCGCGTTGATGAGCTTGCGCGCGCCCTCGACCTCCTCCTCGATCCTGCGGTCCGTTTCCTCGAATTCGCGAAGGCGCGCCGCATAGGCCTCTTCGTCTGATGGCGACTGCATCTTGGTCATGACCATGCGCCGCAGCGCCAGCGCGCGCTCCAGCGAGCGGATATTGGCGCGCGCCAGATGCCCGTAGGCCGGGATGTAGCGGTTGGTCAGTTCGTCCAGGAGGACGCCGACCTGGCTGGACATCACCATCGACAGGATCGAGGTGACCAGCATCAGGACGATCAATCCGAGGGCGATCCCGACGATCTTGCGCCGGATCGACTGGTTGAAAATCTGCATAGGTGCAGGGCAAAGGCTCAAAGGACGGGCTCTGGGAACTCAATACACCGGATTTGGCCCCGGGAACACGCAATCTGGCTGTTCGCGGCGCCCATGGGCCGTCCGCAACTAGCGCGCGAGCCTTATTCGTTAACGAAGATTAAATTGCTCCTCCGTCCTCCGGTCCGCGAATTCCCGAGTTCCATCCGTATTTTGCCGCATTGTTGCGTGAGCGTGAGGAATGCGAGACGATGTTGCATCATCGTTTTCGATGTCGTTTTGATTCTCGAGCCGCATGTCGTCGCGGACTTGGTTTGTACTGGTTTCGCAGGGGGGGACCACGCCATGAACCAGTGCCTACGCTCGCTCGCGTGTGTCATAGCCATGGCCGCAGTGGCGTTCCTTCCGACGACGCTGGCAGCGAAGAGCAGTCACAAGTCACCAGCGTCGAAGAAGACGCATGAAGCAAAATCCGGCAAGCAGCGGCATGCTGCTGCGGCCAAGTCGCGCCACGGCAAACATGCCGACGCCAAACGCAAATCGAAGAAGCAGGACGACGCGCCGTCGGACAAGCCGGCACCGCCGCCGCTCACCGGCGATCTCGCCGCGCTGAAGGACACGATCGACCTTGCGCGCAAGGGCAAGAACGATGACGCTGGCGCGGCGCGCGGCCGCATTGCCGATCCCGCCGGGCAAAAGCTCGCCGAATGGTTCATGCTGCGCCATTCCGAGAGCACGGCGAATTTCAAGCGCTACGCCGCCTTCCTCGCCGCCAATCCGGACTGGCCGAGCAGCGCGCTGCTGCGTCGGCGCGCAGAGGCGCGGCTGTGGCAGGAAAACAGCGACGCGGCCACTGTGCACAAATTCACCATGGACCGGCCGACCAGCGCCAAGGGCAAATTCGCCCTCGCCCGGGTGCTGCTCACCGAGGGCGACAGCGACCGGGCCGCGCGTCTGGTGCGCGAGGCCTGGCGCAGCGATGAACTGTCCGAGCGCAGCGAGGAGGATTCCTACGCGGCGTTCCGCGATCTCCTAACGGCGGACGACCATCGCGCTCGCATGGACAAGCGTCTCGGCGCCAAGGACTACGCGGGCGCGCGGCGCGCGGCCAAGCGTCTCGGCGAGGATGCGCTCGCGATCGTCAAGGCCTGCGCTGCGGTCACCGGCAAGGCGGACAAGGCCAAGGACTATCTCGATGACGTTTCGACCGAGGCGCGCCGCGATCTCGGCTATGTGCTGTGCCGTGCGCAGTGGCTCCTTCAGAAGGACCGCATCGATGACGCGGCCGAAGCAGTTTTGGCCGCCGCGCCCGACACGATGGCGGTGCAGGACACCGACGCGTGGTGGCGCGAGCGGCGCCTGCTCGCGCGCAAGCTGCTCGACCAGGGCAAGTCCAGGACCGCCTATGACGTGGTGCGGACCGCTGCGGTGCCGGCGATGGAGGTCTACCGCGTCGACTACCACTTCATGTGCGGCTGGATCGCGCTGCGCTCTCTCGACGATCCCAAAACCGCCTTGATGCACTTCGCCGCGATCGACGAGGGCTCAACCAATCCGCTTGCGCTGTCGCGGGCGCATTACTGGCGCGGTCGCGCCGAAGAAGCCATGGGCGCAACCGCCGACGCACGCCTGAGCTATCAGGCGGCCGCGCGCTATCCGACCGCCTATTACGGCCAGCTCGCCCGGGCAAAACTCGGTCTCGACCGGATCGAGCTCCGGCCGCCCTCGCCGGCGCTGGCCGCGGCCGACACGCCGCCGGCGGACGAGCGCGTGCGCGCCGCCGACATGCTCTATGGCATCGGCGAACGTGACGTGGTGTTCTATTATGCCGAGGATTTTGCCAAGGAGAGCACCGATATCGCGGCGCTCGAAGGGCTCGGCGAACTTGCCGGCCGGCGCAACGATGCCCGCACGATGCTGGAGGTCGGCAAGTCGGCGCTGGCGCGCGGGCTCGCGCTCGACCATTACGCCTTCCCGACCATCGGCATTCCCGAGCATAAGCAGGTCGCGCCCGCGATCGAGACCAGCGTGATCTACTCGGTGGCGCGCACCGAAAGCTCGTTCGACCAGCGCGACAAGTCACCGGCCAATGCGGTCGGCCTGATGCAGGTGACGCCGGAAGCCGGGCGCGACACCGCAAAACGCTTCGGCCTGACCTATGACTGGGACAAGATGGTCTCCGATCCCGTCTACAACACGCAGATGGGCGCAGCCGAGCTCAGTGCGCTCTTGTCGGAATATGGCGGCAACCAGATTATGACCTTCGCCGGCTACAATGCCGGCCGCGGCCGGGTGCGCGAATGGGTGCAGGCGCGCGGCGATCCCCGGGATCCCAAGGTCGATCCGGTCGACTGGGTCGAACGCATCCCGCTGTCGGAGACCCGCAACTACGTCCAGCGCGTGATCGAGAACGTGCTGGTCTACCGCGCGCGGTTCGAGGGCAGCGGCATGGCGGCTGGAAAGAGCGATCAGCGCATCACACCGCAGGAAGTGAGCGCGGCGCCGACGGCATCGGCCGCAGCCTCCGCGCCCTAGCCTCGCAACGCCGGGGCTGGACGCGGCGCGAAGCTGGATGCAGTGACCGCGGCCGACTTCTCTGCGCGGCATCATTGCTCGGCTAGCCGTCATCTCCTTCCGTTGTCAGAAGGTTGTGCGCGCGCAAATATGCCTCGGTCAGCGAGCGCGAGAGCGCGCCCATCTGCATCATCCAGCTCCAACTCGAAACAGCCATGAACATCGTGATCGCCTCGAGCGAATTGCTGTAGGGCCAGAACGTTCCTATGGTCGTCTGTTGATGCCGACGGTAGCAATCATAGTCGCAATATCGCCGTTGCGTGGGCACATGCCGGACGTAACTCGAGCCCAGCGGCTGGGCACACGCGCTGCAGGTACTGCCGTGGTGAGGCTTTTCCTGATTGACGAGCATGAATCTCATCGTCATGTCCTCTCAGGCGGACCGCAAATCCACCGAAGCTTTCGCCAGCCCGCTCGTTCAAGACGCCGCTCGCGTGCGCCTTTCGATCAGCGGCGCAGCTTCGCGATGAATCGCGTAGCACTCGTGGTCGCAGTAGGGCAGCCGTGTCCTGACGTCGCGCAAGTAGCTGCCGCTGATCTCCTCGCAGCACCATAGACAGTGTGTTTTGCGGAAAGGGGTTCTGCCGTTCACCAGTATGAACCTCACGTGGCACCTCCCAGAGCGAAGCAGTAGACTGTATCGACCAGAGAGGCGGACGGCGGTGGCGCGCAAAGATGGTTGCGGCCGTCGGGATTGTCTCTATTTCGCTCGACCTTCTGGGACGGGATGAGGATGTATTTCCCGTCTTCCCGGCGCCGCGCGTAGACCCTGCCGTCGACGTAGCGTATCTCGGTCGGGTAGCAATCCGCGCTGTTGCAGCAACTCAGCGCCGGATTATCCGGCATGTGCCAGCTGGAATAGAACTCCTCGTGCAGGAGCTGATCCTGGAGCGGATGGTGACGATGTGCGGTATCCTGTCCAACCTCGTCGGCCTCCACCCCCGTCATCAACGGAAGCGGGAGCGCGATCGCCAAGAGGAGCATGCAAACACGATTCAACACGCAGCCTCCTGATTCAGAAATGCCGAACGGGGCGGATCCGGCGGCCGATCCTCACGCCGCCTGAAATTTGAACAGCCATCGGCGGTCTCGTTCGCGGCGCGCCCTGAAGCGATCGAGGCATTTCCGGGAGCAGAGCGGCGTTCGCCAGGAATAATATCGGATCAGGCCAAACTTCCCGCTGCAGACAGCGCAGTTTTCTGCGGCAGGACGGCGCTCGGAGTGTTCGGGCTTATCGCACATGATCCTCTCCTCTTGGCCTCTGATGGTCCAGGCTCCCCACGGGCGCTGATGCACGGTCATCGCGTTCGTCACGACACGGGGCTACTCTGCGGCTCTTGCTTCGAAATCGACTCCACTGGATTGCCAGTGAGACTAGTCCCCACGCGACGGACCTCTCAATTGTACGGAGGTAAATGCGCCGTATGACTAGGGATGCGCGAGCTATACATAGGTTTGTCCGGTACTTTTCCGGAGTTTCGCCCGAGCGCAACGAGACGGCGCAAGGCTGGCAAGCTGCACGGAGCCCGCGAATTTGCGAGGCGGAATCCTACTTTGGTCGGAGGGAATTGCCCCTCCTGTCGCAAAGTGCTCTACTTGCCCTGCCCCCCAAGCGGGCCGGGACGCCTGCGATGATGCCTGGCCAGATCGCAAAATTTGGGAATTCGGCCGCGCAGTTCCTGCTGGGCGGCCTTGCGGCGCTTCGGACCTTCGGCAGCGGAGCGAAGCATAAGCCCGCGATCGGCGATGCCTGGCGGCAAGACAACACCGACCAAAACAGCACCAATCGAGACAGCATCAATAAAGACGGCATCGACCTGCGCGACGCCGTGAAGCAATGGCGCGAGGTGTTCGAACACAATCCGGTCATGTACTTCATGGTTGATCCGGCCGGGACCGTGCTCAACGTGAATACATTTGGCGCCGCACAACTGGGCTACACGGCGGCCGAACTGACCGGTCAATCCGTGCTGAACGTCTTTTTCGAAGAAGACCATGACCTCGTCCGTCGATGCGTAGCGTTGTGCCTGGAAACCGTGGATCAGTCGCATACCTGGGAGATCCGCAAGATCCGGAAGGACGGCTCGGTTCTCTGGGTTCGTGAAAACGCCAAGGCCATGCTACGTGGCGACGGCACGCCGGTCGTGCTGGTCGCTTGCGAAAACATCACCCAGCGCAGGGAGGCGGAGGATGGGCTGCGGCAGAGCGAGGCTTACCTCGCGCAGGCGCAGGAACTCAGCCGCACCGGCAGCTTCGGCTTGAGCCCGGCGACCGGCGAGATCGTCTGGTCGAGGGAAACCTTTCGCATCTTCCAATGCGATCCTGCCGTGAAGCCGACGCTGGGCTTCGTTTTCCAGCGCATCCATCCGGAAGACCGCGATGCGGTCGGCAAGACCCTCGAACGGGCCTCCCGCGAGGCGGAGGATTTCGACCACCAGTATCGCCTGTTGATGCCTGATGGATCGCTTAAATATCTCCATTCCGTGGCGCGCGCGGTGAGACATGCATCCGGGCGCATCGAGTTCGTCGGGGCTGTCACCGACGTCACGATCGCAAAGGAGGCGGAACAGAGGCTGCGTCGCAGTGAAGCCTATCTGGCCGAAGCCCAACGCCTCAGCCATACGAGCAGCTGGGCCTGGGATGTGCGTCGCCAGGAGTTTGCTTACCGATCGGCTGAACTCTACCGCTTGTTCGGATTTGACCCGGACCAGGTCGATTTATCAGCACGGGCTTTCCAACAGCGGATCCCCTCCGAAGACTTTGGACGGGTTGTCGACGTGGAACGTCGGGCAATCCAGCAAAAACAGCCCTTCGAAATTGATTTTCGGATTGTGCGTCCGGACGGTTCGATAAGACGCGTCCATACGGAGGGACATCCCGTCATAGGCGGCGACGGCGATGTGATGGAAATTATCGGCACGCACGTGGATGTCACCGAGCAGTTCGCCGCAAAAGAAGCGCTGCAAAAGGCCTTTGACGAGCTCAAGCAATCCGAGCAGCGATTCCGCGATTATGCCGAAACCGCATCGGACTGGTTTTGGGAGACCGGGCCGGACCACCGCATCACGCATATATCGGAGCACGCCGATACCGCCACTGCCGTACCGACGGGCTTGATCGGCCTGACCCGTTGGGACATTCCCCCCGATGCCGAACTCGAGCCCGAGAAGTGGGAGCAGCATCGCGCGGCGATCGAGGCTCATCTTCCGTTTCGCGACCTGGTTTACCGCAGCAGGGATCGCAACGGATCTCCGATTTACGTGCGCACCAGCGGCAAGCCCTTCCATGATGCGAACGGCAATTTTCTCGGCTATCGTGGCGTCAGTACCGACGTCACGGCGGCGGTCCGCGCCGAGCAGACCGAAGAAGCGCTGCGCAAGGCGCAAGCCGAACTCGCCCATGTCACGCGCGTCACGATGCTTGGCGAACTCACCGCCTCGATAGCCCACGAGATCAATCAGCCGCTTGCCGCCGTGATCTCCAATGCAGACGCCTGCATCGGATGGCTCGACCGCGAACCGGCCGAACTGGGTGCCGCGCGCCGTTCCGTGGAATGGATCGTCGAGGACGCCAATCGGGCCAGCGAGGTGATCCGCCGGATCAGGGCGCTAGCGAAGAAGACCGAGATCGAGATGGTTCCACTCGACATCAACCAGGTCGTGAGGGAGACGGTGACCCTCGTTCGGCGCGAGCTTGCCACGCATGCCGTCTCGGTGCGAATGGAGCTGGCGTCCAGTCTGCCCAGAGTCTGCGGCGATCGGATCCAGCTGCAGCAGGTGCTGATCAATCTCGCCATGAACGGGATCGAGGCCATGCAGGCCAACATCGACCGCCCGCGCGAGCTGTCGATCCGCTCCAGTCAGGTGGGCGATGATGGCCACGGCCGCCTGCTCCTTACCGTGACGGATTGCGGAGTCGGCCTTGGCAACGACGCGACGGAGCGCATCTTCACACCTTTCTTCACTACAAAATCGGGCGGCCTGGGAATGGGGCTGTCGATCTGCCGATCGATCATCGAGGCTCACGCGGGTCGTCTTTCGGCATTTCCAAATGAGGGGAGCGGCGCAACCTTCCAGATCACCCTGCCCTTGCCGCACGAGGATATGTCGTGACCGACCACGCCAGCCCGACGCAGGCGCACGCTGATGATCCGATCGTCCTGATCGTCGATGACGATCCGTCCATGCGCCGTGCGCTCACCAACCTCTTTCAATCAGTCGGGCTCAGAGTCGAGGCCTTCGGTTCGGCGGCCGAGATCATGGATGCCAAGCCGCCGGCGGTCCCCAGCTGCATGGTGCTCGACATCCGCCTGCCGGGCTCGAGTGGCTTCGACCTCCAGGCGGACCTCGCGAAGGCCAGCATTCACACCCCTATCATCTTCATCACCGGTCATGGCGATATTCCCATGACCGTCAGGGCGATGAAGAGCGGGGCCATCGATTTTCTGACCAAGCCGGTGCGTGACCAGGACATACTGGATGCGGTCCAGGCTGCCATCGAACGGGATCGCAAGCGGCGCGATGCCGAGAAGTCGATGTCAGGCGTGCGGTCCCGGTTCGAAGCCCTGACGGAGCGTCAGCGCGACATCCTCGTCCTCGTCACATCCGGCCTGATGAACAAGCAGGTCGCCGCCGAGCTTGGATTGGCTGAGATTACCGTCAAGATCTATCGCGGGCAGATCATGCGGAAAATGGGCGCGAAGTCGTTGGCCGATCTCGTCAGAATGACCGAGTTGCTCGGGATCCCGCGTACAAGGGGAAAACTACAAACCTAAGTATGCTTTCCAATCTCGCTCCGAGGCCCCACTTTGCAATGGGCGGCTGAGCTGCGGACGGCAGCCCCCGATCAGGAGCGATGATCTTGTCAATCCCTTCGGTCATTTCCGTCATTGACGACGATCTCTCCGTCCGCCTTGCGACGAACAATCTCCTGACGTCGCGGGGATACACGGTCTGCATCTTTGGCTCTGCTCACGAATTTCTCCAATCGGCCGAACTGGATACGACGTCCTGTGTCATCGCTGACGTGCAGATGTCGGCCATGAGCGGTGTTGATCTGATGATGCATATGCGCGGCCTCGGACGTCACACGCCGTTCATCTTCGTGACGGCATTTCCCGACGATGCCGTGCGCGAGCGCGCCCTCGAGGCTGGTGCCGTCTGCTTTCTCGCGAAACCGTTTGCCACGCCGACTCTGATTCAATGTCTGGAGACGGCCCTGTCGAGGCCCGATGAAGCCAGGACGTGATACGCCTGCGCCCGAGGAAAGAAGTCGGTCTAGCCGCAAACCAAGGCGTCTTCCGCTTCAATCCACCTTGATGTTTGCCGCCTTGATGATCGGCCACCATTTTGCGATCTCGGCCTTTTGGCGGGTGCCGAGGGCTTCGGGCGTGAGCTGATCTTGCGGCGTCATCTTCAGGCCCTGGCTCTCGAGCTGCTTCTTCACCGCGGGATCGTTCAGCGCTTCCACCGCGGCGGCATTGAGCCTGGTCACAATCTCCTTCGGTGTGCCCTTGGGCACCCACAGGCCTGACCACAGCACCATGTTGAAGCCTTTCAGCCCGGCCTCCTCCGCGGTCGGAATCTCCGGCGCGGATGCAAGGCGCTTGTCGTCGCTGATGGCGTAGGCGCGGATGGTGCCGGCGCGGACCTGGCCGATGGAGTTGGAGGTCTGGTCGACAATGACGTCGATTTGGCCTGCGATGAGATCGTTCAGGGCGGGCGCGGTGCCGCGATACGGCACGTATTGCAGCCTGATGCCGGTGACGCTCTCGAAATAGACGCCGGCGATGTGGCTGCCGGAACCGGCACCGGCGGTGCCGGCGGTCGCGGGCGACGGCCGTGTCTTGAGCCAGGCAATCAGCTCCTTGAGCGAGGTCGCCGGCACGGCGTTCTTGCTGACCACGATCATCGGATTGCTCGGCAACAGCACCACCGGCTCGAGATCGGCAACGAGATCGAAGTTGAGCTTGTAGACGGCACCGTTGGCGACGTGGGTGCCGAGATGGCCGAAGCTGATCGTGTAGCCGTCGGGCGGCGAATGCACGGCGCGGCCGACGCCGATCGAGCCGCCAGCGCCGGTGACATTCTCGATCACCAAGGGCTGGCCGAGCGCCGTCCGCATCCGCTCGGCAAGCACGCGCGCCATCGCGTCCGACGGTCCACCGGCGGCGAAAGGCACGATAATAGTGATGGGATGTGAAGGATAATCATCGGCGCGCACGGCGCTTGTGACAGCAAGAACACCGATCAGCGCTGCCCAGACGGCCTTCTTCATTGTCTTCTCCCCAGCGATGTCATTCTTATTTTTGCTTATGTTTGCCCTCTCCCCGCATAGGGAAGAGGGATCGTTCGTAACGAATTGCCGCGCTAAAACTGCGTGTAATCGATCGGCTTGTGGCGGTCGAGCGTGCGCGTGACCGGCGGCAGCGGGTACTTCAGGCCGGAAGCGCAGTTGAACAGCATGACGCGGTCGGTCTTGCTGACACGGCCGTCGGCGAGGCTGTCCTTGTAGGCTGCATAAGTCGCGGCGCCTTCGGGGCACAGCAGCAGCCCCTCCTCGCGCGCGACCTCGTTCAACGCAGACGAGATCTTGTCGTCGTCAACCGCAATGGCAAATCCCTCGCTCTGCCGCACCGCGCGCAGGATCAGGAAATCGCCGATCGCCTGCGGCACGCGGATGCCGGAGGCAATGGTGTGGGCGTCCTCCCAGCGTGTCGCATGCTCGGTGCCGGCCTCATAGGCGCGCACCATCGGCGCGCAGCCGGAGGCCTGCACCGCGACCATGCGCGGGCGCTTCGAGCCGATGAAGCCGATCTTCTCGAGCTCATCGAAGGCCTTCCACATTCCGATCAGGCCGGTGCCGCCGCCGGTCGGATAGAAAATCACATCGGGCACGTCCCAGCCGAGCTGCTCAGCGAGCTCCAGCCCCATGGTCTTCTTGCCTTCGATCCGGTACGGCTCCTTCAAGGTCGAGGTATCGAACCAGCCGACTTTCGCCTTGCCCTCGCCGACGATCTTGCCGCAATCGTCGATATAGCCATTGACGCGGTAGACGGTCGCGCCCTGCAGTTCGATCTCGCTGACATTCACTTCCGGCGTATCGGCCGGGCAGAAGATTGTGGTCTTGATGCCGCAGGAGGTCGCGTAGGCCGCCAGCGCCGCGCCGGCATTGCCGTTGGTCGGCATCGCCATGTGCTTGATGCCGAGCGCCTTGCCCATCGACACCGCCATCACCAGGCCGCGTGCCTTGAACGAGCCGGTCGGCAGCCGGCCTTCATCCTTGACGATGATCTCACCGCCGCCCAGCTTGGCGCCGAGCTTGGGCAGCCGGATCAGCGGCGTAGTGACCTCGCCGAGTGAGACGATGTCCTTGCATTTGCGCACCGGTAAAAGCTCGCGGTAGCGCCACATGTCGGCGGGACGCTGGCTAAGCGCATCCTTGGTCAGCGCCTTCTTCACGCCCGCGAGGTCGTAGCGGACCAGCAGCGGCTTACCAGCGTTGGAGAGATTGTGGACCTCGTCGGCGGCGTAGCGGTCGCCTTCCATAGCGCATTCGAGATGGGTGACGAAGGTCGGGCGTTCGATGGTGAGGTTGTCGTTGTCGTGCATGGGGTGGTTTCCTTCTTATTTTGCAAACGGCTCTCTCTGCTCGTCATTGCGAGCGAAGCAAAGCAATCCAGACTGCCTCCGCGCAAAGACTCTGGATTGCTTTGCTTCGCTCGCAATGACGGCGATTGTCAAATATTCAACACCCTTCCATAGGCATCGAGCACCGCTTCCTTCATCATCTCCGACAGCGTCGGATGCGGGAACACCGTGTGCATCAGCTCTTCTTCCGTGGTCTCAAGATTCATTGCGACGACGTAGCCCTGGATCAGCTCGGTCACCTCTGCGCCGACCATGTGCGCGCCGAGCAGCTGCCCGGTCTTCTTGTCGAAGATCACCTTGACCAGGCCTTGGTCCTCGCCGAGCGCAATGGCCTTGCCGTTGCCGACGAATGGGAAGCGGCCGACGCGGATTTCGCGGCCGTTCTCCTTGGCCCTGGCTTCGGTGAGACCGACCGAGGCGACCTGCGGCTGGCAATAGGTGCAGCCCGGGATCAGGTTCTTGTCCATGGGATGCGGATGCAGGCCCTTGATCGCCTCGACGCAGATCACGCCCTCATGTTCGGCCTTGTGCGCGAGCATCGGGGGACCTGCGACGTCGCCGATCGCGTAGATGCCGGGCACGTTGGTCTTGCCGTAGCCGTCGATCACGATGCAGCCGCGGTCGGTTTTGACGCCGAGCTTTTCCAGGCCGAGATTCTCGATGTTGCCGACGACGCCGACGGCGGAGATAACGCGCTCGAACTCGGTCGTGGCCGGCTTGCCCTTGCCGTCGTCGATGGTAGCGACGACGCTGTCGGCCTTCTTCTCCAGCTTCGTCACCTTGGTCGAGGTCATCATCTTGATGCCCTGCTTCTCCAGACGCTTGCGCGCCAGGGCTGCGATCTCCGCGTCTTCGACGGGCAGGATCTGTGGCAGCACCTCGACCACGGTGACGTCGGAGCCCATTGTGTGAAAGAACGACGCGAATTCGATGCCGATTGCGCCGGAGCCCACGACCAGCAGCGACTTCGGCATCCGCTCCGGGACCATCGCCTCGAAATAGGTCCAGATCAACTTCTCGTCGGGCTCGAGCCCGGGCAGCACGCGCGGCCGTGCGCCGGTCGCGACGATGATGTGCTTGGCCTGGTAGCTGCCCTCGCCCAGCGCGCCCTTCGGCCCCTCGACATCGGACTTCTTCACGGTGACCTTGCCGGGCGCGTCGATCGAGGCGGCACCCCAGATCACGCTGACCTTGTTCTTCTTCATCAGGAAGCCGACGCCGTCATTCAGCCGCTCGGAGACGCCGCGCGAGCGCTGCACCACGGCCTTCGGATCGAACGACACCTTCTCCGCCGACAGGCCATAGTCCTTGGCGTGCTGCATGTAGTGATAGATCTCGGCCGAACGCAGCAGCGCCTTGGTCGGGATGCAGCCCCAGTTCAGGCAGATGCCGCCGAGATAGGACTTCTCGACAATCGCAGTCTTGAGACCGAGCTGCGCGGCGCGGATCGCCGTGACATAGCCGCCGGGGCCGGATCCGATGATGATGACGTCGAAGGATGTATCGGCCATGCGGGCTCCCGTTCAACTCAAGAGGCGCCGCGGGCGCGGCGCCTGATCAGAAAAGACCTCACCAGCCATTCGAGCATCGTCGCCAAAGCCACCACGGCCAAGGCAATCAGAACGATAGGCTGGGCGATGTTCCGTGCCAGCTGTTCACCGGCAAAGAACGCGGAGTAAAGAAAATCGAGCCCAATCGGGTTGAACGCAACGACAGCTCCAAGCAGCAGCGATATCCATGGCCAGCGGGTACGGACATGCAACGTTGCCCCCTTTGCCGCGCGTCAGACCATCATCATGACTGGATTTTCGATCAGCTGCTTGAAGGCGCCGATCAGCTCGGCGCCGAGCGCGCCGTCGATGGCGCGGTGATCGCAGGACAGGGTCACGCTCATCATGTGCGCGATCTCGATCTTGCCGCCGCGCACGACGGGACGCTCCTCGCTGGTGCCTACCGCAAGGATGGTCGCATGCGGCGGGTTGATCACGGCGGTGAAGTGGCTGATGCCGAACATGCCGAGGTTGGAGACCGCGGTGGTGCCGCCCTGGTATTCTTCCGGCTTCAGTTTGCGCGAGCGCGCCCGCGCGGCAAAATCCTTCATCTCGTTAGAGATGGTCGACAGCGTCTTGGTCTCGGCTTTGCGGATGATCGGCGTGATTAGGCCTCCGGGCATCGCGACGGCCACGCCGACATCGGAATGGTGGTGCTTGACCATGCCGGATTCGGTCCAGCTCACATTGCAGTTCGGGATCTTCTGCAGCGCGACCGCCATCGCCTTGATGACGAAGTCGTTGACCGAGATCTTGTAGAGCGGCTTCTTCTCCTTGTCCTTCGGCGCGGCGGCGTTGATCTCCTCGCGGGCGGCGAGCAGCTTGCCGATGTCGCAGTCGATGGTGAGGTAGAAGTGCGGGACGTTCTGGATCGAGGCGGTCAGGCGCTGTGCGATGGTGCGGCGCATGCCGTCATGCGGGACGACCTCGTAGGAGCCGGGCTCGAACAGCGAAAGGATCTGCTTGTCCGACATGGTCGGCGCGATCACGGGCGCACCGGACGGGGCTGCGGCGGGCGCCTTGAGACCCTTGCCGGACTTGGCCTGCTCGACGTCGCGTGCCACCACGCGGCCATGCGGGCCGCTGCCGGCCACCATCGCAACATCGATGCCGGCATCCTTGGCGAGACGGCGCGCCAGCGGTGACGAAAATACCCGGCCGCCATGGCCGTTGCCATGCGCAGCGGAAGCCGCGGCCTGCGGCGCGGGTGCCGCGGCAGGCGACGATTTCGGAGCAGCCGGTGCCGGTGCGGCAGCAGGAGCTTCAGCGGCTTTGGGCGGCGCAGCCGAGGCGCTTGGCTTGGCAGCCCCGGCGCTCGCGGCCTTCACATCCTCGCCCTCGCCGGCCAATACTGCGATCACGTCGTTGACCGGGACGTCCTGCGTGCCCTCGGGCACCAGGATCTTGGCGATCGTGCCTTCGTCGATCGCCTCGACCTCCATGGTCGCCTTGTCGGTCTCGATCTCAGCAATGACGTCGCCGGATTTGACCTTGTCGCCCTCCTTCTTCAGCCACTTGGCGAGGTTGCCCTTCTCCATCGTCGGCGAAAGAGCGGGCATCAGGATGTTGATGGGCATGCTGACCTCACGAAGAACTTCTAAAAACGTCGTCCCCGGAAGCGAGGACGAACAGACCAGGGTTAGTTGCCGATGTCGCCCTGCCAGAGGCGCTCATTGGCCGGGATGGAACGCCAATTCTTCATCATGGCGATGGAGCGGTCGTCGGCAAGATCGATCCAGGGGATGCCGAACTTGTCGAGGATGTCCTTGGAGCCCGGGAAGGTGACGGATTCCCCGATCACCACCAGCGAGACCTTGAACAAAGCGAGCGCGCCGGCACACATCGAGCATGGCGACAGCGTGGTGTACATGACGGTGTCATGGAACGAGATCACGCCGGCCTCGCGCAGGCAGCTCATCTCGCCGTGCAGGATCACGTTGTTCTCCTGCACGCGGTTGTTGTGGCCGCGGGCGATGACCTTGTTCTCGCGCGTCAGCACCGCGCCGATCGGCAGGCCGCCCTGCGCGATAGACGCCTCCGCCTCGCGGATCGCCTCCAGCATGAAATCGAAATGATAGGGCTCGATCGCCACGGTCAGTGCCCCTTCCCGCGCGGTGTCGTCGTGCCGGTATCGGTCGGCCGCTCGATCTCCGCCTGAAACATCTCGAGGATCCGGTTCAGGGCATCCTCCTCGGTATATTCGCTCTCGCGCGCATAGGCGCGCGCGGCGTGACGGGCGAGATCGACCAGCAACAGGCCCCACATGTCGGGCTCTTCGAAGGCGCGTTGGAACGCCATCGACAGCCCGCCGTCCAGCACGAACACGCGCAGGATCTCAACCGCGTCCTCGCGGGTCATGACGTCGGGCGGCAATGGCTGCTCCTTCGGGCCCGCCATGGTCTACCTGTAGCAGACGGCTTTGGCGGCCTCGACGACTTCGGCCGCCGAGGGCAGCGCGAGCTTCTCCAGGTTCGCCGCATAGGGCATCGGCACGTCCTTGCCGGAGACGCGCGCGACCGGCGCGTCCAGATAGTCGAAGGCGTTTTCCATGATTCGCGCAGCGATCTCGGCGCCGACGCCGCTCTGCGCCCAGCCCTCCTCCACAGTGACCGCGCGACCCGTTTTCTTGACGGAGTTGACAATGGTCTCGGTGTCCATCGGACGCAGCGTGCGCAGGTCGATCACCTCGGCCTCGATGCCGTCCTTGGCGAGTTCGTCGGCGGCCTTCAGCGCATAGGTCATGCCGTTCGACCAGGAGATGATGGTGACGTGGCTGCCGGAGCGCACGATGCGCGCCTTGCCGATCGGGATTACGAAATCGTCGAGCTTCGGCACTGCGCCGGTGTGGCCATAGAGCACCTCGTTCTCGAGGAAGATCACCGGATTGGGATCGCGGATCGCGGCCTTGAGCAGGCCCTTGTAGTCCGCGGCCGAAAACGGCGCGACCACCTTGAGACCCGGGACGTTCGAATACCAGGACGAATAGTCCTGGCTGTGCTGGGCGGCGACACGCGCGGCGGCGCCGTTCGGCCCACGGAACACGATCGAGCAGCCCATCTGTCCGCCGGACATGTAGAGCGTCTTGGCCGCGGAGTTGATGATCTGGTCGATCGCCTGCATGGCGAAGTTGAAGGTCATGAACTCGACGACCGGCTTCAGCCCGGTCATCGCGGCGCCGACGCCGATGCCGGCAAAGCCATGCTCGGTGATCGGGGTGTCGATGACACGCTTGGCGCCGAATTCCTGCAAGAGACCCTGGGTCACCTTGTAGGCGCCCTGATATTCCGCGACTTCCTCGCCCATGACGAAAACGTCGGCGTCGCGGCGCATCTCTTCGGCCATGGCATCGCGCAAGGCTTCGCGGATGGTCTGCGTCACCATCTCGGTGCCTTCGGGCACTTCCGGATCGGGTTCAGTGACCGTCTGCGGTGCGGACGGCGCGGCTTTGGGCTGTGGCGCTTCGGCCTTTGCAGCGGCAGGCGGAGCAGACTCGGCGGCCTTCTCCTGCTTCGCCGGCGCGGGCGCCTTGGCGAGATCCGCGGCTGTCTCGCCATCGGCCAGGATCGTCGCGATCGGCGTGTTCACGGCGACGTCGGCGGTGCCCTCGGGGATCAGGATCCTGCCGAGCGTGCCTTCATCGGTCGCCTCGACCTCCATGGTGGCCTTATCAGTCTCGATCTCGGCGATGACGTCGCCTGACTTGATGGTCTCACCCTCTTTTTTCAGCCACTTGGCGAGGTTGCCCTTTTCCATCGTGGGTGACAACGCGGGCATCAGCACTTGAATTGGCATATCGACTCCAAAAGAAAGCTTGCGCGCGTTCAGCGATAAATGTCGGTCCAGAGCTCGGCGGCGTCCGGCTCGGGATCATGCTGGGCAAAGTCGGCGGACGCGTTGACGATGTCGCGCACCTCGGCGTCGATCGCCTTCAGATCCTGCTCGCTGACCTTGGCGGCCAAGAGGCGGTTGCGCACCTGCTCGATCGGGTCCTGATCGTGGCGGACTTTTTCGACCTCCTCACGCGTTCTGTATTTTGCGGGGTCGGACATCGAGTGGCCGCGATAGCGGTAGGTCTGCATCTCCAGGATATAGGGACCCTTGCCGGCCCGGCACCAGGCCGCCGCCTCGTCGCCAGCGGCCTTCACGGCGCGGACGTCCATGCCGTCGACCTGCTTGCCAGGAATGTTGAAGGAGGCGCCGCGCTTGGAGAAATCCTGCTGGGCCGAAGCGCGCGAGACCGAAGTGCCCATTGCATAGCGGTTGTTCTCGATCACGTAGATCACCGGCAGCTTCCACAGCTCCGCCATGTTGAAGCTCTCATAGACCTGGCCCTGGTTGGCCGCGCCGTCGCCGAAATAGGTGACGCTGACATTGTCGTTACCACGATAGTGGTTGGCGAACGCAAGGCCGGTGCCGAGCGAGACCTGAGCGCCGACGATGCCATGGCCGCCGTAAAAGTGCTTCTCCTTGCTGAACATGTGCATGGAGCCGCCCTTGCCCTTGGAATAACCGCCGCGCCGGCCGGTGAGCTCGGCCATGACGCCTTTGGCCTCCATGCCGGTGGCAAGCATGTGGCCGTGATCGCGATAGCCGGTGATGACCTGATCGCCCAGCTTCAGGGCCATCTGCATGCCGACCACCACGGCCTCCTGGCCGATATAGAGATGGCAGAAGCCGCCGATCGCGCCCATGCCGTAAAGCTGGCCGGCCTTTTCCTCGAACCGCCGGATCAGAAGCATGTCGCGGAGCGCCTTGAGCTCCTGCTCCCGCGTGAATTCCGGGGGCGAACCGCCGTTGGTCTTATCCTGTGGGGTGCTCGCGGCGGCTTTCTTAGGTGCGGCCATAGGAATTCCGGGTCAGAGAAAACTAAGCCCTCTCTAACCCAGTTCAAACGCGCGCGAAAGCACCGGGGCGGAATGATATGACTTTCATTATGCCGCACTGCAACGTGATCGAAATATTGGAAAATCTTTGGCGCCGATGCGGCAACAAATTTAATCACAAGCGATTCGCGGGGCCGCGCCTGGAAGCGCGGCGCCCGTCAGCATCCGTTTGCCGCAGCGAGCGGCGCCAGAATGACGCCGCCCGCTCCTGCCCGATCAGAAGAAGCCGAGCTTCTTCGGGGTGTAGCTGACCAGCAGGTTCTTGGTCTGCTGGTAGTGATCGAGCATCATCTTGTGGTTCTCGCGCCCGACGCCCGACTGCTTGTAACCGCCGAATGCCGCATGCGCGGGATACGCGTGGTAGCAGTTGGTCCAGACCCGGCCGGCCTGGATCGCCCGGCCGAAGCGGTAGCAGCGGTTGGCATCACGGCTCCAGACGCCGGCCCCCAAGCCGTAGAGCGTGTCGTTGGCGATCGCGAGCGCCTCGTCCTCGGTCTTGAAGGTCGTGACCGAGACGACGGGGCCGAAGATCTCTTCCTGGAAGATTCGCATCTTGTTGTGGCCCTCGAATACCGTCGGCTGAACGTAGAAACCGTCAGCAAGGTCGCCGGTCAGGTTGGCACGTCCGCCGCCGGCCAGCACCTTCGCGCCCTCCTGCTTGCCGATGTCGATGTAGGAGAGAATCTTCTCCAGCTGCTCGCTGGAGGCCTGCGCACCGATCATGGTGTCGGCCTCGCGCGGATCGCCTTGCTTGATTGCGGCAACCCGCTTGAGGGCCCGCTCCATGAAGCGGTCATAGATGTCTGCATGGACGAGTGCCCGGCTCGGACAGGTGCAGACCTCGCCCTGGTTCAGCGCGAACATGACGAAACCTTCAATCGCCTTGTCGTAGAAGTCGTCGTCTTCTGCGGTGACGTCCTTGAAGAAGATGTTCGGCGACTTCCCCCCGAGCTCCAGCGTGACGGGAATGAGGTTCTGGCTGGCATACTGCATGATCAGCCGGCCCGTCGTGGTCTCGCCGGTGAAGGCGATCTTGGCAATCCGTGGGCTCGAGGCCAGCGGCTTGCCGGCTTCGAGGCCAAAGCCGTTGACGATGTTGAGGACGCCGGGCGGCAAGAGATCGCCGACGATCTCGGCCCAGACCATGATCGAGGCCGGCGTCTGCTCGGCGGGCTTGAGCACCACACAATTGCCGGCGGCCAGCGCGGGCGCGAGCTTCCAGCAGGCCATCAGCAGCGGAAAGTTCCAGGGAATGATCTGGCCGACCACGCCGAGCGGCTCGTGGAAATGATAGGCGATGGTGTCCTGGTCGATCTCGCCGAGCGAGCCTTCCTGGGCCCGGATGGCGCCCGCAAAATAGCGGAAGTGATCGATCGCAAGCGGCAGGTCGGCGGCGCGGGTCTCGCGAATCGGCTTGCCGTTGTCCCAGGTCTCGGCGATGGCGAGGCGCTCGAGATTTTCTTCCATGCGGTCGGCGATCGTATTCAGGATCGCGGCGCGCTCGGCGGCGCTGGTGCGTCCCCAGGCAGCCTTGGCGGCATGCGCGGCGTCGAGCGCAGCCTCGACGTCCTGTTGGTCGGAGCGCGCGATCTTGCAGACGATCTGGCCGTTCACCGGCGAGGCATTGTCGAAATACCGTCCCGAGACCGGCGCGACGAACTTGCCGCCGATGAAGTTGTCGTAGCGTGCGGCGAAGGGATGCTTGGTGACGCTGAGGAATTCCACCTTGTTCATTGATCACTCCCGATGTTTGCTGTTTGCGCAAATTCGTCGCGTGGTCGCGACTTGCGCCGACGATGTCGCGGGAGTGATGTTCTGTCAGCCCGGGCGGAAACGATGCTGGAGCCGACCTGTCGCAGTTCTGCGACAGTCGCTGCGGCTGCATGAAGGATGGATCATGATCCGGCGAAATCGTAAATTCAGTGGTTCAGCCCGAACCGGTTGAGCTTTCGGTGTAGCGTGGCGCGGCTGACGCCGAGGGCCTTGGCGGCCGCCGAAACATTGCCACCCGCGCGGAGCAGCGCCCGCTGCAAGACCGCGCGCTGACCGCCGGCAAGGTGGTCGTGCGCGGTATCGCCGCCGAGGAGATCGGCCGCGGGCACCGGCTGCAACGGGCGGCCGGGTGCAAGCCCAAGCCCCACCCGGGCGGACCTTGTCGCGCCGATCACGAGATCATCCGCATCGACCGCGACCAGACCGCCGTACTGGCCATCCGTGGCTTGCGTCAGCACGATGCGGGCATGGGCGAACGCCTTGCGAAACAAATCGGCCTCGATCCGCCTGGCCGCTTCACCCGCCGCGAGCGCGATCAGATTGGCAAATGCGTCGGTGCGGTCAGCGCGGCAGGAGGAGACGTCGAGCACGCCGGCGAGACTCCCGTCGTGGTCGTAGATCGGAACGGCGGTGCAGCTCAGTAGCGTGTTGCGGGTGAAGAAGTGCTGATCGCGGTCGATCGTCAGCGGACGCTGCTCGACGAGGCAAGTGCCGATGCCGTTGGTACCCTCGTGCTCCTCACTCCACAGCGCACCGGTCCACAGGCCCCAAGACTGAAAGGTGGCATCGTCGGCCGGACTGCCGCGACGATCGACCGGCACGCCGTCGCTATCGGCAAGCAGCACGCAGCAGCCGGCGGCGCCGACCGCCTGGTACAGCCGGTCCATTGCACCCCGCGCGGCGGCCAGCAGCGGCGCGATGCGCTCGCGCGCCGCTCGCAACTCGGCTTCGCTCAGCCGCATCGGCGAGTGACGGCCGCCGGGATCGAGATGATGCAGCCGGGACGAGCGGCGCCACGAGGCCACGAGCGCGGAGCGAGCCGCCTGGCCTGACGCGATGGCAGCCTCGACGCGGGCCGCGTGATGCCGGGGGGCTTGCCCATTCATCACTGTTTCCTCCGGGTGGCAATCTAGAACGTGCCGACGCTGCCTGATTGATCTGCGTCAAACCTGGTGTGCAGCGTGGAGAAGGCATGAACCGGGGACGTCGTCGCCGTCAAGGCTGCAGTCCGGCCCAAGCCTACGACTTTCGGTAGAACTGAGACCGCCCGTCGGTTTTCGGCAGCGACTTTCAATGCGTTTCGAACGCTGCGGAGAAAGGGCTAGTTCGCCGGGGTCATCCGAATGAGATCATGCGGATTGGCATAGTCGAGCTGAAAGCGGGCCCGCTCGTCCAGCATGTCGGGATCGATCTTCTCCGAGCGCAGCAGCGATACGCGCTGCTCGCTCCTGGCGCGCTCGCGCTTGAGCTGCGCAAGTTCGCTCGTCAGGGCGATGATCTCCTGGTCGAGTTCCTGGCGCGCATTCAGGCCGTATTTGCCGGTATAGGCGTTGACGCCGAAATAGCCGACGATCGCAGCCGCCATCGCGTAGAGGGCGAGACCGGTCAGGATCGATTTCAGGCGCGCGCGGGAGACCATTTTGGCAATGATGGGACAGGTTGGTTAAGGGAGTGCTAATTTCCCCTGCCCGGTCGGTTGCATAGAAGCGCGATAGACGGGGCTCTTTCTCACTAGCCGTCATGCCCGGGCTTGTGCCGGGCATCCACGTTCTTCGTCACCACAAGGAAAGACGTGGATGGCCGGGACACCTAGCGCGAAGGCGCGCTTCGCGCTTCTGCCCGGCCATGACGGAGACTTGGGTGTGGGCTTCAGCCGTGATGCTTCGCCACGTGCGCGGCGAAGGCGTCGACATAGGCCTGGAGCACGGGCTTCAGCGAGTCCTTGATCAGGTTGCCGTCCGCGTCGAAGGCATCGCCGACGGCGTTCAGGTACATCTCAGGCTGCTGCATGATCGGACCGGCGATGCCGGGCAGGATGTTCTGGAGGGTCTTTGCGGCGCTGACGCCGCCGAGCGGGCCCGGCGAGTTGGAGATGATGCCGACCGGCTTGCCGTTGAACGAGCTCTTGCCATAGGGCCGCGAGGCAACGTCGATGGCATTCTTCAACACGCCCGGGATCGCGCGATTGTATTCCGGCGTGACGAACAGGACGCCGTGCGACTTCTGGAGTTCTTCGCGGAAGGCCAGCCAGTCCGCCGGCGGCGCGCCCTCGAGGTCCTGGTTGAAGAACGAGATCCCCGCCGGCGTGACGACCTCGAGTTTGAGAGATGCCGGCGCGAGCTTGGCCAGCGCATTGGCGATCTTCAGCGAGAAGCTGTCCTTGCGCAGGCTGCCGGCGATGGTGACGATGTTGTAGGCCATGGTTGTCCTCGAAATCTTCAGCGGGAGTGTAGCGCCGGCACTTAAGCGATCCCGGCCGATGCATGCAAGTGCATGAACCGATCCGATTTGGAAACACTGAGTTTCGCGAAAGGAGACCGTCGCCCCAAAACAATCAGGCCGCCACAAGGCGGCCTGATCGTCGAATGCGATGTCGGACTGATCAGATCGTCGGATTCTGGGCCAACAGAATCATTTATTCGGATTGATGAGGAATTTCTCGCCGGTCGCCCGTTTGGCGTACACCGCGATATTGACCGGATCGAGCGCCTCCTGAAGCGACACCACTTTGGTGTAGTGGCTGGCAAAGGTCGTCTTCAACTCATCGACCACGCGCTGGCGAAGCTTCGCGACATCCGCCTGCCCGATCTTCATCAGGAACGGAAACAGCAGCCAGCCGCCGACGCCCCAGGCCATGCCGAAGCCGCGCGGCAGCTCAATCGGCCGAGTGTCGAGCGCGCCGTAGACGTAGACCTGCTTGTGCACGTTGGAGCCGTAGCGGCTGTACTCCTTGGCGGTCTTGTTGATCGCGGCTTCCATGCAATTGAGGATGTCGCCGGCGAGCTTGCCGCCGCCGATCGCGTCGAAGGCGATGGTGGCGCCGGTCTCGACCAGCGCATTGGTGAGATCGTCAAGGAAGCTCGGCGCGGTGGAGTCGACGACATATTTGGCGCCGAGCTTGTGCAGGATGTCGGCCTGTTCCTTGCTGCGCACGATATTGACCAGCGGGATGCCGTCCTTGATGCAGATCTTGTTCAGCATCTGCCCGAGATTGGAGGCGGCCGCGGTGTGCACCAGCGCCTTGTGGCCCTCGCGACGCATGGTCTCGGTCATGCCGAGCGCGGTGAGCGGATTGACAAACCAGGACGCGCCCTCCGCTGCGGTGGTGCCTGCGGGTAGCGGCTGGCAGTCCCTCGCCTTCAGGGTTCGGTACTGCGTGTACATGGCACCGCCGATCATCGCGACGGTCTTGCCCATCAGCGCCTTCGCAGCGTCGGACGAGCCGGTCTTGATGACAACGCCTGCGCCCTCATTGCCGACCGGCATGGACTCGTCGAGCCGACCCGCCATCGCCCGCATCGCGCCCTCCGGCACCTTCGCGGTGATGACTGGAGACTCCTTCGTGCCCGACACCTTCGCCGTGCTCATGTCGGCCGCGCCAACCAAAAGCCCGAGATCGGACGGGTTGATCGGCGCCGCCTCGACATGGACGACGACCTCGTCCGGGCCGGGTTCGGGGGTCGGCACGTCGACCAGCGAGATCTCGAGCTCACCGCTCTTCTTGATCAGCGAACGCAGTTGCAGGCCGTTGTTGCCGTCGCTCATGTCGATCCTCCCCTGTGTTGTCAAAGCGCCGGCTTATGCCAGCGCCTTCAGTGCCATCTTGCCGCCGTAGAGCGCCTGCTTGCCGAGCTGCTGCTCGATGCGCAGGAGCTGGTTGTATTTGGCGGTGCGGTCGGAACGCGCCAGCGAACCGGTCTTGATCTGTCCGCAATTGGTGGCGACCGCGAGATCGGCGATGGTGGAATCCTCGGTCTCGCCGGATCGATGCGACATCACCGAGGTGTAACCGGCTTTGTGCGCCATCTCGACGGCGGCGAGCGTCTCGGTCAGCGTGCCGATCTGGTTGACCTTGATCAGGATCGAATTGGCCCGGCCGGCCTTGATGCCTTCGGCGAGGCGCTTGACGTTGGTGACGAAGAGGTCGTCGCCGACCAGCTGGCACTTCTTGCCGATGAGGTCGGTAAGCTCCTTCCAGCCGTCCATGTCGTCTTCCGACATGCCGTCCTCGATGGTGACGATCGGATAGCGCGAGACCAGATCGCCAAGATATTTGGCCTGCTCGGACACCGAGCGGGTCTTGCCCTCGCCTTCGTAGACATACTTACCGTCCTTGAAGAACTCGGTCGAGGCGCAATCCAGCCCGATCACGATATCGGTGCCGGCCTTGTAGCCGGCCTTGCCGATAGCGTTCATGACGAACTCGAGCGCGGCGTCGGCCGACGGCAGGTTCGGGGCAAAGCCGCCCTCGTCGCCGACATTGGTGTTGTGGCCGGCCTTCTTCAGCTCCGACTTCAAGGTGTGGAAGACCTCGGCGCCGTAGCGAAGGCCCTCGGCGAATGAGGACGCACCCACCGGCAGGATCATGAACTCCTGGAAGTCGATCGGGTTGTCGGCATGCACGCCGCCATTGATGATGTTCATCATCGGTACCGGCAAGAGCCGCGCCGAGGTGCCGCCGACGTAACGGTAGAGCGGCATGTCGAGCGAGTTCGCGGCCGCCTTGGCGCAGGCCAGCGAGACGCCAAGGATGGCGTTGGCACCGAGCCGGCTCTTGTTCGGCGTGCCGTCGAGGTCGATCATGATCTGGTCGATCTGGACCTGCTGCTCGGCATCAATGCCGCTCAGCGCCTCGAAGATCTCGCCATTGACGGCGCCGACCGCCTTGGTCACGCCCTTGCCGAGATAGCGGGCCTTGTCGCCATCGCGCAGTTCCACGGCTTCATGGGCGCCGGTGGAGGCACCTGACGGCACCGCGGCACGGCCAAGCGCACCGTCTTCCAGCACGACATCGACCTCGACGGTAGGATTGCCACGGCTATCCAGGATTTCGCGGCCGATGATGTCGATGATGGCGGTCATGATGGTGCACTTCCGTTCGTTAGGTTTGATCGGTTCGTCGCGGGTCTTACACGGAGCGCAAGCAAATGTGAACGCTTAGGCGGCGCCCTTCGACTGACGCGTGAAGCGGCTCGGACTAAACTTGACCCTGCCTGATCTGCGCGTCCAACCTCCATCTCAAACAGTCGGGGTAACGCCATGAATCGCCGCCAGTTTCTTGCCTCGAGCGCCGCCCTGTTCGCGATCCGCCCAAGTTTTGCGCAGGAGGGACCGTTCCGGACAAAATATTTCCCGCTCAGCCCCGGCATCGGCCTGCATGACGTCGCGCCCGCGCCCGACGGCACGGTCTGGTTCACTGCGCAGGGCCAAGGCATGCTTGGCAGGCTCGATCCGAAGGACGGCAGTTTCAAGACCGTCAGCCTTGGCCAGGGCGCCGCCCCCCATGGCGTGACGATCGGCCCTGATGGGGCGCCCTGGATTACCGAAGGCGGCCAGAACGCGATCGCGCGGGTCGATCCGGCGGATTTGAAGGTCACGTTGTTCCGCTTGCCGGAGAAATTCGCCTCCGCCAATCTCAACACCGGCGTGTTCGATAAGGCCGGCACCTACTGGTTCACCGGACAGTCCGGCTATTATGGCCGGCTTGCGCCAAAATCCGGCGACATGACGGTGTTCAAGGCGCCGAAGGGCGTCGGGCCCTACGGCATCACCGTCACACCCAAGGGCGACGTCTGGTATGCCTCACTCGCCGGCAGCCATATCGCGAAGATCGACCTGGCGAGCGGCCATGCGACCGTGGTCGAGCCGCCGACGCCGAACCAGGGCTCGCGGCGGGTCTGGTCGGATTCGAGGAGCCGGATCTGGGTGAGCGAGTGGAACAGCGGCCATGTCTCGGTGCACGATCCCGCCGATGGCTCCTGGAAAACCTGGAAGTTGCCGGGCGAGCGTCCGCGCGCCTACGCGGTCTATGTCGACGACAAGGACAAGGTCTGGCTGAGCGACTTTTCCGCCAATGCGATCGTGCGCTTCGATCCCATAACCGAAAAATTCACCAGCTTTCCCAGCGACCGCGCCAACGCCAACGTCCGCCAGCTCGACGGCCGGCCGGGCGAACTCTGGGGCTGCGAGTCCGGCAACGACCGCGTGGTCATGATCCAGACGACCGCAACCGGTTGACGACCGCCACAATTGCGTCCATCCCGGCGTCCTCTGGAGCGCGATCCCATCGCGCTCCAGTTTTGATTGAGCATGATCTTTTCGGAAAAACAGGCATCCACTTTTCCGGATCATGCTCGAAAGGATGCAAACGATGGCGAAGAAATCTCTCCAGCTCGGCCGCGCGGTCGAATGGCCGCACACACCGGAGGAAGCGCAGCTCGACCGCGTGCCTAATCCGCAAAAGGGCACCGACTTTCTGGTGCGGTTCACCGTGCCGGAGTTCACCTCGCTCTGCCCGGTCACGGGACAGCCGGATTTCGCGCATCTGATGATCGACTACGCACCGGGTCCGTGGCTGCTGGAATCGAAGTCGCTCAAGCTCTACATCGCGAGCTTCCGCAATCACGGCGCCTTCCACGAAGACTGCACCGTGATGATCGGCAAGCGCATCGCCGCCGAGATCAAGCCGAAATGGCTGCGCATCGGCGGCTATTGGTATCCGCGCGGCGGCATCCCGATCGACGTGTTCTGGCAGACCGGCCGCGTGCCGAAGGGGTTATGGGTGCCGGAGCAAGGCGTCGCGCCGTACCGCGGGCGGGGCTGATCTGCGGTGTGCTTGCTGGCCGATCAATGCCCGCTCAGCACCAGCGTCTGGATCGGCAGCAGCAGGGCCTGAATCCGCAACAACATGGCGTGCACAAGTCCGGTCGCATCGACGACATGCAAACCGAAGCTCTTGAACGCGCTGAGCTTCCCCGACGAGATCAGTTCGTGATTGCTGGTATAGGCGTTGGCGACACAACTGCTGCCGGGCGTCACGCCCTCCAGCCCGCCCTTGTAGATCGGCTCCATGAAAACCAGGATGGTGCCGGGACGCACGACCTGCTGCGCCTCGATCAATTGTTCGCCGCCCCTGAACTGCCCCGCCGCGATGTAGTCCTGCACGTTGGTCACGACCATCGGAATGATCGTCCACGGCTTGGAGATGCAGGTGGCTTCGGCCACCATTCCGACCTTCATGACCTGAGCCTCGATCTGCCCAAACCCCGCCATGAGCGCGCGCCGTCCCGCTCCTTCCGGGATCAGAACACCGGCTGACCGTATCATCGGATTGACGATATCGCCCGGCCGTAGCCCGAACTGTTCGACCCGCCCGTCGACGCCGGCGCGAATAAAGGTCTTGTCCAGATCGACCTGCGCTTCGGCCAGCGCCGCCTCGGCGCTGGCCTTCTCCGCCGGCAATAGAGCGCTCAGTCGCGTCATTACGGATTGCCTGGAAGCAGTCGCTGCGTCGAGGGCTCCCTGGCGCCCCGCGGCAACCACTTCGAGTTTTTCGATGTCGCGTTGCGGAACGATGCCGGGGTTGCGCTTCTGCAATTCGCGTTTGGTGTCGAGCTCGTCCGTCGCCTGCTGCAACGAACCCTTTGCCTCCTGAAGCTGCCCGTCGGCCTTCAAGACGTCGGCTTGCGCCGCCAGCATCGCGGCATCGACTTCGGCGATCTTGCGCTTGGCTGTCAAAAGCGAGGCTTCCTGCTTGGCGCTGTCGAGCCGGAAAAGCACATCTCCTTTTTTGACGGACGCGCTGACATCGACATGAACTTCCGCGACCCGACCTGTGACTTCCGAGATGATCGGAACGGTCCGATAGAACAACGTCGCCGACGAGGTCGACGGATGGAAATAGAAGATCATCGTGATCAGCGACACCGTCAACATCAGGCAGGCGACGATGCCAAATCGCAGTTCAAACCAGACCGAATAGAGCGTGATTTCGTGCCCGATGCGCTTACCCTGCCGATAGCGACGGTAGAGGTAGTCCGGAAATATGGTGAGGAGCGAACAGAGGAGCAGCTCAAGCATGGCCGTGCACCTCGCTCTTGGCGCTGCCCTTGGCATCGGCGGCTGCAGAAGTGTGCACTGCAGCGGCTTCATGTGGCGGCTCGGTCGAGTCTTGCTCCGGCGCAACACCAGCCATCTTCTCCACCGATCCGGCAATCTTGCGCAGCGGCGTGCTGAAGTCCGGCAGATCGATCATGGCGAGGAACAGGCCGATCACCCAGAACAGGTGGTTGTGAGTGAACAGCGCCAGCAGCCCCAGCACGGCCACGATTTCAAACTGCAGCTTCTGCGATTTGTGCGCCATCCGCTCCGGCAGAGTGTGCAGATGCAGATAGAAGTTGCCGACCGCGAGAACGGCGCCGACCAGAAAGATGCCGATGACAAGCATCAGAACATCAGTGTCGCCAGGCGCGGTGATGAAGGAAGGCAGGTGATGGGGGGCGGCGGGATGCAGCGGTTCACTCACGCGTCACTCCCTGAAATTGTATTGGGGACTCACCGCTCCGAATTCATTGTTTCACAATGCGGGAACTTGGCAAGCACAAAGCCGGTGCCGGTTAAGGGCAGGCTTGCTTGCCAATCCTAATAAGCGCTAAGCAGGTCGACCTTCGCATTGGCGAGCACCAGCCGCCGCGCCAGGATGGCGGCGAGGTTGCGCATGATCTTCAGCGAGGTCTCCAGGTGCACGCGGCGGTAGTCGGCAAAGCTGTCGAGCGGCAGTTCGAGGCAGGTGACGGGCGCATCGGCGAAGACGTCGGCGCTGCGGCTTTTCTCGAGCATCGCCATCTCGCCGAACGCCATGCCGGGTCCGAGCGAAGCCAGCCGCACGCCACTTCGCAATTTAACACTGACCATGCCGCTCTGGAGGAAGAACAGCGAATTGGCAGCCGCGCCGGCCGCGATGATCCGCTGGCCGGCCGCGTAGTGCCGCATGGTCGAGAGCTTGACGATGGCGGCGATCTCATCAGTGTCGAGCTCGGCCAGCAAGGCCTGCTCAACGAGATGCGCGCTCTCCTTCACGTCGGTGAAGCCGCCGAAGCGATAGATCAGCTGGTCCTCGGCCCATTCGATAGCGTCGTCGAGCAGCGCAAAGCGGCGCAGCCGGCGCGGCTCCGCGGTGCGCGCCGAGACCGCCGTCCACACGGCGGACGTCTCCTCGAAGCCGGACAGAATCGTGGTGATACCGATATTGCGAAGCGCGGTCAGAGTTTCCCCGAGCAACTCGGCGCCAGCCGCGGTGATGTCGGGAACGCGGCGGAAATCGATGATCAACAGCGGCGCGTTCGGCGGCTCGCTGGCGAGCCTTCGCGTGATGTAATCGATGGTGCCGAAACTGAGCGCGCCGACCAGCTCGAGGATGCGGACGTCGCTGTGGCGATCATCGAGGATCTGCTGCTCGTGCGGCGGGCGGCTGCGGCGCGAGGAGATGCCGTAGGCGTCGTAATCCGCCATGATGCAGGTGCGGACGTCGGCATTGCGGTTGAGCATGTGCAGGTCGAACCGCGCCGACAGCGCCTCGCAGACTTTCAGGCCGCGCACGCTGTTGAAGTGATTGTCGAGCAGCGGCGAGAAGGTGCCGAGCCCCAATTGCGACGGCAGCGCCGCGACGATGCCGCCGCCGACGCCACTCTTGGCGGGGATGCCGACGCGATAGGTCCACTCGCCGGCATAGTCGTACATGCCCGAGCTGGTCATCACCGACAACGTGCGGGCGACGATATGCGGCGTAATCACCTGCGCACCCGTCACCGGATTGATGCCGCGATTGGCGAGCGTGGCCGCCATCACCGCCAGATCGCGTGCGGTCACCAGGATCGCGCATTGCCGGAAATATACGTCAAGCACCGCATCGACGTCATCCGGAAGCACCGCGTAATTGCGCAATAGCCACGCGATGGCGCGGTTGCGGTTGCCGGTCGCGGTCTCCGAGGCATGCACGGCCTCGTCGACGCCAAGCTCGCGCCCGGCGAACTGGCTGAGCTTGGAGCGGACGCGCTCGAAGGCGCCCTTCCCGTCCACCTCGTAGATCAGGCCGGAGCAGGCGATTGCGCCGGCATTGACCATGGGGTTGAAGGGGCGGTTGTCGTTGGTGAGCCGGATCGAATTGAAAGCCTCGCCGCTCGGCTCGACGCCGATGGTGGCGGCGACGCGCTCCTCGCCGACCATCTCCAGCGCCAGCGCGAACACGAAGGCCTTCGAAACCGACTGGATGGTGAACGGCACCTCGCTATCACCGACTTCGTAGATGTGGCCGTCAATGGTGACGAGCGCGATCCCGAAATGGTCGGGATTGGCGCGCTTCAGCTCCGGAATGTAATCGGCAAGTTCGCCCGAACCGTCGAGCCTGAATTCCGCGTGGCAATCGGTCAGGAAGCGCCGTAGCGGTGGCCTGGTAGGATATCCGGTTGGTCGGGTCGCGCCGGCTGCGCTGGGCGAACGGCTGGGCTGGGCGTCCACGGTCTCTCACCTCGATTTGCTCAAAATCGAAGCAATCCTCGTGCCATGCATGCGGGAAGCGGCCGTGACACTCAAACACGATGAGCGGTAGTTTGATACTTCCTTCAAGCCCGCGCGTCGGATGGTGCACGCGGCTTGAGCAACCGGGCGCAGACGACACCGAGGACCACCATGATCGCGGCGCTCGCGAACAGCGTCGGCACCTTGCCGCCATGCTGGAGTCCGAAGCCATAGGCGAGCGGTCCGACCGTTTGTCCCATAAAGAAGAAGAACGAATGCAGCGACAGCGCGGTGGCGCGCGCCTCGACCGAGAGCTCGCTGGCAAAGACCTGAAGACAGCCATGGGCGATGTAGAAGCCCCAGCCCATCACCACGAGGTTCAGCGCCTGCACTTCCCAGCGCGGACCAAAGGCGACAGCGACGAGCTGCGAGGCCACCAGCGTCATGCCCGCGATCATCATTCCCTTCATGCCCAGCCACGGCAGCAGGCGTGACACGGTCATCGTGTAGAACAAGCCGCCGACCGCAAAGCCTGCGATCACGATGCCGGCAATCGAGAGCGAGGTCTGGCCGAGCTCGAACAGGAACGAGGCGATGTAGGGAAACAGGCCGAGCACACAGCAGCCTTCGACGAACACCGCCGAATAGCAGACATAGGCGTTCGGATTGGTGAAGATGGTGCGATAGCCCGCCTTCAACGCCGACAGGCTCGTCTTCGGCGGATGCTTGACCTTCGCACCATGAAAGCCGGCCCCCACCGCGATCGATGCGACGATCACCAGTACGCCGAGCACCGCCAGCACGCCGCGCCAACCGAGAAAATCGCCGATCAGGCCGGAGGCCGAGGCGCCGAGCAGGTTTCCGGTCATTGCGCCGGCGAGCGTGCGGCTGATCGCGACCTGCCGCTTCTCTGGCCCTACAAGATCACTGGTCAGGCTTAGCGCGACCGGAAACACGCCGCCCGAACCGATGCCGGCGAGGATGCGACTGGCGAAGAGCAGCGAGAACGAGGTCGAGAGCGCACCGAGAATGTTGGCAAGACCGAGCAGCGCGAGACAGCCGATCATCAACCGGGTCTTGCCGAACAGATCGGCGGCGGCGCCGACCAGCGGCTGGATGATGGAAAAGGTGAAGGCGAACACAGCGGCAAAGCCGGCGGCAGTCGCGATGGTGACGCCAAAATCCTCGGCGACATGCGGCAGCACCGGATCGAGCGCCCGCGCCGACAGCGCCGCAGCGAAGCTCGCGCCGGAGATGACGTAGAGCGCGGCCGGCAAACTGTGCTCGTGCGGCCGCGCCTCGCCTTGCTGCATCAATGCGCGCCGGCCTGACACGAATGCTTGGCCAGCGCGTCGAACGCCATCAGCGTGCGGATCAAGCCTTCGAATTCGCGGAGCGGCACCATGTTGGGACCGTCGGAAGGTGCACGATCGGGATCGGGATGGGTCTCGATGAAGACGCCGGCAACGCCGACCGCAACGGCCGCGCGCGCCAGCACCGGCACGAATTCGCGCTCGCCGCCCGAGGACGTCCCCTTCCCGCCCGGCTGCTGCACCGAATGGGTGGCGTCGAAGATCACGGGCGCGCCGGTGGTGCGCGCCAGGATCGGCAGCGCGCGCATGTCCGAGACCAGCGTGTTGTAGCCGAAGGAGGCGCCGCGCTCGGTGACGAGCACGTTGGGATTGTTGGCGCTTGTGACCTTGGCGACGACGTTCGCCATGTCCCACGGCGCCAGGAACTGGCCCTTCTTGACGTTGACGACCTTGCCGGTTGCGGCCGCCGCCAGCAGCAGATCGGTCTGCCGGCACAGGAACGCCGGAATCTGCAACACGTCCACCGCCTGCGCCACCTCGGCGCACTGCGCGGCGTCGTGCACGTCGGTCAGCACCGGCAGGCCGAGCGACGAACGGATCTCCGCGAAGATCGGCAGCGACTGCGCAAGCCCGAGCCCGCGCGCGGCCGACGCGCTGGTGCGGTTGGCCTTGTCGAACGAGGTCTTGTAGACGAGGCCGACCTTCAGCCGCGCCGCGATCTCCTTCAGTGCAGAGGCCACCTCCAGTGCATGCTGGCGGCTTTCGAGCTGGCACGGACCTGCAATGATCGAGATCGGCAGATCATTGCCGAATTTGACCGAACCAATGGTGACCACCGGCGCCGCTGAATTCGAAGAGCTCAAAGCCAATTTCCCTCGTTTCGCCGCGACCATAGCGGCCGAACGGGTCGGATCAACCCCATTCGGCCCGGCCATTCGAATATCAGGGTTGCGCCAAAGCTCGCAGCAAGGCTCCCCCGAGCTCGCTACTTCACCGATGAGAAAGCGGTCGGCGTCAGGAGCTGGCTGACGATGTTGCCGACGATCTGGCCGTCGGCTTCAGACTTGGCTCGCGCATCCATCCAGTCCGGATCGGTCATGAACGCGCCCCATTTCTTCTCGCGCTCGGCAAGCGACTCCCAGGCCAGGAAATAGGTCAGCTCCTGGTTGGACTCGCCGATCAGCGTGGTGAAGAACCCGGCCTGGCGGATGCCGTGCTTCTCCCACAGCTTCAGTGTGGCCGTCTCGAACCGCTTCAACAGCGCCGGCAAACGGCCCGGCACGCAGCGATACTGGCGCATTTCATAGATCATTCTTGTTCCTCCCTGATGATCTAGGGGGGTTATAACGGCTGGCCGTGACGGTGTCTTCGGCCCTGCCGACGCAGCCCGTGGCGCCTGGCGCATGGCTGCCGGCGCATGGCCGCCGGCAAATGACTGCCAGCTCTTCCACGGCCATCACGTCGCGCCTGGTTCCCGTAATGCTGCCGCAATGATACTGCCGCTAGAACGACTCGGTCGAGGCTCAGGTACCGATCATGCGGATTTTGCTCGTCGAGGATGAGGCCGAAATGGCCGGAGCGCTAACGTCTGCGCTCAAGCGCTATGACATGATCGTCGATCACGTGCCCACGCTGGCCGAGGCGGAAGAGGCCATATCCGCCGACGTCCACGCCGCCGTCCTGCTCGATCGCCAGCTGCCCGACGGCGACGGTCTCGCCCTGATCCCGAAACTGAGAGCGCGCGCCGACGGCGTGCCGATCATCGTGCTGACGGCATGCGGCGAACTCGCCGACCGCATCGCCGGGCTCGACCGCGGCGCGGACGATTATCTGGCAAAACCATTCGCGGTGGAGGAATTGCTAGCCCGCCTGCGCGCGGTGTTGCGCCGGCCCGCCGGGCTGCAGCCCGACATCATGCGCGCCGGCCGCCTCGCCTTCGACTTCGGCCATCGCGAGGCCAGCGTCGAGGGGGTTCCGCTCGAACTGCCGCGGCGCGAGCTCCTCGTGCTGGAAGCCCTGGTCCGCCGCATGGGCCGCACCGTGCTGCGCTCGGCGCTGGAAGAGGCCGTCTACAATTTCGACGACGAGATTCAATCGAACGCGCTCGATACGCATGTATCGCGGCTGCGCCGCAAGCTTGCCGAAGCCGACGCGCGCGTGGAGATCCACGGCATCCGCGGCGTCGGCTATCTCCTGAAGAAACTGCCGTGAGCAGGCACGCCGACCCATATTACCTGCGCTCCCGGCTGAGCTGGCGGCTGCTTTCGCTCCAGGCCGCGCTGCTGGTCGCTTTGGTCGTCGTCATCATCGGCGCGCTATGTGCGTCTGGCTTCGTGCTGGTCCAACGGGACGAAGATCGCGCGATCGAAATCGTGCAACGCGCGCTCGCGCGCGACGCACAGGGCGGCCTGACGCTGCGGCCGACGGCCGAGCTGAAGCAATTGCGTGAGGAGACGCCCGACCTCTGGTTGCTGGTCCGCGACAGGCAGGGGCATTCGCTCAGCGAAGGCTCCGTGCCGGCCGAATTCGCCGGAATCGGCGGCGCCCTCGACCAGATCAGTCAGGCCCGCCTCGGCTGGCAGCTGTTCGAGGACGATCCACGCAAGCCGCCAGCACGGTTGAAGCGCATCAACACCGACGCCGGCAACGTCCAGGTCATCACGGCGACACAGGGAAAGCTCACCGGCGCCAAGGCGGTCTTCACGACCTCGCTCGTGTTGCTCGGCATCACGCTCCCCGGCTTGCTCTTGATGGGGACCGCCACGTTGATCGCAACGCCGATGATCATGCGGCGCGCCTTCAGAGGCCTGGATACGACGGCGGACCAGGCGCGGCGGATCGACATCCATCAGCGCGGCGCGCGATTGTCGGTGGAGCAGATTCCGCTTGAGGTCGTGCCGCTCGTGGCCGCGGTCAACGACGCGCTGGCGCGCTTCGATCAGGGTTACGCCCGCCACAAGCGCTTCGTCGCCGACGCCGCGCACGAGCTGCGCACGCCGATCGCGATCCTGAATACGCGGTTGGAGTCGCTTCCATCGGGACCGGACAAGACCCGCCTGATCGAGGACGCCGCGCGGCTGGCAACGCTTGCCGAGCAATTGCTGGACATCCAGCGGCTGGACCGCTGCGGGCATCCATTCGCGCCTGTCGACCTGGTCTGCGTCGCGCAAGGCGTTGCCGCCGACCTTGCCCCGCTGGCGATTGCCGCCGGCTACGAACTGGCCCTCGATTCGCCGGCGACGCCGATCGAGGCGCTCGGCGACGCCGCAGCGCTGGAGCGCGCGCTGACCAACCTCGTGCAGAACGCGATCCAGCACGGCCCTCGCCGCGGCACCATCGGCATTCGCGTCAGCAAGCCCGCGACCATCGAAGTCACCGACGAAGGGGCCGGCATCCCGGCCGATCAGCGCGAACAGATCTTCGAGCCGTTCTATCGGCTCACGCCGCTCGATCGCGGTGCCGGGCTCGGCCTCAACATGGTGCGCGAGATCGTGCTCCTGCATGGCGGCCACGTCTCCGTGTTGGACATAGCGAGCGGTGGCTCCTGTTTCCGGATCACGCTGCCGCCGATCCGGCAAAGCTGATTCAATCAACACACGCAATGTTGTCGCAATGCACTTCCGCGACATTGCGAGCTGCCTCGCCTTCCGATTTGCGAGGCGCGATCAAAATGCTGGAGTGCGCATGCCCAATGATTTCCTCTCATTCTTTCTGTCCTGGATGTCGGCCCCGCGTCGGGTCGGCGCGATCGCGCCGTCGGGCGCCGCGCTCGCCGATCTCATCACCCGCGAGATCACCGCAACGACCGGTCCGGTCCTCGAGCTCGGCCCCGGCACCGGCGCATTCACCTACAAGCTCATCAAACGCGGCGTGCGCCAGCAGGACCTCACGCTGATCGAATACGGCTCGGACTTCATGAAGCTGCTGCAAATGCGCTTTCCCGGCGCGCGCGTCTTGTGGATGGATGCGGGACGGCTCACGACGGAGCACCTCTATGACGGCGCGCCCGTCGGCGCCGTCGTCAGCGGCCTGCCGCTCCTCAACATGTCGACGCGCAAGGTCATCTCGATCGTCGGCGGGGCGTTCCGTTACGTCCGCCCGGGCGGCGCGTTCTATCAGTTCACCTACGGCATGAGCTGCCCGGTGCCGCGGCCGGTGCTCGACCGGCTGGGCCTGCGCGCAAAGCTGGTGGATCGCGCCTTGCTGAATGTGCCGCCAGCCGCCGTCTACAAGCTGACGCGACGGCCGCAGATGAAGATCGTCACGGGATCGCTGGCGCCTCAGGCTTCAACGCCAGTCACGCCGGAGTCAATGCATCCCGAGCGTGGCTACATCGCCGCGCCCTGAGGCATCACACCAGGCGGCTCTGCACCATCGCTGCCTGAATGAACGAGGCGAACAGCGGGTGCGGTTCGAACGGGCGCGACTTCAGCTCGGGGTGGAACTGCACGCCGATGAACCAGGGATGATCCTCGTACTCGACGATCTCAGGCAGCACGCCGTCGGGCGACAGGCCTGAGAACTTCAGGCCGTGCTGCTCGAGGCGGTCCTTGTAGGCGGTGTTGACCTCGTAGCGGTGGCGGTGGCGCTCGGAAATCTCCGTCGCGCCGCCATAGACCTGCGAGACGCGGCTGCCACGATTGAGTGCTGCTGGATAAGCCCCTAACCGCATCGTGCCGCCGAGATCGCCGGCCTTGGAGCGCTTCTCGAGCTCGTTGCCGCGCAGCCATTCCGTCATCAGACCGACCAGGGGCTCCTTGGTCGGGCCGAACTCGGTCGAGTTGGCTTCCTCGATGCCGACGAGATTTCGGGCAGCCTCGATCACCGCCATCTGCATGCCGAAGCAGATGCCGAAATACGGCACGTCGCGCTCGCGCGCGAACTGCGCCGCGCGGATCTTGCCTTCGGCGCCGCGCTGACCGAAGCCGCCGGGCACGAGGATGCCGTTGACGTGTTCGAGGAACGGCGCCGGGTCTTCCTTCTCGAAAATCTCGCTCTCGATCCAGTCCAGATTGACCTTCACCTTGTTGGCGATGCCGCCATGCGAGAGCGCCTCGATCAGCGACTTATACGCATCCTTCATGCCGGTGTATTTGCCGACGATGGCGATGGTGACGTTGCCTTCGGGATTGCGGACGCGCTCGTTGATGCGTTGCCAGCTTTGAAGCGCCGGTGGAATCCGCGAGCCGATGCCGAAGGCGGCGAGCACTTCATCGTCGAGGCCCGCATTATGATAGGCCTCAGGCACGGCGTAGATGTTGTCGACGTCGCGCGCCTCGATCACGGCGCTTTCGCGCACGTTGCAGAACAGCCCGAGCTTGCGCCGCTCCTCCTTCGGGATCTCGCGATCGGTGCGGCACAGAAGGATATCCGGCTGGATGCCGATCGAGCGCAGCTCCTTCACAGAGTGCTGCGTCGGCTTGGTCTTGAGCTCGCCGGCGCTCGGGATGTACGGCAGCAGCGTGAGATGGATGTAGACGGCGTGATCGCGCGGCAGCTCGTTCTTGAGCTGGCGGATCGCCTCGAAGAACGGCAGGCCCTCGATGTCGCCGACGGTGCCGCCGATCTCGACCAAAACGAAATCGAAATCGTCGTTACCGGAGAGAACGAATTCCTTGATGGCGTTGGTGACGTGCGGAACCACCTGGATGGTCGCGCCGAGATAGTCGCCACGGCGCTCCTTGGAGATGATGTCCTGGTAGATGCGCCCGGTGGTGATGTTGTCGGCCTTGGTCGCGGGCCGTCCCGTGAAGCGCTCGTAGTGACCGAGATCGAGATCAGTCTCCGCGCCGTCATCGGTCACGAACACTTCGCCGTGCTGGTACGGCGACATCGTCCCGGGATCGAGGTTGAGATAGGGATCGAGCTTGCGGAGGCGGACCTTGTAGCCCCGGGCCTGCAACAGAGCACCGAGTGCCGCCGAAGCCAGACCCTTGCCGAGCGAAGAAACCACGCCGCCGGTGATGAATATGTACCGCGCCATGGGACTTAACCTCTAATCCCTCGAATCCGATTCGCCAAAGCGATTCGCATTCCGCCCCAAAGAATCTGCGGGCCTGTGGGTGAGCCGAAACAAAGTGTGGTGACAGAGCCTTGATGGGGATTGTTGATGCAGAACGCTAGCTGTCGTCCTGCATGGCCCCCCTGCTTTATTGCGAACGCGGTACCTGCGGCCCGGCGGGCGCCTGGTTCTGCTGCTGCTCGTCGGCTTTCTTCAGCGAATCCAGAATGCCGCCCGATGTCGGCGGCGCGACCGGCGCACCTCCGGCCGGCTGGGTCTGCGACGCCGGCTGGCCAATGATCGAGGAAGGTTTGCGGTCGTAGCCGGCATACCAGGACAAGAACAGGCTGGTGAGGAAGAAGCCGGCGGCCAGGACCGCCGTTGTCCGGGACAAAAGATTCGCGGTGCCCCGGCTCGACATGAAGCCCGCGCCTCCGCCCATGCCGAGGCCACCGCCCTCCGACTTTTGAAGTAGGACGGCACCGATCATGACGGCGACGATCATGAGGTGGATGACGATGACAACGGTCTGCATAGTATCCTTCCGTCACAAGCCGATAGCGCCGGTACCGGCAGCCGATCGCGCTTCGCGGGTTTTCCTGAAGTTGCGCGGTGTTACACGATCGGAAACGGCATTGCCACCCCCGATCCGCGGGACCGTATTTGGACCCATCCCGCTCCAGCGTTAGCTAGGGGCAGCCCCTGGCGATCGCAAGGAAATCGGCCGCTTTCAAGCTGGCGCCGCCGACCAGCGCACCGTTGACGTTTTTCACCGCCATCAGCTCGGCCGCGTTCGAGGGCTTGACCGAGCCGCCGTACAGGATGCGCATCCTGGCCCCGTCTGCCTCGAAGCTGGCGGTCAAGAATTCCCGGATAAAGCCATGAATCTGCTCGACATCCTTGGCGGTGGGGGTCAGGCCGGTGCCGATCGCCCAAACCGGCTCATAGGCCACGACCAGATTGGCGGCGGTCGAGCCGTCCGGCAGTGAGCCGTCGAGTTGGCCGCGCAGGATGTCCAGGGTCTGACCGGCATCGCGCTGGGTCTGGGTCTCCCCGATGCAGACGATTGCGGTCGCCCCCGCCCGCCTGGCCGCCTCGGCCTTCTGCTTCACCAGGGCATCGCCCTCACCATGGTCGGCGCGGCGTTCGGAATGGCCGACAATGATGGCACTCGCGCCCGCGTCCACCAGCATTTCGGCTGCGATATCGCCGGTGTGAGCCCCCGAAGCCTTGGGGTGGCAATCCTGAGCCCCGACCACGACCGCCTTGCCGCGGGCCCTGTCGGCGAAGGCCGCGATCAGGGTTACCGGCGGGCAGACCAGCAGATCGGCTCTGCCGGCCACACCTGCCGCACCATTGAGCATGGCGTCGAATTCGGCAGTCGAGGCCTTCAGGCCATTCATTTTCCAGTTGCCGGCGATCAGAGGTCGGATGGCATCGGTCATGTCGAATTCCAGCGAAATTGGGTTTGTGCATGCGCTAGCAGAGCTGCCGTGGCAGTTCCAGAGACCAGGGGCTTTTAACCGCAGGGCTCGAGAGCCGCCTGACCTGAGGTTGCGGGGGGAAAGCCGCCACTTTATGATGATCTATCAATTTGGTGACGCGCTTTTGCGGAATCTGCATTAAGACGCGCTCCCGTTCCCCTCCTGCCAAACAAGTTGGACCAAATGCTTCGAGGAATGCGCAAGGCCTCATCAAACTGGCTCGGCAAGACCATTATGGCCGTAGTGATGGGCGTGTTGATCGTCAGTTTCGGCGTTTGGGGCATCGCCGACATCTTCAAGGGCTTCGGGCAGTCCACTGTGGCCAAGGTCGGCAGCACCGAGATTTCGCTGAACGAGTTCCGGCAGACCTATACCGACCGCCTTCAGCAGATCAGCCGCCAGTTCGGCCGGCCCCTCACTCCTGACCAGGCCCGCGCATTCGGGCTCGACCGCCAGGTGCTGCAGCAGACGATCGCGGAAGCCGCCCTCGACGAAGAGGCGCGCCGACTGAGGCTGGGCCAGTCCGACGACCAGATCCGCCAGTTCATCATGAACGACCCCAACTTCAAGGGCGTCGGCGGCAATTTCGATGCGAATCGCTTCCAGGCGGTGATCCGCAATTTCGGCTACACCGAGCAGCGCTACGTTGCCGACCAGCGCAAGGTGTCGCTGCGCCGGCAGATCACCGGCACGATCGGCGCAGGCCTCGAGCCGCCGAAGGCGATGATCGACGTGCTGACGCGCTTCCAGAACGAGCAGCGTGCGATCGAGTTCGTCAGGCTCGACGCCGCCCAGGCCGGCCAGATCGACGCGCCTTCGCCCGAAGCGCTCGCCGCCTATTTCGAGGACCACAAGGTCCAATTCCGCGCGCCCGAATTTCGCAAGATCGCCTTCGTCGTGATCTCGCCGGAGGAGATCGGCAAATGGACCGAGGTGTCCGATGACGACGCGAAAAAGCTGTTCGACCAGCGCAAGGACCGGCTCGGCACGCCGGAGAAGCGCCAAATCCACCAGATCGTATTTCCCAACGCCGCTGACGCGCAGGCCGCACGCGAGCGCCTCGCCGGCGGGCTGTCGTTCGAGGATCTCGCCAAGGAGCGTGGGCTCAGTGCGTCCGACGTCGACCTCGGGCTGGTGACCAAGTCTTCGCTCGACCCCGCTGTCGGAGATGCCGCCTTCGCACTTCCAGCGGATGAGATCAGCCAGCCGATCCAGGGCCGTCTCGGCACTGCAATCGTCAAGGTCGACAAGATCGAGCCGGGTGTCGAAGCCAATTACGCCAGCCTCGCCGGCGACATCAAGCGCGAGATCGCCACCGAGCGCGCGCGCATCAAGGTCGCCGACCTCCGCGACAAGATGGAGGACGAGCGCGGCGGCGGCGCCAGCGTGATCGACGCCTCGCAGAAGCTCGGGCTCACAGCCGTGACCGTGGATGCGGTCGATCGCTCCGGCCGCTCGCCGAACGGCCAGCCCGTCGCCAGCGTCCCGCAGGGCCTCGACGTGGTTTCGCAGGCCTTCAACAGCGACGTCGGCGTCGACAATGATCCGATCTCGTTCCGCGGCGGCTATGTCTGGTACGATGTGCTCGCCATCACGCCCCCGCGCGACCGCAATCTCGACGAGGTGCGCGATCAGGTCGAGGCGCGCTGGCGCCAGGATCAGATCGCCGCCAAGCTCAAGGCCAAGGCGACCGAGATGGTGCAGAAGCTCGAACCGGGCGGCAAGCTCGCTGATGAAGCGGCCGCAATCGGCGTCAAGATCGAGACCGCGACCGGCTTCAAGCGCGACGACTCGCCCGCCGGCGTGCCCTCAGCCGTCGTTGCGGCCGCCTTCCGCACCGCCAAGGGCGGCGTCGGACAGACGCCCGTGAGCGGCGGCAGCGAGGTGATCGTCTTCCGCGTCACCGACATCATCGATCCCGCGGCCGACGCCGCCTCCGACGCCGTCAAGAAGCTGAAGGACAGCCTCGATCGCGCGCTGACCGAGGAGCAGGTCGCTTCCTACGTCAACAAGCTTGAAACCGACATCGGGACCACCATTAATCAGGCCGCCTTCGCGCAGGTGACGGGCGCGAACCAGTAAAGCAGTTGAAAGCACGCGATGGACGACCTGAAATCGATCATTGGAAAAGTGGCGACCGGCGCCAGCCTGTCGCGTGACGAGGCGGCTTCCGCTTTCGATGCCATGATGTCCGGCGAGGCCACGCCCTCGCAAATGGGCGGGCTGCTGATGGCGCTGCGCGTGCGCGGCGAGACCGTGGACGAGATCACTGGCGCGGTCTCCGCGATGCGCTCCAAGATGCTGACCGTGACGGCACCGCCTGAGGCCGTCGACATCGTCGGCACCGGCGGCGACGGCTCCGGCTCTGTCAACGTCTCGACCTGCGCCTCTTTCATCGTCGCGGGGGCCGGCTTGCCGGTCGCCAAGCACGGCAACCGCGCACTGTCGTCGCGCTCTGGCGCGGCCGACGTACTGGCCTCGCTCGGTGTGAAGATTGACCTGAGACCCGAGCAGGTCGGGCTGTGCGTGCGCGAATGCGGCATCGGCTTCATGTTCGCCCCTGCGCATCATCCTGCCATGAAGAACGTCGGCCCGACCCGGGTCGAGCTTGCCACCCGCACAATCTTCAATCTGCTCGGACCGCTTTCCAACCCTGCCGGCGTCAAGCGGCAGATGGTCGGCGTGTTTTCGCGGCAATGGGTGCAACCGCTGGCGCAGGTGCTGAAGAACCTCGGCTCGGAATCCGCCTGGGTCGTGCATGGCTCCGACGGCCTCGACGAGATCACCCTCACCGGCCCGACCTTCGTCTCTGCGCTCCACAATGGCGAGGTCAGGAATTTCGAGGTGACGCCGGAGGATGCTGGCTTGTCGCGCTGCGATGCGGGGGCGCTCAAGGGCGGCGACGCCGATGCCAATGCGATCGCGTTGCAAAGCGTGCTCGACGGCATGCCGAGCCCCTACCGCGACGTCGCGCTGATCAACGCCGCCGCCGCGCTGGTCGTGGCCGGACGTGCCACGGACCTCAAGGAAGGCGTTGCGATTGGCGCCAAGTCGCTCGACAGCGGCGCCGCGAGCGCGCGGCTGAAGCATCTGATCGCGGTCTCCAACGGCTGAGTTTCACATGTCGGATATCCTGACCAGGATCGAAGCGTACAAGCGCGAGGAGATCGCAGCCGCCAAGCGCGCGCAGCCGCTGTTGTCTGTCGAGGCGAAGGCCCAGGCGCAGGGTGCACCGCGCGGCTTCGTGCGCGCGATCAAGGCCAAGCACGCCAACGGCGATTACGCGCTCATCGCCGAGGTCAAGAAGGCCTCGCCGTCCAAGGGGCTGATCCGTGCCGATTTCGATCCACCGCTGCTCGCCAAGGCCTATGAGGCCGGCGGCGCCGCCTGTCTGTCGATACTGACCGATACGCCTTCGTTCCAGGGCCATCTGGATTTCATGGTGGCGGCGCGCGCGGCGACATCACTGCCGGTGCTGCGCAAGGATTTCATGTTCGACACCTACCAAGTGGTCGAGGCGCGCGCGCATGGCGCCGATTGCATCCTCATTATTATGGCCGCGCTCGACGATGCCACAGCCAAGGATCTCGAAGACGCCGCCCTCGCCTACGGCATGGACGTGCTGATCGAGATCCACGACCGCGCCGAGCTCGACCGCGCGCTGAAGCTGCGTTCGCCGATGATCGGCGTCAACAACCGCAACCTGCGCACCTTCGAGACCACGCTTGCGACCAGCGAGGTACTGGCGCCGCTGATCCCGCAAGAGCGGCTGATGGTCGGCGAGAGCGGCATCTTCACGCCGGCAGACCTCACCCGGCTCGAACGCGTAGGCATGTCGACTTTCCTGGTCGGCGAAAGCCTGATGCGGCAAGACGACGTGACCGCGGCGACCCGCACGCTGCTCGCGCGCGAGAACGCGTCACGTGCGACAGGTACGCGCTGACATGGCGCGCAAGCCGTCCGAGACGAAGCCCGCCAGGACGAAGTCTTCCAAGACCAAGGCCAGCCCTGCCCTCACCCATATCGGCGCCTCCGGCGAGGCGCGGATGGTGGACGTGTCGGACAAGCCCGCGAGCGAACGGCTCGCGGTCGCGGAGGGGCGCGTCGTCATGAGCAAGGCGACGCTCGATCTGATCGTCTCCGGCAATGCCAAGAAGGGCGACGTGCTCGGCACCGCACGGATCGCCGGCATCATGGCGGCCAAGCGCACCTCCGAACTCATTCCGCTCTGCCATCCGCTGGCGCTGTCGAAGGTCACGGTCGACATCGAACCTGACGCAAAGTTGCCGGGCTGCCTCGTCCGTGCCAGCGTGAAGGTGACGGGTCCCACCGGCGTCGAGATGGAGGCGCTCACCGCGGTGTCGGTTGCCTGCCTCACCATCTACGACATGATCAAGGCGGTCGAGCGCGGCGTGCGCATCGAAGGCATCCATCTCGTCGAGAAGCTCGGCGGCAAGTCGGGCCACTACCGCGCCTGAGCGTGGGCCCCGATCTATCTCGCCTGGCGCTGACGTTCGCGGTAAGCGCGCGTCTTCATCCGATTGCCGCACAGCGTTGACATGCACCATCGCCGCGTCGATGGTTTCGACCGGTCGAAGAACACCCGGCGGCATTCCTCAGATGCGCACATCTTCAGCCGGTCCAACGTCCCCATAAGCGTTGCATCGTGCAGCTCGATCGCGATGGCCGACAGGCCTGCGAGCGCATCCTCGCGCGCCGCCGACAATATCGCACCCCGCCCGGCACGCGCCTCCACCCGTAACGGAAACGGCGCCAGCGCGTCATCGAGCGCGCCGAGCACATCCTCGTTCCGACGCCGCTCGGCCGGCTCGCACTGCAGATAGGCGCGTAGCGCCTCGCGCAGCCGCAGCGCGGTCTCGAACATCGGGAGTGTGACACGACCGCCCCCAGTATCGAGCCCGCGTTCCTGCATCCAGTCCGCAAGCTGCTTCGGCCCGGCGAGCTCGTCGCCCTGCGGGTGCTCCACGCCGTATTGCATGAAACGGCGAAGATCGAGCGTGTTGGCGAAGTCGTAGACGTTCGCCAGCTCATCGGGAACTTTGAATTTGCGCGACTCTTTCGACATCGGAACACCAAAGATTGGAACACCAGTAAGACATGTTTACTGGTTGACAAGGTTAGACACCAGTATATCAATTATACCGGTGTTGAGACTCTTATCGAGTGGTCATCGCAATAACAAGACGGAGATCGCGAGCCGTGGCTGATGCCCTGCACTATCTCGAACTTACAGAGCTCGCTGCACGCCTCAAAGCGCGCGCAGTTTCCGCGCTGGACGTGACGCGTGCGCAACTCGACCGTATCGGTACCCACGACCCTGAACTCGACGCCTATGTTCACGTGACGGCGGAAACGGCCATCGCCGACGCGAAGACCGCGGACGCCGAAATAGCCCATGGCCGGTATCGGGGGCCACTGCATGGCGTGCCGATTGCACTGAAGGATCTGTTCTGGACCAAGGGCATTCCGACGGCGGCCGGCACCACGCTGCATCGCGATTTTCGTCCCAGCGAGGACGCAACCGTCGTGCGACGGCTCAAGGACGCAGGCGCCGTTGTGCTCGGCAAGCTGCAGCTTACGGAAGGCGCATATTCCGATCACCATCCGTTCGTAACTCCGCCGAAGAATCCGTGGAATGCGGATTATTGGCCGGGCATTTCATCCAGCGGCCCTGCGGTCGCAACGGCCGCCGGACTTTGCTTCGGTTCGCTCGGCTCCGACACTGGCGGCTCGATCCGCTGGCCCTGCGCCGCCAACGGACTGACCGGGCTGAAGCCAAGCTGGGGCCGCGTCAGCCGCCACGGCATGTTCGAGCTGGCGGCGAGCCTCGACCATGCCGGACCGATCGGCCGCAGCGCTGCCGACGTCGCCGCCCTGCTCGGCGTCATCGCTGGACACGACCCGAACGATCCGACCTCGCTGGTCGATCCCGTGCCCGACTATTTGGCCGAGGCCAAACAGGACGTGCGGGGCTTGCGGATCGGCGTCGACGCAGCCTGGAACAGCGACGACGTGGACGTTGCGACGCAGCGTGTATTGACTGACGCCGTCGATGCTTTCCGCGCACTTGGCGCTGACATCGTCGATGTCCAATTTCCCGACGTGATGCAGGCGATCGCCGATTGGGCGCCGAATTGTGCGGTGGAAGCTGCCGTCGCGCACGAGGCGACCTATCCCGCCCGCAAGGATGAGTATGGCCCAATCCTCGCCTCGGTCATCGAGGCCGGTCGCGCGCTCTCTGCTCTCGATTATCAAAAGATCCTGCTGCGGCGGCTGGCGCTGCGCGGGCAGGTGACTGCGCTGTTCGAAACCATCGACCTGCTGCTGATCCCGGTGCACCCATTTCCGCCTGTGACGCTCGCGATGATCCGAACGCTCGGCGAGCAGCCGGACCTGATCGCGAAAATGCAGCGCTACACCTGCACGTTCGACATGACCGGTCATCCCACGATCACACTGCCGGGCGGAGCATCGGCGGACGGATTGCCGATCGCGTTCCAACTCGTCGCCGCTCATCTCGACGAGGCCATGCTCGTGCGCGCCGGCGCGGCGTTCCATCGCGTCACGTCATGGCATTGCCGCCATCCTGCCCTCCCTTGGCGGAGGTAACATTGACCATTCAATCCACATTGGCTCATCGGAGCATTTTTCGCGGCTGGTTCGTTGTCGCCGGTGCGTTCGCGGTCACGCTTGTCGGCTTCGGTTGCGCCTACACCTTCAGTGCATTCCTCAAGCCGCTGCAGCTCGAATTCGGCGCCTCGCGCGGCTCAGTCTCGCTGGTGTTCTCTCTCGCCGGCTTTCTCTATTTTGGCCTCGGCATCATCAGCGGACCGCTTGCCGACCGCTTCGGTTCGCGCGTGCTTGCTGTGATCGGCATGCTGCTCACCGGTCTTGGTCTCTTCGCGGCTGGCTTCGCGCGCAGTCTCGCCGAGGTCTATCTCGCCTACGGGCTTGGGGTCGGGGTCGGGGTCGGCTGCGCCTACGTGCCGGCGATCGGCGCGGTGCAGCGCTGGTTCGTGCGCCGGCGCGGCTTTGCCTCCGGCCTTGCGGTCAGCGGGATCGGCGTCGGCACGTTGGCGATGCCGCCGCTCGCGACACTCCTCATCGAGATGCTGGGCTGGCGCGGCGCCTATCTGGCGCTGGGGCTGCTGGCGGCGGCCATTGGCGGCGTCCTGGCGCTGCTCATCGAAAACGATCCACGCGATCGCGGTCTCGGCCCCGACGGCGATCAGGCGCTGGCGACGGGCTCGAGCCGCGCGGCCGGCGCATCTATTGCCGAGGCGGTGCGCTCGCGTAATTTCATCGCGCTCTACGTCGCCTGCTTGATCTGCGCATTCGGCGTGTTCGTGCCGTTCGTGCATCTCGTCCCTTATGCCAGCGACCACGGCGTGACACCGACAACCGCAGTGCTGCTGCTCGGCGTGATCGGCATCGGCAGCACCGCCGGCCGGTTCCTGCTCGGCGGGCTTGCCGATCGCATGGGCCGGACCTCGGCCCTGCTGCTGATGTTTGCGGGCATGGCGGTGACGCTTGCGATCTGGGCGATATCGATCAATGTATGGGCCCTCGCCGCCTTCGCCTTCGTTTACGGCGCGTTCTACGGCGGCTGGGTCGCGGTCCTCCCTGCCGTCGTCATGGACTATTTTGGTGGACGCAACGTCAGCGGGATCATTGGTATCCTCTATACCAGTGTCGCGTTCGGCACGCTGATCGGCCCCAGCGCCGCCGGCTTCGCGTACGACCTCATGCACAGCTACACGGTACCGATCCTGATCAGCGCCACCGCGAACGTCGTCGCGGCGCTGATCGTGGCGGCGGTCCTGGCGCCGGGCGGCCGGGCGACGGTTGGCGCAGCGAGACGCTGATCGATCGGAACTTGGTGCCTTGCGTGCCGGCGTGGAGCATCGCCGGCAGGTTAGGCGGTAGCGACCATTTGCGGCAGTTTCTGCACGTCTCCGTCTCGTGCATTACTCGCATTTGCGCGGGTCGATTCATGCTGAATTAACCGCTCTTCCTAACTTCGCCTCCATACCGTTCCCCTAAACCAACGGATGTTTCCGGGCTCAAGGATTGACCCTGGCGTGTGCACGACAGCGATCGAAACCAATGACGAAATTCTGCAGTCGCCTCTTCGACCAGGCCGCGCTCGTGCGCAGCGGACCAATCCGCTGGCTGGTCGTGGGCGGGATATTCCTGATCGCCGCGATCGCCGTCGGCGCGACGCTGATGGCGCAGAATTTCCGCGAGCGTGCGCTACGCAATTCGGGCCGCGAGCTCGATAACACCGTGTTGCTGCTCGCCCATCATTTCGATCAGCAATTGCAGGATTTCGCCGTCATCCAAAGGGACTTCTTCGACTACGTGCGCGCGACCGGCATTGCGAGCGCGGAGGACTATCGCAAGGGTCTCTCCGGCCAGGACGTTCACGGGATGCTGCGCTCGAAGATCGAGGCGTTGCCCTACATTGGCGGCGTCAACATCATCGATGCCGACGGCAATTTGATCAATTCGTCGACGGCATGGCCGGCACCCAAGGTCAACGTTGCCGATCGCGCTTATTTCCGTACCTTCCGATACGATCCCCATTCACCCGATGTCCTGATCGAGCCGCTGTACAGCCGCATCTCCGGCGCCTGGACCATCCTCATCGTCCGCAAGATCGTCGGACCGAACGGCGAGTTCCTGGGCGTCGTCGGGCGCGGCATCGAGCCGGCCAATTTCGAGAAGTTCTTCGAGTCCGCCGTGCTCGCCGAAGGCGCCACGATCTCGATGTTGCATCGGGACGGCACGCTTCTCGCCCGCTATCCCCACACGGATGAATTGATGGGGCGGAACTTCAAGACCGGAGGGTTCGAGCAGCAGAGGGTCTTCGGGCTCGATCACTTCGCCGGGCGCTTCATCAGTCCAGTCGACGGCGACGACCGACTGATTTCTGCGCGGGCCCTGCCCCACTTCCCGATCCTGATGATGGCCACCACGACGCGCGCGGCCGCGCTAACCGACTGGCGCGAGCAGATCGGCATTTTGATCTCGGTCGCCGGCGCATCCGCGCTCGCCATCGCTGGCGTGCTGATCGCGATCGTGCGCAAGCTGCTCGAGCAACACCGCGCCTCCCGGAAACGGCTGACGCTGGAGAAGCAGCGCCTCGACCGCGCCGTCAACAATATGACGCAGGGCCTGCTGCTGTTCGACGCCTCGCGGCGGCTCGTCGTATGCAACCAGCGCTACGTCGAGATGTACAGCCTGTCGGCCGAAATCGTGAAGCCTGGTTGCAGCTTCCACGACATCATCGCGCATCGCAAGGCGACCGGCTCGTTCACCGGCAACGTCGACCAGTATGTCGCGCGCGTGCTGCGCGACGTCCATGTGCGCAATTCCATGGTGGTCGATACCGCCGACGGCCGCTCCATCCAGATCGCCAACGAACCGCTCGCCGACGGCGGCTGGGTGGCGACGCACGAGGACATCACCGAGCGGCGGCGCACCGAGGAGCGCATCACCCACCTCGCCCATTACGACGCGCTCACCGACCTGCCCAACCGCACCATGTTCCACGAGCATCTGCGCGGGGCGCTGGCGGGCACCGTCCACGGCGAGGAGCTCGCGGTGCACTACATCGACATCGACGAATTCAAGGGCGTCAATGACGCCTTGGGGCATCTCGTCGGCGACGAGCTCCTGAAGTCAATTGCGTCGAGCCTCAACCGCTGTGCCGGCCCGACGGATTTCGTGGCGCGGCTCGGCGGCGACGAGTTCGCCATCGTGCAGAGCCCGGTGACGTCTGCCGATCAGGTCACCGACCTGGTCGCGCGGGTCTTCGAAGCCATCCGCACCCCGTTCGACTGCATGGGCCATCATCTCACCACCGACGCCAGCATCGGCATCGCGCTGGCGCCGCGACACGGGCCAGCGCTGGACCAGATCCTGAAGAACGCTGACATGGCGATGTATGCCGCCAAGGCCGCCGGACGGCGCACCTATCGCTTCTTCGAACCGGAGATGGACGCCAAGGTCCGCGAGCGGCGGCAGCTTGAGACCGACCTGCGCTACGCCATCGCCCATGGCGGCCTCGAAGTCTACTATCAGCCCTGCCTCAGCCTGAAGGACGATCGCATCACCGGCTGCGAGGCACTGGTACGCTGGCGCCATCCCGAGCGCGGCACGGTTTCGCCGGCCGAGTTCATCCCGATCGCGGAAGACACGGGCCTGATCAACGAGATCGGCGAATGGGTACTGGCCACCGCCTGCCGGGACGCCGCGAACTGGCCCGACGACATCCGCCTCGCCGTCAACATCTCGCCGGTGCAGTTCAAGAGCGGCACGCTGGCGCTGAAGATCGTGGCGGCGCTCGCCGCCTCCAATTTTCCGGCAAGCCGGCTCGAGCTCGAGATCACCGAGGCGGTCCTGATCCGCGACGACGATACCGCGCTGGCGATCCTGCATCAGCTCCGCGCGATCGGCGTGCGCATCGCGCTCGACGATTTCGGTACCGGCTACTCGTCGCTGAGCTATCTGCACCGCTTCCCGTTCGACAAGATCAAGATCGACCGCTGCTTCGTCAACGACATCGCCGGCCCCGACGGCTCCGCCAGCATCGTGCAGGCAGTGGTCAACCTCGCCAGCGCCCGCCGCATGACCACCACGGCCGAAGGCGTCGAGACCGAGGAGCAGCAGCGCCTGTTGCGCGCGCTCGGCTGCTCGGAGATGCAGGGCTATCTGTTCAGCGCGGCCAAGCCAGCCGACAAGGTGCTGGAGCTGTTCGCGACCCATCGCAGCCAACTTGCCCAGCGCGGCGACACCGAGCTCCGCCGCGAGGCAGGCTAGGTTCTTCGGCCGAGCCTTGCGCCCGAGGGTGGCCTTCCACGGGCGACGTTTCCGGGGTCGTCAGTTCGGCAGTGCCTTCGGCGCCGGCTTTGCGGCCGCGGCATTCACGGTGACGCCGTGCAGGAAGTCGTAGGCTGCATGCAGGGCCTTGTCGTCCTTTTCTTCCGGCGGGACGTAGGACTGCGAGCCTGTCTGCTCGCTGCCGTCGGCAGCCGAAAGATGACCGCGCATCGAGGCTTCGCCCATGGTGTCGACGCGGCCCTTGAGTTCGGCCGGCACGTCCTGGAGGATCTCGATGTCGGGCGCGATGCCCTGGGCCTGGATCGAGCGGCCCGATGGCGTGTAGTATCGCGCCGTGGTCAGCGCCAGCGCGCCACTGCCCGCACCGAGCGGAATGATGGTCTGCACCGAGCCCTTGCCGAACGAACGCGTGCCGATCAGCGTCGCACGCTTGTGGTCGTGCAGCGCGCCGGCCACGATTTCGGAGGCCGAGGCCGAACCGCCGTTGACCAGCACGATCAGCGGCTTGCCCTTGATGAGATCGCCGCCATGCGCGGTGAAGCGCTGGGTCTCTTCCGGATTGCGGCCGCGCGTCGACACGACCTCGCCACGCTGCAGGAACGCACTCGACACCGACACCGCCTGGTCGAGCAGACCGCCCGGATTGTTCCGCAGATCCATCACGTAGCCCGCGAGCTTCTCCGGCGGGACCTCCTTGGAGATCGCCGCGATCGCCTTCTTCAGACCGTCGGTGGTCTGCTCGTTGAACGAGGTGACGCGGATATAGCCGATGTCGCCGTTCTCGACGTGAAAGCGCACCGGGCGCACGTGGATGATCTCGCGCGTGATGGCGATGTCGAGCGGGGCATCGGCGCCCTTGCGCACGATGGTGAGCTTGGTCTTGGTATCGACCGGCCCCTTCATCTTGTTGACGGCCTGTTCGAGCGTCATGCCCTGTACGGCGTCACCGTCGATCTTGCTGATCAAGTCGCCCGACAGGATGCCGGCCTTGGACGCCGGCGTGTCGTCGATCGGCGAAACGACCTTGACCAGGCCCTCCTCCATGGTGACTTCGATGCCGAGCCCGCCGAATTCGCCGGAGGTGGTCTCCTGCATCTCGGTCCAGGCCTTGTCGTTCATGTAGCGCGAATGCGGATCGAGCGAGGTCACCATGCCCGTAATCGCGCCTTCGATCAGCTTGGAATTGTCGGGTTTCTCGACATAGGTCGCTTTCACGCGCTCGAACACTTCACCGAACAAATTGAGCTGTGAATAGGCGTCGTTCGCGCTCACCGCCGCCCGTGCCGCCCAGAGCCCGCCATGCGGACCGGATACGAGGAGGGTCAGACACGCTCCGGTGAGCGCGCCCAGTGGGAACAGCAGGTTTTTCCGCATGGGTGGGCTGGCCTTTTTGCTTAGCGGTTCTCTTGGAGCTTGGGAGCCAAATGGCGATCCAGCCCGTTTCTCACAATACCATTCCGGTTTCTTCAAGGCCGGGCGGCCCGCCCGGCGGGTACGCCGCAAAAATCCCTTCGCCCCGACCTAAACTTTTGGCAACGTTCGAGGACCGCCTCGCGCACGCCGTAATTGGCTGGCCGGCCCACGCCTCGCAGCCATGCGATTTTAGGATAGTTTTGGAGCGCCGGACGGGATAGGCGATGGCATAAGGCTTCAAATTCTCGGGAGGACAACAATGAACGAAGCGCTCCGGCCGCAACGGAACGTCGAACTCGGCTCCAGCAACGAGCCGTTCCAGAACCTGCACGAACTCATTCGGAAGGCGCGCTCCAACCTCAACCAGAACGCCTGGGACTATATCGTCGGGGCCGCCGAGACCGAAACCACGATGCGCCGCAACCGCATGGCGCTGGACGAGATCGCCTTCCGGCCGCGCGTGCTGCGCGACGTCCGCAAGGTCGACGGCTCCGTCGAGCAGTTCGGCCGCAAGCTGCGCCTTCCGGTGGTGCTGGCCCCTGTCGGCGCGCTCGAAATCTTCGATCCCCAAGGCGCTGCCAGCGTGGCGCGCGGCGCCGGCGCCTTCGGGGCAGCGCACATGCTGAGTTCGGTCTCCGAGCCCGGCCTCGAGAACACCGCCGAAGCCGCGCCCGATGCGCTGCGCTTGTTCCAGCTCTATGTCCGCGGCGACGACGACTTCGTCGCGGATGTCGTCAGCCGCGCCGTGAAGCACAGCTACGCCGGCTTCTGCCTGACCGTCGACACCGCCCATTACAGCCGTCGTGAACGCGACATCGCCAAGCGTTACGTTCGCGAGAGCCGGCTGCGTGCCACCGGCGGCGACTTCCAGAAGGGGCTGGAGTGGCGGACCGTGAAGATGATCAAGGACAAGTTCAAGATTCCGCTGATCCTCAAGGGCATCGCGACCGCCGAGGACGCGCAGATCGCGGTCGATCATGGCGGCGAGTGGATTTATGTCTCCAACCATGGCGGCCGCCAGCTCGATCACGGCCGCGGCGCCATGCATGTGCTGCCCGAGATCGTCGAGGCCGTGAAGGGCCGCGCCAGGATCATGGTCGACGGCGGCTTCTGTCGTGGCACCGACATTGTCAAGGCGGTCGCGGCGGGCGCCGACCTCGTCGGCATCGGCCGGCTGCAATGCTGGGCACTTGCCGCAGCCGGTGAAGCCGGCGTGACGCGGATGCTGGAGCTGCTGGAGGATGAGGTGCTACGCTGCCTCGGCCTGTTGGGGGCCACCTCGTTCGCCGAGATCAACAAGTCCTGCCTGCACCCGGCGGCCGCCACCAATGCACCGAGCGTGTTCAGCGCGTTCCCGCTGTTCGACGTCGAGCCGTATCGCTACTGACCTGAAAGGATGCAATGACCCCACTCTCTCCCGGCAGCGCGGATGCGCTTCTGTTCGATCTCGGGCGCGTCGTGCTCGACATCGATTTCTCCAAGGCGATCGCCTGCTGGGCTGGACATGCCGGCTGCCAGCCGGAGACCATCGTCGCGCGCTATGTGCGTGACGAGGCCTACCGGTTGCACGAGGTCGGCAGGATCAGCGATGCGGAGTATTTCGCCTCGCTGCGCGCTTCGCTCGGAATCGGCATTTCGGACGCACAGTTCCTAGAGGGCTGGAACGCGATCTTCGCAGGAGAGATGCCCGATATCGCGGAGCTGTTGCCGCGCGCGGCCAGGCAGATGCCGCTCTACGCCTTCTCCAACACCAACCGTCCGCATGTCGACTATTTCTCGAAGGAATATGCCGATCTGCTCGGCCATTTCCGCGAGGTCTACCTGTCGTCCAGCATCGGCCTGCGCAAACCGGATGCCGAAGCCTTCGACCATGTCGTGGCTGCGATCGGCGTGCCGGCAAAGCGCATCGTGTTCTTCGATGATCTCGCCGAAAACGTCGAGGGAGCGCGGGCATGCGGATTGACCGCGGTCCACGTCATGTCGCCCGGCGACGTCGGAGAGGCGCTCAGGGCCTTGGGGATCTGATCGGGAACCCGGTTCCCCGGAACCAAATTGCCCGAAACGAGGAACCAAATCATTTTGCGCAATTTTATACAGAGTTCCGGGAACGGAAGCCTCGGTTCCGGACTCTTCACTCCGTCAGTACTTCTACGGACGGACGCATCATCGTGTTGGGCAAGACCTACCTTACCAAGCAGGCCTCTCTCCTTCTTGAATTCGCCAGAACCACCTCGGACTCGGAGCTCTCGGCCAAGCTGATCAGTAAGGCCGCCGATCTGAAGTCTCAGGCGGATCCGCTGCCCGACAAGGATCAGGGTCTCCAAGCTCCTGACGTCCATTCCAACGGGCCTACAGCGAGTTGATCGATGCTGGCCGTGGCTCTGGTCGTTCTCGTCCTTGCCATGGCCACGCTGGTCCCCGTCGTTCTCGTCATCTGGATCATGCCGCACCGGACCTGACGCCTACTCTTACCGAGCAAAGTCAGGCAGGATGATTCATCCTGCCTCGCCGTCGTTTTGCCTCTGCGCTCGTGCTCGGCTAGAACTTCGCCGTTCTTCGTCCGACCGTGCCCTGCAGGAGTTTTCCCCGTGGCCTTGATGCCGGTTTCTGACGCGCTCGCAGCGGTGCTGGCGGGGACAGAGCCTCTGGCCGAAGAGGTGATCCCTCTCGCCGATGCCTTCCATCGCGTGCTCGCGCGCGACGTCGCGGCGCGGCGTACGCAGCCGCCGCAGGCGATGTCGGCGATGGACGGATACGCCGTGCGGGCAGCCGATGCGGCAAAGATCGAGGCAGAACTCCACCTGATCGGCGAGGTCGCCGCGGGGCGCCCGTTTGCGGGAACTATCGGGGCGGGCGAAGCGGTGCGAATCTTCACCGGCGGCGTCGTTCCCGATGGCGCTGATGCCGTCGTGATCCAGGAGGATACGGTCGCGGACGGCAAGCGCATCACGATCAAGGAATCCGCAATCGTGGGGCGCCACATCCGCCCCGCCGGCGTCGATTTTCGCGAGGGCGACGTGCTTCTGCGGACGGGCACCCGCCTCACCGAACGAGATCTGGCGCTCGCCGCCGGCATGAATCACCCCTCCCTTCCGGTCCGCCGCCGTCCGAAGATTGCGATTCTCGCGACCGGCGACGAGCTGGTGATGCCGGGAACCGCACCCGGCCCCGGACAGATCGTCTATTCCAACGGCTTCGCCCTGCACGCGCTGGCGCGCAGCGAAGGCGCTGAAACCATCGACCTTGGAATTGCCGCGGATACCCTGGACGCCACCACCTGCGGCATCCGCCGCGCCCGCGACAGCGGCGCAGACATCCTGATCACGACCGGCGGCGCATCTGTCGGCGACCACGACCTGGTCAAGCCGGCGCTGGAGGCCGAGGGCATCTCCATGGCTTTCTGGAAGATCGCGATGCGGCCGGGCAAGCCGATGATGCACGGACGGCTCGGCGCGATGCGCGTGATCGGCCTGCCCGGCAATCCCGTGTCATCCTACGTTTGCGCGTTCCTGTTCCTGGTTCCGCTGATTCGCGCGCTATCTGGCGGCTCAGTGATTCATCACCGCCGCGAGCGCGCCGTGCTCGGCCGCAATGTCGGTTCCAACGATGCGCGCGAGGATTATCTTCGCGCGCGTCTGGAGGTGCGGGAGGACGGCGCGCTCGTCGCCCTTCCCGTCAACCATCAGGATTCTTCGCTGCTTGCGAATCTGGCTGCGGCGCAGGCACTTCTCGTGCGCGCGCCGTTCGCGCCGAAGGCAGAGGCGGGCACGCCTTGCGAGGTGCTGCGGCTGCCGGCTTGAACGCGCCGACCGCACGCGTTTCCATAACTTTGTCGCGTTCACGGTAAATTAAGCAGTTGCGGAACACATATCGAACATATAGTGTCCGTTCATGATTTGTTTCGAGCATCTAGCGGCTCGCCGCTGAATTCGCCGTCTCGGAATCGAACGACATCAACCGGGGGATTTGGTCGAGATGTTAACGCGCAAACAATACGAGCTTCTGCGGTTCATCAGCGAACGTTTGAAGGAAAGCGGCGTGCCGCCCTCTTTCGACGAGATGAAGGACGCGCTCGATCTGCGCTCGAAGTCAGGTATCCATCGCCTGATCACCGCGCTCGAGGAGCGCGGGTTCATCCGGCGTCTGCCCAACCGCGCCCGTGCCATCGAGGTGATCAAGCTGCCCGAGCTCCAGGCCGCCGCCGGCACCCGCCGCGGTTTCACGCCGAGCGTCATCGAAGGCAATCTCGGCAAGGTGCGCGCGAGCTCCAGCGCGTCTGCGGACGACGGTGAGCGCCCCGTTGCCGTGCCGGTGATGGGCCGCATCGCGGCCGGTACGCCGATCGAGGCGTTGCAGACCCGCAGCCACACCATCAACGTACCGCCTGACATGCTCGGTCCGGGCGAACATTACGCGCTCGAAGTGCGCGGCGATTCGATGGTCGAGGCTGGCATCCTCGACGGCGACATGGCGCTGATCCAGCGCAACGAGGCTGCCGATACCGGCGACATCGTCGTGGCGCTGATCGACGAGGAGGAAGCAACGCTGAAGCGCTTCCGCCGCCGTGGCGCCTCGATCGCGCTCGAGCCCGCCAACGCGGCCTATGAGGTGCGCATCCTGCCGCCGAACCGGGTTAAGATTCAGGGCAAGCTGATCGGGCTGTACCGGAAATACTGAGCGTACCCGACGCTCACGCGCTACCCATTGGAGCGGACGGATTGTCCGCTCCGGCTGGATGGTCTTCTGGTTCTGCACAGATGATCCGGCCACCCCTGCAGCGCTACATCCTCGGCACGCCGCACGAAGCACTCATCGCTTCGCGGCCTTGTGAGACCGAGGAGATAACCATGCGCAAGATCAGTCCAAGATCATTCTGAGTATGCTCACGACCGCGTTGATGGCGGGCGCTACGTCATAAGCCTTCGCCGCGCATCCGCGTCATCATGCCCGCAAGTAGACCGCGGTCAGCGCGCAATTCCGCAATGCCCGCAACGCGGTCCAACAAACGTCGCAGCCGAATTGGCCGTATTCCGGCTGGTCTGCACCGGCGGGCCGCTGACGTGCGAGTGCGCGCAAAATTCACGGACACAGGCTTTGTTCCTACTGAACCGGGAAAGATAATGTGATCGCAGCCTGCGTCGGCGAGCCGCAGATTTGCCTACAACCGAGCAGATGCTTATGTACTTTCTACTCTGATAGAGGCCTGCGCCTCAGAAGAGGCGCGGGTTGCTATCTTCGAATGAGGAGCACCCGATGTGTGACTACAGCCTGCATGCCGTCGCGACGCGCCCGGCCGAAGTCGGCGAGACGATCGTCACGACAACCTTCCGCGGCACCTCGACGCGCGGCTTCGCCTCCGAAGCCGATCTCTCCGTCGCGGTCTGCCTGCTGCCGGGAACGGAGCTCGCCTTCGCCGACAACGTCCGCTACGACAATCGCTGGATCTGGACGCGCACCGTCAACTCGCGCGTCGGAAAGTTCGGCAAGATCGACTCGCACATTCCCGATCGCCACCACGACGCGATCGAATTTCCCGACGGCAAATACGTGTTGGTCACGCAACTCGTCGAAGGCCAGCGCGCAACCGTGCTGCAACTGCCGGTGAGCCAGCCGGTCGGCGAACGCGAGCACAAGCCGCAGATCATCGCTGACAGGCAGCCGACCGTCACCCGTTTGCCGATCGGCTGACACTGCCATCCCCGGCCGCAAGGTCGAGGCCAGGATTGAAATTGCCATCGCCGGCCGAGGCCGGCGAAAGGGAGTGTTTTGCGGCCCTCGAATTCAGATGGGCGGCCTCTGCCGCCCGTACACGTCGCACGAAGTTTGGGCCGCCCTGCCTGAATTTTGAACGCCCGCTCCGCGGCCAAATGGCCGATGCTGATGCAGCTTGAGGCGGCGGGCACGCTCGATGAAGACCTTCATTCGCGTCGTTGAACTCTGGGTGCCTGACCAGACGCGCATGCGGCTGGAATTCGGCGGCGGCCTCTACAGCGAAGGCCTGTGCGCGTTCAGGGCCGTAAGCGAAAACTTGCGCTTCGGATATGACGAGGGCCTACCAGGCAAGGCCTGGTCCAGCGGCCACCCCGTGATCCTCACCAAATTCGCCAACTCCTATTTCAAGCGGACCGATCAGGCCATCGCGGCGGGGCTGACCTGCGGCGTGGCGGTGCCGGTGTTTGCCGGCGAATTTTTGCAAGCCGTCATGGTGCTGTTCTGCGGCGACGACGAGGCGCATGTCGGCGCGATCGAGCTCTGGCACAACGATCCGGACGTCTCCCACGAGATGGGGCTCGTCGACGGCTATTATGGCGCCGCGGACATGTTCGAGTTCAACTCGCGCCACACCAAATTTCCACGCGGCTTCGGCCTGCCCGGACGCACCTGGAAAGCGGGCGCACCGCTGATCATCAAGGACCTGCACGATGCCAAAAGCTTCCTGCGCTGGGAGGACGCCGCCAAGGTCGGGATCAACCTGGGCGTCGGCGTGCCCTACCGGACCGGCGCCGACCACACCTGGGTCCTGACATTCCTTTCCGCACAGGCCACGCCGATTGCGCGGCGCTTCGAGATCTGGGTGCCGGACGCGGCCCGTTCGGCGCTGGTCTTTCGGGCCGGCGATTGCAGTGCGCAGACCGACCTTGCCGCGCTCTATGCGACGAAATCCATCGTCAGAGGCGAAGGCAGCATCGGCGGAGCCTGGGCAACCGGCATGCCCGCGCTCAACGACGATCTCTCGCATGACACCTCGATCGCGGCTTCGGAAGCTCGCATATCGGGGCTGAGCCGGATGGTGGCGCTGCCGGTCATCGGCAATGCTGGACTCGAAGCCCTGTTGGCCTGGTATCTTTAGCCGTTCCGCTCAATCCTCGGCCTGCAGGTCGGCCTCCGATGGTGTTGCGTCCTTGCTGCGGGGCGCAGCCGTCTTCGGCGCAAGGCTCGTGTCAAAATCACCCTCGCCTGCGACGGCCGGCGACCATGGGCGGCTCGTGCCTCGCGCCCTCACCGCTTGAATCGCAAAGCCGTCGCCGCGCTGCGTCAGCGCCAGCGCGCCCTGTGCGGTGAGGCGTTGCCGATCGACCACCATCGCCGCGCAATCCGGCGGCACAGGCCGAGCGGCGACCACCAGCGCGGCGCGGCTGCAATCATCAGCCAGCGCGTCGACGCGCAGCGCTAGCGCAACCAGGCGCCCGTCGGCGAGCGGCGTCACGCAGCCCAACTCGTCGCACGACACGCCATCGCTGAGTGCGGCGTTGCCGGCGTTGCGAGAATCGGCGTCGGCCGCGAGCCATTCCTTGAGCAGAAAGGCGTCCTTGCTCGTCTTGATCAGATGCATCTGCCCGTCCCTGCCCCGCACCGCAATGCTCTGGCCGTCACCGGCAATCAGGACATCGGGCTGCCGGGCAGAGAGTCCCCAGGCGATCGAAGCCAGCAGCACCAGCGCGCCGGACCAGCGCAGGGGCGTACGCAACAGGCCCATCAGGATGATCCCGAGGCTTGCCGCGACCAGCGGCGCGATGCCGAAAGCCGGGATGCGGCCGACCGCGCCCGGCAGCGACGCCACCCAGCGAGAGACCGCGACCATCCAGTCGATGCCGATTCCCATCAGCCACCAGAACACGCCGTCGAGCCCGAACGGCGCCGCCAGCAAGCCCAACAGCCCCGCGGGCATCACCAGCGCCGACACGACCGGCATTGCGCCGAGATTGGCGAGCACGCCGAACGGCGTGACGCGGTGGAAGTGGAAGGCGGCATAGGGCGTGGTCGCAAGCCCCGCAATCAGCGAGGCCAGGAACAGCATCGCGATCTCGCGGCCGCCCCACATTGCGATCCGCGCGGTCGCGGAATGATCGGGCGAAGCGAACAGGTTCGGCATCCCGACCTGCACCAGCGCCACCAGCCCGAGCGTTGCCGCAAACGACATCTGGAAACTGGGGTGAACAAGTGCCTCTGGCGCCACCGCGAGCACGATCAGGGCGGCCACCGCGAGCGTGCGGAAGGTAATGGCGCGGCGGTCGACCATCACCGCGATCAGCACCACCGCCGTCATGAAGAACGATCGTTGGGTGGCAACCTCCGCACCCGACAGCAGCAGATAAAACGCGGCCGCGACCAGCGCCGCGGCTGCAGACCATTTCTTGATGGCGAAGCCGACAGCCAGTCCCGGGATCAAGGCCAGCAGCGCGCGCACTGCGAAGAAGACGACGCCGGCGACGACCGCCATGTGATAGCCGGAGATCGGTCAAGAAAAGATTTTATGACGTAAGTAGTCGTCCGTGAAGAACGCT
>NZ_VSTH01000048.1 GCF_008123965.1 Bradyrhizobium hipponense | reverse complement strand
GGACCCATAACCACAGGGAGAAGTTTGGCGGAGGATGAGAGTTACGCTTACTCCGGTACAAAGCCCGCCATTCCTCGATAGATCACGCGGTATGGGTCCCGGCCCCCCGTGCGCAAGTGCGCACTAGGCCGGGACGACGATGAGGAAACGTCGCGCTCATGCAGTGTGGTCACGCACTCCGTGCCAGCGCGCCGTCGATCATGTTGATCGCGTTCTGGATGCCGTAGACGGCGACGAAGGAGCCGAAGCGCGGGCCTTTTTCCTGGCCGAGCAGGACCTGGTAGAGCATGTTGAACCAGTCGAGCGTGACGCCGGGGCGGCCGTCCTTGCCCTTCTTGACAGGATCGAGGAACGGCTCGCGGCGGCCGATCTCGTAGACGACGTTCTGGATGTCTTCGGCGGAGGCGTCTTGCGGCAGCTGCGACAGCGCATCGCGCAGATCCTGCAATGCGGCGCGCTCGGTGTTGGTCGGTTCGCGGAACTGCTTGGTCGGCGCCACGAAGTCGCGATAATAGTTGATGGCATAGCCGACCATTGCGTCGAGCTTGGGATGCGTCTGCGGCGACACGCCGGGGCGGTAGCGGCCGATGAAGCCCCACAGCGTTTCGGCGTTCTCCGCATTCGACGACGACACCAGCGTCAGCAGCAGCTGGAAGGTGACGGGCATGTCGCCCTTCGGCGGATGGCCGCTGTGGATGTGCCAGACCGGATTGCCGAGCTGCTGCTTTCCATCCTGCTTGGCAAAGCCGTCGATGAACTGCTGGTAGTCGTCGACGTTGCGCGGGATGACGTCGAAATACAGCCGCTTCGCCGCCTTCGGCTCGCGGTACATGAACAGCGACAGCGATTCCGGCGATGCGTAGCGCAGCCATTCGTCGATGGTGAGGCCGTTGCCCTTCGACTTCGATATCTTCTGGCCCTTCTCGTCGAGAAAGAGCTCGTAATTGAAGCCTTCAGGCGGAGTGCCGCCGAGCGCCTTCGTGATCGCGCCCGACAGCTTCACGGAGTCGATGAGGTCCTTGCCGGCCATCTCGTAGTCGACGCCGAGCGCGACCCAGCGCATCGCCCAGTCGGCCTTCCACTGGCACTTGACGTTGCCGCCGGTGACGGGCGTTTCGACTTCCTGGTTGGTATCGGGATCGACATAGGTGATCGTGCCGGCGGCGACGTCGCGGCGGATCATCGGCACCTGGAGCACGATGCCGGAAGTCTTGCTGATCGGGAGGAACGGCGAATAGGTCGCGCGGCGGTCCGGCCCCAGCGTCGGCAGGATGATGGCCATGACCTGGTCGTAGGCGGCCAGCATCTTCAGCAGCGTCGCGTCGAAGCGGCCCGATTTGTAATAATCAGTCGAGCTCGCGAATTCGTAGTCGAAGCCGAAATGATCGAGGAAGGCGCGCAGGCGCGCGTTGTTGGCGGCGCCGAACGAGGGATGTTCGTTCGAGAACGGGTCCGGCACCGCGGTCAGCGGCTTGCCGAGATATTGCGCCAGCATGTCCTTGTTCGGCACGTTGTCCGGCACCTTGCGCAGGCCGTCCATGTCGTCGGAGAAGGCGAGCAGGCGCGTCTTGATCTTGTCTTCGGTCAGCACGCGGAAGGCGTGGCGCACCATCGAGGTGCGCGCGACCTCGCCGAAGGTGCCGATATGCGGCAGGCCCGAGGGGCCATAGCCGGTCTCGAACAGCACCTCGTCCTTGGGCGATTTTTTCAGGCGCGCGACAATGGCCTTCGCCTGCTCGAACGGCCAGGCGTTGGATTGTTCGGCGAGCGCACGCAGATCGCTCGGGCTTGCGGCGAGATCGATGACAGACATTAAGGGCCTCCGGGCCGCGGAAAATAGCGATTTCCCGGCAGAATGCAATTTTGTGGGGTGATGCCGCCGCACACACCGTCGTTGCGAGCGCAGCGAAGCAATCCAGAATCTTTCCGCAGAAGCACTCTGGATTGCTTCGTCGCAAGAGCTCCTCGCAATGACGGCGGAGGGAGCGGCGACCGACTCAGAACGGGCTCACCGAGAAATACCGCAGCCACAAATCCGTATAGCGGCCTTTTTCCCAGACGCGGAACATCGCCCAGTTCAGGGCCTGGCGCAGCACGTCATTGCCCTTGCGCACGGCGATGCCGATGCCCTCGCCAAAGAAGCGGCTCTCGACGAAGGGACCGCCGGAGAAGGCGCAGCAATCGCCGGAATCGGTGCCGTTGATCCAGAACGCCAGCGAGATCGCATCACCGAAGATGAAATCGACCTCGCCCTTGCGCAAAGCGCTGCGCATGGCGTCGTCGTTGGGATAGGGGTGGAGCTCGGCGTCGGTGAACATCGCCTTCAGATACGCCTCATGAGCCGAGCCCGCGATGGCGCCGACCTTCTTGCCTTCGAGGTATTCGGGGCGGATCTCCGGCATCACCGCATCCTTGCGCGAGGCGAAGCGCGCCGGCACACGGTAGTAGGGATCGGTGAAATCGACGCGGGCACGGAGCTGCGGGCTCACCGCCATCGAGGCGATGATGGCATCGCCCCGGTTGGAGGCGAGCGCGTCGACCAGCGTCTCGAAGCGGCGCATCTGCACCGTGCAGGTGACCTTGATCTCCTCGCACAGCGCGCGAGCGAAATCGACGTTGAATCCGGCCGGATTGCCATCGGCTCCGGTGTAGTTGAACGGCGGATAGTCGGTCTCGGTCAGGAAGCGGATCACAGTCAGGCGCGACAGGTCCGGCCGCTCGGGGCGCCGCCGCGGGTCCCAGAAGCCCGGCACCGCCTGGGGGGCGGCTTGAGGACCGACCCGCGGCGTGGCTTGAGGCGCAGCGGGCGCCGGCTTGGCCGGGATCTGGGCCTTCGCGCCGGGCAGACCTGCCAGCAAGCAAGCGCCAGCCGCCAGCCCCAACAGGACCCGGCGCACGATTTGGAGCGATTTTACCTGTCGCGATGCGGCCATCGGCGGGAAATGAACGGATTTCGTTGGGATCGGAGGGCCTTATAGACCATCCCGCCGGGAACGCGAGCGGGGATTGCGGCCGAAAGTTCCGGCCGTCCGTCATGCCCGGGCTTGTCCCGGGCATCCACGCACCTTCTCGCGTATCCCAAGAACGTGGATGGCCGGGACAAGCCCGGCCATGACGATGTGGAAGCTAGTGCGCCCGAAAGAAGTCCCTAAAGATACCGCTTCAACTCGGTCGCCGCCTCTTCGGGGCTCCGCTTCAGATTGAACGGCGAGACGAAGCGGCCAGCGCGGTCCATCAGATAGACCAGCGCGGTGTGATCCATGGTGTAGTCGCCGTCCTTGGTCGGGACCTTCTTGGCGTAGACCCGGTAGGACGTGATCACCTTGGCGGTCTCGGCGGGATCGCCGCTCAAGCCCTCAAGATGCGGGTCGAAGCTCGACAGATAATCCTTCATCGCGGCTTGCGTATCGCGCTCGGGATCGACCGAGATGAAGATGGCGTTGACCTTGTCGGCATCCTTGCCCATCGCGCGCAGCACTTCCGAGATCTCGAACAGCGAGGTCGGGCAGACGTCGGGGCAATGGGTGTAGCCGAAGAAGATCAGGGTCGGCTTGCCCTTGAGGTTCTGGTCGGTGACGACCTTGCCATTCTGGTCGGTGAGCTGGAACGGGCCGCCGATTGCCGCCGGCTGCGCCACCTTGCTCACCCCGCCCATGGCCCACAGCATGATCAGGAGCCCGACAAGGAGGCTTGCTGCGAAGGCGGTCGCAATCACCAGCGGGCGGGTGGCGGAGCTCATGAGCGGGGTGACTTCCTATCGCGGATCAGAAGCAGGCGGCAAAGCCGGCCCTGATCATTTCGAAGAACATTTGGGTGCCGTAGTGGAACCACAGCGCGAGCGCACCGGTCACGGCAAGCCCACCGATCACTGCACCGGCGAACAGCAGCACAGACGGCGTCCGGCCGGCAGTGGGCGAATTGTCCTGTAACGGATGGGCGGGGTGCAGTGGTTGAGCCATGACAACGATTGGGCCAAAAGCGCCCGTTCCCTGGCTCTCAAATAGGCATTGACCCGCCGACGGGCAAGCGCCGCGGGCGGGCCAAAGATCACGTCGCGCTGATAGGTTCAGTGCAGCAGCTGCCCGCGGGCCGACTCCAACTCTTCCGCTGGCTGAGCAGATCGGCGCAAAGGCCTGTTGGCCGAGGCCTGCGCGTCGAGGTAGCAGGGCTTGTACATGGCCTGGAGCTGCTTGCCGCGGAGGAAGAGCATGTGCGGGGTGAGGCCGCCGCGCTGCATGATCCAGCGTTTCACCTGCGACGGATACATCGCGTAGAGCATCTGGGTCGCTTCGGCATTGGTGACGGCCCGGCCGTTACTGGCGAAATCCCAGGCGGCGTGGAAGCCGAGCGTGGCGTGCGAGGTCACGCAGATGCGGTCGCGCGGGATGGCACCGAGGACGATGGTACAGGCGGATGCGCAGAGGCCGTCGATGATGACGGTGTCACCGGATTGCCGCAGGTCCTGGTACCGGTCGACATAAGTTCCAATCCGGCCGCCGCGGTCATCCGCGATCCGAACCACCGCGTGAGAAGCCCCCATGCTCGCGATCAGGAGGACCGCCGCGAGCAACCCCGTCAGAAACTTCATTGTCCCCCGCCCCAGTCGAGTTCGAATCTGCGTTCAGGTGGTGATGCGCTGCTAGCGTCGGTCGTAACCGTGGTTTTGTCTAGGCGCGCCGGCTCGCTCAAAACAAATTCAAGTCCAGTGTTGCGTCCGCGCTGCACTCGGCGGCGTTGGTCCCAAAGGCGTTGGGTCCCAAACTGGAACAAGTTAATGATGTCTTACGCGACAGCCCCTTGATCTCAGTTGCAGCCGCTGGCTTCAATCCGGACAACTACAGGGGGGAACTCATGACTGAGCAGGCAGCGGACGTCATCGTCGTCGGCGGCGGACTATCGGGCCTGGTGGCCGCGACCGAAATTGCCGATGCCGGCAAGCGCGTGATCGTGGTCGACCAGGAGGGCGAGCAGTCGCTCGGCGGCCAGGCATTCTGGTCGTTCGGCGGATTGTTCCTGGTCGATTCGCCGGAGCAGCGCCGGCTCGGCATCAAGGATTCCTTCGATCTTGCCATGCAGGACTGGCTCGGCACCGCCGGCTTCGACCGTGACGAGGATTTCTGGCCAAGGCAATGGGCGGAAGCCTATGTCGCGTTTGCCGCCGGCGAAAAGCGCGGCTGGCTGCGCGCGATGGGCCATCGCATCTTCCCCGTGGTCGGCTGGGCCGAGCGCGGCGGCTATGACGCGATGGGCCATGGCAATTCGGTGCCACGCTTTCACGTCACCTGGGGCACCGGCCCAGGCATCGTCGAGCCGTTCGAGCGCCGCGCGCGCGAAGCTGTCAAGAGCGGCCGGCTGACCTTCAAGTTCCGCCACCGCGTCGATGCGCTCTCCGTCACCAACGGAACGGTGGACGGCGTCAGCGGTGTCATTCTCGCAGCCGATCAGGTCGAACGCGGCAAGAGCTCTTCGCGCGACGTGGTCGGCGAGTTTGCGTTGAAAGCGCAGGCCGTGATCGTCGCCTCCGGCGGCATCGGCGGCAATCACGATCTGGTGCGGCAGAACTGGCCGAAGCGGCTCGGCGAGCCGCCGAAATTCATGATCTCCGGCGTGCCCGAACATGTCGACGGCCGCATGATCGGGATCACAGCGGCGACCGGCGCGCGGCTGATCAACCGCGACCGCATGTGGCATTATGTCGAGGGCATCCAGAACTGGTCGCCGATCTGGCCGCGCCACGGCATCCGCATCCTGCCGGGCCCATCCTCGATGTGGTTCGATGCGACCGGCACGCGGCTGCCGGCGCCGCTGTTTCCCGGCTCGGACACGCTCGGCCAGCTCCAATACATCATGTCGACCGGCTACGATTATTCCTGGTTCATCCTGACGCAGAGCATCATCAAGAAGGAATTCGCGCTGTCGGGCTCGGAACAGAATCCCGACCTCACCGACAAGAGCTGGCGCATGACCTTGCGCCGCGCCACCAACAAGGGCGCGCCGGCGCCGGTGGAGGCATTCAAGCGCCACGGTGCTGACTTCATCGTACGCGACAAGCTTGAGGATCTCGTTGCCGCGATGAACAAGCTCGCCGGCAACGACCTGCTCAGGCTTGACGAGGTGAGGATGCAAATCGAGGCGCGCGACCGCGAGATCGCCAACCCTTACGTCAAAGATGCGCAAGTGATGAACATCCACAATGCACGGCGCTACATCGGAGACAGACTGATCCGCACCGCCTCCCCGCACCGCATCCTCGATCCCGCGCACGGGCCGCTGATCGCAGTCAAGCTCAACATCCTCACCCGCAAGACGCTCGGCGGCTTCGAGACCGATCTCGACTCGCGCGTGTTCGGCGAGGAGGGCAAGGTCATCCCCGGGCTCTACGCGGTCGGTGAAGCCGCTGGCTTCGGCGGCGGCGGCGTGCACGGCTATCGCTCGCTGGAAGGCACCTTCCTCGGCGGCTGCCTGTTCTCGGGCCGCAATGCGGGCCGCGCCGCTGCGAAAGCGGCGGTCTAGTGCGGACTTGGATGCGCATTGCGGCGCTGGTTGCGGCATTGGCTGCCGCCCCGAGCGCATTCGCCGACACGATCGACGTCGGCGGCGTGAAGCGCTCTTACAGCGCGCAACTGCCGGCGAAAAAGCCGGCACCGCTCGTGATCGTGCTGCACGGCACGACCCAGCGCGGCGCCGATATGGTGGCGCGAACGGCATGGCCGCAGGTCGCAAAGCGCGAAGGCCTGGCCGTGGTGTTTCCGGACGGGCTCAACAATGCCTGGGCCGATGCCAGAACGAAGGCGGGACCTGCGCTGCGCGGACCGCCTCCCGGCACCGACGACATCGCGTTCATCGCCAAGCTCGTCGAGAAGCTGGTGGCCGACGGCACGGCCGATGCCAAGCGCGTCTACGTCACCGGCGTTTCCAATGGCGGCGCCATGGCGATGACGCTCGTTTGCGCCCGCGCCGATCTGTTCGCGGCCGGCGCGAGCGTGATCATGAATCTCACCGACGAAGCCGCCGTTACCTGCCATCCGTCGCGGCCGCTGCCGATGCTGCTCATGAACGGCACGGCCGACCCGCTGATCCCCTACGAGGGTGGACGCGGATCGAGCTACTATGCCGCAGACGGGTTCTGGTCGACCGAAGAGACGCTGGCGTTCTGGCGCAAGCTCAATGGCTGCGAGACTGATGACGCCGGCGCGACCGACCTGCCCGACAAGGCGCCCGCGGACCAGTCCACCGTCACGCGGATTTCCTCGCGCTGTCCCAGCGGGCACGACGTCGTGCTCTATCGCATCAACCATGGCGGCCACCGCATGCCCGGTTCCTCCCCGGATGCCCGTTTCCCGAAGATCGCGGCACGCCTGCTCGGGCCGCAGAACAACGACATCGACGGCGCCGAAACAATCTGGACGTTTTTCAGCCGGTTTCCGTAAAGGCTGCGCATGCGTGCCCGGCAACGCATGCGTGCCTGGCAACGCATGCGTGCCTGGCAACGCATGCGTGCCTGGGGTGGCACAGCGCAATGCACTGCGCTAGACAGGGCCGCCATTCACAGGAGATCCCAATGAGCATTCAGCGTCTTGAAACCGGTCCGCGCATGAGCCAGGTCGTCGTTCACGGCAACACCGTCTACCTCGCCGGTGTCGTCGCCAACAACGCCGCCGGCGAAAGCGTGACGAAGCAGACCCAGGATATCCTGGCGACGATCGACGGCCATCTCGCCAAGGCCGGCACCGACAAGTCCAAATTGCTCTCGGCGACCATCTACATCACCGACATGAAGACATTCCAGGAGATGAACGCCGTGTGGGACGCCTGGGTCTCGCCCGGCAACACCCCGGCGCGCGCCACCGTCGAAGCCAAGCTCGCGGCGCCGCAATACACCGTCGAGATCATGGTCGTCGCGGCGAAATCATAGCCGTGTAAGATTTACGCGCGCCTGAAGCGCGATGAAAGCATCATCGCGCTTCAGTTCTTTGTTGGCGCATGATCTCCGCGCAAACGCGTTCCGCGTTTGTCGCGAGAGAAAAACCGTTTCACACTTTTCCGGATCATGCGCATGACCTCCGAGGTAATCGATCGGCGCGCGCAAACCTTCGATAGTCAGGGACAGCCGAATAAGACGGCGCCATCGAAGGAGAACATCATGACCGACCACACCGCCATCGCCCGCCGCTATATCGATCTCTGGAACGAGCGCACGGCGAGCCGTCGCCGCGCGCTGCTCAGCGAGAACTGGACTGCGGATGCAAGCTACGTCGATCCCCTGATGCAGGGCGGCGGCCATGACGGCGTCGATGCAATGATCGCCGGCGTGCAGCAGCGCTTTCCCGAATTCAAGTTCAAGCTGATCGGCGAGCCCAACGGCTACGGCGACCACCTTCGTTTTTCGTGGGGGCTTGGTCCTGACGGTGTCGACAGCCCGATCAAAGGCACCGATTTCGCGGTGCTCAGGGACGGCCGCATCAAGAGCGTGACAGGATTTCTGGATCAGGTACCAGCCGGGGCGTGAGAAGCGAGCGCTGCCCGCTATTGTGCCCTCTCCCCTTGTGGGAGAGGGCTGCGACGCCGGTAGACACAGGCTCACTGGGGTGAGGGGTTCTCTCCGCGCATGAAGCTCGCAACTTGAACTCGTGGAGGGAACCCCTCATCCGGCGCTTCGCGCCACCTTCTCCCACAAGGGGAGAAGGAAGAGGAGAGCACGGCGACTTCAACTACCCGCGTAACCGATACGCCTGCTGCGCATTCACGCTGAATGCCTTTTCGCGAGCGTTCCGCCCGAGCTTCGCCAGGCACGCTTCCAGCGCGCGCTTGATCTCGCCGTAACTCCCCGCGAGCAAGCACACCGGCCAGTCGGAGCCGAAGATCAGCCGGTCCTCGCCGAAGCATTTCGCGGCGTGCTCGACGAACGGAAACAGCCGCTCCGCGTCCCAGTCGTTCCAAACCGCTTCCGTCGCGAGCCCTGAGATCTTGCACCAGACATTGCCGCAGGCGGCGAGCGCGGCGATGCGGTCGGCCCATTCCGCGCTCCAGCCATCGGCGATCGGCGGCTTGGCGGCGTGATCGAGCACGAAGCGCGCGTGCGGAAACGCCTGCGCGGTCGCGATCGCGGCGGGCAGCTCAGGGGTGCGGACCAGGAAATCGTAGGCGAGATCATGGGCGAACACTGCGGTGAGGCCACGCTGGACGTCCTCGCGCAACAGCCAATCAGGATCGGGCTCGTCGTGGACCTGGTGACGGATGCCGACCAGCTTGTTCCCGCCGGGAGAAGCACGCAGACGGTCCAGCGTTTCGCCAAGCCAACCGTCAGTCAGATCAACCCAACCGACGACGCCAACGACGAAAGGGCTGTCGCGCGCGATGCGTAAAAACTCCTCGGTCTCCTCCAGCGCGGAGCGGCACTGCACCACAATGCTGGCGTCGATGCCGTTCGCTTTCAAGAGCGGCGCGAGATCGGCGGGGGCGAAGGCGCGGCGGATCGGCGTCAGCTCAGGCGCGGCCATCCAGGGATAGTCGGCGTGCACGGGATCCCAGAAATGCTGATGAGCGTCGATGATCATGGCTTACGCTCCGCCCGGCAACGGGGCCCGCGCATCGACCAGCTTTCGCGCGCGCAGCTCCTGCCAGAAGGCCGGCGGCACCACGCTCTGCGACATCGCGATGTTGTCGGCCACTTCGGCAGCGTTGCGCGCGCCCAGCACGGCGACCGTCACCGCCGGATGGGCGATGCAGAACTGCAGCGCGGCAGCTTTCAGCTCGGTGCCGTGCTTGCGGCAGAGCTCGTCGAGCTCGCGCGCCCGCGCGATCAAATTCGCGTCCGCATCCTGATAGTTGAACTTCGCGCCGGCACTGGGATTGGCGAGGATGCCGCTGTTGTAGATGCCGCCGAGCAGGATACCGATGTTTTTCGTGGCGCAGACCGGAAACAGCGCATCCAACGCGCCCTGGTCGAGCAGGGTGTAGCGGCCGGCGAGCAAGAAGCAATCGACCGGCACGACCTCGGCGAACCGGACCAGCATCTCCGACTGGTTCATGCCGGCGCCGATCGCCTTCACCGTGCCGTCGGAACGCAGGCGCTGGAGTGCACGGAAGGCGCCTGCGACAGCGGCGTCATAGTGATCGTCCGGATCATGCACCAGGAGGACGTCGACGCGGTCGAGTCCGAGGCGCACCAGGCTCTCCTCCACCGACCGCATCACGCCGTCATGGCTGAAGTCGAACACCGGCCGCTCGCGCGGCGTGCCCTTGTAATGGTCATCCTCGGCCGCCGGGCCGTCCGGCGCGCGCAGCAGCCGGCCGACCTTGGTGGAGACGGCGTAGGAATCGCGGGGCTGTTGCCGCAGGAACGCGCCGAGCCGCCGCTCGGCCAGGCCAAAACCATAGAGCGGCGCGGTATCATAGAAACGGATTCCGGCCGACCAGGCCCGTTCGATCGTCGCTTCGGCGTCGGCATCGTTGACGGGGGCAAACAGTCCGCCGAGAGGTGCCGTGCCGAGACCGATTGATGTCACTTCAAACGTGCCGAGCCGCGACCGTTTCATTCCCATTCCTTCCAGCTTCCGATTCATCTCTCCCGCTTGCGAAATCCGCAAGCGGGAGAGGTAGGCAGGAGCGCGGGGCTGGCAGCGCTCCTACTTTAACAGTTGAGCGACGTTGTCCTTGGTCACCAGGTCGAGGCCGGTATAGATCACTTCCGGAACCTTTTGGCCCTTCTTGATCGCCAGCAAGGTGTCCATCGACTTCTCGCCCATTTCGAACGGACGCTGGCCGGTGAGCGCGTTGGAGTAACCGTCACGCAGCAGCTCGAGTTGCATCTTCAGCGTGTCGGCGACGACGAGCGTGAACTTGCCGGCATCGATATCCTTCTTGTTCTTGTTGACGAAGGCCTTGTAGCCTTCGGGCGCGAACATAGGCCACCCGCCGATCGGCACGATGGCGCCGAGATCCGGCGTCGCCGTGCGCAGGTCCGACATTTGCTGAATCGCAAGCGCGGAATCGTCGTTGCAGAAGGTCGGCGAACCCTGGACCTCGACCCACTTCGTGCCCTTCAGCGACTCACGGACGCCGTCGACGCGCTCGGCGAGGTTCTTGGCGCCGGGACCGCCGGAGACGATCGCATATTTGCCGCCTTCGGGCCTGAGCTGGGCCAATTGCTTGCCGAGCGCGAGACCGAAGTCCTTGTTGTTGGTGCCGATATAAGCGATGCGCTTGGAGCCCGGCGCATCCGCATCGAACGTGATCACCGGAATGCCGGCGGCGGTCGCTGCGTCGATCGACTTGGTCATCGCCGCGACGTCGGCAACCGAGATCGCGAGCCCATCCACCTTCTGGGTGATGAAGTCCTGGATGATCTGCGCCTGCGTCGCCGGCTCGTGTTCGATCGGCCCCTTATAGATGCACTCGACGTTGCCGAGTTCCTTGGCGCGCTTCAGGCAGCCATCACGCGCCACGTCGAAGAACGGGTTGTTCATCGCCTTGGGCACGACGGCGAACTTGTAGGTCTGCGCGAATGCCGGGGTTGCCATCATCGCGATGGTCACGCCGGCCAACAGAAGCTTCTTCATTGCTTTCCCTCCACACTTTGATGCCTATCCATTTGTGATGTGATGCTCCGGCAGGCGGATAGACGATCTTTCGTTGTCCTTCCGGAGTAACTCGTTAAGTCATGCGCGAGCGGATGCGGTCCACCAGCACGGCGAGGATGATGATCACGCCCACCAGCGTCTGCTGCCAGTAGGAGTTGACCTGCGCGAGCACGAGGCCATTGCGGATCACCTCCAGCAGCACGCAGCCGACGATGGCGCCCAACGGGCCGCCGAGCCCGCCCGCGAGGTTGGCGCCGCCGATGACCGCGGCGGCGATGACGTTGAGCTCGTAGGACGTCGCCATGTTCGCGGGCGCGGATCCCAGCCAGCCGGAGATGATGATGCCCTGGAGACCTGCCGCGAGCGCGCAGATTACATAGACCTCGATCTTCACCCGCACGACGGGGATGCCAGTCAATTCCGCCGCCTTCTCGTTACCGCCGAGCGCGAAGACGTGGCGGCCGAAACTCGTGTGATGCAGCACGACTGCCATCACAACCGCGAGTATCACCAGATAGATGAAGGGCGCGGGCACGCCGAGCACATCGCCTGAGGTCAGCGCGTAGAAATAATCGGCGTCGGGGCCGCCCGGAAAGCTGCCACGGCCGTTCGAGACGACATAGGCGAGCCCACGCACGATCGAGAGCATGCCGAGCGTGGTGACGAAGGGCGACAACCCGAGCATCGCAATGCAGAAGCCGTTGACGAGCCCGACGATGAACGCGGTGCACAGCCCCGCAAGCACCGAGATCAGAAGGATCAATCCGGGCACATTGGCGACGACCGTCTTGCCATCGGCGGCCAAATGGACGAAGTGCGATCCCGGCGCCGACAGCTCGACCATGACCATGGAGGTGATCATCGCGGAAAAACACATCATCGAGCCGACGGAGAGATCAATACCGCCGGTGATGATGACGAAAGTGATTCCGAGCGTGGCAATGGCGATGAAAGAAAAGTTCTTCGCCACGTTCTGCATATTGCCCTGGGTGAAGAAATACGGGCTGGCGAAATGCATCACGATCATCAGCACCACGAGCGCCAGCAGGACGTAGCCGGTCTGCGACGCGAAGATGCCGCGCTGCCACCATCTGATGCGGCCGATATTGGTGAAGCTGATCGGATTTTCCAGGGGCAAGGTCATCACGCAGCCTCCTTCGCGCCGGTGATGAGGGCCGTGACCTCTTCAGGGGATGTGTCATGGATCGCCTTGTCCGCCCGCTTCTCGCCGCGGCGCATTACGACGACACGGTCGCAGACGGCAAACACGTCGGGCATGCGGTGCGAGATCAGCATGACGGCAACGCCCTGCTCCTTCAGGCGGTGGATCAGGCTAAGCACCTGCTCGACCTGGCGCACCGAGATCGCCGCCGTCGGCTCGTCCATCATCACGAGCTTTGCGTTGGAAAGCCGCGTCCGCGCGATCGCGACGGCCTGACGCTGGCCGCCCGACATCTGCTTGACCAGATCATCCGGCCGCGTCTCCGATCGCAATTCGCCGAACAGCTTCAGCGCGCGCGACGCCATCGCCTTGTGATCGAGCAGCGCGATCGGCCCGAACTTGCGCGTGAGCTCGCGGCCCAGGAACACGTTGGCCGCAGCCGTGAGGTTATCGGCGAGCGCGAGATCCTGATAGACAACCTCGATCCCGACCGCGCGGGCATCGATGGGCCGGTAGAAATGGACCGCGTTGCCATCGAAACGGACCTCGCCATGGGTGGGGCGAAAATTTCCGGCGATGATCTTCACCAGCGTCGACTTGCCGGCGCCGTTGTCGCCCATCAGACCGACCACTTCGCCGGGGTGCACGTGCATGTCGACGCCGTGCAGCGCGCGGATCGCGCCGAACTCCTTGCCGATGCCGGTTAGTTCCAGGACCGGGGTTGCTCCAGTACTTGCCATCAGCGGCCCTTCCTCAGACATAGCGGTTGACCAGGGATTCCAGATATTCCTGCCGGCCCGAGCGCGGCTGCGGATCGAAGCCCGGGCTGAGCGCGCGGTCGGCGAGATCGGCAAGCGAACGTTGCCCGCCGAGAATGGCGCGGCCTTCAGGGCCCGCCCATCCGCCATAGCGCTCGGCGAGCGGCGCGGTGAGGGCGCCGGCATCGAGCATGTCGGCCGCGGCAAGGAAGGCGCGCGCGCAGGCGTCCATCGAGCCGACATGGGCGTGGATCAAATCATCGGGGTCGATCGACTGCCGCCGGATCTTGGCGTCGAAATTGAGCCCGCCCGAGGTGAAGCCGCCGCGATTCAGGAGCTCGTGGAATACCAACGCGAGCTCGGGCACATTCATCGCGAACTGGTCGGTGTCCCAGCCGAGCAGGTCGTCGCCGCGGTTGATGTCGAGCGAGCCGAAGATTCCGAGCGCCTCGGCGAGCGCGACCTCGTGATGGAAGGAGTGGCCGGCAAGGATGGCGTGGTTCTGCTCGATGTTGAGCTTGACGTCGTTCAGCAGATCGTAGCGCTCAAGGAAGCCGTAGCAGGTGGCGACGTCGAAGTCGTATTGATGCTTGGTCGGTTCCTTCGGCTTGGGCTCGATCAGGATCGGGCCGTTGAAGCCGATCTTGTGCTTATGCTCGACCACCAGCGCGACGAAGCGGCCGAGCTGGTCGAGCTCGCGCTTGAGATCGGTGTTGAGCAAGGTCTCATAGCCTTCGCGACCGCCCCACATCACGTAGTTCTGACCACCGAGCCGGTGCGTCACCTCCAGCGCGGCGCGGACCTGGCCGGCGGCATAGGCGAAGACGTCGGGATCCGGATTGGTCGCGGCGCCCGCCATGTAGCGGCGATGCGTGAACAGATTTGCGGTGCCCCAGAGCAGTCGTACTTTGCTTTGCGCCATCTTCTGTTCGAACAGATCGGCAATCGCGTTGAGGTTGGCGACAGACTCGGCGAGCGAGGCGCCTTCCGGCGCCGCGTCGACGTCGTGGAAGGTAAAGAAGGGCACATCGAGCAGGCGGAACAGCTCGAAGGCGATGTCGGCCTTCGCCCGCGCCGTCGCCATCGGATCGGTGCCGTGATGCCAGGGTCGCAAGAATGTCTCCCCGCCGAACGGATCGCCGCCGGGCCAGCACAGCGAATGCCAATAGCAGACCGCAAAGCGCAAATGATCCTCGAGCCGCCGGCCACGCACGATACGGTCCTTGTCGTACCAGCGGAAGGCGAGCGGGCTCTTGGCATCCTTGCCGCCGAAGGCGACAGGTTGGGTTGCATCGAAGAATTTGGCTGGCGCGTTCACTTAAATCGGCTCCTTCAACGCGGGGTAGAGATTGCGCCAACGGCGATAGGCATCGTCGTAGGCGGAGGTGACGGACGCGCGCGGCGCGAAACTTGCGAGCCGCCGCGGACGAACACAGACCTCTGCCGGGTCTTCGCCGGTCGCAGCGATACGGCCGAGTCGGGCTGCGCCGAGCGCCGCCCCCACCTCGCCTTCCTCGACGCGGTGGACGGGAATGCCGAGCACGTCGGCACAGATCTGCGCCCATAGCGGCGAGCGCGAGCCGCCGCCGACCAGATCGACCTCGGCAATCGGCCCGCGCGCTGCGCTCAGCGCCGCCAGATTGTCGCGCGCGGCGAAGGCGACGCCTTCGAGCACGGCCTGAACCATCTGGCCGCGCCCGGTCGCGCCGCGCAAGCCGACGAAGGCGCCGCTGGCGGCGGCGTCGTTGTGCGGCGTGCGCTCGCCGTCGAGATACGGCAGGAACTTGACCGGACTGGGTCCGTCGACGCGCTCGCCGAGCGGCGCCAGCAGCGCGGCGGCCGGCGCCTCCATCACGCCCGCGAGCCAGGCGAGCGAGGCCGCCGCCGACAGCATCACGCCCATCTGATGCCAGAGGCCGGGCAGCGCATGACAGAACGCATGCACGGCCGAGGCCGGCGCCGGTACGAAGCGATCGGTGACGCGGAACACCACGCCGGACGTTCCCAGCGACAGGAACGCATCGCCCGGTGCGATCGCGCCGAGCCCGATCGCGCTCGCCGCGCAATCGCCCGCGCCGCCCGCGACCACGACATCCTTCGCCATGCCCCAGCGCTGGGCGAATTCTGGCGCGAGCATTGCGCTGGCCGCGCTGCCCTCGACGAGGCGCGGCATGTGATGCAGATCGAGCCCGGTGGCATGCAGCAGCAGCGCCGACCAGCGGCGCTGGCCGACGTCGAGCCACAGCGTGCCTGCGGCGTCAGACATGTCCTCGACCATCTCGCCGGTCAGGCGGTAGCGGACATAGGCCTTGGGCAACAGCACCTTTGCGACGCGCTCGAAGATGTCGGGCTCGTGACGGGCCACCCACAACAGCTTTGGCGCAGTGAAGCCCGGCATCGCGAGATTGCCGGCGATCGCATGCAGCGACGGACAACGCCGTTCGAGCCGGTCGCATTCGGCCTGCGAGCGGCCGTCATTCCACAGAATGGCCGGGCGCAGCGGACGACCGTCCTCGCCGAGCAGCGTCGCGCCATGCATCTGGCCGGACAGCCCGATGCCGCGCACCTGCGCGACCTCGCGCGGATGATGGGCTGCAAGATCATCGACAGCGCCGATCGCCGCATCGACCCAGGCGTCGGGATCCTGCTCGGACCACAGCGGCGCTGGATGCGACAGCGCCAGCTCGCGCGCCGCCGTCGCGACAATCGCGCCGGCTTCGCTCACGAGCACCGCTTTCACACCGGACGTGCCGATGTCCATTCCGAGAAACACGCCTCGTCCTCCCATGCTGGCCCGGTTGGCGATCTCCGTCGCCTGTTCCGCGGGCCGTCCTCACCAATCCATGCTGCCGCCTAGGGCAGATTGTCCCGCATCACGATATCGATCCTGATCTTCTCCTGTTCGCGCAGGATCGGCTCGCCGCGCGCAAGCGCCAGCAGCACGCGCACGGCGGCGCGCGCTTCGTGCCCCGGATTCTGCGAGATCGCGGCATCCATCACACCCTGCAACAACAGCCGGCGCGTCAACGCCGTGACGTCGTGTCCGACGAACACCACCTGCTTGTCGCGGCCGGCATCGCCCAACGCTTTGGCGACGCCTTGCGTGCCGGCGCCGACGTTATAAAGGCCGACAATGTCAGCATGCTTGCCGAACATCCGCGCCAAAACCTGTTCCGAGCGATCGTCCTCGTCGCGCCCCTCCAGCACCGGCAGCACGCTAAGCTCGGGAAACTCCGAGGCCATCACCTGGGTGAAGCCGAAGATGCGCTCGGCGTGGTCGCGCAGGCCCTGCGAGCCGGCGAGGATCGCGACCTTGCCGGAGCTTTGGCCGGCCAGCCGCCCGACCAGCGCACCTGCAGTGCGGCCAGCCGCGATGTTGTCGATGCCGACATAATGGTGGCGGCGCGACGAGGGCACGTCCGAGACCAGCGTCACCACCTTGGTGCCGGCATCGACCAGATCGTTGATCGCAGCGCGAACGCCCGGATGGTCCAGCGCCACCACCGCGACGCCGTCATAGTCTCCGGCCAGTGCCTCCAGCGACGCGGCAAGCACGGACGGGTCGAACACGTCGGTCGCGATCATCTCGACGCCGAGGCGGCGGGCCGCAAGCCAGCCCGCCATCTCGCCGAGATAGGCCTCGATCTGCTGCATGAACGGGTTCGGCCCCGACGGCATCACGAAGGCGAAGCGGCGGGCGCGGCCGCGGGCAAGCTCGGCGGCGGCGACATGCGGCTGGAAGGCGTTGCGCGCGATCGCCTCCTGGACCCGCCGCATCGTGTCCGGCCTCACGCCGGGGCGGTTGTGCAGGACGCGGTCGACCGTCGCCAGGCTGACACCGGCCTGGCGGGCGATGTCCTTCAGCGTCAGCGCGGCGGCGGTGAGAGTGTCCTCGGCCATCCCTGAAGGCTAGCAGAGGTTTTCTGAGGTACGCAACTCATTTTGAGGGAAGCGCCGGAATTTCGAGTTGCGAGTGTCTTGGGCGCCGGCCGCGCTCAGCCGTCGCTCAGGTCGAGCGTCAGGAACAGGCTGTTGGGATCCTCGACATAGCCCTCGATCGGACCACACGGGACAAAGCCGTGCGCGCGGTAGAGCACGTGCGCCGGCTTGAAATAGTCCCATGAGCCGGTCTCCAGGCTGAGGCGAGTCATGCCGCGCGCTCGGGCTTCCGCGATGATGTGGCGCAGCATCCGTCCGCCAAAGCCGCGCTGGCGTGCGGCCTGGACCGTGTGCATCGACTTCACCTCGCCATGATCGACCGAGAGCGCCTTCAGCGCGCCGGTGGCGACCAGCATCTCGCCGTCCCAGCCGGTCCAGAACGCGACATCCGCGGCGCGCAGCCCTGCGAGGTCGAGCGCATGGTCGCTGCCCGGCGCGGTCTGTGCCCGCGCGGCCGCGACGTGATGGTCGAGCAACGCGATCACGCGCGGATCATAGGTATCGCCGGTGCGGATCTGCATCGTCAGGGTCTCACATCTTTCCGTAAGAGGTGCCGCGCCGCGTGATGATGACGTAGCGCGCGTCCTGCCTGGTTTCGTTCTCGAAGGTCACCGCGCGCATCACGTCGAAATCCAGACAGTCGCCCTCGCGCAGGCGAACCGCCTTGGCGTCGATGTGCACGGCGATCGCACCTTCCAGCATCAGGAGCTGCTGGGTGAAGGCGTTGCGGCCCCAGGGGCTGTAAGGCACCCGCGCACCGGCCGGCAGATCGACGACGATGACCTCGATGCCGCTCGCCGCATCCGTCGGCGAGGCGTGGCGCCGGCGGTAGCCGCTGTCGGGATCGCGCCAGTGCGGCTGGTCGGCGAGCCGCACCAGCCGCTCCGGTGGTTTTTCGGCGAGTGCCACCACGTCGCTCAGCGACACGTCGAGCGCGGCGCAAAGCTTATTGAGCAGCGACGCCGTCGCACTGCTCTGCGCCCGCTCCACCCGCCCGATCATCGCCCGGCTCACGCCCGAGCGCGCCGCGAGTTCGTTCAGCGTCATGCCGGCCTGCGTCCTCACAGTCTTCAATCGGCGACCGATCGCGCGGTCGAGCTTTTGCTGGTCCATTTTCTTGCAGGTCCTAGCCTTCATCCGAACATCGGCGGCGACCAGACCGCAGATTAGCGCGGGCGGACGCGAACGCCGGGAGCGAGAGGCTAATATATTGGAATCTTTGCGCGGCATGCGACCGAGAACATCGGTTCTCCGCTGAAGCTTCGAAGGACATCCTGTTTGGCGCTGGCGAAATATCAAAGTCCTGCGAAGCGCCTCGGCGCGAAGCAGGATGGAGCGGGCGAAGGGAATCGAACCCTCGTATGCAGCTTGGGAAGCTGCCGTTCTACCATTGAACTACGCCCGCGTTGCGCTAGTCACCAGCGCCAGTCCTGATTAGCCGAGACGGCGCCTGCCGCCAAGCGCTTTGGCGCGCCCGGCCGGACGCTTGTTAATGTCTCGTCAAGATTCCAGGTGCGCGGGATTGTGGCGGTGTTATGATCTCGGGTCTGGGGAAAGCGTGCATTGAGTGGGGCGTGTGCATGGTGGGGCGTGCCTATGCGATATTCGACACGGCCATAGGCCGCTGCGGCATCGTCTGGAGCAATTCCGGCGTGGTGGCCGTGCAATTGCCGGAGGCGCGGGAGATCGACACCCGCCGCCGGATTTTCCAGGTCCATCCCGAGGCGCGCGAACAGCGGCTGTGCGAGAATGCCGAGCTTGCGATCGAGGGCATCGCAGCCCTGCTGCAAGGCAGCGATCCCGATTTTTCCGAGGTCAGCCTGGATGCCGGCAGCGTGCCTGCCTTCAACCGGCGCGTCTATGAGTTCGCCTGCACCATCCCGCGCGGGGAGACGCGCACCTACCACGCGATCGCCAAGGCGTTAGGGGCTTCGGGCGCGGCGCATTCGGTGGCGCAGGCGATCGCGAAAAATCCCTACATGCTGATCGTGCCCTGCCACCGGGTGCTGGAGGCCGGCAATTACGCCGACCGGCTCTCGCCCTATGGCGGGGTGATCTCCAAGCGGCGGCTGCTGGCGCTGGAGGGCGCCCAGCCTGTCGCCAGCAAGACGCTGTTCGAGGTACTGCTGCCGGTTGCCCCTCCCAGGCCGAGTTAAGGCGCGATTTTGATCGCCCCTTAACTCGTTTTTTTGGGCATGATCTTGTCGGAAAACCGCTACACACTTTTCCGGATCATGCCTACATAGGCGTGATGGATGCAACCACGCTGCTGACGACGCGCACGATGACGGTCTCCGAGTTTCGCTGCGATGCGGGACCGGGCGACAAGCCTTTTGCCGAGTCCCGCACCGGCCATTCCATCGCCTATGTCCGCTCCGGCAGCTTTGGCTGCCATTGCCGCGCCGGGTTCTTCGAGCTGGTGGCGGGCTCTGTGCTGGTCGGCGCGCCCGGCGACGAATACACCTGCACCCATGAGCATGTCAGCGGCGACGTCTGCCTGGCGTTCTCCCTCGGCGAGGATCTCGTCGACGCGCTCGGCGGACGCCGCGAGGTCTGGCAGGTCGGCGCGACGCCGCCGCTGCCGGAACTGATGGTGCTGGGAGAGCTGGCGCAAGCGGCGGCAGATGGCAACAGCGACATCGGCCTCGACGAGGTCGGCCAGATTTTTGCGGGCCGCTTTGTCGATGCCGTTTCCGGCAAGACGCGCAAGCAGGTCCGGCCTTCGGCGCGCGACCGCCGCCGCGCCGTGGAAGCCGCACTTTGGATCGACGAGAACTCGCACGGCGAGGTCGACCTCGAGCAGGCCGCGCAGCGGGCGGATCTCAGTCCGTTCCATTTCCTGCGGCTGTTCTCGGCCGTGCTCGGCGTCACCCCGCATCAATATCTGGTGCGGTCGCGGCTGCGGCATGCGGCGCGCCTGCTGACGGACGATGACATCGCGGTTACCGACATCGCCTACGACGTCGGCTTCGGCGATCTCTCCAACTTCGTCCGAACCTTCCATCGCGCCGCCGGCGTATCGCCGACCAAGTTCCGGCAGGCCTCGCGGGGGATGCGCAAGATTCTCCAAGAGCAGCTCGCCCTCAACTGACTAAGTTCGTCTCCGGCGCGCGCCACCACGCCGCGCTTTGCAATGGAGATGATCATGTACGACCACATCGGACTGCGCGTTGCAGACCTCGACGCCGCCACGCGCTTTTACACCGCGGTGCTCGCTCCGCTCGGCTACGTCCTGTGCTCGAGCGGCGACGGCTATGCCGGGTTGGGGCCGAAGGACGCGCCGGCGCTGTGGCTGCATCTGAACAAGGGCCGCAAGGCCGACGGCGCCCACATCGCATTCCGCGCCAAGGACCATGATGCGGTCAAGGCGTTCTACAGCGAAGGACTGAAGAGCGGCGGCCGCGACAATGGCGGCGCCGGACCGCGCAAGGATTACAGCCCGACATACTATGCGGCGTTTCTGATCGATCCGGACGGCAACAATGTCGAGGCGGTTTGCACGTGAGCTGCATCCACTAGCTCCGTCATTGCGAGGAGCCCGCGACAAAATTGCGAAGCAATTTTGCGCTGATGCGACGAAGCAATCCAGACTGCCGCCGCCGAAAGACTCTGGATTGCTTCGCTCCGCTCGCAATGACGGCGTTTGCGGCAATCACCAACCCGATCAAGGACACCTCCCCAATGGCCTCCATCCACAACGACATTCCCCTCAATGCGTCCGCGCGCGACGTCTGGAACGCGGTGCGTGATTTCGGCGCGCTGCATCAGCGGCTGGTGCCGGGTTTCGTCACCGCCTGCACCCTCGACGGCGATGCGCGCATCGTCACGTTCGCCAACGGCTCGGTGGCGCGCGAGCTGCTGGTCGATTGCGACGACGCACGGCAGCGCCTGGTCTATGCGATCAACAACGAGCGGCTGACGCACTACAGCGCATCGGTGCAGGTGATCGCCGAAAGCGACGGCAAGTGTCGCCTCGTCTGGATCATCGACATGCTGCCGAACGAGCTTGCGCCCTATGTGCAAGCCCAGACCGAGGACGCCGTCATCGCCATGCACAAGGCGTTTCCACCTGCAGCGGCCTGATCCGCTCTGTGACTTTTCCCACAGAGCCCTGCCCTCGCCAGCCGTAACCATGGCCGCGTGCGTCCGGTTGGCTCCGCTCTCCCAGCGGCGCCACGCACGCGAGGAGCATGCCATGAGAGGTGCGGACAAGGTGATCTGCCAGGCGGCCGCCGTGCTGCTGCTGTTTTCCGTCGCGAGTACGCCGGCCAAGGCGCAGTTCGCGGGCTTCGGCGGCGGCGGAGGTGCCGGCGGCGAGGACATGATGACCCAGATGGCGCCGATGCTGGAGATGATGAAGGCGAAGATGGGCAAGCGCCGCTTCGCCATGCTGATGCAGACCATGGGTCCGATGATGAGCCGCATGATGGAGAATGGCGGCGGCGGGCTTGGTGGCATGATGGGCGGCGGCAATTTCGGCGGCGGCTTCGGCGCGCCCAATTACGGCGGCTCCATGCCGATGGGCAGTGGCGGCTATATGCCGACCGGCATGGGCGGCGGTGACATCATGGGCATGCTGGGTGGTTCCGGCGGCGGCGACATGATGGCGATGATCCCGCAACTGATGCGGCTCGCCAATGGCGGCGGCGGCGGCGGCCATCGCCGCCACAGGCATCGCTAGTCGGCCATCGTCGACAGCGCTGGCCGGATCGCAGGCTTGCTCTCGCGCGGAGCCCAGCGCGTCAGCACCACGCTGGCGCTCGAGAGCAGGCCGAGCACGACCATCGAGCTCGCAGCCAGCCAAAAGAAGCTTTGTGCGGTGGCGTCGTGCGTTGATAGGCACCAGCCGCAGGCGGTGATGTAAATCAGCCGCGCCGTCTGCGCCAGCACCGGCCCGATCACCTTTGCCGCGGCCTGCGATGAGAAATACATCGTGGTTGCAAGGCCGAAGAAGGCGTAGAACGGCGCGACCGTCGACAGGTATTGGTGACTTGTGGCGCGCACGGTGGCGCTGTCGGTGAAGATGTTGACCCAGAGATCTGGGAACAGCGCGACAAGGCACGCCGGGGTGCCGACGGCCACGAAGGCGGCGGCGCTCGCGATCCACGCGATGCGCCGGGCGCGCGCGATGCGGCCGGCGCCGATCGCCATACCCACCATAGGCACCGAGGCGATGCCGAACGAGAATGCGATCGAGGTCAGCCGGAATTCGAGCCGCGCGCCGATGCCGTAACCGGCGAGGATCGCAGTGCCGAATTTTGCCAGCATGTGGGTGAAGATCGAGATCGTCAGCACCGATTGCAGCGGTGAAAAGCAGGCGACGGCGCCGACCTTGAGGATGTCGAAGAACATCGCCCATTGCACGCGCAAGCCGCGCAGCTTCGGCACGACGCGCGCACGGCCCGAGAACAGGTACCAGCCCATCACGCAGATGTTCATGGAATAGGCGATCAACGCGCCGGCGGCGACGCCGCGCATGCCGAGCTGCGGCACCGGCCCGAGCCCGAGACCCAGCGTGCCACCGAGCGCGATCTGCCAGACCGCGGAGTTGAGGATCAACAATGACGGCAGCTTCATGTTGCCGGTGCCGCGCAGCACGCCCGCCATGGTGTTGAGCAGCCAGGGCAGCACAGCACCGCCAAAAAACACCTGCGTGTAGGCGATCGCATGCGTCAACACATCGCCGCGGCCGCCGAGCATTTCCAGAACCTGCGGGCCGAAGATCAGCATGCCCAGCATGAAGATGAGCCCGAAGGCGATGCCGATCAGCATCGCGTGGGCAGCGAGCGTTCCGGCGCGTTCGCGATCGCCGGCGCCGATGGCGCGCGCGATGGCCGAGGCCACCGCGCCGCCCACGGCACCGCCGGACATCGTCATGGTCAGGATCACGGTCGGAAACACCAGCGCCATCGCGGCCAGCGCTTCCACACCAAGACGTCCGATATAGGAGGTTTCCGCGATCACCACGCAGGTGCCGGCCGACATCGCGATGACGTTCGGCCAGGCGAGCCCAAGCAGCGTGCGCAGGATCGGGCCGTCCGTCAGCGCACTCTTCACGGGGCGCGGGGACGGCGGCAACGGACGCTCTTGCTCATCGACCGGGATTTCGGCGATGTCGGACATTTCCTCTCCCGGGCACGGATCGCCGACATGCGGCGGGCAATGACTAGGTGTGCCAATTGTTTTCTTCGCGCAAAAGGCGCGTTGCGAGGCTTGTTAGCACGGCACGCCCCGATTCCTCCTGCGTCCGGCGCAGGCGTGCCCCGCGGCAGCGATGGGATGCGGCCTCTCCCCCGCGTGAGGCAGGCAATCGCATATGGATTTCGCATATGGATTTCACGAGAATTGTCCGCGGGCTTGCTCCGCCTCT
>NZ_VSTH01000047.1:10285-138493 GCF_008123965.1 Bradyrhizobium hipponense | reverse complement strand
AATCCCCGGAATCCGCACGCAGCGGCTAGGGATATCCCTGTTATGCACAGCGCCCCGTAGTTAAACCTTCGTCTGTGTTGACAATCTCAAAAAGATTTTGAGCGAGAGTCGCAAACCGAACCGACAGTCCCGCTTCTCTTCGCACAAGGTCGTATGGGTCGGGGGCTAACTCAAGGCTCATCCAAAATCTGATTGAACACAGAGCGTGAGCTCTCGTGACGCAAGCGACCGTCGCGAGGAATGCTTTCGCTTGAGAAAGGGAATGCTGCGTGGGTGAAAGCGAAATGAAAGCCGCACTGAACGGAACGAATATTTTCGGGATGCCGTTGCTGGACTTCCCGAAGATCGCCTTGCCTGGCGTACCCAGCGAGCTTGTCGAGCAGGGCTACGCCCGCGCGCGGGAAGGCTACGAGGAGATGACGGAAGCGCTGCGCGAGACCTATTCGAGCAATGCCAGAAGCGCCACCGACTACGGGCTCAAGGTGTTCGAAATCTCATACGCCAACGCCGCCACTGCGCTCGATTTTTTCGTCCATCTCTACGGCAGCAAGTCAGCGGCCGATGTCTATGCCTTGTCTGCGGCGCAAGCGCGCAAAGCGTTTGAGACCGCAACCGACCAGAACAAGGAATTGTGGGCGCTCACCCAGAAGCTTGCGACGGAAACGGGTGAGCCGATCAGGAAGCGCTTCTCCAAGGTCCTCCACCAAGCCGGCTAGAAGAACGGCGCTCAATTCACGTCCAAGGATGAGGAGGAATCCGGCCGGTTGGAATAAGCCCCGAGCATGCAGCCCCCACTGCCGCCCCCTGCTCGGTCAAACAAGGTGCGCGATGCCCCCCAAGTACCCGCACCTACATAGGGCGCACTCCAACCGGCCGGTGTTTTTCTGCAAATACAGTGACGACCGATCGCAAAGGAGGGCGACATGGGTATGGTCATGGTCAAATGTCCGGAAACCGGACACGCGATTCCCACCGGCATCCAGACTGATCGCGAGAGCTTTGGGCGTCGCGCGGTGTTTTTCTCGCGCACCCGCTGTCCGATCTGCCGCACCGATCACGCGTGGTTCGCGCGGGAAGCCTGGGTCGACGAGCCGAGCATACATATGCGCCGCCGCAACGCGGGCTAGGGAGCACCGGCTTTAAGGCGAAGGAAGGCGACTCGACCTGACCATCCGCTTTCCCATAGGTTACCGCTTTCCAGTTACAACTAGCGGGGAGCGAAATGGCCGAAAAGATCGACGTCGAGGTTACCGGCAAATCGCAGTTTGAAGTCGCCTACGACATGGCAAGGTTCATTCTCGTCAACATGGAAAGTCGTCAGGTGAAAAGCGTAAAGCGAGAGGAGTTCTTGCATTTGGTAGCTGACTGCATCGATGCCTTGCGCGGCATCAAGGTCAAGCAGATTATCCGCTAAATAAGAAGGGCTGGCAGCCCCCTGCAGGATCGATCCTTCCTCGGATGCTGGGGGCCTTCACTATCCAGCGATTTCGAGCAAGGCGAGATCGGCCCCGACCTGTTCCGCCGCGCCTGCCTGTGGGGCCGCATCGTCTTCACGCACCGCCGTGGTTCCGGCCGCGGCTCAGCAGGCCGGGCGACCGAGGGTCGGCAGCAGAGCGGAAAGTGTTGTTAGGACAGCCTGAGACTAGCCTATATTTCGAATATTCTAGAAATATAGTTGACGACGGAAGCGACCCGGCGCATGATGTCGGTCATGAAGATCGATGACGCAGCAACACGCTTGGAAGCCCTGGGCAACCGGACGCGGCTTCAGATTTACCGGGCCCTGGTTCGGGCCGGACGGTCGGGCATGCCCGTCGGTCGCCTCCAGGACAAGCTGAAGATCCCGGCATCAACGCTCTCGCATCACATCAAGTCCTTGGTTTCGGTCGGGCTTGTCAGTCAGGTCCGGGAATCCACGACCCTGATCTGCCATGCGAACTTCGACGCGATGCGGGGCCTAGTCGATTTCCTGGTGGCGGAGTGCTGCGCGGACGAAGCCGAATGTGGGGATGCGCGAACGGCGGCCTGATTTTTTCGACCTGCTTATTCGATAATTCTAGAACGATAGGAAAAAAGATGGCTGATGAAAAGACGGTTGCGATCATCGGGGCGGGTCCCGTCGGCCTTGCGGCCGCCGCGCATGTTCTCGAACGCGGGATGTCGCCCATCATGCTGGAGGCGGGGCCAGAAGCCGGACACGCGGTCCGCCAGTGGCAGCACGTCCAGCTGTTCTCGCCATGGGAATACAATGTCGACAAAGCCGCGGCGCGGCTGCTCGCGCCGACGGGATGGAATTCGCCGGACCCGCAGTCCTATCCAACCGGCGGCGAACTGCTCGACCGATACCTGACGCCGCTTGCGACGCGGACGCCGCTGCGCGAGACGATCCGCACGTCGAGCCGCGTCACGGCGATCAGCCGCGTCGGTTTCGACAAGGCGAAGAAGAAAGGGCGCGCGCAAGCGCCGTTTGAAATCCGCTATCAGAACGGCAAGGACCCCGAAATGCTGCGCGCGGATGCCGTCATCGATGTGTCCGGCACCTGGTTCTCCCCCAATCCGGCCGGCGGCAACGGCTTGCCGGCGATCGGCGAGCAGAAGCGCGCTGACCGCGTCGCCTACGGTATGCCAGACGTGAGGGGCGCGGATCGTGCGAGATATGCAGGGAAGATCGTTGCCGTGCTCGGTGCCGGCCACTCCGCGGTTGGCACGCTTATCGAACTCGTGCATCTCGCCGATGAGGTGCCGGGCACGCAGCCGATCTGGCTGTTGCGCGGCGCCGATCCCGCGAAGGCCTTCGGCGGCGGCCGCAATGACAAGCTGGCCGCACGTGGCGAATTGGGCTCCGCCTTCGCCGCGCTCGTCGCCGCCGGAAAAATCACGGTAGAGACCGAATTCGCCGCCACGCATCTTTCGCAATCCGAAGGCCGCCTTAGAATTTCGGCCGGCGCCTGCTGCGAGGCGCGAAGCGTGGTCGTGGACGAATTGATCGTATCAACGGGGTTCCGTCCCGACTTTTCGTTCTTGTCGGAGCTGCGCCTGCGGCTTGATCCGGCGATCGACGCGCCAGTCGCCCTGGCGCAGCTCATCGATCCCAACGAGCACAGCTGCGGCACGGTTCGCCCGCACGGTGCGCGCGAGCTCGCGCATGATGAGCCGGGGTTCTACTTGGCCGGCATGAAATCGTACGGTCGCGCGCCGACCTTTCTCATGATAACCGGCTATGAGCAGGTCCGTTCGATCGCGGCCGATATCGCCGGCGACAAGCTGGCCGCGGCAAGGGTTGAACTCGTGCTGCCCGAGACCGGCGTCTGCACGCGCGGTGGCGTCGAGACAGAGGCAGGATGTTGCGGCGGGCCGGCGAGGGAGGACGCGTCGGCCTGCTGCGTCGCCAACGAAACGGCGAAGGCGTCAGGCGCTTCGGGGTGTGGTTGTTCATGAAGCCAGTCTTCACGGGCCGAGCCACAGGCCCGCTCGGCGCCGTCATCGCACTCGGCACCACGCAAACCATTGCGTGGGCGTCGAGCTACTATCTTCCTGCCATCCTCGCCGTGCCGATTGCGCGGGATCTCGATCTCGCGCCGACTTACGTGTTCGGGGCACTCTCAGCTGCGCTCGTTCTCTCGGGGCTTCTTGGCCCGCGTGTCGGTCATGCGATCGACAGGTTTGGGGGACGCAGTCTGCTCGCGATCTCAAACGCCGTCTTTGCGTCAGGCTTGCTGTTGCTGTCCGCTGCCCACGGCCTGACGGTGCTGATCGCGGCGTGGATGATGCTCGGGATCGGCATGGGCATGGGTCTTTATGAGGCGGCATTCGCGACGCTCGCCCGCATTCACGGCACCGGAGCTCGTAAATCGATCACCGGGATTACTTTGATTGCCGGCTTCGCGAGCACTCTCGGCTGGCCGCTTACGACTTGGTTGGATGCCGAGTACGGCTGGCGTGTGGCCTGCCAGATCTGGGCAGCGGTCCACATCTGCTTCGCACTGCCTCTCAATCTTTCGTTGCCGCGTGCGACGCCGCTGGAACAGGATTCTCGATCCGCCTCAGGCGCGAGCCAATTTGCTGAGCGCCGAAACGAGACCTTTGCGATGGGCGTGCTCGCCTACATGTTTGCGGCGGCAAGCTTCGTCAGCTCTGGAGTTTCGGCGATCCTGCCTTCGATGCTGGTGGCGTTTGGAGCGACGCCCGCTCAAGCTCTGCTCGCAGGAACATTGGTCGGTCCTGCCCAGGTCGGCGCTCGTCTCATCGAAGCCGGATGGCTCGGCCGGTTTCATCCGCTTCTCTCGGCGCGGCTGGCGGCTCTGATGAATCCGATCGGTGTCGTCGCGCTGATCGCAGGTGGCTCTCTCTTCGCGCCGGTCTACGCGATCCTCTACGGAGCGGGCAACGGCATCATCACAATCGCGCGTGGCACCCTGCCGTTGGTGTTGTTTGGACCCCTCGGATTCGGAAAGCGCGTCGGCATGATTTCGCTCCCGTCTCGACTAACCGGTGCCGCCGCGCCGTTGACACTGGGACTGATGGTGGAGCACATCGGCAGCGCCGCGCTGTGGATCAGCGCGCTAGCCTCGGTTTCCGCGTTCTTTGCGCTGATGCTGCTTCGTACAGACCGGGCAAGGCCTCCGCAGGCGTCGTCTCGCATCGAGGGCGGATAGAGCAACCACCGAAATCATAGTTAAAAAATGGCTTTCAGGTCTTTGCACCTGTGGCACCGCGGCAAACGTCAGCTCACGGATGCTTGACCGGGATCAAGGACTGTATCCGGGGCCGGGATATGCTAATCAGGCTCTGTCCCGGCCCGAGAGGTAAGTAATTAACGATGCGGTTCGTCCGTACCATCCTGGCATTCGCGATCGCCGTCTCGCTGGCGATGCTGCCGGTCGGCACGTCGGCTGCGGGCCTCGCGATGGCGTCGGATGACACGCAGACGGGCATGCACATGAGCGGCGATGCCGCCATGTCGATGGACGAGTGCTGCCCGGACGACATGAAGGGAACGAACTCCCCCGCCGCCGGCTACAAATGCGGTATGGGTTTCTGTTGCGCCGGTGGGACGCTCGTGCTCGACGACATCAGGGCCGTTGATTTCGTATTTCTCGCTATCCTGGCGAGCAAGATCGTCATCCCCGCCGATCAGGTCGTCTCCGTCCGCGGCGGCAGTCCTCCCTTCCGACCTCCTCGAGTCTGATCTCGCAAGACGCGACGCACGCAGCACGTCTGCGTGCGACGACTGACGTGTGCGCTGACGGCGCCACGGCCGAGAACAGATCATGAGGAACAATCGATGCTTTCGAAACTGAGCACCGCGGCTGTTGCCGCCACCCTTTCGCTCGTCGCTTCCGCCGCCATGGCGGGCGCCGGCGACTATGCCTTCGAGCCGGTCAATCCGGAGCTGAAGAAGGGCGACGACGTCACGCTCGCGGTTCGCCTGACCAACAAGCAGACCGGCAAGACGGTGCCGGACGCGGTCATCTTCAAGACGCGCGTGGACATGGCTCCGGACGGCATGGCCGAGATGGAGTCCGCGGTCGCCCCGCTGCCGTCGAAGGAGCCCGGCGTCTACACATTCAAGACCGATTTGCCGATGGCCGGCCGCTACCAGGTCACACTATCCGCGAAGGTGCAGGGCGAAGCCGAGACCGTCATCGGCAAGGTGATCGTCAAGGCGACCAAGTGATCGACCAAGTGATCGTTCGGGCGCCCGACGGCGCTCGACATCCCCCTTTCACATGGACGCGCTCCCGGGCGCGCGGATACACGCCATGAAAACGCTGCGTCTCCTGATGGCGCTCACACTGGGCGGCGCCCTGGCTCTGGGCGCCACCTGGCACTTGAACGGTGAGCGCTGGCCGGCTCATGCCGAGGCAACAACGGCTGGGGCAGCCGGGGAGCGAACGCCGCTGTACTATCGCGATCCGAGCGGCGCGCCGCTGTGGTCGGCCGGTCCGAAGACGGACGAGCGCGGCCGCGATTACCTGCCGGTCTACGACGACGACCAAATGGCGCTCCAGCCTGCGAAGCCGAAACAGCAGGCCGCCTCGTCGCGCAGGATCCTGTACTACCGCAATCCGATGGGCCTGCCCGATACCTCGCCGGTCCCGAAGAAGGACCCGATGGGGATGGACTACGTCCCGGTGTATGAAGGCGATGACGCAGACGACGGCACCGTGAAGCTTTCGCCCGGCAAGATCCAGCGCACCGGAGTGAAATCCGAGCCCGTCGAGCGTCGCAGCATCCGCGTCGCCGTGAAGGCGCCCGGTACGATCCAGCTCGACGAGCGGCGTGTATCCGTGATCGCCATGCGAGCCGAAAGCTTCGTCCAGAAGGTCGCCGACGTGACCACCGGGAGCCGCGTCAAGGCGGGCCAGCCTCTGATGGAGATCTACAGTTCGGCCGTCACATCCGCCGCCGCCGAGTATCTTGCAACGATCACCTCCAGGACCGTCGGCGGCCTCGAGCTTTACGGCCGGGGCTCTCGGCAACGGCTGGTCAATCTCGACGTTCCCGAGTCCGTGATCGCTGAGATGGAGAAAACGCGGACCGCACCCGTCTCCGTCCGCTGGTCGGCGCCGCGCGACGGTATCGTGCTCGAGCGCAACGCCATCGAAGGCATGCGGGCCAATCCAGGCGACGTGCTGTTCCGCATCGCGGACACGTCAGTGGTCTGGGCGCTCGTCGACATCGCCGAACGCGATCTCGGCAACATCGCCGTTGACCAGGCTGTGGCGGTCCGCGCGCGCAGTTTTTCCGGCCGAACCTTCACGGGAAAGATCGCCGTCGTCTATCCGCAGGTGAACCGTGACACGCGGACCGTTCGTGTCCGCATCGAATTGTCAAATCCGGACGCGGCGCTGCTCCCGGACATGTATGTCGATGCCGACATCGACACCGCCGATTCGGCACCGGTGCTGGCCGTGCCCGACAGTTCGGTGCTCGACACCGGCACGCGCCAGGCCGTGCTGGTCGACAAGGGAGAAGGGCGCTTCGAGCCGCGGGAGGTGAAGCTCGGCCGGCGGGGCGGCGGCTACATCGAGATTCGGGAGGGCCTTGCGAATGGCGAGGCGGTGGTCACCTCGGCCAATTTCCTGATCGACGCAGAAAGCAATTTGAAAGCCGCGCTAAAGGGCTTCGCGGCCGCGGCGCCGCAGGCTTCCGATTCAGGCCACGCGATGGGAGAACACAAATGATCGCCCGCATCATCGCCTGGTCGGCTCGCAACCTGCTGCTGGTGCTGTTCGGGACCGGTTTTGCGGCCGCGGCAGGCCTGTACGCGCTGATCCACCTTCCGCTTGATGCGATCCCGGACCTGTCGGACACGCAGGTGATCGTCTACACGGAGTATCCCGGCCAGGCGCCGCAGGTGATCGAAGACCAAGTCACCTATCCGCTGGCCACCGCCATGCTGACGGTGCCGAAGTCCAAGGTCGTGCGCGGGTTCTCCTTCTTCGGGGTCTCGTTCGTCTACGTGATCTTCGAGGACGGAACCGACATCTATTGGGCGCGCTCGCGCGTCATGGAATTCCTCAACAGCGCGACTTCGCGGCTTCCCGCCGGCGTGACGCCGACCATCGGTCCGGACGCCACCGGGGTCGGCTGGGTTTACCAATACGCGGTGGTCTCCAAGGAATTGAACCTCGCCGACACCCGCACGATCCAGGACTGGAATCTCAAATTCGCGCTCGCCAAGGCCGAAGGCGTTGCCGAGGTCGCCAGCATCGGCGGTTTCGTCAAGCAGTACAACGTCATCCTCGACCCGCAGCGGATGCGCGACCGCGGCATCAGCATGCAAAAGATCCGCGAGTCCATCCGTGCCAGCAACGCCGACGTCGGCGGGCGAACGGTGGAGTTGTCGGAGTTCGAGTACGTCATCCGCGGCAAGGGCTACATCAAAGGCATCAACGATCTCGGCAACATCGTGCTCAAGACCAGCAACGGCACGCCCGTGCTGCTGCGCGACGTCGCCCGGGTGGAGCTCGGTCCCGACGAGCGGCGGGGCATCGCGGAACTGAACGGCGAGGGCGAGGTCGCAAGCGGAATCGTGCTGCAGCGGTTCGGCCTCAACGCGCTCGACGTGATCGAGAATGTCAAGAAGCGGTTCGCGGAGATCGCCAGCAGTCTGCCCAAGTCGGTCGAGATCGTACCGGTCTATGATCGGTCGAACCTGATCTATGCGGCCATCGACACGCTCAAGCACACGCTGGTCGAGGAGAGCATCGTCGTCGGGCTGGTCTGCATCGTCTTCCTGCTGCATGTCCGCAGCGCGCTGGTCGCGATCCTGATGCTGCCGGTGGGCGTGCTGATGGCGTTCGGGGCCATGAAGCTGCTCGGGCTCGGGTCCAACATCATGAGCCTCGGCGGGATCGCGATCGCCATCGGCGCCATGGTGGACGCGGCGATCGTCATGATCGAAAACGCCCACAAGCATCTCGAGCGTGCCAAGCCCGATCAGTCCCGCGTCCAGGTCCTGATAGACGCCGCCTCGGAGGTCGGCCCGGCGCTGTTCTTCAGCCTGCTGATCATCACGGTATCGTTCATGCCGATCTTCACGCTGGAATCGCAGGAGGGGCGGCTGTTCAGTCCCTTGGCGTTCACGAAGACCTTCGCGATGGCCGCTGCGGCCCTGCTATCCGTCACCCTGGTGCCGGCGCTCATGGTGATCTTCGTGCGCGGCAGGATCGTCCCCGAGCGCAACAACTTCGTCAACCGCTTCCTGATCTGGATCTACCGTCCCGTGATCAAGGGCGTGCTGCGCGCCAAGACGCTGGTGATCCTCATCTCCGTTGCCGTACTCGCCGTCTCGATCTGGCCGGCTCGCCAGCTCGGTACCGAGTTCATGCCGTCGTTGAACGAGGGAACACTGCTCTACATGCCGACGACCCTGCCGGGCATCTCGGTGACGAAGGCGGCCGAACTGATGCAGATCCAGGACCGGATCATCAAGTCGTTCCCCGAAGTCGCATCCGTCTACGGAAAGGCGGGACGGGCGGCTACGGCAACCGACCCGGCGCCGACGGAAATGTTCGAGACGGTCGTCAATCTCAAGCCAAAGGATCATTGGCGCCCCGGCGTTACCATCGACAGCCTCATCGCGGAGATTGACAAGGCGCTGCAATTCCCGGGCGTCTCCAACGCCTGGACCATGCCGATCAAGGCGCGCATCGACATGCTGTCGACCGGCATCCGCACCCCGATCGGCGTGAAGGTGATGGGCACGGACCTGATCGAGATCGATCGGCTGGCCAAGCAGATCGAGCGGGTGATCAAGTCCGTCCCGGGCACCTCATCGGCTTACGCCGAGCGCGGCATCGGCGGTTACTATCTCGAGATCGTCCCGGACCGCGAGGCGCTGGCGCGCTACGGCGTTCTGATCCAGGACGTCCAGGACACCATCGCAGCGGCCCTTGGCGGCCAGACGGTCACCACGACCGTTGAAGGCCGGCAGCGGTTCACCGTGAACATGCGCTACCCGCGCGATCTGCGCGACAATCCGAAGGCGATCGCCAGCGATATCCTGGTGCCGATGCCGGCGGGCGGCGCGGTGCCCCTCGGGGAGCTTGCCACGGTCGAGCCGGCGCGGGGACCGACGTCGATCCGGACGGAGAACGGTCAGCTTGCGACTTACATCTACGTCGACATTCGCGATCGCGACGTCGGCAGCTACGTTGCCGACGCGCAGGCCGCGGTCACCCAGAGCATCCAGTTTCCCGCCGGCTACTATGTCGTCTGGAGTGGTCAATACGAATATATGCAGCGCGCAGCAGCCCGCTTGAAGATCGTAGTTCCGGTGACGCTCACGATCATCTTCCTGCTGCTCTATCTGAACTTCAGGGCGATAACCGAGACCCTGATCGTGATGCTGTCGCTGCCGTTCGCGTTGATCGGCGGCATCTGGATGATGTGGGCGCTCGGCTTCAATCTGTCTGTCGCCGTCGCTGTCGGATTCATTGCGCTCGCCGGCGTCGCCGCCGAGACCGGCGTCGTGATGCTGATCTACCTTGAGCAAGCCCTTGCCGAGCTGAAAGCGAAACGAACTGCGGTGGGTCGGCCACTTACGCGCCAGGACCTGCACGATGCCATCATGGAAGGCGCGGTCGAACGTGTCCGGCCCAAGATGATGACGGTGGTTGCCATCATGGCAGGCCTGCTGCCGATCATGTGGAGCACCGGCACCGGGTCGGAGATCATGCAGCGCATCGCCGTGCCGATGATCGGCGGGATGATGTCATCGACGCTGCTGACGCTGATTGTGATCCCGGCGATCTTCGGCCTGGTGAAGGGCTTCGGATTGCCGCGCGAGGATCGCGAGCCTCCGCCGCAAGTCCGAAAGCCGACCAAGCGGATCCAGCTAGTTCCGGAGCCAGCCGAATGAGGTGAACCATGATGCAAGACATGATGCCGGGGATGATGTGGGGAATGGGACTTCTGTGGCTGCTTGCGATCGTCGTCCTGATCCTCGCAGCCGCAGCGCTGATCAAATATCTTCGCTCCTGACGTACGGAGGCCGAAAATGAAGAGACTTGTCGTCGTCGTGCTCGCCGCAACGGCCTTGCTGTCGCCCACGTTCGCGGAAGGCGATCCGTCGCGAGGTCGGCGCGAGTTCCGGGCGTGTGCTCCATGCCACTCGCTCCAGCCCGACCGCAACATGACCGGCCCCAGCCTTGCTGGCGTTTGGGGGCGCAAGGCCGGCTCACTGCCGAGCTTCGAGCGCTACTCCGACGCGCTGAAGTCGTCGGGAATCATTTGGGATGACCGCTCGCTCGACGGATGGCTCACCGATCCGCATGCGATGGTGCCGGGCAACGACATGCCGTTCGAAGGCATCAAGGATTCCCACGCCCGCGCCGACCTCTTGGCCTTTCTCAGGGAAGCCACCAAGCCGGGCGCGCAACAGACGGCTCAGCAGGGCGGCATGAAAGGCATGGGTGACGGTGGCATGATGGGAGGGATGATGGGCGGTGGGCATGATCCCAGCCTCAAGGGCCTCGAACCGGCCAAACAGGTGAAGGCGATCACCTATTGTCACGACACCTATCGCGTCACCACCGCCGACGGCAAGACGCGCGCTTTCTGGGAACGCAATCTGCGTTTGAAGACGGATTCCGGCGAAGATGGTCCACAAAGTAGCGCACCGGCCCTGGTACCCGCTGGTATGATGGGCGACCGCGCGGACGTGATCTTTGCCGCACCCGAAGAGATCAGCAAGACTATTGAGCGGCGATGCTAGGAGAAGCGCGCATGGGCTTCTACAACGACGTCATTTTTCCGCGGCTTTGCGACCTTGCGATGCGCAACAAGGAACTTGCGCCCTACCGGCAGCGCGCGGCCCGTGCGGCACAGGGCCGGGTACTCGAGATCGGCATCGGGTCCGGCCGCAACCTGCCGTTCTACGGGGCCGCGGTGAAGCAGGTTGTGGGGCTTGAACCCGGTCCAAAGCTTATCGAGATGGCGCGACACGCTCCACATCCGGAAACTCCAATTGAGTTTGTCGAAGCGTCGGCCGAGGCGATTCCGATCGAGGACCGCAGCATCGACACGGTCGTGACGACCTGGACGATGTGCAGCATTCCGGATGTCGATCGCGCGATCACAGAGGCGCGGCGTGTGCTGAAACCGGGAGGGAAGCTGGTCTTCGTCGAGCACGGCCGCGCGCCCGAACCGCGCGTGCGCTGGTGGCAAGATCGCCTGACCCCCGCGTGGACGCGCATCTCGGGCGGTTGTCATCTCAATCGGGACATCGCTGGCGTCTTGACCCGGAACGGCTTTCGCATCGACGAGATGCGCACCGGCTACATGAATGGGCTGAAGCCCATGACCTTTATGTACGAGGGACAGGCGAGCCCTCGTTGAGGCCCTGTGGCGCCGACCTCAAAGGAGATCCAACGATGAATTGCCGATGGCAACGGCCGCGCACGTGACAGCGAAACGAAAGGAAGCCGAAGATGAAGGAACGCGCACATTTGATGACCCGTCGGTCGCTTGTAGGGCTGATGGCCGCGGCGGTCCTTGCCAGGCCTGCGGTTGCAGCGCAGGCCGAAGAAGCCACCTTCACGGTGCACAAGGATCCGAGTTGCGGCTGTTGCACCGGCTGGGTGCAGCATCTCCGAGACGCAGGATTTACCGTACAGGTCGAGGAGACTGCCGATCTCGACGCCGTTCGGAGCCATCTCGGCATCCCGCCGGATTTGGTCGCGTGTCACACGGCGGAGGTCGCGGGTTATCTCGTCGAAGGGCACGTGCCGGCTGCGGCTGTGCGGCGCCTCCTGTCGGAGCGTCCCATTGCAAAGGGGCTCGCCGTGCCCGGCATGCCGGTCGGATCGCCGGGGATGGAAGGCGGCAAGCCGCAGCCCTACGCGGTCGTGCAGTTCGATGCTGACGGTCATCAAAGGACATTCATGCGCTTTATCGGCTCGCAGGCGATTGGTTGAGAGCCCTTGATGAAGGAGCGCTCCGAGGCTCCGCCTAGGAGCGTCTACGCCGGAAGCGCTGATCGTCGAGTTGGAACAACACGGGCATGATTTGGCTCTGGGCCAGATCAGATCCGCGATGACGACCGAAGCGTTTAAGTGGACTTTTCAGTGAGAATTCGATCGAGGCGTAACCGATGTCGATGATCGGTGAGAAGGCGGGCGCCTCCCATCACGGCAGCGAGAGTTCCCAATCCCGTCCCACCGGCGATCAAGAACATGATTAAGAGCTGATACTTGACAGCATCTATCGGTTCGACGCCCGCAAGGATTTGACCGGTCATCATCCCTGGCAAAGAGACAAGGCCGATCGCAGCCATCGCATTGATGGTCGGCATCAGCCCGCTCCGCATTGCATCCCTCACGACGGGCAGCAGCGCCTGATGCCGGGTACCGCCAAGAGCAAGGCAAGCTTCTACGGCGGCCCTCTCACGCACCAAGCCATTTGTCAGCACGTCCAAGCCCAGGCTTATTCCAGTCATGGTGTTGCCCAGGATCATACCCAACAATGGCAGCGCGTAGCGCGGATGATACCAAGGATCCGGGCGAAGCTCCGTCAGAAGCGAAAAGATCGTAACGGTACCGGCCGCGAGCAGCGTGCATCCGGCCCCCAAGCCGTAGCTCCAAATACCTGGTAGGCGCCGCTTTTGCCGTGCGACGATTTCCCGTGATGCGAAGAGAACCATGATGACGGCTGCGAAGGCAGTCCAGAGCAGCGAGACTGCGGCAAACAGGAACGTCAATACGTATCCAACGAGCACCAGCTGAAGCACCATCCGCACGGTCGCGATGGCCAGTTGTTTTTCAAGCTTGAGGCGGAGAGCAAGCGAGAGAGCGCCGTCCATGACAACAAGGAGCGCGGGCAGGACCAAGTCACCGTATGCCAGTTGGATGTAGGTCACGGCCGATTTTCCTCGATGCTGCCATCGGCGCTCATCATTAATACCCGTGACCCTACACGGCTGGCCTGGGCGTTATCGTGGGTGCTCCAAACGACACTCGTTCCGTCCGACATGCGTTCGGCGATCAAGGATTCCACGGCCGCAGTCGATGCCGAATCGAGGGCCGAAGTTGGCTCGTCCAGTAGAAGAACCCGCGATCGCAGCATCAGCGCCCGCACGAGCCCCAACCGTTGTCTCTCTCCGGTCGAAAGTCTTTGGACCGGCCAAGGACCGCAACTGCACGGCAACCCCAATCTTGTGACCAGCGGTAAGGCGTCGTCCCAGCTGCTGAAGTGATCCTGCACGATGTCTGACCACCAGCCCGGCTCGGTAGCAAGGTAGGTCACTCGCTTTCGCCAAGCGGGGGCGGGCATCGCCTCCCTGAGCGTTCCGTCCAGTTTGACCACTCCTTCGTTCGGATCGAGATCTGCGATGGAGCGAAGCAGCAGGGTCTTGCCGACGCCAGAAGGGCCCTGCAGGGCGACGCATTCGCCGTCCTGCAAGTCGAATGAGACGGAGATGTGCAACCGCTTGAGCCCGCTGACCGTCAGCATGGTGTCAAAGCTTACACTGCAGCCGATTGGCGACCCGCCGGGCAATCTCTGCCGGCGCCTGTTCGGGGAAAGGAAACACCGAGCTGACATTGATTTCGCCAAGCACGTAGCTGTCGCTCCCATCGGCCAGGACGGGGCCAAGCATGAAGTCGGCGTCCCAGATCATCGGCAGGTCATGTCGCGGAATGTCCAGCAACGACGTTAGCTGGGGCGTCCACTCGTCCTCCATCAGCCGGCGCAGCCGCTGGAAGCGCGGGTCTGCGTTCGACGTGTACAGCCGGGGTCCGGCCTCGGAACGTGCGGCCGGCGAGTCAACCAGGGCTTTGACTTTGTGATGGCCAAAGCCGGCACAGCGATCGCCTGCCATATAGCAGCGCATGACGCCTTCACTCAAGCGAGGCTGGAATGGCTGATCGACCACGCTGTCATTTTGGAAATACTCGGCGCAGCGACGGAGAAAATGATCGAGCGTCAATTCCTCGGACCCATCCTTGGTCGCGTCCAGCACCCTTATCATCGGGGAAGTCGGCAGCCTCTCGACCTTCCAGACGCCCTGGCCACCGTTGCCCCGGTTGCGCTTGATCACGCGCGGACCGGTGGCGAGCCGTCTCGGCAACTCGGCGCGCATGGCCTCGGCGGTTTGATATAAAGCCGTGTCGCATCCCCACCCCATCGAGCGGGTACGATAGAGTACCTCCTTGGTGCCCATCTTGAGAATGACCTCCGGATGAGCGCTGACCCACACGCTCCGTGCGGCGATGTCGCGAAGCAGCGCGTCAAGACCGGCGCGATTTCGCCCGTCTTGGATCGGGTTAACCCAGACGAGCACGCCGTCCACCGCGAGCAATTGTTCGCGGACCTCCTCGGCGAAGCTTTCGTCGTAGATGACCGGGTGGGCTTCGATGCCGACGGCGGCGAGGGCTTCGAAGACGTGCACGAAGCGGCTGTTCTGCGCGGCCGCATCCCGGCGCACGGCAGCGTCGCCTCGCGAGAGAATGGCCACAGAAGGTCGGGAAGAGGGCTGCCGTTCGGTGTTCATGCGCAAGCTCCACGAGTGGCATGCTGCGCAGAGCTTGGACCGAGGCCTCACGGGGAGTCTGCTTCGTCCCCACGCGAGGAACAATAATGGGGCCGTCCGCGAGTTTCAAGACGCCGGCGCGGTTCCGTTCGAATGGTGAACTCTTCGTGACGCGCGCTGGCGACTTCGGTGGGCCGCGCGGAGCGCTCGCCGGTTGACAGCACCCGCCCTCGGGTTTTTATTTGGGGTTCGGGGATGTGCGATCTCCCCGTGAGGCGACATGCCCAAGCATCGCGTCCTGATCACCAAGGGCGCAGCATGTCTTCATATAGCCCCGATTTCATCCGGCAGATTGTCTCGGTCTTTCCGCACGGCGCCCGCGCCGATCGCATCGCTGCGCGCATCGATGCCCGAGCTTTGCCGCGCCTCGTGGGCATCATCTAGGGGGAGGATCGCGAAACGGACGTCACCTGGGGCAGAGGACATAACCAGGAGAACGATCATGCGAACAGGAACAACCTTCCGCACCGTTCTATTGCTTGCGATCGCGGCCGGGCTGTCGAGCGCACACGCCCTGACACAGGAGGAACTGGTCGCCAGGATTACGGCGGCCGGCTACTCAGAGGTCAGCGACATCAAGTCGACCGCCGAGGGTACGACCGCCAAGGCCGTGAAGAACGGCAAGGAGGTGCGGCTCGTCGTCGACAGCAGCGGCCAGATCAAGGAGCAAAAGTGAGACGCCGGCTGCTGAGGACCCCAAATTGAAGCTCAAGGGAGTTAGATCCATGCGAAAGACAATCTCGGCGCTGATAGGCATCGGCGCGTGCTTCTGCGCGACCAGCGCAAGCGTTCAGATCGTGGATTGGCGAGCGTTCACCGGACTCTTCGTCGCGACAGCTCACGCGCAAGATGCCGATTGGCAGAAGGTCGATGAAACGCTGGGCCGAAAGGCGGCGGTGACCGGCGACGTCCATCGTTACGGCTTTCCCCGCACTGACCTCACGGTGACGCTCGACGGGGTGACCATCAAGCCGGCACTCGCGCTGGGCGGCTGGGTCGCATTCAAGCCCGCTCATGGCGGCGTCACGGCGATGGGCGACCTGGTGCTGCTGGAATCGGAAATCAATCCGGTCATGCTGAAGATGATCGCGAGCGGGCTCGATATCACCGCCGTTCACAATCATCTGCTCGGCGCGAGCCCGGCGACGTTCTACATGCACGTGGCCGGGCACGGCGATCCGGTCAAGGTCGCGACCGCCATCAAAGATGGGCTTGCCGAAAGCAGGACGCCGCTGTCGGCGGCGGCTCCGGCGGCCCCTGCGCCCGCCGTCGATCTCGACACCGCACAGCTCGACCAGATCATCGGCATCAAGGGGCAAGCCAACGGCGGCGTCTATCAGTTCAACGTTCCCCGCCGCGATCCGGTGACCGAGGAAGGGATGCAGTTGAGCCCCGCAGGTCCGCTCGGCGTCGCAACCGGCATCAACTTTCAACCGACCGGCGGCGGCAAGGCGGCCATCACCGGCGATTTCGTTCTGACCGGCGACGAGGTGAACCCCGTGATCAAGGCACTACGATCGCATGGCATCGGCGTGACGGCGCTCCATAGCCACATGCTGGACGAACAGCCGCGCCTTTTCTTCATGCACTTCTGGGCCAACGACGACGCCATCAAGCTTGCCAACGGCTTGCGTGCCGCACTCGACAAGACGGCCAGCACGAAGAGCTGAGGCCAGGGGCGCGCGTGATAATGTTCGTCGAGCCGGGCGCGTGCTTGACCGAGCCCCAAGTCATCCAACGCGCTCGGTCCACGGCGTGGGCCCGGAGCAAGGCACTTGTTCGTGCCGTTGTCCCGCAGTGCCGCGCCAAGGGTTGTGATCCTTTCTGAACTCGTGTGCAGGCCGGTCGTTACCGTTCATCGAACAAAGGAGGAAACCATGCGTGTCCTGACGATGATAGCGGCAGCTCTGCTGTCCTGTACCGTCGGCCCCTCGCTTGGCGAACGCATCCTGACGATCGTGAGCGACGGTGAGTCGACAGCCAGCCGGGACACCCGCAAGCGCGGGTTTGTCCTACGACTGGGTTGAGATATCCATCCGTCGGGTCAGCGCGGCGTGCATTTGACAAATCCCCCCGCTGGGCATTAGTTGCGGGTACGGGGAAGCGATCTCCCCGTGAGGCGACATGCCCAAGAATCGCGTCCCGTTACAACAAGGACGCTGCATGTCTGCCGTTTTCCGATCCCCTCTCCAGGCCCTTTTATCCGTCTCGCGCGCGCTAGGACCTCGCAGTCGGCGATGGGATCGCCGTGCCGATGGCCTCGGCCGAGCAGCCAGGCATCGCGAACGGGCGAACTTGAAACTCTCCTGTGATCTCAATGGAGGACTGCCATGACCTACGTCATGAAGCCGCTGTCGTGCGACCCGAGCCGCATCCGCGGCATGTCGGAGCGGATGATTATCAGCCATTACGAGAACAACTATGGAGGGGCGGTCAAACGGCTGAATCTGATCGAAGAGAAACTTGCCGGGCTCGACTTTGACACCGCGCCTGGCTTTCTGATCAATGGGCTGAAGCGCGAACAGCTCATCGCAGCCAACTCGATGATTCTCCACGAAGTCTTCTTCGATGGTCTGGGCGACGAGAGCGAGCCGGGTGCGGGCCTGAAAGCGGCTCTGGCGCGGGACTTCGGTTCGTATGAGCGGTGGCGGTCCGAATTCATCGCCATGGGCAAGGCGCTCGGCGGTGGCTCCGGCTGGGTCTTGCTGACGTGGTCACCACGCGACCGCAAGCTCGTCAACCAGTGGGCGTCGGATCACTGTCACACCCTCGCCGGCGGAACGCCAATTCTGGCGCTCGATATGTACGAACACTCCTATCACATCGATTATGGCGCCAAGGCAGGTAGCTATGTGGATGTCTACATGGCGGCGGTCAATTGGAGCGTCGTGCAGCGGGCTTATGACGGGATGCAGGGATGAGGCGCGCTTCACGCTATGCTTTGCGCCTGATTGGCTGTGCAGCGATGCTGGTCCCTGCGATCGAAGCACGCGCAGCAGATCAGCTTCGGAAGCTGGACGGCAAACAGATCCGTGCGCGCATGATGGGCAAAGACATCACGGATGGGGCGCACTGGTCGCTTTATCTCCGACCAGACGGCTCGATCGTTGGTTCGGAGTCGGGAGAGTCATGGACCGGAAGCTGGAAAATTCGCGACGACAGGCTCTGCATGACGCAGCCGGGAAGCACCTCGCTTGTGTGCAACGAGGTCTGGATGTCGGGCGCGAATATCAGGATGCGCGCCAGCGGGGATGAGAAGGCCTTGGATGCGATGGTCATGGCTCACCAACCGAAGCAATGAGACGACTTCAGGCACGGCCCAGCAAGCGGGCTGCATTGGATAACACGGCCAGTATCGAAGAAAGTCAAAATGAAGGTTCCGCGCCCCGGGCAGGGCGCACCTCACGAAAGGAAAATCGAATGCGAAATGCGGCTCTTGGTTTATGCATGCTGACGGGTCTCTTGGCTGCGAGCGCGACGGCGCAGGCTCAAACATCCTGCAAGGTATGCGCCGAACAGCAAAAGGCGTGCATGAAGAACTACGCCGGACCGGCCTGCAAGACCGAGTACCAGATGTGCCTCAAAGCCTGCAAGAAGTGAGGGCCATGGAGCCGGGAAGTTTGCGAGCGACTTGTTTCATCGCGGCGCTCGCTGCCGGCGCCCTGGGCCTGATCACCTTCCATGCTGGTTTTGCCGCAGCCAAAGATGTGCAGTTCCTCACCGGTGCGCAGATTCGCGCGGGCTTGACGGGGAAGCAGCTCACGGACGAAGTCCACTACCGTTTCGTCTATGACCGGGACGGCACGCTTCGAAGCTATTCGATGGGCGTGAAGAAGATCTGCAAATGGCGTGTTGAGAAGGACGAATTATGCCTCGATCTCGGAGAGACGGACGATGGCTGCTATCGGGTTACTCTCAGCGGCGAACGGATCGAACTGATGCCGACCGGTCTAGGCGGTTCGCTCGACGGCATTTTGCAGCCGGCATATCGGGACGATAGCGCGGCGAGCCGCATGCCTTCTCGATCGCCTGAACGTCGATGATAGGACAATTGATGATCTGCACCCCCGAAAGCTTTCCGTCGCGATCTTCTGCATGGGCCAAGCTTGCGCTGGCGTCGATGCTGGCTTTGTTAATGGGAGGAAATGCCGTGGCCGAGACTCTGAATTTTGACAACGCTCCTGCCGGAACATCGCCTGAAGGGTGGACTTTGACGATGACCGGCAAGGGAGAACCGAAATGGACCGTTGAGGCGGAGCCCACGGCGCCAAGCAAGCCGAACGTCCTCAAGCAATCCGGACGGGCAACGTTTCCGTTGGCCATCAAGAGCGATACGTCCATCCGCGATGGCTTCGTCGAGGTGAAATTCAAGGCCGTCGCCGGGTCGCAGGATCGCGCAGCGGGGATCATCTGGCGCGCGAAGGATGCCGACAATTACTACGTCGTTCGGGCCAACGCGCTGGAGGACAATGTCGTGCTGTACAAGACAATCAAGGGCATTCGAACGTCGCTGGCGATCGTGGGGCGCAAAGGCGGCTATGGCGTCAGCGCGCGGGTGCCGTCCGGGCAATGGCACGTGCTGCGTTGCGACTTCGCAGGAAGCCGGTTCAGGGTGACCTATGACGGAAAGCAATTATTCGAGGTGGAGGACATCACGATTGCGCAAGCGGGCATGATCGGCCTGTGGACCAAGGCGGATAGCGTGACCCTGTTCGACGATCTGACATATGGTGAGATCAAATAGGCGTTTGGCCAACTTTGCCGGAGATTGCCATGAATGTTCGATGCCTGTCGGTCTCGATAGCCCTGCTGATTGCGTCCATCTGCCCCCTACGGGCGGAAGAAGGTTTGGTCGCCTACAAATCACTCAGTCCGGAGTTGGCGCTCGACCTTGCGCGCGCTGCGTTGGGCAGTTGCCGCGTTCGCGGATACCAGGTTGCAGTCGCTGTTGTCGATCGCTTCGGCGTCACGCAAGTGATGCTGCGCGATCGCTTTGCAGGTCCCCACACACCATCAACGGCAGCTGGCAAGGCGTGGACAGCCGCGTCGTTCAAAGCCAGCACGACCGAGCTGAATGCGATCAGCCAGCCGGGCATGATGCAGTCTGGCATTCGCAATCTTACCGGAGCGGTTATCATTGGAGGAGGATTGATCGTCGAAGCAGGCGGCTCTCTGGTCGGAGCGGTCGGCGTGTCCGGCGCTCCGGGCGGCGACGCGGACGAGGCGTGCGCGAAAGCCGGAATTGACGCCATACAAGACAAGCTGGACTTCTGAGGGGGACGGCAAGATCGCGGACCCGCGTGGCCATCGAGTTAAAATCGCGCGGGCGTGTGAACCGGCTCATACAACCGACCACAGGTCTCTCTTATCTTTGCGATCGCGGTCACGTGGGCAGGCTTATTGCAGCGACCCTCCGTTTGCCCCTGAGGAGCGTCCTCTGGCGCTCTCCCGACCGAAACGGACGCGATAGGACCGAACGTCGCGCACCGCGGAGATAACACCTCGAAAGGAGCTCTCCCATGCTGACCTTTCTGCGACAGGACCCTTCCATTCAGGTTGATATTCAAGACACCGAGTTCGCACGGGATTTGCTCGGCAGATACGTGTGCAGCACCTTCGACGAAGCGGTGAACAGTGGCGGCAGGCCGTTCGATGTCGTGGTCATCGGCGCGGGGATGTTCGGCGCGTACGTCGCCAGCAAGACTTATCGCGCCGGCGCCGATCAGAACCTGCGGGTACTCCTTCTCGACGCGGGAGGCTATTTTGCCCCGACGCACGTGCAGAATATGCCGCATCTCGGCCTGAATGCGCCGGATACCGCGCTGGTGACGCGTAACGATCAGGATCCACGTGCGCGCAATGGTGTCTGGGGCATTCCCTGGCACAGCAACGAGCCGTTCACCGGACTGGCCTATTGCCCGGGAGGAAGGTCGCTATTCTGGGGAGGCTGGGCGCCGCGGCTCATGCCGGCTGACCTGGCTGCGTGGCCCAAAGACGCGCGCGATTTTCTTACCGCGAATTACCCTGACGTCGAGTTCGAAATCGGCGTTCAGGACAAGGCGGACTACCTGTCGGGTCCGCTCAACACGGCGATCAATGCACAGCTGCAAGCCGTCGCGACAAGCTCCAACCCGATCATGCCTGATGTAACGTTAGACGCCGTCGACGAAGCTCCGATCGCGGTGCAGGCGAGCTCGCCCGGGCCCGGGCTGTTTTCGTTCGACAAGTTCAGCAGCGGCCCCATGCTGCTGGAAAGCATCCGGGATGATATCACCAAGCGCTGGACCTTGAATGATAACTCGCGGCGGCGCTTCTTCCTCGTTCCACGGTGCCACGTGATACGGCTACAGACCAGCGGGGGCAGGGTCACCGGCATCGATCTCACCTACAATGGTCAGTTTCGATCGCTTTCAGTTCCGACGAACCTCAGCCCCGATTGCCAGATCATCGTAGCAGCAGGGACGATCGAATCGACACGGCTGGCGATCGAGTCGTTCCCGGTGACGCGCGGCGCGTATAGCATGGGTGCCAATTTCATGGCGCACCTGCGTACGAATCTTACGGTGCGCGTCAAACGCAGCGCGCTCGGGCTTGGAGCAGCCACAACACTCGAGCAGGGCGGCGCGATAGTGCGTGGCGAGATCACGAATCCGGACGGAAGCAAACGCCGCTATCATATTCAGGTGCTCGCATCGGCCGAGAAAGGACAGAACCCGGAAGCGACGATGTGGACGATGGTGCCCGACATCGACCTGTTGCGGAACCTGCTTTCAAACGAGGACCCGGATTGGGTGGCGATCGTCTTTCGTGGCCTCGGAGAGATGGACGGCGACAAGAGGGCCGGACCCGGCGGCGCGACGAGTTTCGTAAATCTCACCAATGCGGCAGATCCACTTCAAAACGATGGCATGAGCGCGCGCGCCTGGGTCAATTTCACGCCGACCTCAAACGACTACGCGGCATGGGGCAAACTCGCCGTCGCGGCGGTCAGGTTGGCCGGACGCCTCGCCAAGAGCGCAGGCGACGTCCAGTACCTGTACAACGGCGGCTGGCAAAGCGCACCGCCACCCGATCCGTTCGCGACCACGAAGGACCAGTTGGGCAACACGCACCACGAAGCGGGCACGCTGTGGATGGGCGATGATCCGGCCACGTCGATTACAGACTCCAGCGGGCGATTCCATCATATCTCGAACGCCTACGTTGCTGGCCCTGCCTTGTTCCCCACCGTCGGCTCGGCCAATCCGTCCTTGACAGGCCTTACGCTCGCGCGTCGGACAAGCGCGGCCGTTGTTGCGGCATTGGCGCCGACGCCTTTGGCGCGTTTCAAGCCGCTATACGCCGGGAGCTTGGCAGACTGGCAGATGTCGGGAGGCGGAAGCTTCCTCCAAGTGTACGACATTCTTGAGTCCGTTGGCGGGCCTGGATTGCTCTGGTACACGCGCGAAAGCTTCTCCGACTTCGTGCTTGAGTTCGAATGGCAATCCGCAAACCGCACGGACAACTCCGGTGTTTTCATCCGCGTGCCCAATCTGAACAGCTCGAATCCGGGCGATTGGATGGCCGCGATCGACCAGAGCTACGAAATCCAGATCGATCCGCGTGGATACAACTCCGAAAAGAACATGGAGAACGATCCTTTGCGAAGCACCGGTGCGATCTACAACCTCAATGCGCCGATCCGCACAGATGTTGCGAAAGGCCCGTGGCAGTGGAACACGTTTTTGATCGAAGCGGTCGGGAGCCGCATCAAGGTGACGCTCAACGGTGTACTGGTGAACGACTTCACGGATCCTAAGCCCCGGTCTCTTCGGGGGCACATCGCGCTGCAAAACCATCACGATGGATCGAAGGTGCAATTTCGAAACATTCGCATCAAGGCGGTGGTGCCGGGGGTCACTGACCTGCCTCTGCCGAGGGTTGCCTAGTCTCTTCACCGCCGCCGTTCTCGCGATCCTGACGATGTCGGTCTCGGCGTGCGAAGCGCGGCGCAAACTGCCAATTCTTCGATGATGGCATTTTGCGCCTGTTTTGCCCGACGAGTCAAAGGACGCTTGGATTGAGACCATCGGGATGGAATCCTGCGGGAGTGTTTGAGCTTGAGCGGGCCGAGGGCTGCGTCCAACCAGCTTTGCCGAGAAGCGACGAAGCGAAATGGAATGGCTGCCAAGCACTTAGCTACTGTGCATGGGGTTGTTTTGCAGCTTTTGTTTCAGCCTGCGAAACGTTCCGCTCAGCACCGGCCGCGCGGAGCTTCGGCCTTGGCCGGCCCGCGGTGAAATCGAGAGACGAGGTGTGGGCCTGGGGTTCTCCCGAAGCGCGGATCAGAAACACCGAAGCGCCCGCGTATCGGCGAGGTACTCTGTTCTGCGCTGATGAAGAAGCTCCGCGTTGAATTGCTCGAAGGCCTATGGATGTTTTGTCTTCGCGATTTCGTTGTCGACGAAGGCTCCTTCAGACGCTTCATGCGGTATTGACCATCCGAAGTAGACCTCCGTGTTATGAATTTGGCCATTCCGGATAGTTAGAATCTCCGTGTTTCGAAAGCCCGAGCCTCTGCTCGAACGGCCTTCATAAGTGACCACCACGAGATCGTCTGCGGGAAGCACACGGACGAATTCGAACCCAGTGATGAAGTTGTGATTGGGCCAGCACCGTTCGAAGAAGGTCGTTCGATCGATGCGATTGTCTCGCGGACTTGTGAAATGGAAGTCGGGCGCGATCAGCCGTTCGATAGCGTCGCGGTCGCCATCGGCAAACGCCTGGTACAAGGCTTTGGCGATTGCAGCCAATTCGTCCTTCTGGCGAGGTGCCCATTCTTTGGCATTGTCGCCCACCGTGCCGCGTCCCCGCCCGAAGTACACAAACACCTCGCGGATTTGGTTGCTTGAACCGAAGAGGATCTCCGTGTTCTGAAAGCTGTCACCGGTGATCGGTGTAAGCTCATAGTGGACAAACACCTCGCCATCTCTCTCCCACAGGCGCTTGATGTCGATCGACCGGGTGCGTTTGCTGTTCGGCCAGCACCTTTCAAGATAGGTCGCCCGGTCGATTCGATCATCCAGCGGGCTTGAGAACCGGAAGTCGGGGTTGAGCAGGGCCTCGATTTCCTCGCGGTCCTTGGTCTCATAGGCGCGGTAATAGCGGCGGACCGCCTCCGCTAAGCTCGACGTCTGGGTCATTGAAGGTCTCCTTTTCGAAGGTTGAGAAAGGTTACGGCGTCATGCCCGGCGCAGGGCGCGAAAGCAGTTCCGTATCTCCTGAACAAAGAGCGCTGGCTGTTCGAGCGCGGCGAAGTGGCCGCCGCGGTCCAGCTCGTTCCAATAGAAGAGGTTGGGGTACATGCGCTCAGCCCAACTGCGCGGCGCGCGATAGACCTCGCGCGGGAAGATGCTGCATCCGACCGGCAGCTCGACGACACCGGCGTTATTCCTTGGCCCCAGCGCGCGCTGCTCGAAATACAGCCGGGCTGAGGACGCCGCGGTGTTGGTCAGCCAGTAGAGGCTGATCTGGTCCAGCATCTCGTCGCGCGTCAGCGCCTGCTCCGGATCGCCGTTGTTGTCTGTCACGCCACGGTAGATGTCGAAGAGCCAAGCCGCCCAGCCCGCCGGCGAGTCCGCGAGCGCATATCCGATGGTCTGAGGCCGCGTCGATTGCATCGTGAAGTAGCCGAAGCCGTCCCGCTGGAACCGCGCCATGCCCTCCACGGCGCGGCGTTCCTCTGACGGCAGTTCGGCCGGAATCTGATCGGGAATGACTTGCGGGAAATTGAGATGGATGGCGGCGAGGCCCGGCGCGCGCTGCTGGGCCATGGCCGTTGTGACGAAGGCGCCCCAGTCGCCGCCCTGAGCGACGTATCGGCGGTAGTCCAGCCCCGACATGAGCGTGGCCCAGGCGCGCGCGATGCGCTTGGCGTCCCAGCCCGGCCCGGCTGGCTTGTCGGAAAAGGCGAAGCCCGGAAGCGAGGGGATAATGACATCGAACCCGTCGCCTGCGCCGCCCCCATGAGCGACCGGATCCGTCAGCGGTCCGATGACCTTCAGGAAGTCGAGCACCGAACTCGGCCAGCCATGGGTGATGATCAGGGGCAGCGCGTTTGGATGTGGCGACCGGACATGCAGGAAATGAATGTTAAGACCGTCGATCTTGGTGCGGTACTGATCGAACCGGTTCAGCCGCGATTCGCACCGCCGCCAGTCATAGCTACTGCGCCAATAGTCGAGCCAGGACCGCAGCTGCGCTTCGGGGACGCCCTGCGTCCAATCCGTGACCGTCTCCCGCTCTGGCCACCGGGTTTGCGCGAGCCGTCCTCTGAGATCGTCGAGCGCCGCCTGCGGTGCGTTGAACCGGAACGGCTTCAGGGCACTCGGCGCCGCCAGGGCCGCCGTGTGGAGCAGCGGGCCGGCTCCGGCAGCCGCCGCGATGGCTGCCGCAAAGGTCCGCCTCGACATGACGAGCGGCTTGAGATGCGATTGAGGTTCAGCGAACAGCGTCATCTCTTTCTCCGGGAGGCGAGCTGGTTGCATTTCGCAATCACTTGACGGATAACAGTTCTGATAGCAAAATGCAACTGCTCTTGAAATGGAGACAGGTGGCGTGCGGGAGGATTTCAAGTCGGGCTGCCCGATCAATCTGACGCTCGAGGTGCTCGGCGACCGCTGGAGCCTGCTGATCATCCGCGACTTCATGTTCGGGAACCGCCGGCACTTCCGCGAGCTGCTCACGAGATCCGAGGAAGGCATCGCGTCCAACATCCTGGCCGCACGGCTAAAGGCCCTGGTCGAGCGTGGGATTCTTTCCAAGGCTGACGATCCCAGCCACAAGCAGAAGGCGATCTACAGCCTGACCGAGCAAGGCATCTCGCTACTCCCGATCCTCGCCCAAATGGGGGCATGGGGCGTGGAGCACCTGCCCGTCACAGAGGAACTGGGGATTCGGGCCCGCGTCCTCGCCGACGGCGGCCCAGCCATGTGGGAGGCTTTCATGGACGAGCTTCGCGAACGGCATCTCGGCGCCCCGAAGCGATCGCGAGGAAACGGGCGGTCCGTGGCCGACCAACTCCAGGCCGCCTACGAGGCCGCCTGTCGGGCCCGCGCTTCTACCGCCAGCAGCAACATCGCTGACGAGACCATCGTGAATTATCTCGATCATGATACCAGGACCGCCAGTGAAGCTTCAGCCACATCCAACGAACCTACCGGCGTCAGCCGGTCTATCATTCAGTCGTCATGACATACCGGTGGTTCGACCAACCGGGTCAGTAGAAATCCGTAGAAAGAGATGTCGCTTGCTTTGGAAGCTCACCCGAACCCTTGGCGAGGGCCATCCGATAGAAGGAGACGGGGCGAATCGGCGGCAGCAGGCTCACGCGGAGCAAAGCCATGGCAACTTCGAACTGTGGGAGACGCGCCTCTTGATTCACCGCGATCATTGAAGCGCCTTCAAACCTCGGCCTCAAAAAACCCGCGGCGGATTGCTCCGCGCGGGTGTTACGAACTTTCGATGTTGCCATTCTGCCAGCGTTTTGCCCGACGAGTCAAAGGCGCATGCGCGCAGTCGATTTGTATCGCCGACCGAACAGCGTTAGTCGAATGATTCCAATGCCTCGGCTACTGTGCATGGGGTTGTTTTGCAGCTTTTGTTTCAGGCCGCCAAAACGTTCCGCATCACCGCCGGCCGCGCGGAGCTTCGGCCTTGGCCGGCGGCTCGGTCTGCGGCGCGCAGGTCGCGGCCGCCAGCGAGCCTTGCGCCTGCTGCATCAGGCCCGGCTCGGGGGCGAGCGCTTTCATCACGATCAGGCCCGTGGTGCTCGGGGAGTCGATGATCAGGCGGTCGGCCGCGGTGACTTCTTCGTCCTCGGGCAGCTCGTCGTGCTGCGCCTCCGTCATCAGGTCGAGCTCGATCACCTTCCTGCCCGCCGAGCGGTCGTTGATCGCGTAATAGGCGATCTCGTTGCGGGTGTAGAACGACACCGAGGTGTAGGCCTGGCTGACGGGCACGGTGAGCTTGATCGGCCCGCCCGACAGATCGTAGCGGCAGATCGCCAGCGCAAAAGCCGGATCCATGAACGGCATCGGCGAGGTGTTGGGATCGGCAAGCGGAAGCTGGGTGACGCCGTTGAGCTTGGTCATCGGCGTCAGCCGCGAATAGGCGTCCTGCGTCGCGATGCGCGGCAGCGCCAGCACGCTGACGAGATGGACCACGAGGCCGAGGACAATGCCGGCAACGATGGTGAACAGCAGCCGGATCATGAGCAGCCCACCGTCGTGATCGTCGGCATCGGCGCATCGCGCTGGGTGCGCGTCGCAACGCCCACCGGCGTGTCGTAGAGCCGAAGCATCAAGGCGTAGCGCTCGATCCCGCCGGTCGGCAGCCAGTTGCCGGCGCGCGAGCGCGAAGCGATGCGGATCTCGAACGTGCCGTCGGACTGGCGGACGATCTCCTGGCTGGTGAAGCCGTAGCGCTGCAGCGAATTGGCGACGAGGTGTCCCTTGCGGTCATAGAGCGTCAGCGTCCAGAACCGCGCCGGCGGCGTCACGCCGGAGACGATGACATCGCAGCGGCCGTCGAGCGCCTTCCTCTTGTCGTCGGCGGTCGCAGTGAAGGCGACGCCGTCGCCAGTGCCGATCGGCAGCTCGCCGTTGCGCACGATGGTGGCGCGCGAATAGGGATCGACGTCGGCGGTGCCGGTGCGCGGACGGGCCTTCCAGGGGCCGATCGTCAGCGCGCCGATCTCGGTACCGCGCGTCGTCGTCATCCAGGTGGCGCCGACGCCGACGACGGTGGCGAGCAGCAACGCCGTCAATGTGATGAGGATCAGCCGCACGGGATTCGTCAGTTCTTGCGCGGGGCGGGGGAGTTCGCGTTCTCTTCCGCGTAGTTCTGCGGAAAGGCGAGCGCGCTCGAGGCCGCCGCGGGCCCGCCCGGCTTCGTCGTGTCGTCGGCGGCCGACGACTTGGTCGCGGTTTTGGCCGCATCGTCGAGCAGCTTCTCGACGCGCACCAGGATATCGGCGCCGCGCTTGGTCAGCACCGGCGGCGGACCGGGCTTGGTCTCCAGCACCTTCGGCGCCGCATTGGCCTGCGCTGCTGTCGGGTGCGGCGGCAGCTTCTGGCCCATGCCGATGCCGGGAATTTCCCTGACCTCGACGCCTTGATGGGCGGCGACCATGATGTCGTGCCAGGTCTGCGCCGGCAGCGAGCCGCCCGTCATGCGGTTGGTCGGCGAATAGTCGTCATTGCCGTACCAGACCGCGCAGGTGAAGTTGCCGGTGTAGCCGACGAACCAGGCGTCGCGATAGGCGTTGGTCGTGCCGGTCTTGCCCGCAGTCGGAATTCCGTCAAGCGCCGCGCGGCGCGCGGTGCCTTCGCTGACGACGTGGCTCATCATGCCGGCCATGTCGGCGGCGATGTTCTGCGGAATGGCCTGCCGCGGCTTCGGGCCATCGCGGTCCCAGCGCCAGACGAGGTCGCCGGCGCCGGTGCGCACCTCCAGCACCGAGTGCGGGGTCACGGCGCGGCCCCTGTTTGGGAAGGTCGCGTAGGCCACCGCGTGCTCGAGCACGGTGACTTCATCGGAGCCGATCGGCAGCGACGGCGTGTCGGGCAGGGGGGCCTTGAGGCCGAAGCGGCGGGCAACCTCGACGATCTTGGCCCGGCCGATCTTGGCCGGGTTCGGCGCCTTCGGCTGTTCCTTCTGGCCGATCGCGATCGACAGCTTCACCGGCACGACGTTGATCGAGCGCGTGATCGCCTGGGTCAGCGTCACCGAGCCGGAATAGGAATGGCCATAGTTCTGCGGGCACCAATTGCCGATGCAGACCGGGCCGTCGACCACGATCGAATTTGGCGTGAAACCGTTCAGGAGCGCGGTAGTGTAGACATAGGGCTTGAATGACGAGCCAGGCTGGCGGTAGGCGTCGACGGCGCGATTGAACTGGCTTGCGCCATAGTCGCGGCCGCCGACCATCGCACGGATGCCGCCATCTAGATCGGACACCACGGTCGCAGCCTGCGTCGCATGATAGTCGCGGCCGAACTGGCGCAGCTGGTTCTCGATCGCGTCTTCGGCGGCTTTCTGAACGTTGGTGTCGATCGCGAGGCGGACCACGAAGACGCGTTCGGTGTAGGACCTCGGGAAGGTGTCGACCAGCTTGCGCATCTCGTCGAAGGCGTAGTCGAGGTAATAGTTCGGCGAGGCCTCGTCGCGGCGATCGACGGCGAAGGCCGGGTTGCGGCGGGCGCCGAACACCTGGCCTTCGGTCATGAAGCCGGCGTCGACGAGGTTGTCGAGCACGACGTTGGCGCGGGCGCGGGCGGCGGGCAGGTTGATGTGGGGCGCGTATTTGGTCGGCGCCTTGAACAGGCCGGCGAGCATCGCGGCTTCCGCCAGGGTCACGTCGCGTGCGGACTTGTTGAAGTAGAAATGCGCCGCGCCGTCGACCCCGAAGGTGCCGCCGCCCATATAGGCGCGGTCCAGATACAGCTTGAGGATCTCGTTCTTGGTCAGCCGCCATTCCAGCCATACCGCAAGGAAGGCCTCGTTGACCTTGCGCTCGATGGTGCGCTCGTTGCTCAGGAACAGGTTCTTGGCGAGCTGCTGGGTGATCGAGGAACCGCCCTGGCGCACGCCGCCGGCCTGGGCGTTGGTGACGAGGGCGCGCGCGGTGCCGGCGATGTCGATGCCGAAATGCTCGTAGAAGCGGCGGTCTTCGGTCGCCAGCGTCGCCTTGATCAGCACGTCCGGAAAGTCTTCCAGCGGGATCGAGTCGTTGTGCTTGATGCCGCGGCTGCCGATCGGGTTGCCGTAGCGGTCGAGGAAGGTGACCGCGAGGTCGGACTTCTTCAGCCAGTCCTCATCCGCCGTCTCGCGGAAAGCGGGAATAGCCAGAGTAAGCATCAGCACCAAGCCGCCGAGCCCGAGGGTCGCCGCCTCCGACAGCGGCTCGATGAACACCCAGCGCTTCCACCGCCCGACATAGAAGCGGTCCATGAAGGTCGAGTAGCGCTCGTAGAGCTCACGGATGCCCTTGGCCGAGGAGAACAGCGAGGAGTCGATGCGCGCATCGAGGTCCAGGAAGAAATTCCGGACCCAGGCCTTCCAATGCGGTGGTATGATCTGGCGCACCTAGAACCCTTGAGGCTCGGTTCGAAAGCGTTCAAGCACCCGGCCGGGGCGGCATCGAGACGTCTTGCGGGAATGTTGCGGCAAACCCAAGGCGCCCGGCTCGCGTCCGTGGGGACTTGCTGTTCCTTCTAGCCGAGCGGGGCCTATAAACCAATGGTCAGGCTCGGGATTTTGAACAACAGGCCTAATTGACCCCGGGTCATTACGGGCCTTACTGGGGCGCTGCTTGCGGCTTGATGGCAGTGCGCCCTAGATGGCGTTACCACTAGCTCTTTCGAACCTTGTTGAGGCGCATGACCGCAGCTCGCAAACGACCTTCAGACCAGGAAGGATTCTTCTGGAAAACCAAGACGTTGGAAGAGATGTCGGGGCCCGAATGGGAAAGCCTGTGCGACGGCTGCGGGCGCTGCTGCCTGAACAAGCTCGAGGATGAGGACACCGGGCAGATCTATTTCACCCATGTCGGCTGCAAGCTGCTCGATGGGGCGACCTGCGGCTGCAAGGACTACCCAAATCGTTCCGACAAGGTTCCGGACTGCGTCCGCCTGACCCCGGCCAATGTCCGCACCCTGAACTGGCTGCCGCCGAGCTGCGGCTACAAGCTCGTCGCGGAGGGGCGCGATCTCTATTGGTGGCACCCGCTGGTGTCCGGCGATCCCAACACGGTGCACGAGGCCGGCGTCTCCGTGCGCGGACGGGTCGAGGGCAGCGAGGTGGAAATCCCGGACGACGAGCTTGAGAACCACATCGTGCAATGGCCGGCGCAGCTGCCCAAGCGGGCACGCCTAAAGCGACGTCCAAAGGACTGACCCGTCGTTCCTCCTCGGGTCACGTCTTCGCGATGACCCCTGGGCGGGATGCTCCCATGCGCCGTGGTGCCTGCCTGAGAAGGACTTTGCTGTTTAGATTGTTTAGATAGAACGAATCCTTCGTGGCATTGCGCCGCAACTCCGACGTCCGATCGAAATGAACAAATTCGAACGGCAGAGCCGTCAATCTGCCGACGCCCAGACATTGCCCGACGATATCGCCGAAGAGCTGTCCCGCCTTCCGACCGAGGTCTTGAGCGTCGATGACGCGCCGTCCATCGCGCCGCCGGCGCCGCTGACCTCCGACGAGGTCCGCACCATCGTCATCAGCCTGATGCTGACGATGTTCCTGGCGGCGCTGGATCAGACTATCGTCGCGACCGCGCTGCCGACCATCGGGCGCCAGTTCAACGACGTATCCAATCTCTCCTGGGTCATCACGGCCTATCTGCTCGCCTCGACCGCGGTCGCGCCGGTGTTCGGAACCTTGAGCGACATCTACGGCCGCCGCGTCATGATCATCATCTCGCTCAGCCTGTTCGTCGCCGGCTCGGTGCTGTGCGCGGTCGCGCCGAACATGCCGATGCTGATCCTGGCGCGCGGGCTCCAGGGGCTCGGCGGCGGCGGCATCATGCCGGTGGTTCAGACCGTGATCTCCGACGTCGTCAGCCCACGCGAGCGCGGCCAGTACCAGGCTTATTTCTCCAGCGTCTGGATGGTCGGCGGCATCCTCGGCCCCGTCATCGGCGGCGTGTTTGCCGAACATCTGCACTGGTCGATGATCTTCTGGATCAACCTGCCGCTCGCCGCTGCGGCGATCGCGATGCTGCTACCGAAGATGAAGAAGATCCCGGTGTTCCACCGCAAGCGCAAGGTCGATTGGCTCGGCGGCGTGCTGCTGATGGCCTCGGCCGTGGTGTTCATGCTGGTGCTGACCTGGGGCGGCACGCGTTATCCGTGGCTCTCGCCGACCGTTCTGTCGATGGTGGGCGGCGCTGTCGCGCTCGCTGTCACCTTCGTCTGGCACGCGCGCCGGGCAGACGAGCCGTTCCTGCCGCTTCCGCTGCTGGGCGGCAAGGTCGCGCCGTTCGCGTTGACGGCCGGTGGCTGCGGGCTCGGTGCGATCACCGGTCTCACCGTGCAGCTCCCGCTCTACTACGAGGCGGTCTATCACCTTAGTGCTAGCGAGGCTGGGCTTGCGCTGATTCCGCTCGCGGCGGTTTCGACCTGCGGCGCGGCGATCGCCGGCCGCACCATGGCGCGCGCCAAGCACTACAAGCGCGTCGCCATCATCGGCACGTCATGGGCCGCGATTTGCGCACTGGGCCTCACGCTCACCACGCTGCCGCTGTGGGGGCTCTTGACCTTGATGGCGGCATTCGCGCTCGGGCTTGGCACGACCTTCCCGGTCTGTGTGGTCTCGCTGCAGAATTCGGTTGCCCGTCCGCAAGTCGGCACCATCACCGGCGCGATGAACTTCTTCCGCTCGCTGATGTCGTCGTTCACGGTCGCAGCGTTCGCCGCCATCCTGCTGATCGCGCTCGGCGCCGACGTCCCGCTCGCCGGCGAGCATCACGCTGTCGGCGCGGTCAATGCGATTCCCGCCGACGACATGCGGCACGCATTCCGCTACGTGTTCGGTGCCGCAACCGCGCTGATGACCACCGCCGCGCTCTGCCTGATTGCGATGGAGGAGCGGCCGCTCGCCGGCCCCTCCACGACGCAACCCGTCGAGATGGCGGAATAGCGGCCGCTAGTCGCGGCCTCTATCCGAAAAGCTGCTGTTCCGCGGCAAGCGGATGATGAACTCGGTGAACTCGCCCGGGCGCGTCTCGACGTCGATGGTGCCGCCGTGCTGCTTGACGATGATGTCGTGGCTGATGGAGAGGCCGAGGCCCGTACCCTCGCCGGCGGGTTTCGTCGTGAAGAAGGGATTGAACATCTTCTCTTTCACATCGGGCGCAATGCCGGCGCCGTTGTCGCGGATGCGGATCTCGACGTCGGCGCCGCGGTCGCGCGTCGCGGCGCTGAGCGTGGGCGCGACGCCTTCGCGGTTGCCGCGCCTTTCCAGTGCGTAGAAGCCGTTCGAGATCAGGTTCAGCAGCACCCGGGTGATCTCCTGCGGAAACAGTTCGGCGGTGCCGGCGTTCGGATCGAGCTCGCGTGCGAGCGTGACGTCGAACTGCGGCCTCTCCGCCCGCGCACCGTGATAGGCAAGGTCGAGGCTCTCCTCGACCAGGGCGTTGATGTCGGTTAGCCGATGCTCGCCCGCGCCCTCGCGCGAATGCAACAGCATGTTCTTGACGATCGAGTCGGCGCGCCGGCCATGCTGCACGACCTTGTCGAGATTGTCCTTCAGTAGCCCCGTCAGCTCGTCGACTTCCGCGCGGACTTCGCTTGCGAGCGGGACGGGCGCAAGCGCCTCGTTCAGCTCGTCCGTCAGCTCGGCGGAGAGCGACGCAAAATTGTTGACGAAGTTGAGCGGGTTCTTGATCTCGTGCGCAATGCCGGCGGTGAGCTGGCCGAGCGAAGCCAGCTTCTCGGTCTGGATCAGTCGGTCCTGAGCGGCGCGCAGATCATCGAGCGATTTGGCAAGGTCCCTGGTGCGGTCCTGCACCTCGTTGAACAGCCGCGTGTTCTCGATGGCGATCACGGCCTGGTCGGCAAAGGTCTTAAGCAGACTGATTGTCTTGTCCGGGAACGGACCTGGCTGAGGTCGCGTGACACCGATGGTTCCGATCGCTAGGCCATCGCGCAGCATCGGGACGACCAGGATGCTGCGATAGCCTCTTGTCCGCGCCAGCTCCTTCATCGCCTCCGTGAGGTCGGCTTCGTTTTGCATGTCGCTGCGGAACGCGAACACACCGCTCCTCGCCACCCGGCTGTGAATGCCAGATGCCGCCAGCGGCGTCGGGAATGAGCCGAGCAGATCGGCGTTGCCGGCCTCCGTGTCGGTGGTGAACGCCGCCAAGTGCAGCATGCCATCGATGACGCGGGTGACGGCAGAGGAATGCCCACCGGCCAGCGCCTTGGCACTGTCGGAGATGGCCTGAAACACCGGGGTCACATCGGACGGCGAGGCGGCGATCACCTTGAGGATATCAGCGGTCGCGGTTTGCCGTTCCAGCGCCTCCCTGGTCGCGTTGAACAGGCTGACATTCTTGATCGCGATCACGGCCTGGTCGGCGAAGGTTTGCAGCAGCCGGACCTGGTGCTCATCGAAGCTGCCGGTCGCCCGGCGCGTGGCGATGATAAGACCGATGGCTTCGCCCTCGCTCATCAAGGGCGCGAACAGCATGCTGCGATAGCCGCGAGCGCGCGCGATGTCGCGTGCAGCCGGCTCGAGCTCGGTGTCGGGCAGTTGTGCCGCCATGCCGCTCGCCACCACCCGATACGGTGGGAACCGGGCGAACGGCACGGGAAACGAAGCCTGGAGCACGCGGTCGCCGGCCGGGTCGGTCGGCGTGAACGCCGCCAGATGCGCGGCGCCGTCGACATAGCGAAGCACCGCCGTGGAAAAGCCGCCGATCAGACGGTTGGCATTGGCGGCGATGGCATCGAACACCGGCTGCACGTCGGATGGCGAGCCTGCCATCACCTTGAGGATATCGGCCGTAGCGGTCTGGCGCTCCAGTGCCTCCTGCGTCTCGTTGAACAGCCGCGCATTCTCGATCGCGATCACCGCCTGATCGGCGAAGGTCTGGAGCAGTTGCACGTGATCCGGTGCAAACGCGCCGGGCTCGGCGCGCGTGACGCTGATCATGCCGACCGGCGTGCCCCGGTTCATCAGCGGCATGAACAAGACGCTGCGGAAGCCGCGCAGCCGCGCCAGATCCCGGTTCAGCTCCGGGACGTCATCGGCTTCGCTGTCGGGAAACTGGATCGTCTCGCCGCCACGAACCAGCGCGAAGGTCGGAAATTCCGCGATCCGCCGCGGGAACGATGCCTTCAGTCCCGCGTCCGCCTCCGGGCTGGTTGGTGTAAACGCCACGAGGTGCAGCTCGTCCCCAATGAACTGAAGCACGGTGGCGGAAAAGCCGCCGAGCAAACGTTTGGAGCTGGACGCAATCGCTTCGAAGACCGGCCGGGCATCGGAAGGCGAGGCCGCGATGGTGCGCAAGATCTCGGCACTGGCGCGATGACGATCGCGAGCAATCGCAAGCTCGCTTCGAAGCTGCGCGTTCTCGGCGGTTGCCGACTGCAATCGGCGCTCGAATTTCTCGATTTCGTTGGAAGGGGTGGTCATTTGCAATCCGGCCTGATGCCGCAACGTGCGCGGCACCAGGGCGGATTATCACATCTCCTGCGGCCGGAGCCAGCGCACGCGACAGCAAGTTTTGCCGCCAAACCGCGTTACGTTCCCGGCCGCGACACCTCCGTCTCCTTGCTGGTGATGAACTCCAGCAGCACAGGGGTGCCTTCCTGCGTCTTCTGGATACCGCGCTTGATCGCCGTGATAATGTCCTCAGCCTTCGTCACCCGTTCGCCATAGCCGCCGAAGGCGCGCGCCATCGCGGCATAGTCGCCGGAAATGTCGGTCGAGCGATATTTTTCGGTCGAGACCGGCATCACCTTCAGCTCGATCGCCATCGAAAAATTGTTGAGCAGGATCGACATGATCGGGATGCGCTCGCGCACCGCGGTCTCGAAATCCATTCCGGTGAAGCCGATCGCCGCATCGCCCCAGACGTTGATGCAGAGCTTGTCGGGTTTTGCGAGCTTGGCGCCCATCGCAAGCCCGAGGCCGTAGCCGAGCTGCGTCGTCTTGCCCCAGCCGAGATAGGACAGCGGCTCGACCGCCTTCCAGAACGGCGAGAGCTGGTCGCGCGGGCTGCCGGCATCGTGGGTGATGATGGTGTTGCGGATGTCGACGGCGTGCTGGAGGTCCCACAGCACGCGATACGGGTTCAAGGGCGCATCATTGCTGGTGAGCTTCGGCATCCATTTCGCCAGCCACTCCCTGTGCGAGGCCGCGATTTCGGCCGCGATCGCCGAGGCATCCCGATCGGAAGTGATGGTCTTGCCGATCTCGTCGAGCAGGGCATCGAGCACGAGGCCGGCATCGCCGACGAGGCCGATCTTCGCCTCCACATCCTTGTTGAGATGGTTCGGATCGAGCGTGGAGTGGATGATGGTCTTGCTCTTGGGCATGGCGATGCCGAAGCTGGTCTCGGTGAAGGAGCAGCCGATGCCGAAGATGACGTCGGCTTCAGCGAGAAACTTCGGCACCGCGCGCGGCACCGCAAGGCCGCCTGAGCCGAGCGAGAGCGGGTGCGTTTCCGGGAATGACGATTTGCCGCCCAAGCTGGTGGTGACGGGAATGGCCAGCCGTTCCGCGAGCCGTTTCAGTTGCGGCCAGGCCTGCGCGTAATGCACGCCCTGGCCGGCGTAGATCACCGGACGCTTTGCGTTGACGAGCAGGGCAGCTGCTTCCTTCACATGCACGGGATCGGCGCCGTAGCGGGTGCGCAGCACCGGCGTGTAGTCGAGCGGCTCCGGCACCTCCTCGTTCCACATGTCGGCAGGGATCTCGACGATGACGGGACCGCCGCGACCGTTCTTCAGTTTTGTGAAGGCGCGGCGGAAGATGTTGGCGACCTCGCTCGCCAGGATGATCGGCTCGGACGATTTGGCAAACGCCTTCATCACCTCGCTGGAATTGAAGTTCGGCTCGATATGCGACAGCCGGCGCTGATAGCCCATCGGCAGCACCAGCACGGGCACGGATTCGCCAAAGCACTGCGCAACGCCGCCCATGGCGTTCTCGGCGCCGGGCCCATGCTGCATGCAGAACGCGCCGATGCTGCGTCCCGACGTCACGCGCGAGATCGCATCCGCCATATGGATGCCGACGCGCTCCTGCCGCACCATCACGGGGCGGATCTCGGCGCTCGCCGCATGCTCGATCAAATGGTTGACGGGGTAACCGCAGAGGATCTCGATCCCCTCGCGCTTCATGATTTCCGCAATCGCGGTGCCGAGCTTCATGGCGTCTCTCTCCCTGGCGAGGCCGGTTGGTCCGGCCGATTGAGGAGAGAGGATCAGGAAATTGGAGAGGCGTAAAGCAGGGGCACGTGAGGGCTGCGGTAGGTCAGGTATGCAGCGCGAGCGTTCAGCGGCTCACCACTTGCCAGCCGTAGGTCGGCCCTTGGCCAACGGTGAAAAACCTCCTACTTGCAGCTTTTGCAGATCGTCAGCTTACGTTTCAACGCCTCATCTTCCTGATCGATCGATTGCTGCGCGGTGGTGCCATTCGTATCCAGATCGGGCTTTGAGCCCTTTGCTGCGCGCGACCTCATCGGTCGCTTCGGCTGATCTGGCGTGTCATGGTCTTCGACGGCGCCGACGCTAAAGCCATCGTAGTCGGCGGTAGGATTCGGCAACGATGGAGGTCCGCTGGTGGCCGGTGTCGACGGCACTCTGTCGGACGCTGTAGGGGAATTTTTGGCGCCCGCTTGTGGTGATGCTTTGGGCGGAGCAAGCGAAACCGGCGGAGCGACTGAAGCCTGTCCTCTCGCGCTGTCCTGCAAACAGGCGCCAACAAACACAAAGCCAAAGGCCAGGAGCGTCGCGCTCTTCATCCGCATCCTCGAACAGGTTGGTTGCGCGATTTATAGCATGACTCTCTGAGCCATGCTGGATTGAAAATATCCAGCATCCACATGGAGATCAAATGGGGGAGCGGATTAAGCGGGATGGTCGCGGCGGTAAGATGGGTAGAGCGAAGCGAAAGCCCATCAAAGACCGGACAATCTGTTCGTTTTTCACGTGATGGGTTTCGCTTTGCTCTACCCATCCTACGAGCTAACCCACCAAGACCAGTGCGAGCAGGCCTGATCCTAGCAACGCGACGCCGGCCACGGTTACGGCCAGAAAAGCGAGCGATGTGAATTCTTCGCGCATGGACGTTTAACCCGAGCTCACCACGCCCCGACCATCACCAAAGTGGCGATGCTCAACAGCGAGCAACAGAGGATGATTGCTGGAGCGACGAAAGCCTGATGCCACCGCATTGTTGCCTCTCCCAACCAGAACAGTCGCAGCGATAGCTAGCTCGGCGATGTTTTCCCGTGACTTCGTGCTCGCAGGAAAGCGGCTTCAATCCGAAGGTCGATTGTTTCGTTCGGCGCCGCTGACGAAGTCTCTTCACGGGTTTGCGAGCGGTAAATTCAACACCGCACTCCGGACACCCGGGAGTGACGGCTCGGCTTGGACAACCCGAACGGCAGCAAGAGCGGCTAATTTGCAGGAGTTCAAAACAATGCGGCGGCGCTCAGAGCCTGTCTGTAGATCATTGCGGCCACAAGTGAGAGCAGTAAGCCCGCTCCCGAGAAGATCATGAGTACTTTTACGGTTTCAACGTCAACGTTGGTTCTCGTCGCGCGGGATATCGCCTTTGCCAATGCAGCCATCATCGCCAGCTCCGAAGCAAGCCGCGCGGAAGCGAGGCCTTACTTCATCTAGCGTGACCGCGCGCGTTTGCGTGTGAAGCAGATTACAGGTGATGCTGCGGCAGCCGCGTGCCCGATCAGGTGGTTGGCGGGGTAACCGGAGATCTCGATCCCCTCACGGGATATCTTTTCGCTTGGAGCTGGATCTCGGATTTTGTTGCGCTTCACGGTCAGACGATGCCGGGCTGCCTATGGCATCGAGCGATGCTCATTATTTCTCCATCTTCGTGAAATCGACGATTTCGCTGCCAAGACGTGCGTCCGCCGTGTTGATCGAATACACCTCCGACATGTGACTATGTTGCGGCAACATGAGCGCACGTATGCATCCGCTCGCCCGCTCGCAACTTGCGCGCTTCAACAAGTCGAATTGCTGCACGAAGCCGGCGGGGTCGAGCTCTGCGGCTACCGTCATCAGCGGTATGGTCGTCATCAGCAAACCCGGCAGTGAGGACTGCTCGGCGTAGCGAGCGGGATCGGCACCGTAGTAAACGCGGTAATCGCTGACCGAAGTCGCCGGCATATCGTATATGCCCGATACAAGGATCGCACCGGCAAGGCCACCGCCTTTCACTTTATGTAATTTGGGGCGGGCCACATAGTCAGCGACGTGCGCGGCGCCAGTCGAATGGCCCATCAGATAGATGCGTGCCGGATCGCCGCCGCGTGTCGCGATTTGGTCTGAGACCCACTGAACCGCTGCGGCCACGTCTTCGGCGCCTGCCGGCCAGACGGCCTGCGGCGCGAGGCGATACGTGGTGTTGACGCCGATGTAGCCATTCTTGACCGCCCACAGCATGATGTTGTCGTTGAACGGGCCGCCCGGGATGCGCCTGTTGCCTCGCACGAAGCCGCCACCGTGCACAAAGATCAACACGGGGCGAGGGGACGAAGCCGCCGCTGGCATGAAGATGTCGAGCAGATTGCGATCGGCAGCGCCGTACTTGGCGTCGCGCTCGACCTTGACGTCCCGGTAGGGCTCCTGCTCCTGCAACGGCTTGTAGAGCTGGCTGGTTTGCGGCGGATCGATGACACGACCGATGTCCTGCAACTTGGCCGCGATCTCGGCGGGCATGGGGCTTTGCTGGGCGTCCGCGGCCTGGGCCGCGGCGACGACAAACCAAACGGCAAGTACCGACTTTGACAACGCCATTGCTGAAATCCATTTTCCTCTTATTCGATCATCATGACTGATCGCGAGTCCAATTGGTACCGCTCCTGGGTTGCGGCATCACACGATCGGCCGCAAAAACTTTAGGCTTTAGGTGCGCGGAAAGGCATGTTCTAAGACAGGAACGTGCATCGCCACGCGTTGATTGCGTGATTGCAAAGGCTCCAGTCCGGTTGGCGTCTTCGGGAGCGGGCCGATGACGTTTGTACGACACGCTACGAGATATTGTATTGATTGATTGCCGCTAATTCGACCATTTTGGAGCCAGATCATGATGAGCAAGTTCTTTGTTGCGGGCACCTTTGCGCTCGCATCCATGCCAGCAGTGATTGCTCAGCAGCAATACGGCAACGCGATAGAGGCTCGCGCAATGCTGGAAAGAGTCGTCGCCGGCATCGAGGCAGATCCCGGCGAGACGATCTCCCAGATCAACAAGGGCGATCCAAAGTTCAGCGACAGGGATCTGTACCCCACATGTGCCGGTCCGGACGGCAAGATGGTTGCAAACCCGAATCCGGCGCGCCTGGGCATTGTTCAAAAGGATAGCAAGGACGCCTCAGGCAAGCCCTACGGCGAGGAATTGGCCAGGGCCCAGGAAGGTGTTGTCACCGAAGTCAGCTTTCTTTCGCCGCGCCCCGGCGCGGACAAGACACCCGTCCAGAAGACCGCATTTGTCACAAAAATTTCGGGCTACATTTGCCTGGTCGGGTACGCGCCCTGATGGCGTTCAAACTTGCGGGCCGTGGCGCCGGCGTGGCCCCGGTTGGGGCGAAGCGTAATCCCGGATCATAGCGTCGCCTGCAGTCAGATCCGATGCAGAAGGAGATCTCCGCATTTCGCTCGGAAAGTAGTGTTGAAACCGCCCACCGAAATATAGGGATTGGACCACAAGCGGTCTATTCGATGACTTCGTTGGCGCGCGCGAGCAGTGACGTCGGCACGGTGATACCGAGCGTATTGGCGGTCTTCAGGTTGACGATCAGCTGAAGCGCGGTGGATTGAATGACAGGCAGATCTGCCGGCTTCTCACCCTTCAGGATCCGTCCGGTGTAAATGCCGGCCAGACGGTACACATCTTCGACACTTCCGCCATAGCTCACCAGCCCTCCGGCCTCGGCGTACTCACGTCGATCGAAAATCGTGGAAATTGCGTAGCGTTTCGTCAGATCGACAAGTTGAGCGCGTCGGCTGAATAGAAACGCATCCGTGTCGATCAGAAGAGCGCCCGTCCGCCGTTCAGCAAGTTGTGCAAGCGCCGCGTCGATTTCGCTTTCAGTTGATGCGCTCACCGTCTCGAGTTGCAGTCCGATCGTGCGAGCCGCGGCTTCCAATGCCCTGGACTGCGTCTTGGCATTGGGATTGACGGGATTGACGAGCGCGGCAACGACGCTCGCGGTCGGGACGAGCTCGTGGAGCAACTCCAGCCGCTTTGAAACCACCTCCACATTCAACGTGACCGCACCGGTCACGTTGCCACCCGGCCGGTCCAGGCTGGCAACAAGACCCAGCTCGACCGGGTCGCTGCTGGTGGTAAACACGACGGGAATTCGCGTCGTCGCCTTCTTTGCGATAAGGTTCGCAGGGGTGCTTGTCGCGACGATAACGGTCACGCGGCGGTCAACCAGATCAGCCGCCAATGCTTGCAAACGCTCGTAGTGGCCGTCCGCCCATCGGTACTCGATCGCGACGTTCTGGCCCTCAATGTAGCCGGTTTCGGCCAGGCCACTGCGAAATGCTGCGACGAAGTGGCCATATCCCTGCGGCGATGTCCCATTGATAAATCCAATAACCGGTGTCGTCGGATGCTGCGCCCACGCTGCAAGGGGCCATGCGGCAGCGGAGCTTCCGACTAACGAGACGAACTCGCGCCGCTTCATTGGATCATCCTTTTGGGAGTGCCTATGGGTTGGTACAGCACCCTGCGCTTATAAACCAGAGATGGAAATAGCTTTTACAGTAGAAGCTGCATCTCCGCCGTCCCGAGCAAGTCCGCTTCGAACGCGAGGTGACGTCTCGGCCGACCCAAGTCGGTGATCCCTTCAACCCTGGAGAGCATAGCTGACAGCTCCGAGACAAGCGGCCAATGCGGGGTTGTGTCTGCTGTTGAAATGCGAACTGAAAGAGGCGGGCCCGCGCTGCCATTCGACTCCTGGGCATCGTGGCGGAATCGACGAACTCGGACGGTCGTCGCCAGCCCGGGCCCCGTCGTTACTTCATCGCCGAGCTGACCGAGTTGAACTTGTTGTTGAGGAGCGCGTTCCCCGTGTTGTTCACGATCGTAACGATGGCAAGTGCGATGCCGGCGGCGATCAAACCATACTCGATGGCGGTGGCACCATTTTCATCGGCAAGGAAAGACCTGAGCAAACGCATTGCCAACTCCTATTCATCCGATCGAATGTACGATTGCGTCGTTTTCGAAGTCGTATATCGGTCGATTAAAATTTGCGCGCGTCAAAAGAAACAGGTTCGGTCGAACTCGCCTGTTACATAGTGTGACACTCATTAAGTTAATGTTTCCTCGGCCGATCCAAATGGACCTAAATCGGCAAACCCTCACGAGATGATATCGTTTGAGCGTACGTCGCGCCCTTGCGGCGGCGTTTCAGGGCGGGCGGCGCGACATCCGACCAGAGTCGCCGTCAGCATGATCGAGCAGTCGTGCTGAACATCACCGTGCCGCTTAACGGATTGTTGAGGCTATTCGTCAACGGGTCGGCAAGGATACCGAGCTTGATATCAAGCTTGGCTCTCATCCATGCCCACCACCGTCCGCGTTCAGCGCCCGCAACATCGCTATGCGGGCAAACAGCAACCAGCCGCCGCCGGCCTCGGCTGCATTGATCAAGGTCTCGATGGCGGTCTGCCAATGAGGTTCATGCTGCGCGTCCTCGGGCAGTTGCATAATGTAGTCGGCCGCCTGCTGAAGCGTGAGCAGCTTGCGCCCGTTACGCAGGGGGACGGGATCGTCGAACGGCATCGACCAGGGCATGTCAGGCCGGCCGCTTCGTCAACGATGTCACGACGCGCTTCGCCCCCGGGCCGTTGTCGCTATCCGGCCTTCTTGGTCCGCGCCGGCTTGTCGGCCTTCTTCGGTGTTTCCCTGGGCGCTTGCTTGGCCGCGGCGGCTTCCTTGCCCTTGCCGGCGATCGGCAACAGCATCTCGCGCTGGCCTTCGACGCGCTTCTTCGGCTTCTTGCCCTTGGCTGTCTCTTTGGCGACCTTCGCTGCTGGAGTTTCGCCCTTCTCGCTCGCGAGACTCTTCTTCAACGCGTCCATCAGGTTGATGACGTTGCCGCCGGTCTTCGGCGCCGCCTTGGCCGCGATCGGCGCTCCGCTGCGCTTCTTGTTGATGAGATCGATCAGCGCAGTCTCGTAGTGATCCTCGAACAGCTCGGGCTCGAACGCGCCGGACTTCTTCTCCACGATGTGCTTGGCGAGGTCGAGCATGTCTCTTGTCAGCTTCACATCCTGGATGTCGTCGAAATATTCCTTCTCGCTGCGCACCTCGTAGGGGTAGCGCAGCAGCGTGCCCATCAGGCCGCTATCGAGCGGCTCCAGCGCGATGATGTGCTCGCGGTTGGTCAGCACCACGCGTCCGATCGCCACCTTGTTCATGCTGCGGATGGTCTCGCGGATCACCGCATAGGCGTCGTGGCCGACCTTGCCGTCCGGCACCAGATAATAGGGGCGGATCAGATAGCGGTTGTCGATATCGGTCTTCGGCACGAACTCGTCGATCTCGATCGTGTGGGTCGAGTCCAGCGCGATTTCGTCGAGCTCGTCCTTGCTGACCTCGATATAGGTGTCGGTGTCGACCTTGTAGCCCTTGACGATATCCTCGGAGGTCACCTCGTCACCGGTCTCGGCATCGACCTTGAGGTACTTGATCCGGTGTCCCGTCTTGCGGTTGATCTGGTTGAACGAAACCTTCTCGGTATCCGAAGTGGCCGGATAGAGCGCGACCGGGCAGGTCACGAGCGACAGACGCAGAAAACCCTTCCAATTGGCGCGGGGGGCCATGGGCTACTCCAAACGCAACAGGGACATCGGACAAGGATACCATCGGGGAACTGCGAATCATAGCAAGCGCCGGGATGGAATCTTGCAACGGCGTTAACCGCCGGCCGCGGCATCCGTTGCCTCTTCCGCAATGGGCGTCTGCCGCAGGGCTCTCTCCGGAACATCGCTCCGGATCGGGCGTTGCCCCGGCACGTATTTTGCCGCGAGACGTCGCGGCAATCGGACGCGATAGCCTGAGATTGAGGTCACCATGGCAACCACGCGAGAGCAACGTCAGATCGTCGAAACGCCGACCGAGGCGCGCCAGGGCGAACCGGGACCTTCGGTGGCGGCGCTGCTCGCCATCTCGACCGGCCTCGCGATCCTGATCCTCGCCGTCGTCTGGTTCGTGTTCTTCCGGACCTGACGGCCAAGTCTCCAGGCCAAGTCTCCGGGCCAAGTGTCCGGCTAAGTCTCCGGCTAAGTCCCGGGCCAGCGACGTTCGGACCATCCGACTCGCCGCGCGACGCGGCACATTACGCCCGCCATGCCCCCGATCTGGCGAGGGGCCCGGCGGGCGCAGTCGGTTCGGCGTGCGAATAGTATATGTCCAAAAAGTAACGTAAACCGGTTCCCCGCGTTCATATTCAGTTCACGCCGGAATTGCTCATCTCTGGCGGTCTATCATGCGGCCTATTCTTGCAGCCTTTGGAGAGAAGCGTGCGCCTGCTCGTTGTGGAGGATGACCCCGATCTCAATCGCCAGCTCACCAAGGCGCTGACCGACGCCGGCTATGTCGTCGATCGCGCCTTCGACGGGGAGGAGGGGCATTATCTCGGCGAGAACGAGCCGTATGACGCCGTGGTGCTCGATATCGGCCTGCCGAAGAAGGACGGCATCTCGGTGTTGGAGGCCTGGCGGCGCAATGGCCGCACCATGCCGGTCCTGATCCTCACCGCGCGCGACCGCTGGAGCGACAAGGTCCAGGGGTTCGACGCCGGCGCCGACGACTACGTCGCAAAGCCGTTCCATCTGGAGGAGGTGCTGGCGCGCATCCGCGCCCTGCTGCGCCGTTCGACCGGCCACGCCCAGAGTGAGCTCAGCTGCGGTCCGGTCACGCTCGACACCAGAACCGGCCGGGTCAGCGTCTCCGGCAACCCCGTGAAGATGACCTCGCACGAATATCGGCTTCTGGCCTACCTGATGCACCATTCGGGGCGCGTGGTCTCCCGCACCGAGCTGGTCGAGCATCTCTACGACCAGGACTTCGATCGCGACTCCAACACCATCGAGGTCTTTGTCGGCCGCATCCGCAAGAAGCTCGACGTTGACATCATCCAGACCGTCCGCGGCCTCGGCTATCTCCTGACCCCGCCGGCAGCGCCCGGCGCTTGAGGCGTTGGGGCTTGACGGGCGGCCGGACACGGGGCCTTGGTCGGGTGATGATGGCCGACGACCCGACATTCTGCGTCTCCCGGGACCCTTCCGATGCCCGCTAGCTCGCTTGCGAACCGGCTGTTCCTGTCGGCGACCGCGTGGCTCGTGGTGATCCTGGCCATCACCGGCGTCGTGCTGTCCTCGGTCTACAAGAACGCCACCGAGCGCGCCTTCGATCGCCGGCTCAACCTCTATCTGCGCACGCTGATCGCCGAGGTCGCCACCCCCGACGAGCCGCCGGACCGCCAGTTCCAGTCGCTGGGTGAGCCCCTGTTCGAATTGCCGTTGTCCGGCTGGTATTGGCAGATCACGCGGACCGACACCGAAAAGCCGGAGGTTCGCTCGTCGCGCTCGCTCTGGGACAAGAAGCTGCCGAAGCTGGAGGAACAGCACACGGAGCTCACCGCCGCCGGCATCCGGCTGGCCTATGTCGATGGGCCCGAGGGCCAGAATCTGCGGATGGTGGAGCGGCCGGTCGATCTCGGCAGCGACGGCAAATATCTCGTTAGCGTCGCGGGTGACGATACCGAGATTTTCGATGAGACGCGCAGCTTCGACTATTATCTCGGCGGGACCTTCATCGCGCTCGGCATCGTGCTGCTGCTGACCACGGTGTTCCAGGTCCGCTTCGGCCTTGCGCCGCTCAAGCGCATTTCCGAATCGATTGCCGACATCCGCTCCGGGCGAGCCGAGCGGCTTGAGGGCGAATTCCCGGTCGAGATCGCGCCCCTGGCGCGCGAGACCAACGCGCTGATCGACGCCAACCGCGAAATCGTCGAGCGAGCCCGCACCCATGTTGGCAATCTCGCCCATGCGATCAAGACGCCGCTCTCGGTCATCGTCAACGAGGCCGGCATACACGCGGCCGATCCGTTCGCGGCCAAGGTCATGGAACAGGCCGATGTGATGCGCGATCAGGTCGCCCATCATCTGGAGCGCGCGCGCATCGCCGCGCGGGTCTCGGTCGTCGCGACCGTTACGGAGGTTGCGCCCGCCATCGAGGCGTTGCGGCGGACGATGGAGAAGATCCATCGCGACCGCGGCATCGTCGTCGGGGCCAGCGCCGATCCGTCCGCAAAGTTCCGCGGCGAGCGGCAGGACCTGGAGGAGATGGTCGGCAATCTCGTCGACAATGCCTGCAAATGGGCCGCTTCGCACGTCTTCATCGAGGTTTTGGTGGAGGCGCCGCAGCAGGCCGGCGTGGGCCCGCGCTTGCGAATCATTGTCGACGACGACGGACGCGGCCTGTCGGAGGCCGAGCGCGCCCAGGTCTCGCGACGCGGCCAGCGGCTCGACGAGTCCAAGCCCGGCTCCGGGCTCGGCCTGTCCATCGTGGTCGACCTGGCGGCACTTTATGGCGGCAACCTCACGCTCGGGAGTGCTCCGATCGGCGGGTTGCGGGCAGAACTTGTCCTCCCCGGAATATAATCCTCTGTTTCCACACGCTTATTTGTCCTGCAGGTCGAAACCGGTGGGATTCAGCGCAGCTTCAACGGCTTCTTAAGGCGAGCGCCCCTATGATCGTGCCCGGACGCATCCCTCGTCCGCCACTTCAGTGCATTAGCCGGGCGTATGAGCCAGACATCGATCGAGCGGCTGAGAGAATATCTCGCGCAGCTCCCGCCGCAGTCGCAGGCGCTGCTGATGCGGGAGTTCGAGCGCGCGCTGGAACGCGGCCAGGAAACCGCTGTGGCGACCCTCGTGCTTGAGCAGCTGCGCAAAATCGTGCGCAAGACGGAGACCGAGGAGGCCCCGCCACCGCGCACCGACGATCTGTCGCGGCTTCTGTTCCAGGTGCTGGAACCATTCCTGGTCGAGGCGGGCGCCCCGATCCGGGTCGGACAGATCCGCCGCGCCTCGCTCCAGCCGATCTGGCAGTGGCTCGGCCGCGATAGCGCCCCGGACAAGGTGAACGAATTCGAGGCCGCGCTGGCGCGGATGCCGGCGGATAGTTCGGGACAGGTCGAAGCGCTGGCGCAGAAGCTCCAGGCCGTGGCTGCGGACGCCATCTTTGCCCTGACCGGGCCGGGCGGCGGCGACAAGTCGCGCGCGCTCGCCCGCGTCGGTGCTCCCAACGTGATCGAGGATCTCTATTCGATCGGAGCCGTGCTCGCCGTGCGCGAGGCCATTGCCACCCTGAACGAAAAGCTGCCGCGCTTCCTGCGCGCCTTCGGCGATTCCCAGATTGTCTCGGTGACTTCAGCGCTCAACATTCCCGTGCTCCAGACGCCGCAGATGCTGCCCTTCGCGCTGTCGATGGTGGTGCAGCGGATGACCGCACCCTGGCAGATCATCCGCCTGGCCATCAAGATTGCCGCGTCCGACGACGAAATCCGCGTCGCGGCCACGCCCTATGGCGTGGCGGTCACCATCGCCCTGCACGATCTGTCCTGCGTTGCCGCAATCCTGCGCATGGACATCAAGCGCGGTCATTTCGACAATGTCGCCGGCAATCTCAAGGCGCTGCACGACGGCGTGCGCGGCCTGCGCACCGAGCTCGATCTGCGCAACGATTCCGCCTGGGGCAAGCAGTTGACCGCAATCCGGGCCGACATCTCCAATGCGCTGCAATCGGAGATCGACAGCGTTCCCGGCCGCGTTCGCCGCATCCTGCGTCAGCGCGCCGAGAAGGACATTCCGCCGGGGGCGCGGATCGACAGCACCGAGGTGGAGGAAACCGCGGCGTTGATCGACTTTGTCGCGACCTGCCGCAACTACGCCAGCGAACTTGCGATCAACGAGGTGACACTGCGCACCTATTCCGACCTCCAGCAATATGTGGAACGCTCGACCGAGCAGCTGGTGCAGTCGCTTCGCGCCGCCGATCACAAGGTCCGCGCCTACCGGCAGCAGCAGGTGCAGGCCGCGATCCGCTTCTGCGAGGTGCTGTTCGGCGACGATTACGCCTCGCTGATGAGTCGCGCTGCGGAGAACGCGCTGACCGGCGAGCGTAAATCGTCGCGCGCGAGCTGATCCAAGCGCATATTTTCGCGCTCACAATTTCTGGTTGACGGTGCCGGTGCCGGGCCCTACGGTCGCCGTGCAAGTCCGGGGAATTTCTATCTGTGGGCGCATGAAAGCACTTATCAGCTTCGTTGAAATCGAGAACCGCGTCATCTTGGCGAAGTACCAGAGATTGATGGTCAGGGCGAAGGTGGTGCTGGTCGAGAAGGGGAGCGGTCGGCCGTTGCCGGAGACCGCAACAACGATCGCTTCGCCGGTTCCAGTTGGTGCGTTGCGCATCAGGTTGCCGGATGCGATCGAGCCGGGAACGTATTTCCTGAAGGCCATCAACGGGCATGGCGAGGACGCCGCCCGGAGTGTAGACTTCGAGATACACTAAGCCGTTGGATTCCCACGACTTCAAGACGGCATCCGGTCGCGGAAGATTGACAATTGTCAATTGCCGCAGCGTCCAGCCGTGGTGTAAAGCCACGTGTGGGCGCGGCTCGCGCGCTGCCGGAAGTTTGCCTGATGACGCTATGGTTCGTGTTCGCGCTGATGACGGTCGCGGCGATCTTCGCCGTGCTTTGGCCGCTCGGCCGTCGCGCGCGCGCGCAGAGCCAAGGCTCTGAAGGCCAAGGCTCTGAAGGTCAAGACTCTGAAGGTCAAGACACTGAGAATCGGGGCAGCGAGGTCGCGGTCTACAAGGACCAATTGACCGAGATCGAGCGCGATCTCGGTGCAGGCCTGATTGCGGCGCCGGAAGCCGAGGCTGCACGCGTCGAGATCAGCCGCAGGCTGCTAGCCGCCGCCGCCCATGAGCCCGCGCCAGTGCCGAAGTCGAGTCTCAAATGGCGCCGTGCCGCGGCTGTACTGGCGCTCGTCGGGCTGCCGCTCGTTGCGATCGGCGTCTACATGCCGCTCGGTTCGCCCAAGCTTCAGGACTTTCCGCTGGCGCAGCGCGGGTCCGGGTCCGGCATGGCGCGGTCACTCGAAACTCTCGTTGTGCAGGTCGAGCAGCATCTGGAAAAGAATCCGACCGATGGGCGCGGCTGGAACGTGCTCGGGCCGGTGCTGGAGCGACTCGGCCGTTTCGACGATGCGGCGCGCGCCTACCGGAACTCGCTGACCTACAACGGCGAGAGCGCCGAACGAAGGGCCAACCTCGGCGAGGCGCTGTCGGCTGCCGCCGGCGGCGTGGTGACCGCCGAGGCCAAGACCGAATTCGAACGCGCGCGCGCGCTGGACGCCGACGATCCCAAGGCGAATTATTTCCTCGGGCTCGCCGCCGAGCAGGACGGCCGCAAGGACGATGCGGCCACCATCTGGCGCGCGCTGCTTGCGAAAGCGCCGGCGGATGCGCCGTGGCGTCCCGTGGTGCAATCCGCGCTGGCGCGGGTCGGCGGCAGTGGCGGCGCGCTGCCGGCACTGCCGGACGAGACGATCACAGCCTCCAGGGATATGAGCGAGGGCGATCGCGGCGCGATGGTGCGCGGCATGGTCGAACGCCTGGCCATGCGGTTGAAGCAGAACGGCGACGATGTCGAGGGCTGGCTGCGCCTGGTGCGCGCCTATCTCGTGATGGGCGATCGCGACAAGGCAATGGGCGCCTCGACCGACGCCCGTCAGGCAATCGCCAACGACGCCGAGCGCTTGCGCCAGCTCAACGAAGGTCTCAAGACGCTCGGGCTCGACGGATGACGATGTCGGGACGAGACTCGCGAACAACGGATACGCCATGACCCGCAAGCAGCGACGTATGACCATCATCGGCGGCTCGCTCGCCGTGCTGGCGCTGGCGGCCGCGCTCGTGCTCAACGCCCTGCGCGATTCCATCGTGTTCTTCTCCACCCCGACCATGGTGGCGGAGAAACACGTCGAGCCCGGCAAGCGGTTTCGCCTCGGCGGCCTGGTGCAGCCCGGCTCGCTCCAGCGCGGCGACAATCTCGCGGTGACGTTCGAAGTCGCCGATGGCGGCGCGAAGCTCCCCGTGGCCTACAAAGGCATCTTGCCCGATCTGTTCCGTGAAGGGCAGGGCGTCGTCGCCGAAGGCTCGCTCGATGCCCATGGCGTGTTCAAGGCCGACACCGTGCTCGCCAAGCACGACGAAACCTACATGCCCAAGGACGTCGCCGATGCCCTGAAGAAGCAGGGGCACTGGAAGGACGATTATGGAGCGAAACCTGCGGCCACGACCGCGCAGGGCAACCCGCAGGGAGCGGTACGGTGATCGCGGAATCCGGACATTATGCGCTGGTGCTCGCGCTTGGACTGGCGCTGATCCAGTCGATCGTGCCGCTGATCGGCGCGCGCTTGCGCGACGTTGCCCTGATGAACGTGGCGCGCTCCGCCGCGCTGGCGCAGCTCCTGTTCGTTGGTGCCTCGTTCACAGCCCTCGTGATGCTGCACGTGAACTCGGATTTCTCCGTCGCCAACGTCTACGAGAACTCCCATTCCATGAAGCCCCTGATCTACAAGATCACCGGCGTGTGGGGAAACCATGAAGGCTCGATGCTGTTGTGGGTGTCGATCCTGGCGCTGTTCGGCGGGCTGGTGGCGGCATTCGGCAACAACCTGCCGCTGTCGCTGCGCGCGCATGTGCTCGCCGTCCAGGCCTGGATCGCCAGCGCGTTCTATCTTTTCATCCTGGTGACCTCCAACCCGTTCCTGCGCATCGCCAATCCGCCCATCGAGGGACGCGATCTCAACCCGGTGCTCCAGGACATCGGCCTCGCCGTGCATCCGCCGATGCTCTACCTCGGCTATGTCGGCTTCTCGATCTCGTTCTCCTTTGCGATCGCGGCGCTGATCGAGGGGCGGATCGACGCGGCCTGGGCGCGCTGGGTGCGGCCGTGGACGCTGGTCGCCTGGATATTCCTCACCCTCGGCATCGCCATGGGCTCCTACTGGGCCTATTACGAGCTCGGCTGGGGCGGCTGGTGGTTCTGGGATCCCGTCGAGAACGCCTCGCTGATGCCGTGGCTTGCGGGCACCGCGCTGCTGCATTCGGCGCTCGTGATGGAGAAGCGCAATGCGCTGAAGGTCTGGACGCTCCTGCTGTCTATCCTGACCTTCTCGCTGTCGCTGCTTGGCACCTTCCTGGTGCGCTCGGGCGTCATCACCTCGGTGCACGCCTTTGCCACCGATCCGACGCGCGGCGTGTTCATCCTCCTGATCCTCTGCCTGTTCATCGGCGGCAGCCTGTCGCTGTTCGCAGGGCGCGCGACCGCGTTGAAGCAGGGCGGCCTATTCGCGCCGATCTCGCGCGAGGGCGCGCTGGTGTTGAACAATTTGCTGCTGACGGTGGCCTGCGCGGTCGTACTGTTTGGCACGCTCTATCCGTTGGCGATGGAAGTGCTGGCCGATTTCAAGATGTCGGTCGGCGCGCCGTTCTACAACCTCACCTTCGTCCCGCTGTTCACCCTGCTGCTGCTGGCCGTGCCATTCGGACCGATGCTGGCGTGGAAGCGCGGCGACCTGCTCGGCGTCACCCAGCGCCTGCTTGCGGCGGGTGTTGCCGGGCTCGTCGTGATCGCCATCGTCTGGGCCTGGACGCGTGGTGGCAGCGCGCTGGCGCCATTGGCAATTGGGCTTGGAGTCTTCGTCATCGCTGGCGCGATCACGGACCTCGCCGAACGGACCGGCCTGTTCCGCCTGCCGGTCGCAACGGCGCTGCACCGCGCCCGCGGCCTGCCGCGCTCGGCCTGGGGGACGGTATTCGCGCATGCCGGCCTTGGCGTCGCGCTGATCGGAATCGTCTGCGAGACCACCTGGAACAGCGAATACATCGGGACGATGAGGCAGAACGAGGTCGCCCATATCGCCGGCTACGATCTGAAGCTGGACGGGCTGTTCCAGCGTCAGGGGCCGAACTACCGCGAGATGATTGCCGAGTTCAACGTCAGCCGTGACGGCGAGACGCACAGCGTCATGACGCCGTCCAAGCGCAGCTTCACCACCCGCGGCTCCTCGACCACTGAGGCCGCGCTGCTGACGCGCGGCGCGAGCCAGCTCTACGTCTCGCTCGGCGATACCACCGCCGAGGGCGCAATCGCCGTGCGCATCTATCACAAGCCGCTGGTGCTCCTGATCTGGTGGGGGCCGGTCCTGATGGCATTCGGCGGCGTCTTGTCGCTGTCCGACCGGCGCTTGCGGGTCGGCGCGCCGAAGCCGGCGCGGGCCAAGCAACGCCTTCAGCCGGCGGAGTGATCCGATGCGTCGGATCTGGCTCGTGATCATTGCGCTAACGCTGCTGTCGTGGCCCGCGGCCTATGCCGTGCAACCCGACGAGATCATGTCGGATCCCGCCAAGGAGGTCCGCGCGCGCGAATTGTCGCGCGAGCTGCGCTGCATGGTCTGCCAAAATCAGTCGATCGACGATTCCGACGCGCCGCTCGCGCGCGATTTGCGTCTCCTCGTGCGGGAGCGGATCGCAGCCGGCGACAGCAATTCGCAAGTCCTCGACTTCCTGGTGGCGCGCTATGGCGAGTTCGTGCTGCTGAAGCCGCGCTTCGAGCGTCAGACCTTGCTGTTGTGGCTGCTTGCGCCGCTGCTGCTGGCCGGCGGCGGCCTGGCGCTGTGGCTGCAAATCCGGCGGCGTGCGCAGAGTGGAGCAGACATACCGGCCCCGCCGCTCACGCCGGACGAAGAGGCGCGGCTCGCCGCCTTGATGTCCGACGACGCCCCATCGCGCTAGCTAATTGCGACGCTAATTGCGCATCATACGCAGGCTGCGATGCGCAGCGCGGGCGCTCCGGCGCGCGTCACCGGAACCCTGTTAAGTTCCTGCGGAATCGCGATTTTTGGACTGCGATAAACTGCCGCATCGGCTCGGGCGTTCATTACGAAAGTTTAACCCCATCGCCAGCGCACGGTAAGGCGGGAGCCCCCATCTTTAGGTCCGTATGGTGCTGCCATCCGGCACCAAAAGGAATTCAAGGCCCTGGAGACATCTGCATGACCGACCGTGATCTTTCGAACCTTCCGTCCTACCGGCAGCCCCGCCGCTCGGCGTTCTCCGCGCGCAAGATCGCGCTGATGGCCTCGGTCGTCGCCGGCCTCGGCGTCGCCGTCTATGGCTTCAGCCCATCGACCTCGCCTGCCGACCTGTTCTCCAGCCCGGCGCATGCGCAGGTCAACAACGAGGTTCGGAAGGTCGAGCGCCCCATCGGTTTCGCCGATATCGTCGAGCGCGTGAAGCCCTCCGTGATCTCGGTGAAGGTCAACATCAAGGAGAAGACCGCGAGCAACGACAGCGATGACGATTCTTCTCCGTTCCAGCCGGGCTCGCCGATGGAGCGATTCTTCCGCCGCTTCGGCGGACCGGATGGCTTCCCGGGTCAGAAGGGCGGCCGCGGCCGCGTGGTCCAGGGCCAGGGCTCCGGCTTCTTCATCTCCGCTGACGGCTATGCCGTCACCAACAACCATGTGGTCGACGGCGCCGACAAGGTCGAGGTCACGACCGATGACGGCAAGACCTATACTGCGAAGGTGATCGGCACCGACCAGCGCACCGACGTGGCCCTGATCAAGGTCGAGGGCAGCTCGAACTTCCCGTTCGCCAAGCTTGCCGACGGCAAGCCGCGGATCGGCGACTGGGTGCTCGCGGTCGGCAATCCCTTTGGCCTCGGCGGCACCGTGACTGCGGGCATCGTCTCGGCCAGCGGCCGGGACATCGGCAACGGTCCATATGACGATTTCATCCAGATCGACGCGCCCGTGAACAAGGGCAATTCCGGCGGTCCGGCATTCAACACCGAGGGTGAGGTGATGGGCGTCAACACCGCGATCTACTCGCCCTCCGGCGGCAGCGTCGGCATCGCGTTCTCGATTCCGGCCAGCACTGTCAAGAGCGTCGTGGCGCAGCTCAAGGACAAGGGCTCGGTCAGCCGCGGCTGGATCGGTGTGCAGATTCAGCCGGTGACATCCGATATCGCCGACAGCCTCGGCATGAAGAAGGCCGAAGGCGCGCTGGTTGCTGAACCGCAGGCGAATGGTCCGGCTGCCAAGGCCGGCATCGAGTCCGGCGACGTGATCACGGCGGTCAATGGCGAACCCGTCAAGGACGCCCGCGAGCTCGCCCGCACCATCGGCGGCTTGGCGCCCGGCGCGACCGTGAAGCTCAACGTGCTGCACAAGGGTCAGGACAAGGTCGTGAACCTGACGCTTGGCCAGCTGCCGAACACCGTCGAGGCCAAGTCCGACACCGATACGGACACCAACAAGGGTGCGAACCGCGGCACTGACGTGCCCAAGCTCGGCATGACGGTCGCGCCCGCAAATTCTGTAGCCGGCGCCGGCAAGGATGGCGTCGTGGTTACCGAAGTCGACCCGAAGAGCGCCGCGGCCGAACGCGGCTTCAAGGAGGGCGACGTGATTCTCGAAGTCGGCGGCAAGAGCGTGAGCACCGCCGGCGACGTCCGCGACGCGATCAACACGGCGCGGACCGACAACAAGAACAGCGTCCTGATGCGCGTGAAGAGCGGCGGCCAGTCGCGCTTCGTCGCAGTGCCCCTCGCCAAGGGCTAGGCCTCAGGAGGCTTACGAGATGAAGGGTGTCGCCGGCATCAGTCGCCCCCGCCGGCGGCGCCCTTCGGGGGAGCAACACAAAGTTTGCTTCCCCTGTCTACCTTCCGGTGGAATTACGCCCCCCTCCGTCGGAAGGCCTAGGGCGGTGAGGTCCCCCCAGCTTCACCGCCCGCCTTTTTCCCGATGCAAGATCGTCCCGCTCCGCTTGCATGCGATTGCCGCTCGCGCCATGTTCAGAGAAGGTTGACCTCCTTGACCGCCGCCGACCGCACAATGCGCCTCCTCATCATCGAAGACGACCGCGAATCCGCCGACTACCTCGTGAAGGCGTTTCGCGAGGTCGGCCACATTGCCGACCACGCCAGCGACGGCGAGGAAGGCCTCGCCATGGCCGAGAGCGGCGAATACGACGTGCTGGTGGTCGACCGCATGCTACCCAAGCGCGACGGCCTGTCGCTGATCGGCGCGCTCCGCGACAAGGGCGAATCGACGCCGGTGCTGATTCTCTCCGCGCTCGGGCAGGTCGACGACCGTATCAAGGGCCTGCGTGCCGGCGGCGACGACTATCTGCCAAAACCGTATTCCTTCGCCGAGCTGCTGGCCCGCGTCGAGGTGCTGTCGCGCCGCCGCGGCGGCCCTGCCGAGGACACGCTCTACCGGGTCGGCGATCTCGAGCTCGACCGGCTCTCCCATCGCGTCGCCCGTGGCAAGGACGAGCTGACGCTTCAGCCGCGCGAATTCCGCCTGCTCGAATACCTCATGAAGCATGCCGGCCAGGTGGTGACCCGTACCATGCTACTGGAGAACGTCTGGGACTATCATTTCGATCCGCAGACCAACGTGATCGACGTGCACATTTCGCGGCTGCGCTCCAAGATCGACAAGGGCTTCGAGCGGCCGCTGCTGCATACGATCCGCGGCGCCGGATACATGATCCGTGACGGCATTCGGTAAACTCGTCCGCACCACGGCGTTCCGGCTGACGCTGGTCTACCTGTTTCTGTTTGCGATTTTCGCGGCCTCGCTGCTGGGCTATTTCGCCTGGAATACGCGGCGGCTGATCACCGAAGAGATTACGCAGACGGTGAATGCCGAGACCTCAGAGATCAACGAGATCTACGGCCGTCGCGGCCTGCTCGGTCTTTCGCGCGCGATCGAATATCGGGCGCTGCGGCCCGGCGCCAACCTCTATCTCGTGACCACGCCGACGGGGCAGGCGGTCGCCGGCAATGTCGGCGCGCTGGCGCCCGGCGTCATGGCGACGACGGGATGGTCGGAGACGGCCTATCGGCGAATGGAGGAGGCGGACGAGCGCGATCATCGCGCGCTGGTGCGCGTCACCGAGATGCCGAACGGTTTCCGGCTCTTGATCGGCCGCGATCTCGATGAGCGGCGACGGCTGTTCGGTATCGTGGCGAAGGCCGCGCAATGGTCGATCCTGATCGTCGTAGTGCTCGGTCTCGGCGGCGGCGTCTTCGTCGCGCGCAGGGTGCTGACGCGCATCGACGCGATGTCCGGCACCGCGCATCGCATCATGACGGGCGATCTCAGCGAGCGCTTGCCCGTTGGGCGCAGCGGCGACGAACTCGACCGCCTCGCCGAAAACCTCAATGCCATGCTGGAGCGTATCGAGGCGCTGATGGCGGGGCTGAAGGAGGTCTCCGACAACATCGCCCACGACCTCAAGACGCCGCTGACGCGCCTGCGCAACCGCGCCGAGGAGGCGCTGGCGAAATCGGGCGGCGAGGCCGACTACCGCGCCGCGCTGGAACGGACCATCGAGGAATCCGACGGCCTGATCCGCACCTTCAACGCGCTGCTGATGATCGCGCGTGCGGAGTCCGGGCAGGCGCGCGGAAATATGGATGATTTCGATGCCGCCGAGGTCGCCAACGGCATCCACGAGCTCTATGAGCCGCTTGCCGAAGACGATGGCATGACCTTGAATGTCAGGTGCGAGCCGACGCCGGTTCACGCCAACCGCGAGCTGATCAGCCAGGCGCTCGCCAATCTGGTCGAGAATGCGATCAAATACGGCAAGCCGGTGGCTCAGGCGGCGGGAACCGTGGTGAGCCTGGACAGCCGGCAGATCACGATCGAGGCGAAGCGCGAGGGCGATCAGGTGCTGCTCAGCGTCACCGATCGTGGCCTCGGCATCCCCGAGGCCGACCGCAAGCATGTCGTCGAGCGATTCGTGCGGTTGGAGGCCAGCCGCACGCTGCCGGGCTCCGGGCTCGGCCTCAGCCTCGCCTCGGCGGTCGCGACATTGCATGGCGGCGAATTGCGGCTGGGCGATGCGCAGCCCGGTCTCGTCGCCACGCTGGTACTGCCGGCGCGCGCTGGCGACAGGGTTGCTCCTCCGATGCAGGATGTGCCACAGAAGGTGGCATGAACCACTCCGCGCCGGGAAACGCGGACAAGCATGGCGAGGGCCTGGCCGCGCGTTTCGCGGAGGCTCCCCATATTGCCGCTTCCGCAACCGACGAACGACGTTTTGAAAATTGGCTGGCCGAGCTCGAGCCGGCACAGTCCGTCCGTCTTGAAGCATTTCTGGTCCATCCCCTGGCGCGGGATATCCTGGCCGGCATCGCGGAATTCTCGCCTTATCTGTTCGAGCTGATGCGCGCCGATCCGCCGCGCCTGATCCGGCTTCTGCAATGCGATCCGGATACGCATCTCGAGGCGTTGATTGCAGAGGCGAGAAGCGCGGTGCTCGCTGCAGCCGATGAGGCCGAAGTGATGCGGCTGCTTCGCCGCACGAAGGCGGAGGCGGCGCTTCTGACCGCGCTATGCGATATCGGCGGGGTCTGGCCGGTGATGCGCGTGACAGCGGCTCTGACCGATGTTGCCGTGTCCTCCGTGCAGGCGGCGCTCCAGTTTCTGCTGCGGCAGGAGGCCGCACGCGGAAAACTCTCGCCACCCGATCCCGAGGTGCCGGAAGAGGGCTGCGGCCTGATCGTGCTCGCGATGGGCAAGATGGGCGCGGGCGAGCTGAATTATTCCAGCGACATCGACCTCATCGTGTTCTTCGATCCCGACGCCACGACACTGGCGCCCGACATCGAGCCGCAACCGTTCTTTGTCCGGGTGACGCAAGCCATGGCGCGCATTCTCCAGCAGCGCACCTATGACGGCTACGTCTTCCGCGTCGATCTGCGCCTGCGTCCCGATCCGTCCTCGACGCAGGTGGCGATCTCACGGGACGCTGCGCTCGATTACTACGAGCGGGAAGGGCGCACCTGGGAGCGCGCCGCGATGATCAAGGCGCGTGCTTGCGCCGGTGATCTCAAAGCAGGCGAGGCGCTGCTCGCCGAAATCTCTCCCTTCGTCTGGCGCAAGCATCTCGACTTCGCCGCGCTTGCCGACGTTCACGACATGAAGCGGCAGATGCAGACCTATCGCGGGCAGAGTGAAATCGCGGTCGAAAGCCATAACGTCAAGGTCGGGCGCGGCGGCATCCGCGAGATCGAATTTTTTGCGCAAACCCAGCAATTGATCGCGGGCGGCCGCCATCCGGAGTTGCGGGTGCGGCCGACCCTCGCCGCGCTCGACGTGCTCGCCGCCAGCAACTGGATCACCTTCACGGCGCGCGACGAGTTGGCCATGGCATACGCGTTTCTGCGCCGGGTCGAGCACCGCCTCCAGATGATCGCCGACGAGCAGACCCATGCGCTGCCCGAAGACAAGAAGGCAGTCGAGCGCTTTGCCTGGTTCTTCGGCTACCCGGATCGCGAGGCCTTCGCGCGCGACATGCTGCGCCAGCTGGAAATCGTCCAGGGACACTACGAAAAGCTGTTCGAGAGTGACGACCCGACCGGCACGGCGAAATTGCCGGCGATCGATTACCGCGCCGGTCCCGAGGAGCCGCGCCTGCTCCAGCATCTGGCGTCGCTCGGCTTCAAGAAGCCCGCTGCCGTCGCGCAGACCATGCGCGACTGGATCGACGGCAACTACCGCGTGTTCCGCGTTGAGGCGACGCGAAGCGCCTTTGTCGAGTTTCTTCCAGCCCTGATCGACGGCCTCGCGCATGCGGAGGAGCCGGACCGCGCGGTGGTTGCGTTTGATCATTTTCTTCAGGCGCTGCAGCGCGGCGGGCGGCTGGTCACGCTGCTCGGCCAGAACCGCGAACTCGTCGCGCTGGTGGCGCTGGTGCTCGGTGCGGCACCGCGGCTTGGCGAGATGCTGGCGCGGAAGCCCCAGCTGATGGACGGTCTGATCGATCCACGCTTCTTCGGCGCGATGCCGGACCGGCAGGAATTGTCGGAGCGGCTCGCGGCCACGGTGCAGGACGCGAGTTCATACGAGGAGTTTCTGGATCGCCTGCGCCTGTTCGGACAGGAGAGCCTATTCCTGATCGGCACGCGCATTCTTTCCGGCACCGTCTCGGCGCAACAGGCGAGCACGGCGTTTGCCGACGTCGCCGAAGGCATCGTCCACACCGTGCACGGCCTCGTTGCCGACCGCTTCGCCGCCCAGCACGGCCGTATCCAGGGCCAGGAAACCGCGATCCTCGCCATGGGCCGGCTCGGCAGCCGCGAAATGACCGCGTCCTCCGATCTCGACCTGATCCTGCTCTATGATTTCGACAGCGACCATCCGGACTCGGATGGGCCGAAGTCGCTGCAGGGTGCGCATTACTTCGCCCGCTTCACCCAGCGCCTGATCAGCGCCTTCACCACGCGAACCAATTACGGCGTGCTCTACGAGGTCGACATGCGGCTGCGTCCTTCGGGGCGCGCCGGTCCGGTGGCGTCAAGCCTCGTCTCCTTCGCGGACTACCAGGCCAACGAGGCCTGGACCTGGGAGCACATGGCGCTGACGCGCGCGCGCGTGGTGTCGGCATCGCCGGAGTTTCGCGAACGGATCGAGGCCGTGATCCGCGACGTCCTGACCCGCCGCTGCGACCCCGTGATCATCGCGACCGACGTCGCGGACATGCGGCGTGCGATCGCGCAGGAGAAGGGCGAGACCGATTACTGGGATCTGAAATATGCCGCCGGCGGCATGATCGACATCGACTTCATCGCGCAATATCTCCAGCTCGTCCATGCTCACGCAAAGCCGGAAATCCTGGATGTCGGCACGATGCAAGTGCTGGAGAACGCCGCCAGGCTCGGTGTGCTGCCGCAATCTGAGGCCGAAATCCTGCGCGCTGCCACGCGGCTCTATTACGACCTCACGCAGATCCTGCGGCTTTGCGTCAGCGACCGCTTCAGGCCGGAGACGGCCGGCACCGACCTTCAGCGGATGATGGCGCGGGCCGGCGATGCGCCGGATTTCTCATCGCTCGAGGCGCGCGTGAAGGAAACGCAGGCCGAAGTACGGCGCGTGTTCAGGGCGCTGTTGGAAGCAACATCGCCTGCTTCAGCGCGATAAGGGCCTCGCGGACATTCGGCTCCAGGCCCGCACCGCCGGCATCGAGATGGGCGAAGATCGCCCGCTTCATCCGGGGATCCCAGAACTTCTTGATGTGCTCGGCGATCCCCGGCACGGCCTTGTCGTGGCCCTGGCTGCGGAAGAACGTGCCAATCTGGTTGGCCATGTAGATCAGGCGGTCAGGCGACATCGGCAACCTCCGTGGCATGGGCCACGACCCGGCTGCCATGCGTAAACACTTCGAACCCGTCCTGCCGCGCAATCGCAATCAGCGTGATACCGGCTGCCTCCGCGGTGCGTACCGCAAGCGCGGTGGGCGCGGAGACTGCGACCATCACCGGCGCGCCGATTGCGGCGGTCTTCTGCACCATCTCCACCGAGACGCGGCTCGTCAGCAGCACCAGGCCGCCGCTTGCATCCGTCCGGCTGCGCGCCAGCGAACCGGCGAGCTTGTCGAGCGCGTTATGGCGGCCGACATCCTCGCGCAGTGCGACGATGCCGCGGGGCGGTGCCCAGAACGCCGCGGCGTGGACGGCGCGGGTTTGCAGATTGATCGACTGTAGCGGCGCGATGGCCTGCATCGCCGCCATGATCTGCTCCGGCGTGAAGGTCTGCCCCTGCGGCACCACCGCTGCCGGCCGCACGGCTTCCGCAATGGAATCGATGCCGCAGATCCCGCAACCGGTCGGGCCTGCAATGTGGCGGCGGCGCTCGCTGATCCGCCCGACGTCCTCCGATGCCAGCCACATGCGCAGTTCGATCCCCTCGTCGAGACGGACCACCTCGAGCGATCGGATTTCATCGACGGATTTGACGATGCCTTCGTCCAGGCTGAAGCCGACGGCAAAATCCTCCAGGTTCTGCGGCGTACCCATCATGACGGCATAGGTGCCGCCATTATAGGTCAGCGCCAGCGGCGTCTCCTCGGGGACCAGCCGCGCCCCTTCGGACGCGACGTCGTTGCGCCATATTTCGCGGTCGATGGCCTGGACCGGCACGTGCATGCCGCTACTCCGCGGCTTCGGCCGGCGCGATGCGGCGGGAGTGCCGCGCCTGCGCGTCATAGGTCTTCTGCCAGTCGGACGGGCCGTTCGACGGCGAGATCTGCACCGCCGTGACCTTGTATTCGGGACAATTGGTCGCCCAGTCCGAATAGTCCGTGGTGATGACGTTGGCCTGCGTGTCCGGGTGATGGAACGTGGTGTAGACCACGCCCGGCGCGACCCGGTCGGTGATCTCCGCGCGCAGCGTGGTCTCGCCGGCGCGGCTCTGCAGCCGCACCCAGTCGCCGTCGCGCACGCCGCGCTGCTCGGCGTCGTGGGGATGGATCTCCAGCCGGTCCTCGGCATGCCAGACCACGTTCTCGGTGCGGCGGGTCTGCGCACCGACATTGTACTGGCTGAGGATGCGGCCCGTGGTCAGCAGCAGCGGAAAGCGGGGGCCGGTGCGTTCGTCGGTGGCAATATATTCAGTGACGACGAACTTGCCCTTGCCGCGGACGAAGCCGTCGATGTGCATCACCGGCGTACCCTCCGGCGCCTTTTCATTGCAGGGCCACTGCACCGAGCCGAGCTCGTCGAGCTTGGCGTAGGAGACGCCGGCGAAGGTCGGGGTCAGCGCCGCGATCTCGTCCATGATCTCGGACGGGTGATTGTAGTGCATGTCGAGGCCCATGGCCTTGGCAAGGCCGATCGTGACCTCCCAGTCGGCGAGCCCGTTCTTCGGCGTCATCACCTTGCGCACGCGCTGGATGCGGCGCTCTGCATTGGTGAAGGTGCCGTCCTTCTCGAGGAAGCTCGAGCCGGGCAGGAAGACGTGGGCGTAGTTCGCGGTTTCGTTCAGGAACAGGTCGTGGACGATGACGCATTCCATCGCGGAGAGCGCCGCGACCACATGCTTGGTGTTCGGGTCGGATTGCAGGATGTCCTCGCCCTGGACATAGATGCCCATGAACGTGCCTTCGATCGCGGCATCGAACATGTTGGGAATGCGCAGGCCCGGTTCGGGGTTGAGCTTGACGTTCCACAGCGCCTCGAACTGGTCGCGCACGGCATCGCCCGAGATGTGGCGATAGCCGGGCAGCTCATGCGGGAACGAGCCCATGTCGCAGGAGCCCTGCACGTTGTTCTGGCCGCGCAGCGGGTTCACGCCGACGCCGGGACGGCCGATATTGCCGGTCGCCATCGCGAGGTTGGCAATCGCGATCACGGTGGTCGAGCCCTGGCTGTGCTCGGTGACGCCGAGGCCGTAATAGATCGCGCCGTTGCCGCCGGTGGCGTAGATGCGTGCGGCTTCGCGCAGGTCCTTCGGATCTACGCCGGTCAGGATCGCGGTCGCCTCCGGGCTGTTCTTTGGCTGAGCGACGAACGCAGCCCATTCCTCGAACTCGCTCCAGTCGCAGCGCTCGCGCACGAAGGCTTCGTTGACGAGGCCTTCGGTGACGATGACATGGGCCAGCGCCGTCACGACGGCGACGTTGGTGCCGGGCATCAGCGGTAGATGCAGCGCCTTGACGTGAGGCGATTCCACCATCTCGGTGCGACGCGGATCGATCACGATCAGCTTTGCGCCCTGGCGCAACCGCTTCTTCAGGCGCGATGCGAAGACGGGATGAGCCGAGGCCGGATTTGCGCCGATGATCATGGCGACGTCGGTATTCTCCACCGAGTCGAAGTCCTGCGTGCCAGCGGACGTGCCGAAGGTCTGCGACAGGCCATAGCCGGTCGGTGAATGGCAGACGCGTGCGCAGGTGTCGACGTTGTTGTTGCCGAAGCCGGCGCGGATCAGCTTCTGCACCAGATAGGTTTCTTCGTTGGTGCAGCGCGACGAGGTGATGCCGCCGATGGCATCGCGGCCATATTTCTCCTGGATGCTGCGCATCTTCGTGGCGGCAAACGAGAACGCCTCATCCCACGACACTTCGCGCCAGGGATCCTCGATCCTTTCGCGGATCATCGGCTTGAGGATGCGTTCCTTGTGGTTGGTATAGCCCCAGGCGAAACGGCCCTTGACGCAGGAATGGCCGCGATTGGCCTTGCCGTCCTTATAGGGCACCATGCGCACGACTTCCTCGCCGCGCATCTCGGCCTTGAAGGTGCAGCCGACGCCGCAATAGGCGCAGGTGGTGACCACGGAGTGCTCGGGCTGGCCGATCTCGATCACCGACTTTTCCGTCAGCGTCGCGGTCGGGCAGGCCTGCACGCAGGCGCCGCAGGAGACGCATTCGGAGCCGAGGAAGCTCTCGCTCATGCCGGGCGAGACGCGGCTGTCGAAGCCGCGCCCGGAGATGGTCAGCGCGAAGGTGCCTTGCACCTCCTCGCAGGCGCGGACACAGCGCGAGCAGACGATGCACTTGGAGGGATCGTAGGTGAAATAGGGATTGGACTCGTCCTTCGGCATCCAGGCGGGATTCACCTCGCCATTTGATTTTGCGAAGACGTGGTTCTCGCCTTCATAGCCGTAGCGCACGTCGCGCAGGCCCACGGCACCGGCCATGTCCTGCAATTCGCAATCGCCATTGGCGCCGCAGGTGAGGCAGTCGAGCGGATGGTCCGAGATGTAGAGCTCCATCACGCCCTTGCGCAGCGTCTTCAGCCGCTCCGTCTGGGTGTACACGACGAGGCCGGGCACCACCGGCGTGGTGCAGGAGGCCGGCGTGCCGGCTCGGCCCTCGATCTCGACGAGGCAGAGACGGCAGGAGCCGAACGCATCCACCATGTCGGTCGCGCAGAGCTTTGGGATCTGGTGGCCTGCGTCCATCGCGGCACGCATGATCGAGGTGCCCTCGGGCACCGTGACCTCTTTGCCGTCGATGGTCAGGGTGACCATCGTTTCCGATTTCGAGCGCGGCGTGCCGAAGTCGATTTCTTCGATCAGAGACATCGTCGTTCTCCTATTCCGCGGCCTGAAGCGTGCTTGGGGCCGGGACGAAATCCTCCCGGAAGTGCTTCAATGCGCTGAGCACGGGGTAGGGCGTGAAGCCGCCGAGCGCGCAGAGCGAGCCGAATTTCATGGTGTTGCAGAGGTCCTCGACGATCGCGAGGTTTTCGCTCACGCGCTCGCCGCGCATGATCTTCTCGATGGTCTCGACGCCGCGGGTCGAGCCGATCCGGCAGGGCGTGCACTTGCCGCAGGATTCGACGGCGCAAAATTCCATCGCGAAGCGGGCCTGCCTGCGCATGTCGACGCTGTCGTCGAACACGACGATGCCGCCATGGCCGATCAGGCCGTCGCGCGCAGCGAAGGCCTCGTAGTCGAACGGCGTGTCGAACAGCGCGCGGGGGAAATAGGCGCCGAGCGGGCCGCCGACCTGGACCGCGCGGACCGGACGGCCCGTGGCGGTGCCGCCGCCGATGTCGTCGACGAGTTCGCCGAGCGTTACGCCGAACGCGGTCTCGAACAGCCCGCCATGGCGGATGTTGCCGGCAAGCTGGATCGGCATCGTGCCGCGCGAGCGGCCCATGCCGAAATCCGCATAGGCCGTGGCGCCTTCGGCGAGGATGAAGGGGATGGCTGCGAACGACAGCACGTTGTTGATCACGGTCGGCTTGCCGAACAGGCCGTGATGCGCCGGCAGCGGCGGCTTTGCGCGCACGAGACCGCGGCGGCCTTCGAGGCTTTCCAGCAGCGACGTCTCTTCGCCGCAGACGTAAGCGCCGGCGCCGACCCGCACTTCGAGATCGAAGCTGTGCGTGGAGCCGCCGATCTTGTCACCGAGATAGCCACCGCGCTTTGCCGCATTGATCGCCGCGCTCATTGCTTCGACCGCGTGCGGATATTCGCTGCGGATGTAGATGTACCCCTTGGTCGCGCCGACGGTGATCGCGGCGGTCGTCATGCCCTCGATGACGAGAAAGGGATCGCCTTCCATGATCATGCGGTCTGCGAAAGTGCCGCTGTCGCCTTCATCGGCGTTGCAGACGATGAACTTACGATCCGCCTTCGCTTGCGCGACCGTCTTCCACTTGATGCCGGTCGGAAAGCCCGCGCCGCCGCGGCCGCGCAATCCGGACGCGGTGACCTCGGTGAGGATCGCATCGGAGCCGAGCGACAGCGCGCGCTCCAGGCCCTTGTAGCCGCCATGGGCGCGGTAATCCCCAAGCGAGCGCGGATCGATCACGCCACAGCGCGCGAAGGTCAGGCGAGTCTGGCGCTTCAGCCAGGGGATCTCGTCGGTCGCCCCTAACCGCAGCAGATGCGGGGTGTTGCTGGCGAGCGCATCAAGCAGCGAGGGCACGTCGCTCTCGGTGACCGGTCCGAACGCGATCCGGCCGTGCGGCGTCGCGACCTCGACCAGCGGTTCCAGCCAGTACAGGCCGCGAGAACCGGTCCTGACGATCTCGACGGCGACGCCACGCGTGGCCGCAGCCTGTTGCAGCGCCAGCGCGACCTCGTCGGCGCCGACGGCAAGCGCACCCGCATCGCGCGAGACGAACAGACGCATGCTCATCGTTGGGCCTCCGCCATCAGTGCATCGAGGCGCTTCTCATCGAGCCGGCCGACGAGGCGTCCGTCGAGCATTGCCGACGGCGCAGTCGCGCACAGGCCGAGGCAGTAGATCGGCTCCAGCGTAACGCGATCATCGGCCGTGGTGTTGCCGAGCGACACGCCGAGCCTGGCCTCGGCGCGTGCAGCCAGCGCATCGCCGCCCGCAGCCTGGCAGGCTTCGGCGCGGCAGAGTTTCAGGACATGGCGGCCCGCCGGCTTGTGGCGGAAATCATGGTAGAACGTGAACACGCCATGGACCTCGGCGCGCGACAGATTGAGCGCCTGAGCCACCATGGGAATGGCTGCCTCCGGCACGTAGCCGAATGCCTTTTGGAGCGCGTGCAGGACGACCAGCGTCGCGCCTTCCTGGCTGGCATGTTCGGCGATGATCTCGGCGCCGCGCGTTTCATCCCAAGGTTCGTGACGAGCTTCGTAAACCGCTGTCATTCTTCATTCTCGGCCGGAGTGACTGACCCCTATGAGTATTTGGAATCGTTCGAAGATCAATAAAGCTGTCTCATGCTGCGATTGCGAATTCAGATCGATTTCCGAGCGCAATCGGTCGATACGAAAATGCGATTGGCGCCGTTCGGTCCGGCGGTTTTTGCGTGTTGAGAGGGGCTGGGCCGTGCTAGCTTGCATGCCACGACAGAATCCAAGGGGATGCGCGGTTGCTCGACAAGCTTGAACTGTTGCTGGCGCTGGCAAAGGAGCGGCATTTCGGCCGGGCCGCTGAGGTGTGCGGCGTGACGCAACCAACCATGTCAACCGGGCTGAAGCAGCTCGAGGAGATCCTCGGCGTGATGCTGGTCCAGCGCGGGTCGCGCTTCCAGGGCTTCACCCCGGAAGGCGAGCGGGCGCTGGATTGGGCGCGGCGCATCGTGGGCGATGCCCGCGCCATGCGCCAGGAGATCAATTCGCTGAAGGACAAGCTTTCCGGCGAGATCCGCATCGCGGCGATTCCGACCGTGCTCGGCATGGTCGCTGCGCTGACGACGCCGTTCCGCGCCAGGCATCCCGACGTGCGCTTCCGCATCCAGTCCACCACCTCGTCCGAGGTGCTGGGATTGCTCGAAAATCTCGAGGTCGATGCCGGGCTGACCTACATCGAGAACGAGCCGATCGGCAAGGTCCGCACCATTCCGCTCTACAACGAGAGCTATCGTCTTCTGACCGCGCCGGACGGGATGTTCGGCGACCGCGAGACCGTAACGTGGAAGGAGGTCGGGCAGGTGCCGCTATGCCTCCTGACGCCTGACATGCAGAACCGCCGCATCATCGATCGCGCGCTGCGCTCGGTCGGCGCGGAGGCGACACCGACGCTGACCTCGAACTCGTTGCTCGTGCTGTTCACGCATGTGAAGACGGGGCGCTGGGCGAGCGTGATGCCGGCGAAGCTGGCCGAGACGCTCGGCCTTTCCGATACTGTGCGCTCGATCCCGATCATCGATCCCGAAGTCAATTACAGCATCGGCATGGTGATCCCGCAGCGCGATCCGATGACGCCGCTGATCGCCGCGCTGGTCAATGTCGCGCGCGAGGTGGCGCCGACGTTGCAGCTCTAGCCCGGCTTCACGCCGCGGCGGAAACTCCGGTTGCCGCCTTCTTGGCGTCGCGCGGCAGGGTCACGCGCACGACGGTGCCGACCTCGAGCTTGGAGCGCAACCGCATCGAACCGCCGTGGAGCTGTGCCAGCGAGCGCGCGATCGCGAGCCCCAGTCCCGAGCCGTGATAAGTCTTCGTGAGCTGGCTCTCAACCTGCTCGAACGGGCGCCCCAGCCTCGCCAGCGAGTGCGGCGCAATCCCGATGCCGGTATCGGCGATCATCAGCACGATCCTGTCGTCGAGTTCCCGGCTACGCACCACTATGCGCCCGCCGTCCGGCGTGAACTTCACCGCATTCGAAAGCAGGTTGACGATGATCTGCTTGGTGGCCCGCCGGTCGGCGACGACGGAGATGGATTTTGCGATGTCGGCATCGAGCGTCAGGAGCTTGTCTTGCGCGCGGCCGGAGACGACGCGCAGGGATTCGGCGAGCGTCCGTGCCAGGTCGAGCTCTTCCATGTCGAGCTTCATGCGGCCGGCCTCGATCTTGGACATGTCGAGGATGTCGTTGATGACCTCGAGCAGGTAATGCCCGCTGGTCAGGATGTCGTGGCAATATTCCTGGTACTTCTCCGAGCCGAGATCGCCGAACATGCCTGAGCCCATGATCTCGGAGAAGCCGATAATCGCGTTGAGCGGCGTGCGCAGCTCGTGGCTCATATTGGCGAGGAATTTCGACTTGGTCTGATTGGCTTCCTCGGCGCGGGTCTTCTCGCGCTGATATTTCTCGGCGAGGTCGGCCAGCTCGCCCGCCTGGCGTTCGAGCGCCGCCTGGGAGCGCTTCAGGTCGATAACGGTGGCGCGCAGGCGCAGGTCGTTGTCGACGAGCTTCTGCTCGTGCTCCTTGATGCGGGTAATGTCGGTGCCGACCGAGACGTAGCCGCCGTCCTTGGTGCGGCGCTCGCTGATGTGCAGCCAGCTGCCGTCGTCGAGCTGCGCCTCGAAGGTGCGCGCGCCCGGGCTCTGGCTTGCGGTCTCGTTGTGACGGGTGCGGACCTCCGGCATGCGGCCGACTTCGAGCACGGTCTCGTAGGACGTGCCGGGAATGACGGCGCTGTCGGGCAGTCTGTGCAGGCGCTGGAAGTGGGAATTGCAGAGCACGAGGCGGTCGCTCGCGTCCCACAGCACGAAGGCCTCGGGAATGGTCTCGATCGCGTCGCGCAGCCGCAGGTCGGCTTCCACGGTCCTCTCGGCGAGGCTCTTCTGCTCGGTGATGTCGACCGCAATCCCGATCAGGTGGACGCTGGAGTCGGTCGCGCCGCGCGTCTTTTCGCAGCGGACGCGCAGCCAGATCCAGTGGCCGTCGACATGCTGCATGCGGAAGGTCTGGTCGATGTGGTCGATCTTCTCGGAGATGAGCTGATCGGCGATCGCGAACAGGTCGATATCGTCGGACTTCACCAGCGCGTTGACTTCGCCGAAGGTCAGGAGCTCGTTGCGGCCGTCGAGGCCGAGCATCGAGAACATCGACTGCGACCAGAAGATTCGGCCGCGCGACAGATCCCAGTCCCAAAGGCCGCAGCGGCCGCGGTTGAGCGCGGTATCGATGCGGCCGCGCACGGCGTCGTTGATCAGGTCGCCCTCACGGGCGCGGGTCGACTGCCAGTGAAAGGCGAAGCCGAGGATCAGGACCACGAAGCCGGTGGTCGCCGAAAGAGTTACCGAGAGCGCGGCGTCCGAGCCCCAGATCGGCTCGTTGCGCTCCTGGATCACGGTGATGAGGCCCGGCAGCGACTTGATCGGGCGCGAGGTCGCCATCGCGGCGTTGCCGTTCGGCAGCGTCATGTCGGCAACGTTGGTGTCGCGCGGCGGTGCCGCCAGCAATTGCGCGGTCGTGATCGAATCGAGCAGGCGATCGTTGCCGGCAGGATCGCCGCCGACGGGAATGCGCGCGAGGATGCGGCGATCGACGCCGGCGGAGGTGACGATGACGTGGCGGCCCGAAGCGGTGCCCCAGGACGGGATCAGGTCGGGCAGCAGCGTCGGCAGGCTCTCGATGTTCTTCAGCCGCTCCTGCCGTGCGGAGGTGAGGCGATCGATGCGTTCGGCGAGCAGGTCGGCCAGCGCCGAGATGTCGTGCCGGATCACCAGCCGCTTCTGGCGCGTCTGATCGACGACCTGGACGAAGGCGCCGAGGCATATCGTGATGAGGAAGGCAATGATCAGCGTCGGCACGGCGCGCCGCAGCGCCGGCTCCGCGATCAGGAGCCGATGATAGGCAGGTTTCGCGATCGATTGCGCCAATCCTTTGATCGAATCGGATTGGACACACGCGTTCGCGGCGTCTGCACGCGCCATGCCTTCGGCCCCCTGAAAACCTGCTTGCGACTAGGTCCGGAAAGCAGCCCCACGTCGCTTCCGAATCACAGCGATTTGAATCCAGTTTTCGCAGGCTGTCGAGAGTCAACGAATCGTTAATGCGAATTTATTCTTATCCAGCGCAGAATTTGCGCGGCCCTCGTCCGCAATATGACGCGCGCCGCGAGTCCGAAACGAGAACGTGCGACTCCTCGCGCACTCTGCGTCACGCCCGCGGTGGTTCGGCATGACTGATGACGCGCTTCACGCTAGGGAACGCGCGTCGCAACGCGCGTTCGATCGCATCGACATGCTCGTGCACCCTGGTCACGCTCATCGACGGCGCGGCGCGGCAGTGGAAGTTGACGACCTCGCCGGCGTCGGTGTTGCGGACGCGGACATTGTGGATGTCGTGGATCTCGCCGCGGGCGGCATATTCCGTGAGTGCAGCGGCAATGGTGTGGACCCGTTCCGGCGCTGCATCGACACCGAACGGGAGTTCCGGTTCGAGCGGCTCGATATGGACATCGACTTCCACATCGGCGCCGAACTCCTCCTGGATGTTGCGCTCCAGCATGTTGGCGATCTCATGGGCGGCATCGAGTTGCATCTCGGCGTCGACCTCGAGGTCGATGCCGACGATCAGCTTGGCGCCGAGGTCGTGCACCGTGACGTGGTGGACCGCGAGGCCCGAATTGCGCGCAATCACCATGATGCGGTCGCGCACGGTCTCGTTGTCGCGCGCGACCGGCGCCGCGGTGAAGGTAAGGTCGGCATCGCCGAATACCTTGTCGACGGCGGCTTGCGCGTTGCGCTTGATGTCCTCGACGCGGTCGATCGGGTAGGTCCGCGGCACCTTCGCGATGGTGTCGATGAACGTGGTCGCGCCGACCATGCGCACCCGCAGCCGCTCGACGTCGATCACGCCCGGCACGCCGCGGATCGCGGCCGTGGCCGTCTCCTGCGCACCTTCCGGCGCGCGATCGACCAGCGTCTGCACCGTCGAGCCGGCCATGCGCAGGCCGAGAGCCGCAATCATCACGGCGACGGCCGCGGCCGCGGCCGCATCGCCCCACCAGAAGCCGAGGGCGGCGAGGATCAGGCCGACGATCACCGCGAATGAGCCCATGACGTCGGACGCGAAATGCAGCGCATCCGCCGCGAGCGCCTGGCTGCGGGTTTCCCGCGCCGCACGGTGCAGGGCGCGGGCTCGCCACAGGTTGACGGCGATGTCGATCACCAACACCACGAACGGCACGGCGGAGATCGTCAGCGGCGGGGTTCCCTCACGCAGCCGGCTATAGGCCTCGACCAGGATGCCGCCGGCCAGTACGTAGAGCAGGGCGGTGACGCCAAGCGCGGAGATGCTCTCCAGCTTGCCGTGGCCGTAATGGTGCTCGTGGTCGGCCGGCTTGTCCGACACCCGCACCACCGCCCAGGTGATGATGGTCGCGACCAGGTCGATCGAGGAGTGCAAGGCCTCCGAAATCAGCGCGAGCGAACCGATCGCGATACCGACCGCGAACTTGGCCGCGGCCATGCCGCCGCTGGCGAAGATCGAGATCGCCGCAACCGACGCCTTACTGTGCTGGGAGGTCATGGCGGGGATTTAGCAGCCCGGGCGTGAACATCAAGCGGCAGTCCACAGCTGTAGTCGCAAGTGAGTTGCAGGAGCGGCTTTCGTAGGGTGGGCAAAGACGCGAAGCGTCGTGCCCACCACCGGGCTTTTTCGGATCATCGGGATATGGTGGGCACGCTTCGCTTTGCCCACCCTACAAAACTTCGGCGAGGCGAAGGCCCGGGCATCCACGTTCTTCTGCGCGAGGGGTCGAGGGGTAAAGACGTGGATGGCCGGGACAAGCCCGGCCATGACGAGCGGAGGGAGTGGGGCCATGCCGCTCTCGCTCCGCTGCCGCACCCCTCACACCGTCACAACGATCTTCCCCAGATGCTTGTTCGCTTCCATGTGCTCGAACGCCTTATCGATGTCGGCGAACGCGAACACCTTGTCGATCGGCAGCTGCAGCTTTCGCGACTCCACCGCACCCCAAATGTCCTTCTTGACCTCGTCGAAGATCTCGCGGACCTCCTCGATGGTACGGGTGCGGAAGGTGACGCCGACATAGTTGATGCGGCGCGCGGCGTGCAGGTCGAAGTTGAAGTCGGCATGCGTGCCGCCGAGCCGGCCGACATTGACGATGCGGCCCTTGACCCTGGTGGCGGCGAGGTTCTGGCTCGCGACCTTGCCCGAGACCTGATCGACGATGAGGTCGACCCCTTCGCCGTTCGTTGCCTTCAGCACCTCGTCGACCCACTTTGGATCGGAGGAGTCGATTGCGAGATCGGCGCCATACGCGGTGAGCCGGCGACGGCGAGTGGCGTCAGTGGAGGAGCCGATCACGAGCTTTGCACCTTTCAGCCTTGCGATCTGCATCGCCATCAGGCCGACGCCGGAGCTTGCGCCCTGGATCAGCACGGCTTGTCCCGGCTGCACACCGCCGACGGTGACGACGGCGTTGTGCATGGTCGCAAGCGCTACGGGGAGGCTGGCCGCTTCCTCGAAATTCATGTTCGAGGGCGCGTGGAACAGCCGGCCGTGGTCGGCCAGGGTATATTCCGCGAACGCCGCACCGCCCGAACCCATGATGCGGTCGCCGACCTTCACGCCCTTCGCATCCGAGCCGAGCTCGGCGACTTCACCGGCCCATTCCATGCCGAGGACGGTGCCGGCGCCGCCGGCCGCGCCATGAGCGTGGCCCTTGCGCATGCCGGTGTCGGCGCGGTTCAGCCCGCAGGCGCGGACGCGGACCAGCACCTGCGTGCCCTTTGGCGTGGGCTTTGCGATCTCGGAAATCGCAGCTCCATCAGGGCCATAGACATAAGCCTTCATGCGTTACCTCTGAACTGAGTAAGTTTGTAGGCGAAGAGCGGTACTGTCCTTCGCCTCGCTCCGCTTGCGGGGCCGGAATGCGCGCACAGCGCGGATTCCGGGTGAGGCGAGAATGCAGGAGACGCGACTGTCTCCACATCGTCATTGCGAGCGCAGCGAAGCAATCCAGCGTCCCTCCGTAGGTGCAGTCTGGATTGCTTCGCTGCGCTCGCAATGACGGGCGCCTGCTACTCCGCCGACAGCCGCACCATCGGGCGGCCGCCGTTCATTTCCTTGAGGTTGTTGACGAAGTTTTCCGGACGCTGCCAGCGGTACGGGACCTTCAATCCCATGAACTCCGCGATGTCACCGATGAAGCCCGTGCAGTTGGTGGTCTCGGCGTTCCAGACCGGCGAGCTCGCCTGCAGCTTCTTGATGTAGGCGAACACGCGCTTTGCGTCGGCTTCGTTGAGGTAGACGCGATAGCTGGCCGTCAAATAGTCCGGATCGAGATCGCCGTAGCTTGCGCCGGTCTCGGATGGCACCCAGGTGAGGTGACCGAGTACGTATGCAAGCGTGTCACCCGCGGGCGTAAGGCCGGCGACCTCGACGGCCTTCTCGCTGGTCTTGCCGTACCAGACGAAGGCATGGCCCCAGCTCGCGGCCGTACGGGCGCGGAAGTCGACGTAGTACGGACCTTTCTCCACGCGCGCGACCGGGCGCCTCGTCGATTGCGGCGCCGGTCGTGATGCGGTGTCGGCCGGGACAAGCGCATTTGCCTCGGCAATGCGCTTGTTCGCTTCGTGGGCCGAGGCCGATGGCGTCGTGCACGCGATCATGGTCGCGAGGGCGAACCCTGCGAGCAGGCAGTATCCCGATCGATCAGGTTTGTTATTCACGTCGTGCCCCTCGACTGTCGGTCGTTCACACAACCAAGTTGCGCGTCAGTAGCGCGACACGACCGGGCCGGGCGCCTTGCCGATCGGGCTCTTTCCGATCGGGCTCTTGCCAATCGGCATCTTGCCGATCGGCGCCTGCTCCTGGGCATAGACGGGCTGCCGGCGCGGCAGATCCGCAGCGTTCGCAGCCGTCACCAGAGCAAACGTAGCACCCACGACAAATACAATCTTCTTCACAGTCATACCCCTGAAGGTTTGGTCCAAACACGGCAGTGCCGTGCCCCCAGACACGCCCAACAGATGGGCGTCGGAATGCGTCTACAGTGCGGCAGACGCGGGACATGTTGGCGGCATCTGTCGGGCGTGCGGCAGATGTGATGTGCGTCCAGATGTTTCCGCCGCGCGCTCGTCAGCGATCGGCGCTCAGGCGGAAATGCATCTCGATCTTTGTGGGCGATGCTTCGCTGGCAACGTACCAGGGCGAATAGGCGGGCGTGGGATCGGGATCGGAGGAAAGATCAATCGGCCAGGTTTGCGTTGGAATGCCCGGGAGCGTGAGCCTGACGAGGCGGTGGCGCGTCTTGTACGTCAACGAGGCGGAGCCAATGATCGCCCGACGGTCACCATCATGAGCGCGCCAATTCGCGGCCGGCGATGCCATCGCATGTCCCCGCGCTTCCTCGACCTCGATCCGCACGTCGTCCTTGTTATCCGGCAGGGTCATTCCGGCAGGTAGCCGGAATTCAAGCTCGAGCGTCATGAAGCCGTGGCTGAGATAAGGAGAGCGGATCAATTCGTACCACGCCCACCAGGCCAAGCCTGCTGTAATGACCAGAAGCGTGACGGCAAAGGGGAACGACAGCCGCGTCTCGGTGCGAATTGCGGCGCTGGATGTGTCCGCAACGGACGGAGCCGCACTGTTTCGAGCGAAGCCAATGCGCGTGAACAGCCAGATGCCAGCGATCAGGCCGACCACGCCGCCTATCGGGCCGACGTCGAAGAATGCACCCATGGCGATGCCGCCATCGTGGCCCGGCCCCGCCAGCATGATCACCAGCGCTGCAAGCGCGGACCAGCCGGCGAGCATTCCGAGCAGAGCGGAGAGGAGGCCGAGGACGAAGCGCATCCGGAGTTGGTCGCACCGATTTGGATCGCGGTTCGAACCCCGGTGCGTGTTTCAGCCAATCCGGTTCAAGCTGTTTCCGATCGTCGAGAAGATGCCGCAGTCCTTGCCGCCCGATGGATTCCGGGCTCGCGACGTCGTCGCGCCCCGGAATGACGGCGGTGCTTGGGAAAGCCCTACAGCCGAAACTCGTTGGTCAGCTCGCCGATGCCATCGATCGCCACCGTCACAATATTGACCGGCTCTTTCATCACGCCGACACCGACCGAGGTGCCGACGGCGATGAGGTCGCCGGGAAGCAGCGTCATGTCGTGCGAGATTTTGCTGACCAGCTCCTCGGCGCTGAAAATCATGTCGGCGATCGGATAGTTTTGACGCTCCGCGCCGTTGAGAATGGTGCGGACCGTGAGCTTGGCCGGGTCGAGGCCGGTCGCGATCACCGGACCGAACGGGCCGTAATCGTCGATGCCCTTGGCGCGCGCCCATTGGGCGAAGGTGGGATCGCGGGTGAGGATGTCATTGGCCGTGATGTCGTTGACGCAGGTGTAGCCGAAGATGAAGGCGCGGGCCTCGGCGGGAGAGGCGCGGGCGCAGGTCTTGCCGATGACGATGCCGAGCTCGCCCTCATAGGTGGTCTTGCCATCGTAGGAGGTGGGGCGGCGGATCACGGCGCCGGGCGCAGCGATGCTGGTGGTGGCCTTCAGCAGATAGAGCGGCTCCGGCGGCTCGGGCTGGTTGAGCTTTGCGGCGAGTGCGTGAAAATTGTTCCAGAGCGCGACGATCTTGCTCGGCGCGCAAGGTGCCAGCAGCTCGACCTCGGCCAGCGCCAGCGTTTTTCCGTTCGCCGCGTTGCGGCCGAACATCTCGCCCTCATGCACGCTGATGCCGTACGGCGTCAGCGTGCCGAAGCCGGTTGCGCCGCCGTGGCAGAAGCGCAGCCATTTGGTCACTTCGCCAGCCATCATGCCACCGCCAATGCGCGCGGATCCGCCGGCGTCGAGACGCCGTCATAGAGCCCGGCGATGCGGGCGCGCTGGGTCACCATCGCCAGCACCGAGTCCAGCGCAGGCGTGGCGATCCCGGTCAGGCGGCCCATCTCCTGCACGACGGTGACGAGCGGATCGATCTCCATCGGGCGGCCGCGCTCGAGGTCCTGAAGCATCGAGGTCTTGTGCGCGCCGACCTTGCGGGCGCCTTCGATGCGGCGTTCGACATCGACGCGGAATTTGACGCCAAAGGTCTCGGCGATGCCTTGCGTCTCCACCATGATCGCCCGCGACAGCGCCCGCGTCGCGGGATCGGTGCAGATCACGTCGAGGGTCGCATGGGTCAGGGCGCTGATCGGGTTGAAGCAGACGTTGCCCCACAGTTTTAGCCAGATCTCGTCGCGGATCCGGTCGAGCACCGGTGCTTTCATGCCGGCAGCGACGAAAAGATCGGCGAGGCGCTGCACATCCGGCGTGATCTCGCCGGAGGGCTCGCCGAGCGGGAAATTGTTGCCGTAGACATGACGGATCACGCCGGGCGCCTCGATCTCGGTCGCGGGATAGACGATGCAGCCGATGGCGCGTTCGGCGCCAAGCTCGCGCCACTGCCGCCCGCCGGGATCGATGCTCTCCAGCGTCGCGTTCTCGTAGGGGCCGCCATGCTTGTGGAAGTACCAATAGGGAATGCCGTTGACCGCGGTAACGATGCGGGTGTGGGGCCCGAGCAGCGGCTGCATCTTCTCGATCACGCCGGTGATCGAATGCGCCTTCAGCGTGATGATGACGTAGTCCTGCACGCCAAGCTCGGCGGCATCGTCGGTGCAACGCGGATGGACGGTGTGCTTCTCCTCGCCCGCAAGCAGCGTCAAGCCGCGCTCGCGCATCGCGGCAAGGTGCGCACCGCGTGCGATCAGGCTGACATCGGCTCCCGCGCGTGCAAGCTGAACTCCGAGATATCCGCCGATGGCGCCGGCGCCGTAGATGCAGATCTTCATGAAATCCTCGCGAGAGACCGGATTTTGGGGACGAAAGCTCCGGTCCGGCTCGGAAGAATCCGAGTCGGGGCCGGCAGTCGCAGGGGAAGGTCTTGCCGCTTAGGCTGCTTGCGGAGTGCCGTTGATCGCTTCGTCCATGGCAGCGGCGATGTCGCGCATGCTGATGACGGAGACGAGGCTGTAATCGTCGATCACCGGCAGATGGCGGATGTGATTCCGGTTCATCAAGTGCCGGACGTGCTCGATCGTGTCGCTTGAGGTGCAGGAGACGAGTTGCTGTACCGAGACGAGCTGCGAGACCTTGACGTTGACGGCGCCCGCGCCGTGCTCGGCGACGGCGCGCACCACGTCGCGCTCGGTGAACATGCCGACGGCGGTGTTTCCTTCCGAGCGGACCACGTCCTTGACCACCAGCGCGCTGATGTTGTTGGCGCGCATCAGCTTGGCGGCGATACCCACCGTTTCGTTCATTCGCACCGTGACAACGCGCGGCGTCTTCTTGCGCAGAATGTCTCCGACCAGCATTGCAACCTCCCTGGGTGAAATGATGCGAGGGAGTGTGGTATACATAATGCCAATCGTCAAGCGCTGGATTTGGTTGATCCGAAAAAATCTTCCGGCAGGAATGCTGACGTTTATCGCCAGTCCCAAAACAAAAGGGGCGCATTGCTGCGCCCCTTTTTTCAACTGTGCAAAGGCCTGTGGCCGCTACGCCGTCTCGGTCTTGGCGTTGCCCGTCGCGGGGCTGGCGCGTTCGGCTTCCTTGCCGAGGATGAAGGAGCGGCGCAGCGGCTTGATGACGAACAGCGCCATCAGCGCTGCCGTCGCGTTCAGCGCGACCGCCACAACGAACACGGCTTTCCAGCCATAGGCGGCCGAGATCACGCTCGCCAGCGGGACCAGGAGCGAAGCGGTGCCCTTCGCGGTGTAGAGCATGCCGTTGTTGGTGGTCGCGTATTTCGAGCCGAAGGTGTCGCCGCAGGTAGCGGGGAACAGCGAGTAGATCTCGCCGAACACGCCGAAGTAAATTGCGGTCGCGAGCACGAAAACGATCGGAACGTGACCGTAGGTCGATAGCGCCAGCAGCATCAGCGCGGCCGTGCCGAAGGCGATGAACATGGTGTGCTCGCGGCCGATCGTGTCGGAGACCCAGCCGAAGAACGGCCGGCCGAAGCCGTCGAAGATGCGGTCGAGCGAGATCGCAAAGGTCAGCGCCGCCATCTGAAAGCCTGCCAGCGTCACCGGTGTGTTGGCGATCTTGAAGTCATGCGCGATCGGCGCGATCTGTGCCGCGGTCATCAGACCGCCGGAGGCGACCATGACGAAGACCAGATACATCGCCCAGAAAATAGGGGTGCGCAGCACCTGCGGCGGCGTGAAGTCGATCTTGGTCTGCGGCAGATTGAGCTGCTTCTTCTTGGGCGGGATCGCGAGCCGCGGCGGCTGGATGAAGAAAGCGAGCACGAACACGATCAGGCCTTGGCCGATGCCAAAGGTGAAGAACGCGCTCTGATAGCCGCTGGCGACAATCATGCCGGCGATCGGCACCACGGTGATTGCGGCGCCTGCGCCAAAGCCTGCGGCAGTCGCGCCGGCGGCGAGGCCGCGGCGATCCGGAAACCATTTCAGCGCGTTGCCGACGCAGGTGCCGTAGACGGCGCCTGCGCCCATGCCGCCGATGATTGCGGCCGCGTAGAGCAGCGTGAGCGAGTCTGCATAGGAATTGAGAATCCAGGACAGCGCGATCATGACGCCGCCGAACATGATGACGATGCGCGGGCCGTATTTGTCGACGAACCAGGCTTCGATCGGCACCAGCCAGGTCTCGGTGACGACGAAGACGGTGAAAGCGAGCTGGATTGCGGCGCGTCCCCAATGGTGGGCCGCATCGATCGGATCGACGAACAGCGTCCAGCCATATTGCAGGTTGGCAATCATCGCCATGCAGACGATGCCCATGCCGAGCTGAAGCCAACGGAAACCGGTTCGAAGGGGCGCAGCGGTCACGGCGCCGTCCGTGCTGGAAATCATCAACAACCTCCCAAGGCGCCTGTTTGGTCGCGAGCACTTCTGGCAAGATGACCTAGTGTCGCAAATATTGTGGCTTATCGTCGCAAGCGCTCGGGGACCTTGGTATACCATATTCCAGAATGCAAGATTTATCTGCGGCCCGATGCAAGAAAGTGCTCGGTTCCGTTCGGTTTAAGAGAATTGAGAGAGCGTCGCGCCAAACGAAAAACGCCCGGCCGTGAGGCCGGGCGTCATGTGCGAGACAGCGCTGGTGATACGCGTCAGACGGTCGATTGGGCGACCACGATCTTGCGCCAGGGTTTCAGCACCGCGATCGCGAGCAGCGAAGCCAGGATGTTGGCGCCGGCCGCGATCATGAACACGTTGTCCCAATGACCCGAGCCCTGCTGCATCAGGTTTGCGACCGGAACGAGCAGCGCGGCGGTGCCCTTTGCGGTGTAGAGCAGGCCCGCATTGGTGGTCGCGAATTTCGCGCCGAAGGTGTCGGTGCAGGTCGAGGGGAACAGCGAGTAGATCTCACCCCAGGCGAAGAACACGAAGCCCGACAGGATCACGAACCAGATCGGGTCGTGGCCCCAGAGGTAGAGCATCCAGATGCCGATGCCTTCCAGGCCGAAGGCGATGAACATCGTGTTCTCGCGGCCGATATTGTCGGAGATCCAGCCGAAGAACGGCCGCGTCAGGCCGTTCAGCACCCGGTCGATGGTCGCTGCGAACGTCACCGCCGTCATGGTCATGCCGATCAGCGTGACCGGGATGGCATCGACCTTCCAGTCGACCGCGATCGGCTTCAGATTCGCCGTCACCATCAAGCCGCCCGCGCCGACGATCACGAACATGAAGTACATCAGCCAGAAGATCGGCTGACGCAGCACCTCGGTCGGCTGGTAGTTGCGGCGCGTCTGCTGCAGCGTCGCGTTCTGCACGGCGGGAGGCGTTTGTCCGGCTTTCGGTGCAATCAGGAAGAAGGCAAGAATCGCGACGATGATGCCTTGTCCGAGGCCGAAATAGAGGAACGTGGCCTGGAATCCACTGTCCTTGATCATCGCCTGGATCGGCGCGACCGTCAGTGCCGAGCCTGCGCCGAAACCTGCGGCCGTGATGCCGGCAGCCAGGCCGCGCTTGTCGGGAAACCATTTCAGCGCGTTGCCGACGCAGGTGCCGTAGACGCCACCTGCGCCGATGCCGGCGATGATCATGCCGAGATAATAGCCGTTGAGGGACGTCGCTTCCGCATTGATCGCCCAGCCGATGGCGCAAAGGATGCCGCCGATGAGCACGACGACGCGCGGGCCGTATTTATCGACGAACCATCCTTCGATCGGCACGAGCCAGGTCTCGAACAGCACGAACAACGTAAAGGCCCACTGGATCGAGGCGCGATCCCAGCCAAACTTCTTCTGGATGTCGGGGACGAAGAACGTCCAGCCGTATTGATAGTTGGCGATCATCACCATCGCCGCTACACCGACCGCCAGTTGCGCCCAGCGATACGTGTCGCTGACGCGCGTGGCGGTAGGGGCCGTTGCTTGCACCATGTCCGTCATAAAGCCTCCCGTGGCGCCTCTCATTTTTCTGCGAGCGCTGGAACGGCATTCTTGTATTCATTATGCCAAGGTACAAGCGCTGGTCCGGCCACCGTGCGCAAATGCCGCAGGCCTTCTGGTTGCGGCTCTGACTCGGGACAACGCAAATAGAAATGGCCCCGTCGTGCGGGGCCATTCACCAAAAGTCGTATGTGGACGATTTTGAAATCGGCGCGGCGTACCGCGCTTGCGGTGCAGGAAGCGCTGGTTACAGGCCGAAGCGGGGCAGGTCGCCATTGTGATTCGAGATCTCGGCGCTCGCCATCAGGAGGCGGTCCACCGCGGCCATAAAACGGGCGAACAGCGAGGAGGAGGGGGCGAGAGCGACGGAAGCGGTCTTGGACATCGGAATTCCCTTTCTTGAGACGGTCAGCATTGCTGTCTCATTTCAAGGGGCAATCTATGTATACCAGATGCCACTGTCCATGCATGCCATTGCATAGCAGCATGCGACGTATTGCATTGCAGCAAAAGGCCGCCGATCCTGGCGGCCCTGTCATTCCACGGCCGGCTTTCGCCCCTCACCGCGTCCAGTCTTCGCCCGCGCAGAGGGTTCCCACGCATCACTGGACGCTGAGATTGCCGGACGGCACCAAGGTCACGGTGCTCGCATAGGTCTTGCCATCGTCGGCATTGTAGATCTTGCCAGACCATTTGTTGGGGCCGGCCGCCTGCATGTTGATGAACAGGGAGATCCCGATGATCCGCCGGCCACGCAGCGCCGGGTCTGCATTGCGGTCGTCGAGCTGCGGCTTTCCCGTCTTCTTGTCGAGTGGTTCTTTCAGCCAGACGACGCGCCCGCAAAGCGCGGTGCCGCAATGGCTGACCTTGATCTTCGCGTCGCCAGACTGGGTCAGCCAGACACCGGCGGCATCAACGGCCTTTGCCGCCTCGGCATTTCCAAGGGGCGCGATCGACAACAACGCGGCAAGCAGGTGACGCGCGAGATGGGAACGCATGCGCTGGCTCCATATTATTCCAATGATCATGAAATATTTCATGATAAACGATCAATAAATAGCGTTTAGAGTTGAGTCAAGCACGACAACGTGCATATTGGCCGCTCGCCCCGTGGGCGGGATCGGCGGAGACATTCAGAATGACGATGGTGGGAAAATCGGTTCGCGAAGCCCGGCAACGCTGGTTTCGCCGGCTTGATCTTGCCTTCTGGGCGATCTGGGCGGCCTTGCCGGTGATGGTATGGCTCGCCTATCGGGCGAACACGACGGCGTCGGCTGCGATTGCGGCGAGCCTCAGCCCCGACCAGGCGCCGTGTGCCGGGATCGTCGCCAACCCCCTTCACATGTCGCTTCCAGGCAAGCTGCTGTTCTGGACGCTGTTTACGCTTCAGCTCTCGTTCTTCGCCGTGTTGATCGGCATCCTTCACCGCATGGTGCATCGATTCGCGCGCGGTCGTATCTTCGTCTCCGAAACCCTCCAGGGCGTGTGGTGGATGGCGATCATTCTGGTGATATGGCCGTTCGTCGACGTGATCACCAGCAACGCGGTGGCCTACGCCTTGTATGAGATCGGCGACGTCAAGTTCCACCTGCCAACCTACAATATCGACGTCGGCACGATTGCAGGTGGCGTGTTCCTGATGGCGCTCAAATTCGTCATCGAGCAAGCCATCCTGCTGCAGTCCGAAAACGAGCTGACGATCTGAGGTGATCGCTGGTGCCCATCGTGGTGAACCTCGATGTCATGCTCGCGAAGCGGAAGCGTCGCCTCGGGGACCTCGCTGATGCGATCGGCATTTCCATTCAGAACCTGTCGATCCTGAAAACGGGCAAGGCGAGGGCGATGCGGTTCTCGACCTTGGCCGCGATCTGCCGCGAGCTCGACTGCCAGCCCGGAGATATCCTGGAATATGTCGGGGGTGACGAGGTCGGCGAAGGCGAGGCCGGCGAGGGGAGCTGATGCGTGGGGTTGGTTAGTTCCCTTGCGAGCCGGCGGTTGGCCGCGAAGTTCGACCGCTCCGCAGTTCGACGGGGTCTTGGCAGGGCAATGCAAAGCCGCTAGTGGTCTGCCCCCTTTTCCAATCATCTGCCAGAGTGGTTCATGTCGAGCGCCTCGCCCGCCGTCTCGATCGGCATCGATTTTGGGACCAGCAATACGGTCGTCGCGCTCGCGGCGGACGATCGCCGGGTCGAGGCCATCCGCTTCGATCATGGCGGACAACGGCACAGCGTTTACGTATCGGCCCTGTGCTTCTGGGAGGACCGTCCGGGAGCCGGAGCCCAGGCTGAAGGCGGCCCGTGGGCGATCGAACAATTTCTCGAAGGACGCCACGTCAACCGCTTCCTGCAGTCGTTCAAGACCTTCGCTGGAAGTGCCAGCTTCAATTCCACCCAGGTGTTCCGGCAGCGCTACAGCTTCGAGGATCTTCTGGCGGCCTTCCTGCGCACGCTGGCGCGCCATGGTGGCGACAGGTTCGGCTTCGAGGCGTCGAACATCACGGTCGGCCGTCCCGTGCGCTTCGCCGGCGGCAATCCGGACGAAGAGCTGGCGATGCAGCGTTATCGCGCCGCGTTCGAACGCCTCGGCGCCGGCCACGCGCGCTATGTCTACGAGCCTGTGGGAGCAGCGTTCTCGTTCGCCCGCCGGCTCGAACGCGATGCCACCGTGCTGGTTGCCGATTTCGGCGGCGGCACCAGCGATTTCTCCGTGATGCGTTTCTCGCACGCGGGCGGCAGCTTGCGTGCCGAGCCGCTCGGCCATGCCGGCATCGGAATCGCCGGCGACACGTTCGATTACCGCATTGTCGACCACGTGGTGTCGCCGCGGCTGGGTAAAGGCTCCAGCTTTCGCTCGTTCGACAAGGTGCTGCCGCTTCCCAACAGCCACTACACCAATCTCGCGCGCTGGCATCAACTCGCGTTGATGAAGAGCAACGGCGATCTGCGCGAACTGCGGGAGCTGTCGCGCACCGCACTGAAGCCGGCCCTGCTTCACGACTTCATCACCATCGTCGATTTCGACCTCGGCTTTTCGCTGTACCGCGCGGTGTCCGACGCCAAGGTTGCGCTGTCGGCCCGCGATGAGGTGGACTTCCATTTCAAAGGCGGCGGGGTCGACATTCGCTCGACCATCGCCCGAAAGAGCTTCGAAGCCTGGATTGCCGACGATATCGCCCGGCTCGGTGCCACCGTCGACAAGGTACTTGGCGAGGCCGGCATCACCGCGCGTGAGGTGGAGAAGGTGTTCCTGACCGGCGGCACCTCGTTCGTGCCCGCCGTCCGAAAGCTGTTCGCCGAGCGGTTCGGCAACGAGCGATTGATGTCCGGGGACCAGTTCGAATCGATCGCCTACGGCCTCGCCTTGATCGGGCACAGCCCGGACCCGGACCGCTGGACCGCAGCCGGCGGGCTGAAGTCGAGGGCGGGCGCGTAGCCCCGAGATACGCGGCCGCCCGTCCTGAGAGCCTATTGGTTGATCTCGGGCTCGACCAGCCGCGCCAGGTTCCGCAGCGATTCCTGCCAGCCGAGATAGCAGGCTTCCGGCGGAATCACGTCCGGTATGCCGGTCTGCGTGACCTCCAGCTCGGTGCCGACCGATACTTTCTTCAACGTCACGGTCACCTGGATTTCGCCGGGCAGATTGGGGTCCTCGAATTTGTCGGTGTAGCGCAGCCGTTCGCCCGGGACGAGCTCGACATATTCGCCGCCGAAGGCGTGGCTGTTGCTCGTGGTAAAATTGCGGAAGGACATTCTGAATGTGCCGCCAACCTTGGGCTCGAGATGATGCACGGTGCAGGTAAAGCCATTGGGCGGAAGCCATTTCGCAAGCGCGTCCGCCTCGAGGAAGGCGCGATAGATTTTCTCTGGGGTGGTCGTCAAAACGCGGTGCAGGCGGACAGTGCTGGGCATGTTCTTTCATCCTCATGTATTGATGGTGCGGCGTCGATGTCCGTGGCCGATCCATGCCCCGAGGACGAACGGCACATTGCCGGGCCGACACGACATCGCGGATTTTCTTGCCGGATTTTGTTGAGAGCGCGGCCGGAAGATTGTTCCGCGACAGGGCGGCTAAACTGCCGACACATCCAGCGGCGTCATCGTGAACGCAAGCCGATAGTGGTTGACCGTCGGATTGTCCCGCGCGCCCGCGATGCGAAGCGCTGACGGCGAAATCTGGCCGGCGACCGCGCGCTCGACCACCTCGGCATCGTAGCCGGAGAGAAGGACGATCCAGTCGGCGGCGCCGTCCTGCCCGCGGATCTGCTGCTCGGTCGTGGGCGAACTGGTCCTCGGTGTGTCGGTCAGGAGGAGGTGGGCGCCTGTCAGTCCCGGTTGCGGCGCCAGCGCGCGCAGCGTGTCGGAGAGATGTGTCTGTAACTCAGTCTCTCGGCTGGTCTCCGGCGAAAGTCTGATGGTGGCAAGCGCTGTCGCGACGCCGCCGCCAAAGCTCGCCACCACTCGGCACTGGCTGCGGACCATGCCGAGGTGGTGCGGCATCATCTTGGTCGACCATGGTGTCGGCGCGTTGAGCCGATCGAGATATCCACTTGATGTGAGGACGTCGTACTGCTCGAGCTCGTAGAGCACGAAGAAGCCATCAGCACCATCGGTGCCGGTCCACCGCGAGCCGCGCCGGAAGCCGGGAATGCTCATGCGTTCCGGAAAGTGCTCGTGCGAATGCCAATCGCCGAATTCCGCGCGCTGCTCGGGGCGGACATTCCACCACATTGCGACGGCTGCCTTGCCCAACAATGACATGCTGACCTCGACTGCTTCCCCGGCGATTTCTTTACAGCAGCGCCGCCGAGATCGAAAGGTCGGCTGCGAAACGCCGCGGGCCTCGCCGATCCAGGTTATCCCAAGTCCAGGTGTCTTAACGCTGCCCGTCGTGGACCGATATCTCCGACACGGAAAGCCCACCGATCCGCGCATGCGGCCGTCCACCGGTTGCCATGACAAGGCCAAAAGCGATTTCGTCGCGCCGGGGCGCATCCCACAGCGTCATCTCGGCCGTGCCGAAATGACTTCGGACATAAGCAGCATGAATGTGCCCGAGCGGCACCATGAGGCGCGTGCCTGCACCGCCGATGGTCTTTGCCGCCGGAACGATCGCCTTCGGCTGTCCGAGCACCTCGCGCATGCCCTGTCCGCCTGCTTCGTGCCAGACGGCGCCGTGCTCGAGCTCGCCGTCTTCGCCGACGATGATGCCCTTGCCATAGGCCTCGATGTGCGATGCGCCGCCAAGCTGCGCGAGCAGCTTCGTCGCGAGTTCGCGCCCGAGCTCACGCAAGGCAGCCTGAAACGGCATCAGGTCCGGCTCGTAGCGCCCCGCAAACGGATTGCGGATCACGGCAATGGCGGTGCCGACGAGGACGGGCTTTTCTAGCCGGGGACCGCGCTCATGCCAGACGGTCTCGATGCTGAGCGCGGTCTTGCGAACGTCGTAGCTGGAGGTCATCCGACGTCTATGCCTCGTCGACTACGGGGTTGCGCAGCACGCCGATGTTCTCGATCTCGACCTCGACGATATCGCCGGGCTTGAGAAAGATCGGCGGCTTGCGGGTGAAGCCGACGCCGGCCGGTGTGCCGGTGGCGATCACGTCGCCCGGCACGAGGTCGAAAATGGTCGAGCAATATTCGATCAGCCGCGGAATCGAGAAGATCAGCATCGAGGTGGTGGAGGACTGCATCGCGGTGCCGTTGACGCGCGTTTCTAGCTTCAGATTGGTGGGATCGCCGATCTCGTCGGGGGTGACGAGCCACGGCCCGAACGGACCCGTGCCGACGAAGTTCTTGCCGGAGGCGATCTGCTGCGCGTGCCGTTGCCAGTCGCGAACGCTGACGTCGTTATAGATCGAGTAGCCCGCCACATGGTTCCAGGCATCGGCCTGGCTGATATGGCGGCCGCCTTTGCCGATGATGACGGCGAGTTCGCCCTCCCAGTCGAAATTGTCCGACACTTTCGGCCGGATCACGGGCGCGTCGTGACCGACCTGGGAGCGCCAGACCCGAAGGAAAATCGGTGGAAATTCCGTGATCTCGCGCTTCATGCCGAACGCCACTGCTTCTTGGTGGTGGTCGAGATAGTTGCGCACCGCACAGACGATTTTCTCGGGCCGTGGGATCACGGGAAGGTATTTGATGTCGTTAAGCTTCAGGTCGGGCTTGTGCTGGCCGACGATGGCGTTCCGGCGCTCGTAATCATTGCTGCCGACGAAATCCGCAAGCGTCGGATACTGGGGCAGGGCGCGGCCCAGATCCACGACACCGTTTTCGACAACGGCCCCCCAGCTTTCCCGATCTCTATCGGCAAACGACAGCAGTTTCATGGTCCGGCCTCGAGATTTGGCAGAAGGTGACAGTTTTCGATCTTGTGCATTATTTTCGAAAATTTGTCCGCACGCAAGGCCGTGGCGAGAGAAATCGGACGCCTATCCCGCTTCGAGCAGGTGCCCGGCGTATTTGGCGACGTTGTCGGCGGTGCTGCGGATGTGGGTCTCGATCAGCTCTGCGGCCTGCTCGGCATTGCGTGAGATCGCCGCCTGCATGATCGCCTGATGCTCGCCGGCCTTGTCGCGCGGACGCGGCCGGAAATTGGCAGAGAGATACCGGTAACGCTCGGCGCGGTCGAACAGTTCGGCGCGGATCGCCAGCAGCGTCGCGGAGCCGCAGGCCGAGACCAGCGCCTGGTGGAATTGGCGATGGGCGATTTTCCATTCGGCATCGCGCAACGCTTGCTCGGGATCGCGCTGCTCGATGCGCTTCAATCTATGCAGTGTCGAGATGACGGCGATTTCCCAGTCGTCATCGCCTTTCTGGATTGAACGTCGGATCAATTCGACGTCGATGAGAACGCGGGCATCGGTCACTTCCACCAGATCCTGGCCGGAGACCGGCGCGACCCGGAATCCGCGCTGCTCCTGCGCATCGACCAGCCCCTCCGCGGACAGCGCGGTCAACGCCTCCCGCAACGTGGTGAAACTGGCGCCGAACCGTTCGCGCAGCACGTCGAAACGCAAGGGCTCGCCCGGCAGCAGGCCGCAGGCAATGATCTCCTCGCGCAGTCGGTGCGTGATGTCCGCGGCGATGGTCTTACCGAATTCCTTGCGGGGGCGAATAGCTCTGTCAGGCATGGTTCTGCCAATGAATCGATCCCGCAACATGCCGTGCAAACGAGCAGCTTGCAATAATTTTCGTAAACGATATTATTTTCGAAAATAAGGGTGAGGGAATCAATTCATGAAGGCGGTTCTGGTGCGTCAGCCGGGCGGGCCGGATGCACTCGAGATGGTCGAGCTTCCGGAGCCATTGCCGGCGGCGGGGCAGGTGCAAATCCGTGCCGAGGCGTTCGGCGTGGGGCAACCCGACGTTCTGATCCGCCGCGGCGTCTACAAATGGATGCCTCCGCTCCCGGCCAATCCCGGCAATGACGTCGCCGGCCGCATTTCGGCGATCGGCCCCAGCGTCGAGGGCTTTGCCATCGGTCAGAAAGTCCTGCTCAGCGCGCGGGACCTTGCCCAGCGCGGCGGCTGCTACGCCGAGTATGTCGTTGCCCCCGCAGACGCTGTGCATTTGCTTTCCGAGGATGTCGATCTGCATGCGGCTGTCTGCCTCTCGAACTACCAGGTGGCTTACGCCCTGCTGCACGAGTGCCGTCATCCGCGCGCGCCCGCAAGCGTGCTGGTGATTGGAGCGGCCGGCGGCGTCGGAACGGCGCTGGTGCAACTGGCCAAGCTGGCCCAGATGACGGTCATCGGCACTGTCTCAACCGAGGAGAAGGCGGAGTTCGCGCGCCGCAACGGCGCCGATCACGTCATCTTCTACCGCCGTGAAGATGTCGTGGCGCGAACCCGCGAACTGACGAAGGGCGAGGGCGTAGGCCTCGTGCTCGATCACGTCTGCGGGCCGGAGTTCACAGGCTATCTGGGTGCGCTCGGCAAGTGGGGCACGCTGTTGTCCTACAACGCATTTGCCGGACTGCCGGAAGAGAACCTGATGGCGGCGATGCGCAATCATCTCGATATCTGCCCCGCGGTGCGCTGCTTCTCCTTCCATATCTACGATCACGACCGCGAAGGGCGCCGTGCGCTGATGCGCAACGTGATCGATGCGCTGAGCCGCAACGCGATCAGGCCCGCGATATCGGCGCGATTGAAGCTTGACGACGTCAGGAATGCCCACGCGCTGCTCGAGCAGGGCTCCGCGCTGGGCAAGATCATCATGACACCATGAGCGGCAGCAAGGCGATGACGACACAGGCTCCCATAGCGCGATTCACCAGACTCCGGCATGCGACCTTCGCTTCACCGGATACGGAACGAATGCTCGACTACTACCGGGCGGTCATCGGTCTCGGCCTGGTCGGCCGGGACAAGGATCGCATCTTTCTCGCCAGTGATTCAGAGCAGCTTTCGCTCGTGATCGGGGCGGGCGATGCGGCGCTCACGAGCGTCGCCTTCGAGATATCTCCCGATGTCGAGCTGGAGATTCTCGGTGTTGCTCTGAAGCAATCCGGCTTGCGGCCGGAGTTCCAAAGCGATCCGCTGCCCGGCATATCGAGGCTGCTCTCGTTCGTCGACCCCGAAGGCACGCGCTTCGAGTTGATCCAGGGCTGGACGCCGACGCCGGCACAGGAACGGATCGGCGCACTCGCCGTCACCAAGCTTGGCCACGTCGCGCTTCGCACGCCTGATCCGCTCGCGACGTCGAAGTTTTGCGCAAGCGTGATGGGCCTGCGGGTCTCGGACTGGGTGGAGGACCGCTTCGTCTTCATGCGCAGCGGCTACGAGCATCACACCCTGAACTTTGTGCGTGCTCCAATGCGCAGCCTGCATCACCTGGCATTCGAGATGCGCGGTGCCGCCCACATGCAGCAGGCCTGCGACCATCTCGCCCGGCACAAGCTCGCAATTCTCTGGGGACCCGTTCGCCACGGTCCCGGGCACAACACTGCCGTCTACCACCGCAATCCCGATGGGCACCTGATCGAGCTGTTCTACGATCTCGATCGCATGATCGATGAACAGCTCGGCTATTTCGATCCACGCCCATGGCATCGCGATCGTCCGCAGCGGCCAAAAGTGTGGGTCGGGTTGCCGCGCGATATCTGGGGGCTGCCGCCGTCGCCGGAATGCGTCGAGTTCGCCCGCTAGGTGCTTCGACGATCGAAAGACTTCCGCATCGCTGCGGCCAAGAAAAAAGACCGAGAAAAAAACAGTCAGGGAGGATGCGTCCATGCGGTGGATGAAGCGGCTTGCTGCGGCGACATTTCTGGTCGGCACCTTGTTTTCAGCCGGGCCCGCGGCGTCGGCGGACAACTATCCATCACGCCCGATACGGCTGCTGCACGGCTTCGCGGCCGGCGGCGCCGCCGACACCTTGTCGCGCATCATTGCCGATGGGCTCTCGAAAAAGCTCGGGCAGCCGATCATCGTCGAAGCCAAGCCGGGGGCGGGCGGAAACCTTGCGGCGGATGCTGTCGCGAAAGCGGCGCCCGATGGCTACACGATCGGGCTCGTCACCGGCGCTCACGCGATATCCGCGGCGACCTACAAGAGCCTCAGCTACCAGCCGGCTGCAAGCTTCGATATGATCTCGACGATGGTCTATTACGCGCTCGTCATCGCGGTGCGTGACGACCATCCGGCCAAATCGCTGGGCGAACTCATCGCCGTGGCCAAGCAGAAGCCCGGCTCCTTGAGCTTTGGATCGGTCGGCTTCGGCAGCACGCATCACCTCGCCGGCGAGCTCTTGAACGCGATGGCCGGCATCGACATCGTGCACGTGCCTTATCGTGGAGATTCCCAATCCATCACTGCGCTGCTGGGCGGAGAGGTGCCGGTCATCGTCGGCACGCCCGTCCTGCTCGGCCCGCAGATTGCGAGCGGGGCAGTCCGCGGCCTCGCCGTGACCTCGCCAACACGGACCGCCCTATTGCCCAACGTTCCGACGGTGCAGGAAGCCGGAATCAAGGACTACGACGTGCGCACCTGGGCGGGATTGCTGGCGCCCAAGGGCACCGCGCCCGCCATCATTGCCGCGCTCAATAGGGCGACGCTCGAGGCGCTGCGGGATCTCGAGCTCAGGCAGCGTCTGGAAACGGCCGTCGGCGGCGAGGTCAGCGGAAGCACGCCGGAGGAGATGAAGAAGCTGATCGAGACGGAAATCACCAAATGGTCCGCCGTGGTGGACAGAGCGAAGATCCCGAAGATCTGAGCCATCCGGACGACGGCCGAGCCCAGGGCTATGACCGACAAACGCCAGGATCGACTGCGCTTATTGATCGAGTCGAATCTGCGCGGTTTTGACAATGTCCTGCCAGCGCGCGATCTCCTCGGCCATCCGCCGCTTGAGCGGTTCGGGGCCTCGCTGATCTGGTGGCAATAGCGGGAATTCGCGATCTCGCCAACTATGATCGTGTTGGGTTGCAGGTCGGCAGTTCGTTTCAGGCGCGGCGACCGCATGCGAGGCTGGTTTCGATATCAACACGCGTGCATCTGCACAGACGCGCCCGCAGGATTCGACCGGGCAGCTTTTCACGCGAGTTCAACGCGACCGTCGTGCAGCTCTTTCGCGAGCAATTCGCGAGCGGTGATCGTTGAGCGCACTCTCGCAAACGCGCGCGAAGGCTCATTTGCCTCGCTTTTAAGCCTTCTGGGCACGTTCCGGCGACGCCTCGGCCCAATTAAAACCGGGCAAGCCTTGCAAATGACGCTGATGAGGTATACGTTGATGCCGTTCGTTCAGCCGCTGTGCCTTGTTGAATGCGCCCGCGGGCTCCTTTTCCATAGACATCGACGAATTGAATCGAGTTCTGCGTGAGTGTCACGCGGAATGCGCGCATGTGCGCTTTGGAGAAGAAAATGACGACAGGTACTGTGAAGTGGTTTAACGGCCAGAAGGGCTTTGGATTCATTCAGCCGAACGACGGCGGCAACGATGTGTTCGTTCACATCAGCGCGGTCGAGCGGGCTGGTTTGGCGGGTCTCGCCGAAGGCCAGCAGGTCAACTTCGAGGTCAAGACCGACAAGATGCGGGGCAAGGTCAGCGCTGAGAATCTCTCGCTGGCTTGAGTTCCCTGTGCCGTTTCACGGATGTACTGAAACGGCTACGCTGCCCGCTCATTCTCCGGATTGAGCGGGTTTTGTTTGTTACGGAGGGTGAACGATGAGCGCCAGGAAATCGGCAGAACCGTCACCCGAAGGCATCGCGCGCTCCAATCGCCAGCGTCTGGCGTCTGAAGAAGGTGCGCGGGCCATGGCCGATGCCGAAAAGCAGGCCGTCGACGTTCGCAAGAACATGGCGCGGCTTCGAGAGCTGCGCCAGGCCAAGGAAGCGGCCGACGCAACCCTTCAGGCATCGTTGCCGGCGTCCACTCCGACGAAGCGCAAGAAAAAGCTGCCGGAATAGTTGCCTTCAATAGCGCCGACGATAATCTGGAGAGGGCCGATCACATGCCAAAGAGTGCGGGTCGTGCCTAGGGGCAAGCCGGACGGCGGCACAATCACCTTCTTTCTCGCGCTTGGCGCGGGCCGGCAGATGTGCCGCCTTGCGACCACGTTTCAGACGCAGAAGCAGGCCTTCAGCTATCTTCAGAAATATCGGACGGAGTTCGAGCGCGTCGCGCGGACACGGCTGGCTTCGGGCGAGCTCGAAGACGGGATCGTCGTGCTCTCGATGCACTAGGTCGGGGGCCGATTTGGCGCGATCCTCAATCGCCCGGATGGGTAGTGTCTCAGTTTGAATTTTTGCGTGGCTGACCGCTCCAAAACCGGATGCACGCAAATGAATGCGTTCTCAAAGAAGTTTGAGAACCACGGTCACGGGCTGGCGCTCTATTTCTTCTGGTACAATTGGTGCCTGCAATGGCGTCCGGCCTTGTGGATCACGTCTTGAAGATGGAAACGTGCATTGCGCTGATCGATGCGACGCAGGCTCCGAAAGTGCGGGGACCTGACAGAAAGAAGCTGGCAGCCTAGCCAGCTTCTTTCTTGTCTTTCTGCTGCTGCTCAACTTCCCTGTGCCGCGGATGCGGTGCAGTTGGCGCACCAATAGTTTCGCCGAAGCCGTGAATCAGGCCGACGACAGGCGCAAAATATCGGTGAACGGAATCCGTGATGTCATTCGTGATTATCCGGTACACGTCTTTGGAACTGTATTTCTTCCACTCTGACATCGGACAATCCTCAGGGTTTCCAGGCGTTAGCTATGATCTCACGGACTAGTTTGTAGGCCTCCGCAATCACGAACACACCAAAGCACGCAACGTCTATCCAGAAGACAAGTTCAGAAACCGCGTAGCTCACGAACGCTATTTCATCAGGCGCTCCAAGCCCCTTGATCCATTGCGTGAACTACCAGAGACCTAGTGCAGCTAAGGTGACCACGCCGAATAGAAACGAGGCGACCATTAACCATTATATGTATTATAACGAAGTGAATGATTAGTTTTACCGAATCCGGCACTTTTAGGCCGCCCCCCGCCGCCCTACACGTGCGCGCTTTGCTGGCAAGTTCCGCAATTAGGTCCGCATCGGACCTATATTTCAAACTGAGACACTACCCCCGGATGCAAACCCTTCCTATTCGGAGCGGCTTCCCGATTTGGCCTCGCGGGCCAATCGCTCCGCTTTCAGGCGCTCGCGGTTCTCGTGGAAGGAGCGCTGCTCTTTCGCATAGTCATTCATCGGCTTCTGCGTTTTGTCAGGCTTGAACACCTTGTTGGCTTCACGCTTGGCTCGATCAGAGGATTGATCTCTCAACATTGTCGACCTCCATTTGATCAACGAGCGTGGTCCCGGCAAATGCTGGACGCAACGTCTCCCGCTCGCACGCTGATGCGTATCGACTTGTCCCTCGGGGCAACAAGGCGGCCACTTCTTCAGCGTTGGCAGGTCTTGTGCGAGGCGCTTGGTCACTCGCCGTGGGGCGGCGCACTAGCATTTCCGAGCGCGCGCCGGTCGAGAGAGTAACGGCCGGCCAGAGCAGCTGTTCCTCGGCGCCAGTCTTTAATTGCGGAACCGTGAAGCTTAAGGTGCGGGGATCGGACCTCAGGTTGCGGCTTCCGATGGAAATGAAGTGCTGGCGAGAGCAGGGATAGAGGGGGGCGCCTACGGCTCTCAGCGGCGCGCGGCTGCGTCAACGCGCACTCCAATGGCCCGGACATTCGCTTTTTCGAGTCATGGCATAATACCCCTGTTTTGCCCGACGGGTCAAAAGGGATTTCGCAGAATGCGAAATTCTTTTGAAGCCAAAGGGTTAGCTACTGTGCATGGGGTTGATCTTCAGCTTTTTGGTCAGAGCCTGCGGCCGCGCGCCATTCTCGCGCAAAAAAAAGGGCCGCCTCGGAGGGCGGCCCTTCTGTCTCACTCGTTGTGGTGTCGCTTACTCCGCGGCCTGCTTCTGCGGCGGATCAAGCGCGCCGGACTTGTGGATCTCGGCGACCTGATGGTCGCTGAAGCCGAGCACGCTGCGCAGGATTTCGTCGGTGTGCTCGCCGAGCAGCGGCGAGCGCTCCACCTCGCTCGGGGAGTCCGACAGCTTGATCGGGTTGCCGACCGAGATGTACTTGCCGCGGGTGGGGTGATCGACCTCGACCACGGTGCCGGTGGCGCGCAGCGACTGGTCTTCGGCGATCTCCTTCATCGACAGGATCGGGCCGCACGGGATGTCGTCCTTGTTGAGGATCTCCATCGCCTCGAACTTGGTCTTCGTCATCGTCCACTGTTCGATGCGCCCGAAGATCTCGTTCAGGCGCGGCAGGCGCGCCGCCGGCTTGGCGTAGTTCGGATCGGTCTTCCAGGTCGGCTCGCCGATCACGTCGCAGATCTTCTCCCAGACCGGGGCCTGGGTGATGAAGTAGATGTAGGCGTTGGGATCGGTCTCCCAGCCCTTGCACTTCAGGATGCGGCCGGGCTGGCCGCCGCCGGAATCGTTGCCAGCGCGCGGCACGGCGTCGCCGAACGGCACGCCTTCGCCGAACTGGCTGTATTCCCTAAGCGGACCATGGGCGAGGCGCTGCTGGTCGCGCAGCTTGACGCGGCAGAGGTTGAGCACGCCGTCCTGCATCGCGGCGGTGACGCGCTGGCCCTTGCCCGAATGGGTGCGCTGATAGAGCGCGGTGACGATGCCGAGCGCCAGGTGCAGGCCGGTGCCGCTGTCGCCGATCTGCGCGCCGGTCACGAGCGGCAGGCCGTCGCGGAAGCCGGTGGTGGAGGCGGAGCCGCCGGTGCACTGCGCGACGTTCTCATAGACTTTGCAGTCCTCGTAGGGCCCGGGGCCAAAACCCTTGATCGAGGCGACGATCATCTTCGGGTTGATCGCCTGGATCTTCTCCCAGGGGAAGCCCATGCGGTCGAGCACGCCGGGGCCGAAATTCTCCACCAGCACGTCGCACGTCTTGATCAGCTCGGTGAGGACTTCCTTGCCCTTGGGGTTCTTGGTGTCGAGGGTGATCGAGCGCTTGTTGTGGTTGAGCATGGTGAAATACAGGCTGTCCACGTTCGGGATGTCCTGCAGCTGCCCGCGGGTGATGTCGCCGACACCGGGCCGCTCCACCTTGATCACGTCGGCGCCGAACCATGCGAGCAACTGCGTGCAGGTCGGTCCGGACTGGACGTGGGTGAAGTCGAGAATGCGAACGCCCGTGAGCGCTTTGGTCATCATGTTGCTCCGTACTCTGTCTGCCCCTGCTAACCACAGGGAATAAATGGTTGAAGGGGTGGACTTACTTTTTCTTCTGCAAGACGCTCTGCGGATTGAGGTTGCCAATGCGGCCGCTCTCCGAGCCGGCGGCCGGATCGATCACCGCGTTGATGAGCGTCGGCTTGCCCGACGCCATCGCCTCGTTGACGGCGCGCTTGAGCTCGTCGGGCGAGGTGGCATTCACGCCGACGCCGCCGAAGGCTTCCATCATCTTGTCGTAGCGCGCGCCCTTGACGAACACGGTGGTCGCCGGATCGGCGTTGGCGCTGTTGACGTCGGTGCCGCGATAGATGCCGTCATTGTTGAAGATGACGATGCAGATCGGCAAGTTGTAGCGGCAGATGGTCTCGACCTCCATGCCGGAGAAGCCGAAGGCGCTGTCGCCTTCCACCGCGAGCACGGGGTGGCCAGTTTCCAGCGTCGCCGCGATCGCCTGGCCCATGCCGATGCCCATGACGCCCCAGGTGCCGACGTCGAGACGCTTGCGCGGCTTGTACATGTCGATGACACCGCGGGCGAGGTCGAGCGTGTTGGCGCCCTCGTTGACGAGGATGGCGTCGGGATGTTCCTTGATGACGTTCTTCAGCACGCCGAGCGCGCCGTGATAGTCCATCGGCGATTTGTTGTTCATGAGCTTCGGCGCCATCTTGGCGACGTTCTCTTCGCGCTTGGACACGATGGCGTTGGTCCATTCGGCCGGCGGCGCGGTCCAGCTCGCACCCATCGCCTGGTTGAAGGCCGACACGACCGAGCCGATGTCGCCGACGACGGGCGCGACGATCTCGATGTTGGAGTCCATTTCCCTCGGCTCGATGTCGACCTGGATGAACTTCTTGGGCGCCTCGCCCCAGCTCTTGCCCTTGCCGTGCGACAGCAGCCAGTTCAGCCGCGCCCCGATCAGCAGAACGACGTCGGACTCTTTCAGCACCGTCGAGCGGGCCGCGCCTGCGCATTGCGGATGCGTGTCGGCAAGCAGGCCCTTGGCCATGCTCATCGGCAGGAACGGCACGCCGCTCTTCTCGACGAAGTCCTTGATCTCCTCATCGGCCTGCGCGTAGGCCGCGCCCTTGCCGAGGATGATGAGCGGGCGCTTCGCGCTCTTGAGCACGTCGAGCGCGCGCTTCACCGAAGCGGGCGAGGGGATCTGCGCAGGTGCCGCATCGATCACCTTGACCAGCGACTTCCGGCCGGCATCGGCGTTCATCACCTGGCCGAACAGCTTTGCCGGCAGGTCGAGATAGACCCCGCCCGGACGACCCGAGACAGCGGCGCGGATGGCGCGGGCAAAACCGATGCCGATATCCTGGGCGTGCAGCACGCGATAGGCCGCCTTGCAGAGCGGCTTGGCAATCGCGAGCTGGTCCATCTCCTCATAGTCGCCCTGCTGGAGGTCGACGATTTCGCGCTCCGAGGAGCCGGAGACCAGGATCATCGGGTAGCAGTTGGTGGTGGCATGCGCGAGCGCGGTGAGACCGTTGAGGAAGCCGGGCGCGGAGACGGTGAGACAGACGCCGGGTTTCTTGGTGAGATAGCCGGCGATGCCCGCCGCGTAACCGGCGTTCTGCTCGTGGCGGAACGAGATCACGCGGATGCCGGCGGCCTGTGCCATGCGGCCCAAATCCGTGATCGGGATGCCCGGCACATTATAGATGGTGTTGATGCCGTTCAGCTTGAGCGCGTCGATGACAAGATGGAAACCATCCGTCAATTCCTGCTCGGTGCCCGGTGCTTCGGACTTGGTCGCGGTATGCAGCATGGGCCTTGTCTCCCTGGTCTCAAGGTGCCGTTTAGGCTTTGGGGGGGCGAATGGGTTCGCCCTTCTGGTGAAAATTGTTAGCCAAACAGTTCCTGGCCATGCGCTTCGACATAAGCCGCAAGGCCAAGGGTGTGGTCGCGGGCGCGCTTCTCGGCGAGCTCGGTGTCGCGCGCCTCCAGCGCTTCGATGATACCGAGATGCTCGGGCAACGAGGTCGCGGTGCGGTCCTTGCGTCCGATCGTGAGTTGCCGATAGCCACGCACGTGCAGCAGCAGGTCGTTGGTGAGATCGACCAGCACGGGCGATTCCGACAGCGAGATCAGCGCCTGGTGAAAGGCGATATTGGCACGCGAATATTCCTCGACGTGGTCCTGCGGCAGGCGGTCCTTGCCGAAGTCCTTGAAGAAGTCGCGCAGCGCCGTGATGTCCTTCTTGCGTGCCGTGGTGGTGATCAGGCGTGCCGCCATACTCTCCAGCGCCGCCCAGGCGCGGATCATGTCGACGATCTCGCTCTTGGTCCTGCGCACCACCATGATGCCGCGGCGCGGAACCGTCTTGACGAAACCGTCCTGCTCGAGCATCGCGATCGCCTCGCGGATCGGAGTGCGGCTGACACCGAGGCGCTCGGACAGCGCGCGCTCGTCGAGCATCACCGGCTCGGGCGTCGAGTAGATGTCCATCTTGAGGATGGCTTCTTTCAAGGCGTCATACGCCTTGTTCTTGAAGCTGCTCTCCGGGGCAATACGAACGATTGCGATGTCTGCCTCGGCCATGTTCGGCAACGCCTTGGTTGGTTTCCGCAGTGACACGACGATTCTCCTCCAATGGGGAGTCGTCTTTTACAGGAATATTAACTGGAAAGTTTTTGGCATACCACATGCCAGCGTGTCAAGCTGCCTATTTTTTGCAGCGTTCTAGAAGGCGTCGCGGCTTGACAAGTTGGCTTCTGGCATACCAAATGCCATCGCCAGCCATTTTTGATCCAAGCCGGCGGGGTAATCTCGGCTTTATGCCACTCCGTTCCGCGCTGCGGAACAAGGCGCGGCGCATGGCAAGCATGACAGGCAGCCGCAACACGCGCGCTTTGCAAAGCAAGAATTGAAGGTCAAGGGAGAAGCCACATGTCCAATTCCAAAGACGTCGTCCGCAAGGTCCTTGACCAGGTCAAGGCGGACAACCGCACCAGCCTGACGGCGCCTGAGGGCAAGCTCGTCTGCGATGCCTACGGCATTCCAGTACCGAAGGAGGGCGTGGTGAAATCGGCAGGCGAGGCCGGCAAGGTCGCCTCCTCGATGGGCTTTCCCGTCGTCATGAAGATCGTCTCGCCGGACATTCTCCACAAGACCGAGGCCGGCGGCGTCATCGTCGGCGTCAAGACGGTGCAGGATGCCGAGAAGGCCTACGAGACCATTCTCTCCAACGCCAAGAAGTACAAGGCCGACGCCAAGATCGAGGGCATCCAGGTGCAGCAGATGCTGGCCGGCGGCACCGAGGTGATCGTTGGCTCGATCACCGACGGCTCGTTCGGTAAGCTGGTCGCCTTCGGCCTCGGCGGCGTTCTGGTCGAAGTCCTGAAGGACGTCACCTTCCGCCTGGCGCCCGCGACCAAGGAAGATGCGCTCTCGATGCTCGACGGCATCCAGGCGCATGAGATCCTCAAGGGCGTACGCGGCAGCGAGCCGGTCAACCGCACGGCGCTGGCCGACATCATCGTGAAGGTCTCCCAGCTAGTTACGGATTTTCCCGAGATCGTCGAGCTCGACCTCAACCCCGTTTTCGCGACGGCGAAGGACGCGACCGCCGCCGACGTGCGCATCGTCGTCGATTTCGCCTACAAGCCCAAGCCGAAGCCGCGCCCGACCGAAGAGATCGTCGCGGCTATGAGCCGCATCATGCAGCCGAAGGCGGTCGCCGTGGTCGGCGCCTCCGCCGAGGACGGCAAGATCGGCAACTCCGTGATGAAGAACCTCATCAACGGCGGCTACAAGGGCGATATTTATCCGATCCATCCGAAGGCCGCCGAGATCCTCGGCTACAAGGCCTATAAAAGCGTCAAGGACGTGCCGGGCGTGATCGATACAGCGGTGTTCGCTATCCCTGCGAAGTTCGTCGCGGCTGCGCTGGTCGAATGCGGCGAGAAGAAAATCCCGGGCGCGGTGCTGATCCCGTCGGGCTTTGCCGAAGCGGGCGCGCCGGAACTCCAGGCCGAGATCGTCGAGGTCGGCAAGAAGTACGACATCCGCCTGATGGGGCCGAACATCTACGGTTTCTATTACACGCCGGCAAACCTCTGCGCGACCTTCTGCACCGCTTACGACGTCAAGGGCCATGCGGCGCTGTCGTCGCAGTCGGGCGGCATCGGCATGGCCATCATCGGCTTTTCGCGCTCGGCCAAGATGGGCGTCTCCGCGATCGTCGGCCTCGGCAACAAGTCCGACATCGACGAGGACGATCTGCTCGCCTTCTTCGAGCAGGATCCCAACACCAATCTGATCGCGCAGCACTGCGAGGACCTCAAGGATGGCCGCGCCTTTGCCGAAGCCGCAAAGCGCGTGTCCAAGAAGAAGCCGGTGATCGTGCTCAAGGCCGGCCGCACCTCGGCCGGCGCGAAGGCGGCCTCGTCGCACACCGGCGCGCTCGCCGGCAACGACAAGATCTACGAGGATGTCCTGGCGCAGTCTGGCGTGATCCGCGCTCGCTCGCTCCGGCAACTGCTCGAATTCGCCCGCGGTGTGCCGGTGCTGCCGACGCCGAAGGGCGAGAACGTGTTGATCATCACCGGCGCCGGTGGTTCGGGCGTGCTGCTGTCGGACTCCGTCGTCGACAACGGCCTGTTGCTGATGTCGATGCCGCCGGATCTCGATGCGGCCTTCCGCAAGTTCATCCCGCCGTTCGGAGCTGCCGGAAATCCTGTGGATATCACCGGCGGCGAGCCGCCGATCACCTACGTCAACACCGTGAAGCTCGGCTTGTCGGATGAGCGCATCCATTCGCTGATCCTCGGCTACTGGCACACCATCGTGACGCCGCCGATGGTGTTCGCCCGCAACATGGTCGAGGTGAAGAAGGAGATGGAGGCAAAGGGCTTCGTGAAGCCGATCGTCGCCTCGCTCGCCGGCGACGTCGAGGTCGAGGAAGCCGCCGAATATCTCTACCAGAACGGCATCCCGGCCTATGCCTATTCGACCGAGCTGCCGGTCGAGGTGTTAGGGGCCAAGTACAAGTGGGCGCGCGGGGCAGGGCTGCTCTGAGCGGACGAAAAGGAAATGCCCGCCTCGGAGCAGTCTGGAGCGGCGTTCCGATCTAACGCATGACGAGTTTGAAATGAATTGCTGTCGTATCGGCGGTGCTAAACGTCTCCCATAGGGAGAGGTCGGCGCGAAGCGCCGGGTGAGGGGTCTGCTCTATCGAGGGACCTGCACCCCTCACCCGATTTGCTGCGCAAATCGACCTCTCCCCGACGGGGAGAGGTGGACGGAGATCGCGGACGAAGGGCAGGTCGCGATGAGCAAGAACGTGATCCGGCGCAAATCGCTCGAGCCCAGATCGCCTGCCGAGGCCGATCATGAGGCGCGCGACGGCGGCGTGCAGTCGGTCGACCGCGCGCTGTCGATCCTGGAAACGCTGGCCGAGGACGACGAGGGTTATCGCCTCAGCGATCTCGCGGTGCGCACCGGCCTGTCGGCCTCCACCGTGCACCGCTTGCTGGCAACGCTGGAAAGCCGCCGCTTCGTGCAGTTCGACCGCGCCGAATCCAAATGGCATGTCGGCGTGCGCAGCTTTACTGTCGGTGCGAGCTTCGCGCGGCGTCGTAATTTCACCGCGCAGGCGATCCCCTACCTGCGCAAGCTGCGCGATCTCACCCGCGAGACCGCCAATCTGGCGGTGGTCGACGACGAGTTCATCATCGTGCTCACCCGCATGGAGAGCCGCGAGATCATGCGCTCGCTGACCAAGGTCGGCGGCCGCGTCCCGATGGTGACGTCCGGCGTCGGCAAGGCGGTGCTCGCGACCTACTCCGACGAGGACGTCGGCGCCGTCATCCGCCATCATGGCATGCCTCGCCTCACCGAAAAATCGATTGTGCGGCCGAGCGACCTGTTCAAGGAGCTTGCGACGATCCGCAAGCAGGGCTTTGCGATCGACGATGAGCAGGCCAGCATGGGCCTGCGTTGTATTGCCGCAGTCGTCTACAACGACTGCGCCGAGCCGCTCGCGGCGATTTCCGTCTCGGGCATGACCAGCCGCCTGACCGACGACAGATTGCCGGAAATCGGCCAGATCGTGTGCGAAGTCGCCGGTGAGCTGACCGTCGCGCTCGGCGGGGTGATGCCGAAGTCCGGCTGACAGGAAACTCGGGCGCTATCGCTGGACAGCATCGGCCGTTTTGGCTGATATGCGACCAAACGACACAATGCGGCAAACGATCAACACGTCCGCACGAGCCCTGGAGAATGCCCCGATGTTTCAATTTCCCATGCGCCTTGTCGGCGCAGCCGTTGCGCTGACCCTTGCGGCAGCCACGCCGGCCTTGGCCCAGCAGCTCGAGCTCAAGTTGATGGCCCCGGCGGCGCCGGGCGGCGGCTGGGACCAGACCGCGCGCTCGATGCAGCAGGCGCTGGTTGCCGCGGGCGTTGCGCGCAGCGTCCAGGTCATCAACGTTCCCGGTGCGGGCGGCAGCGTCGGCATCGCGCAGTTCGTCAACGGCGCCAAGGGCGACGGCAACCAGCTGATGGTCAACGGCTTCGTCATGGTGGGCGCGCTCGCCATGAACAGGTCGCCGGTGACGCTCGAGCAGGTGACGCCGATCGCGCGCCTCACCGAGGAAATCCAAGTGATCGTGGTTCCCGCGAACTCACCGATCAAGACGGCGCAGGATCTGGCCACGGCGGTGAAGGCCGATATCGCCAAGGTGACCTTTGCAGGCGGCTCCGCCGGCGGCGTCGACCATGTGATGGCGGCATTGTTCGCAGGTGCCGTCGGCGCTGACGCCAAGAAGATCAACTACATCCCGTTCTCCGGTGGTGGCGAGTCGCTCGCCGCCATTCTCGGCGGCAAGGTCACCGCGGGCATTTCGGGGCTGAGCGAATATGATGGGCAGATCAAGTCCGGCAAGCTGCGCGCGATCGGCGTGACCTCGGAGAAGCGCATCGCTGGCAGCGACATCCCGACTTTCAAGGAGCAGGGTATCGACCTCGTGATCGCCAATTGGCGCTCGGTGGTCGCCCCTCCCGGCATCACGCCGGAGCAGCGCAAGACGCTGAGCGATGCGGTCGAGAAGATGGTGAAATCGGACGCCTGGAAGGAGATCCTCAAGCAGAAGGGCTGGGAGGACGCCTATCTCGGCGGCGACGCCTTCGCCGACTTCCTGAAGAAGGAAACGGTTCGCGTTACCGACGTCCTGAGGTCAGTCGGCCTGGTCAAGTCATGACCTCAGGCGATCCCGTGCAGACGCCGCGGCGCGTCGACCGCGCCGGCATCGTCATTGCCGCGTTACTCGCGGTGCTTGCCGCGGTGCTGCTATGGGACGCGCGCGGCCTGCAAACCACCGCGATGTACGGGATGGGGCCGGAGGCGATGCCGGTCGTGGTCGCAACCGGCGTTGCGCTGCTTGCGATCGGCAATTTCATCGACGCGCTGCGCGGCAATCTGCCGGCGCGTGAGAGCGCCGATCCCGTGCCTGTGGTCTTGATCCTCGTCGGCCTTACGCTTCTGATCGCCATCGTCGGCTTTGGCGGCGGCTTCATTCTGGCGACATCGGCGCTGTTCGTCACGACGTCGGCGGCATTCGGGCGCCGCGCCGTCGTCGTCGACTCCATCATCGCCGTCGTGATGTCGACCCTCATTTATCTCGTGTTCGATCGGCTGTTGACGCTGAGCCTTCCCGCCGGCCCGCTGGAGCGACTGCTGTGATGGACACCTTTGCCGCGCTGGCCCACGGCATGGCGGTCGCTGTCCAGCCGATGAATCTGCTCTATGCCCTGATCGGCGTGTTCCTCGGCACCGCTGTCGGCGTTCTGCCCGGCATCGGCCCGGCATTGACGGTCGCGCTGCTGCTGCCGGTGACCTACAAGCTCGACCCTGGCGGCTCGCTGATCATGTTTGCGGGCATCTATTATGGCGGCATGTATGGCGGCTCGACCACTGCGATCCTCATCAATACGCCCGGCGAGAGCGCGTCCATGGCGACCGCGCTCGAAGGCAACAAGATGGCCAAGGCCGGTCGCGGTGGGCCGGCGCTTGCGACATCCGCGATCGGCTCGTTTGTCGCCGGCACCATCGCAACCATCGGCCTCGCCTTTCTCGCGCCGTGGCTGGTCGATTTCGCGGTGCGCTTCGGGCCTGAAGACTATTTCGCGCTGATGTGCGTCGCCTTCGTCACGGTGTCGGCGACCTTCGGCGATTCCCCGATCCGCGGCCTGACCAGCCTGTTCATCGGTCTGACACTGGGCCTCGTCGGCATCGACAAGCTGACCGGTCAGGCTCGGCTTGCGTTCGGCGTGCCCGAACTGCTCGATGGCGTCGAGGTGACGACGCTTGCGGTCGGCCTGTTCGCGGTGGGCGAGGCGCTCTACGTCGCATCGCGCCGCCACCACACCGAGGAGAAGCTCGAGCCAGTGCGCGGCTCGCTGTGGATGACCAAGCAAGACTGGAAGCGGTCGTGGAAGCCGTGGCTGCGCGGCACCATGTTCGGCTTCCCAATCGGTGCGCTGCCCGCGGGCGGCGCGGAGATCCCGACCTTCCTGTCCTATTCGACCGAGAAACGGCTGACCAAGCACCCCGAGGAATTCGGCAAGGGTGCGATCGAAGGCGTCGCGGGACCGGAAGCCGCCAACAACGCCTCCGCCGCCGGCACGCTGGTGCCGCTGCTCACATTGGGATTGCCCACCTCGGCTACGGCCGCGATGATGCTGGCGGGCTTCCAGCAATACGGCCTCAACCCGGGACCACTGCTGTTCGCCGAGCGGCCTGACCTCGTCTGGGGCCTTATCGCAAGCCTGTTCATCGCCAATTGCATGCTGCTGGTGCTCAATCTGCCGCTGGTGGGACTGTGGGTCCGGCTGCTCGCGATCCCGCAGCCATGGCTCTATGCCGGCATCCTCGTGTTCGCGACCATGGGCACCATTGCCGCAAAGCCGTCGGTGGTCGAATTGTCGATGCTCGCCGGCTTCGGCGTGCTCGGCTTTCTGATGCGCCGGTTCGATTTTCCGATCGCGCCCGTCGTGGTCGGCCTGATCCTCGGCCCGATCGCAGAGAGCCAGCTGCGCAGAGCGCTCGCAATCAGCCTCGGAGATCCCGTGACGCTGCTCCAGAGCCCGATTTCGGCGACGCTGCTCGGCATCGCGCTGGTTGCGCTGCTGGCCCCATTCGTGCTGAAGGGGATGGGTCGTTTCAAGGCGAACGAGGACTAGGGCGCGGACTCATTAACGCGGAGCCAAAGCCTGATTGACGCGAGCTGGATGAAGGCGAGGTAGTTCACCGCGAGCTTGTCGTAGCGCGTTGCGACCCGCCGACATTGTTTGATCTTGTTGAAGAACCGCTCGACCAAATTGCGCGAACGATAAAGGTGGTGGCTGCAGCAGATCGGCTCTGTGTAAGGGTCAAAAATCTCCGGAAGGTCCGCCACGGCGCACCCGAACGCAGTACCTAGAAGATGCCGTTGAGCACGCGCCGGTCGTTCACCCGTGGCACGCCGCGCGGTTGTTCGGCAGGAGCGGCTTGATTGCGGCCCATTCAGAGTCGCTAGGTTCGTAGCGCATGATTCGAGGCTCCGGTTTGGGAGCCTGAATCACGTGCCGGGCGAAACGATCAACCTGCGAAGGCGCACCGAGGCAGATGCCAGCAGCTGATTTCACTTCTTCTTTGTTGCGGCATTTAGACGTTTTCTAAGCAACGTTGGCTGACGGGGACGCCTGATCGGTCTATCTAACCCGTGCGATAACCTGAAGAATGAGCCACAAATGACCAGCGCATTTTTCGAGTCCGCTCTCATCCTCCTGCGCGAAGGCCTCGAAGCCATCTTGGTGATCGCGGCGCTTGCCGCCTATCTGCAAAAGACCGGCGGTGCTGGCCGGGTCGCAAGCTTGTATTGGGGCGCCGGCGTGGGCGTTCTGGCGAGTCTTGGGGCGGCCTGGGCGTTTGAAATCTTCAACGCGGGAATGCACAACGATGTCATGGAAGGCGTGGTGATATTTGTCGCCGCGGGCCTCATGCTCTTTGTCAGCGGGTGGCTCGCGGTCCGGCAGGACCCACGTGCGTGGCAAGCTTACTTGCGCGAGCAGGCCGATCGGGCGAACACGGCCGACACCAGGGTTGCTGTAATGCTATTGTCTTTTTTCGCTGTGTTTCGCGAGGGAGCCGAGACGGTCCTATTTATCCATGTCCTCGCCGGCAAAGGAGGCTGGTCCGCCGGGCTCGTTGGCGGGCTTTTGACGGCTGCTCTTGTGCTCGGCCTGTTGTTCGTCCTCATTGAAAAAGCTGCGAAGAAGCTGCCTTTGCGCGCGGTATTCCTTGTGAGCTCCGCGTTTTTGTTCGTCATGGCCATCAAGTTTATCGGTGACGGCCTTCAGGAATTTCAGGAACAACTGATAGTGCCTTCCACAGCGGCACCGGCTGGTCGCGTCTTAGAAATGCTTGGCCTTAATCCCACATCGGAGGCGCTGGCGGCACAAGGCATCGTGATTGTGCTAGCTGTTAGCACATGGCTCACGGCTCAGCGTCGAGCGCGAGCGACCCGAACGCCCGATATTCCTGCGGCGAAGGCTGCCAAATAAGCCGGGAGATCGCGTTTGCTCCTCGACGCCCGGCTGCTGAGCGTCGAGCAATGAGGTTACGCCATGGAATCGAGTGAAGTCGCTGCAGCTCCTGCCAACGCGCTCAACATGCGCGTGGAAGGCATGGATTGCAGCGCCTGCGCGATCAAAGTCGAGAGTGCGCTCAAGCGGTTGCCGGGCGTCAGCAACATCAGCATGAATTATTCGACCGAGACGCTGTCCGTGCGGCTCGACGAGAACCGAACATCGCAAGAGGTTATTGAAAACAAAATCCGGGCCCTCGGCTACACGCCGAAGGCGTTGAGCGGAATCAGTTCGGGCGCTTCGCCGCTCAACGACCAGGAACGCGGCGAACAGCCCTGGTGGAAGACCCGCAGCGGAGCAATGGCGGTCAGCGTCGCCGCGGCGATTGCGATTGCGTTCGCGATGTCGATTGTAAGGCCCGAACTTTCGTTTTGGGCCTACGGCGCCGCGGCGCTTCTCGGCCTTGTTCCCGTCGCGCGTCGCGCGGCTGTCGGAGCATTGTCGGGCACCCCGTTCAGCATCGAAACTCTGATGACAGTGGCGGCCAGCGGAGCAATCGCCATCGGCGCGGCGGAAGAAGCAGCGGTCGTCCTATTCCTGTTTGCAGTGGGCGAGCTTTTGGAGCGGGTCGCAGCCGGGCGTGCGAGGGCAGGCATCAACACTCTCATCAATCTCGTGCCGCGCACCGCCCGCATTGAGGAGGCTGGCCAAATTCGGGAGGTGCCTGTTGAGCGGTTGTGCCTGGGCGAGATCGCGGTCGTTCGACCGGGCGACAGGGTGCCTTCTGACGGAGAAGTCATCGAAGGTCAGTCCGAGGTCGACGAAGCGCCCGTTACGGGCGAGTCTGTTCCGGTCGCAAAGGGCGTTGGCGACCAAGTTTACGCTGGCAGCATCAATGCCAACGGCGCACTGAGACTTCGGCTGACCCACACGGCTACCGACAACACCATCGCGCGCATCATCCACCTTGTCGAAGAGGCGCAAGGCTCCAGGGCGCCCACCGCCCGCTTCATCGATCGATTCTCTGCCACCTACACGCCCGCCGCCATGGCTGTCGCTGCGCTTATCATCGTTGGACCACCACTTTTCGCTGGAGCCGATTGGTACACCTGGATTTATCGAGGCTTGGCAACGCTGCTCATCGCCTGTCCCTGTGCGCTGGTGATCTCAACGCCCTCCGCGATTGCGTCTGGACTCGCAGCAGGCGCGCGGCGTGGGCTTCTCATCAAAGGCGGGGCCGCTTTAGAGACGCTCGGTAAGGTCAAAACGATTGCTTTCGACAAGACCGGAACCCTTACGGTTGGTAAGCCGAAAGTGACCGATATAATTGCAATCGAAGGTACAGAAGACGACGTTCTGGCAAAGGCAGCGGCGGTCGAGCGTGGGTCAAGCCATCCGTTGGGCGTTTCGATCACGGCCGCGGCAGAGGCGCGCGGGCTTGCAATCCCACAAAGCTTCGGGGGCAGCACCGCCGTCCCGGGCAAGGCCGTGACGGCGCGCTTGAAGGAGGGTTTCGTATCGGTCAGCTCGCCTCGTTACGCCGCCGAAGTCGGAGCGTCCGCTGAGGTTTCGGCGCGGGTCGAGCCACTCGAAGCCGAAGGTAAGACGGTCGTTGTCATTCTTCTTTCGAAGCGCCCGATCGGTCTGGTTGCCCTCCGCGACGAGCCCCGCGAGGACGCGGCCTCCGGCCTAACATGCCTGAACGCGCTTGGCATTCGGACCGTGTTGCTGACTGGCGACAACAGACGCACGGGCGCTGCCATTGGGCGCGCTCTCGGCCTCGAAGTTCAATCCGAGCTGCTTCCGGAGGCCAAGCTCGCCGCCATCAATGACCTCAAGAAAACAGGGCCGGTCGCGATGATCGGCGACGGCATCAACGATGCTCCGGCGTTGGCGACCGCTGACGTTGGCGTCGCGATGGGCAGCGGGACCGATGTGGCCTTGGAGACGGCAGAGGCGGCGCTGCTCAAGAATCGCGTCCTCGGGGTGGCCGAGTTGGTGATGCTTTCGCGGGCGACGCTCGCCAACATTTGGCAAAACATCACTATTGCGCTTGGTCTCAAGGCCGTCTTTCTCATTAGCACGGTATTCGGCGTCACCTCGCTCTGGATGGCAATCTTGGCCGACACGGGCGCCACCGTTCTTGTCACCGCCAATGCATTGCGGCTGTTGCGCTGGCGCTAATGCGCTGGGCCGCCAAGTCCCACGCTTTCGGAGCGAAGCGGACATTCGGGATCGCGCCCACAGAACTGGATTTATGAGTACGCGCCCTAGCCGTCCCGCCTACTTATCTTCCAACGCCGCGTTCATCTCGTGGGGACTATCATGCCTTCTGAACTCCGTTCGCCCCGTCTTGCGGTCCTGATCGATGCCGACAATGCTTCCGCAAAGATCGCGGATGGACTGTTCGAGGAGATTGCCAAGATCGGCGAGGCCAGCGTTCGCCGCATCTACGGCGACTTCTCCCATGCGCGATCCAGGGCGTGGGCCGACATCCTGTCGAAGCACGCCATCATTCCCCAGCAGCAGTTCGCCTACACGACGGGGAAGAATGCCTCCGACATCACGCTGGTGATCGACGCCATGGATCTGCTTCACAGCGGCCGGTTCGACGGCTTTTGCCTGGTTTCCTCCGACAGCGACTTTACTCGTCTTGCCGCCCGCATCCGGGAGCAGGGCGTCGATGTCTTTGGCTTCGGCGAACACAAGACGCCGGAAAGTTTTCGGCAGGCCTGCCGAAGGTTCGTCTACACGGAGAACCTGCTTGCCGCCCCGGCGAACACCCAGGACGCTGCCTCAAGGTCGGCATCGCTCCAGCCCCCCGACGCCGCGACGCCCATCATCAAGAAGGTCATCACCCAGATGGAGAGTGAGGACGGCTGGGTGACGCTCGGCGAGGTCGGGCGGCAGCTTGCCAATCTGGCTTCCGATTTCGATCCGAGGACCTTCGGCTTCCGCAAGCTGAGCGACCTCGTGCGAAAGACCAATTCCTTCGAGATTGACGAGTCGAAGGGCAGGTCGATGCGGATACGGGTCAAGCCCGCTGTCGCATCGCCGCCGAGACGGCGGAACTCGCGCAGACCTGCAAGGTCGGCGTCGGCGGCCGGTTCGGCGCCTAAAGCGTAAGCAGGACGTGCCGTTATATTTGAGCTTGCCCGGTTGGGTGCGGGGCGTAACCATCGCTGGGCCGTAACGCCACGCGAGGGCTCTGATGACCAGACTTACCCGCTTCACCGTCGCCCCGCTGCATTCGATGACCCGGCGTCTGGCCGATGTCGCCTCCGCGCGGCTCGCGCCCGACCTTGTCGTCACGGGCGCGCGGGTTCTCTCGACCTATTCGGAGCGCATTCATCCTGGACGCGAAGTCTGGATCACGGGCGGGCGGGTCGCTGCGGTGAAGCCGGCCGGCGCGGCCAAGAAGGTGTGGAGCGACGTTGCGGTTTACGACGCGGCCGGGGGCATTATCGCGCCGGGACTGGTCGATCCGCACATCCACATCGAATCCTCGATGGTGACGGCCTGCGCCTATGCCGAGGCCGCGCTTCTCAACGGCACCACCACGATTTTCTGCGACAGCCACGAGATCGGCAACGTCATGGACGTGGCCGGCGTCGAGGCAATGCTGGAGGATGCGCGCGAGGCGCCGCTCTCGATTTTCCTGACCGTGCCGAGCACGGTGCCCGCAACCTCGGCCGAGCTCGAGACGGCAGGAGGCGATCTCACGCCGGACAAGATCGCCGGCCTGTTCGACCGCTGGCCCGAAGCCGTGGCGCTCGGCGAGAAGATGGATTTTGTGCCGGTCACCATGGGCGACGAACGCAGCCACGCGATCCTAGCCGCCGCCCTGAAGCGCGGACGGCCAGTGTCCGGTCACGTCTACGGCCGCGAATTCGTTGCTGCCTATGCGGCATCCGGCGTCACCGACACTCATGAGGCGATCGATCGCGACATCGCCGACGATTTGCTCGATGCCGGTGTCTGGGTTTTTCTGCGTGGGGGACCGCCGACCACGCCATGGCACTCGCTGCCGCAGGCGATCCGCACCATCACCGAGCTCGGCGCTTCGCATAAGCGCACCGCAGTGTGCACCGACGACCGCGATGCCGACGATCTCCTGCTGTTCGGCCTGGACTGGGTGGTGCGCGAGGCCGTCAAGGCCGGGATGTCACCCGAGCAAGCCTGGTCGATGGGTTCGCTGCATGGCGCGACGCGCTTCAATATGGATAGCGATATCGGCGGGCTCGGCGGCGGCCGCCGCGCCGATCTCGTGCTGCTGAACGACGATCTGAAGCCGCAATGCACCTGGTATGGCGGCGAGCTCGTGGTCGAGCGCGGCAAGATCACCAAGCTGCTCGACCAGGCCCTGTCGCAGCGCTATCAATATCCAAAGGCGGCGTATGCGACCGTCAAGTTGCCGGAAAAGCTGAAGCTGACGCCGGAGCTGCCGGCCAAGGCCTGCACGGTCAACGCGATCAAGACCGCGCTGCCCGGCATCACGCTGATCCACGAGAAGCTCAGAATCGAGCCCGCAAAAGACTGGCCAAGCTTGTTCGCGCGCTACGGCCTGTGCTTCGTCACGGTGGTCGAGCGCCATGGCAAATCGGCCGGCAACGTCGCTTACGGCCTGCTCAAGGATTTTGGCCTGAAACGCGGCGCGGTCGCCTCCAGCGTCGGGCATGACAGCCACAACATTATCGTCGCCGGAACCAATGAGCCCGATATGCAGGTGGCGATCACCGCCATCAAGGAGCATCAGGGCGCCGTCTGCGTCGTCGCCGGCGGCAAGGTGAGGGCGCTGGTGCCGCTGCCGATCGCTGGGCTGCTCTCTGACAAGCGCGTCACGGAGGTGGCCGAACAGGTCAAGGTGCTGAAGACCGAATGGGCGGAGGCGGGCTGCACCATCCCCTACATGGGCTTCAATCTGATTCCGCTATCGGTTATTCCGGAAATTCGCATCACCGACAAGGGCCTGGTGCTGGTGCCGCAGATGGAGCTGGCGCCGCTGTTCGAGTGATCGCTTTCACGCGCCTCTCGATCTAACCGATTGAGAGGCCCACTATTTTTCCACGGCTGCCGCATCGTGGAAAATAAAATCGATCTCGTTGAGATCGCATCTTGCGCATCCGATGATCTCGCTCGCTGACGCAACTTGAGCGAGGTCCGATATGGCGAAGATGCGAGCTGTCGATGCAGCCGTCCGTATTCTGGAGAAAGAGGGCATCTCCACTGCCTTCGGCGTTCCCGGGGCAGCGATCAATCCGCTTTACTCCGCGCTGAAGAAGCGCGGTTCGATCCGCCATATCCTTGCGCGCCATGTCGAGGGCGCCTCGCACATGGCGGAAGGTTATACGCGGGCCAAGGCCGGCAATATCGGTGTTTGCATCGGCACGTCGGGGCCGGCCGGCACCGACATGATCACCGGGCTCTATTCGGCGATCGCCGATTCCATTCCGATCCTCTGCATCACCGGGCAGGCACCGCGGGCGCGGCTCTACAAGGAGGACTTTCAAGCCGTCGACATCGAATCGATCGCAAAGCCGGTGACCAAATGGGCGGTCACGGTGCGCGAGCCGGCATTGGTGCCGCGCGTGTTCAGCCAGGCGTTTCACGTCATGCGTTCGGGCCGGCCGGGGCCGGTGCTGATCGACATGCCGGTCGACGTGCAACTCGCCGAGATCGAGTTTGACGACGAGACCTATGAGCCGCTGGCGGTCTACAAGCCGGCCGCGACCCGCAAGCAGGTCGAGAAGGCGCTGGAGATGCTCAATGCCGCCGAGCGGCCGCTGATCGTGGCGGGCGGCGGCATCATCAACGCCGATGCCTCGGATCTGCTGGTCGAATTTGCCGAAATTGCCAACGTGCCGGTGGTGCCGACGCTGATGGGGTGGGGCGCCATTCCCGACGACCACGTGCTGATGGCCGGCATGGTCGGTCTTCAGACCAGTCACCGCTACGGCAATGCCACGATGCTCGAATCCGATTTCGTGCTCGGCATCGGCAACCGCTGGGCCAACCGCCACACCGGCTCAGTCGAGACCTACACCAAGGGCCGCACCTTCGTGCATGTTGATATCGAGCCAACCCAGATCGGGCGGGTATTCAATCCCGATCTCGGCATCGTCTCGGACGCCAAAGCCGCGCTCGAGCTCTTCGTCTCCGTCGCCAGGGAGTGGCGGCGGTCAGGCAGGCTCCGCGAGCGCCAGGCGTGGCCCGCGGCTTGCCGCGACCGCAAGCGCTCGATGCTGCGCAAGAGCCATTTCGACAATGTTCCGATCAAGCCGCAGCGCGTCTATGAGGAGATGACCAAGGCCTTTGGCCGCGACACGTGCTATGTCACCGTGATCGGCCTGTCGCAGATCGCCGGCGCGCAATTCCTGGGCGTCTACAAGCCACGCAACTGGATCAATGCGGGACAGGCGGGACCGCTCGGCTGGACCTTGCCCGCCGCGCTCGGCGTGCGCGCAGCATGCCCGGATCGCGATATCGTCGCGCTCTCCGGCGATTATGACTTCCAGTTCCTGATCGAGGAGCTCGCGGTCGGCGCGCAGTTCAATCTGCCCTATATCCACGTCGTCGTGAACAATTCCTATCTCGGCCTGATCCGCCAGGCCCAGCGCGGCTTCGACATGGACTATCACGTCCAGCTCTCGTTCGAGAACATCAACGCACCGGAGCTCGGCGGCTACGGCGTCGACCACGTCGCGGTCGCCGAGGGACTCGGCTGCAAGGCGATCCGCGTCACAGATCCCAAGGACTCGCAGGCGGCGTTCGCAACCGCGCGCGAGCTGATGGCGAAGCACCGCGTGCCCGTGGTGGTCGAGTTCATCCTCGAACGCGTCACCAACATCGCGATGGGAACGGAGATCGACAACGTCGTCGAATTCGAGGAGGTGCTGGATCTGCCGCTCGACGAGGTCGCAACCACGCGACCCGGCGTGCTTCAGCCGGCGGAATAGGGAGACCGCATCATGCCGAAATTCGCCGCCAATCTCACCATGCTCTTCAACGAGATGCCGTTTCTCGACCGCTTCGCTGCGGCCAAGGCCGCAGGCTTCAGCGGGGTCGAGTATCTCTTTCCCTATGATTTCGACAAGGCGCAGCTGCGCGAGCAGCTTGAAGCTCACGGTCTGACACAGGTGCTGCATAATCTGCCCGCCGGCAATTGGGCGGCGGGCGAGCGCGGCATCGCGATCCTGCCCGATCGTGTCGCCGAATTTCGCGATGGCGTGTTCCGCGCGATCGACTATGCCAAGGCGCTGGATTGCGAGCAGCTCAACTGCCTGGTCGGCATCGCGCCTGATGATGCCGATCCACGCGAGCTTCAGGAGACGCTGGTCGGGAATTTGCGCTTTGCGGCTTCGACCCTGGCGCGGGAGGGCATCAAGCTGCTGGTTGAGCCGATCAACACGCTCGACATTCCCGGCTTCTACCTGAGCGGCACCGAGCAGGCGGTGCAGCTGGTCTCCGAGGTACGCTCGAACAACCTCTTTATCCAGTATGACATCTATCACATGCAGATCATGGAGGGCGATCTCGCCCGCACCATGCAGGAATATCTGTCCCGCATCGCCCATATCCAACTCGCCGACAATCCGGGCAGGCATGAACCCGGCACCGGCGAGATCAACTATCCCTTCCTGTTCCGCCATCTCGACGCTATCGGCTATCGCGGCTGGATCGGCTGCGAATACAAGCCGCGCACCACGACGCTGGAAGGCCTGTCCTGGCACGCGGCGCAGACGTTTGAGACGTAGCGAACTTTAGCCACGCTCGCGGTGCGCTCCCTCTCCCGCTTGCGGGAGAGGGGTGGGGAGAGGGTGTCTCCGCAACGGGATTTGCTGAAGCACGCCGAGAAAATCCCCCAGTGGACAGAGCCCTCACCCGGCGCGCGGGACGATGCTTCGCATCGCCCGGACGCGCCGACCTCTCCCGCAAGCGGGAGAGGTGCACCGCGCGCGCGGATGAATTTTGCAAACACAACTGAGGGAAAATACCATGATCGACATCGGCTTCATCGGACTTGGCACCATGGGACGGCCGATGGCCGGCCATCTCCTTAGCGCTGGCCATCGCGTCCTGCTGCATGACGTCGCGCCGGTCGCGCCCGAGCTGATTGCGGCGGGCGGTGTTGCCTGCAACTCGGGCATGCAGGTTGCCGAGAAGGCGGATGCGGTCATCATCATGGTGCCGGACACGCCGCATGTGGAGGCCGTGCTGTTCGGCAAGGACGGCGTCGCCGCCGGCATCTCCAAGGGCAAGATCGTCGTCGACATGAGCTCGATCTCGCCGCTGGCGACCAAGGAGTTCGCCAGGAAGATCGAGGCGCTGGGCGCGGACTATCTCGATGCGCCGGTGTCGGGCGGCGAGGTCGGTGCCAAGGCGGCCAGCCTCACCATCATGGTCGGCGGACCCGAGCGCGCCTTCAACACCATGAAGTCCGTGTTCGACAAAATGGGCAAGAACGTCACCCGCGTCGGCGCCAATGGCGACGGCCAGACGACCAAGGTCGCCAACCAGATCATCGTCGCGCTGACGATAGGGGCGGTGAGCGAGGCGCTGCTGTTCGCATCGAAAGCCGGCGCCGATCCCGCGCTGGTCCGGCAGGCCCTGATGGGCGGCTTTGCCTCGTCGCGGATTCTGGAGGTGCATGGCGAGCGTATGGTGAAGCGCAATTTCGATCCGGGCTTTCGTATCGAGCTGCACCAGAAGGATCTCAACCTCGCCCTCGAGGGCGCGCGCACGCTCGGCCTGTCGCTGCCGAGCACGGCTGTGGCGCAGCAGCTGTTCTCGTCCTGCGCCGCGCATGGCGGCAAGGCCTGGGATCACTCCGCAATGCTGCGCGCGCTGGAACTGATGGCCGGCCACGAAATCGCCGCGCCGTAAATCGTTACCCGGAACGTTCCTCGGTGCCATGCACCTTTCGCCGCGCGGGAACCGGAACAACGACCGGACCCCGCGGGTTGAAAACGCATAACAAACACTGGAGACCGAGGACATGAAAACCCGTCTTGCGATTTCGTTGGCTGCCGCCTCGCTGCTGGCGTCAAGTGCAGCCTTTGCTCAGTCGACGACCGAAGAAGGCGCCAGGAGCGGCGCACGCGCGGGCGGCGATATCGGCGGCCCGGTCGGCGCGATGGTCGGCGGCACAGTTGGTGCGGCCGTGGGCGCGGGCCTCGAAATCCCGAATGCGATTCTCGGCGGAATCCCGCGCGATAATTCAGTGGTGGTTCACGAGCGCGTCGTGGTCGGCGAGCCGCTGCCTCCGACCGTGGTGCTGCGCCCCGTGCCAAACTACACGGAGTACCGCTACGCGGTCGTGAATGACCGGCGCGTCATCGTCGAGCCGCAGACACGCCGCGTCGTCAAAATTATCGACTGATCGAGGCGCCCGTCGGCGAAACAGATCTGGCCCTGCGGAGTGTCACTCCGCGGGGCCTTCGCTTGTGACGGCCTGGCTTGCGCGAAAGCGCGTCATGACCCAATCGGCGGTAGCCGCGAGCGCAAAGCCGAGGCACGCCGTGAGCGCGTCGACCAGAAAATCCTCCAGCCGCGCATGACGCCCCGGCGCCCAAAACTGCATCAACTCGAGCAGTCCGATCAGGACCACCGCGACCGCTGCGGTTGCCAGGCGGCGGTGCGGATAGGCGAGGCCAAAAGCCAGTCCGAGCAGGACGAAGGCGAGCGCATGTTCGCCGTCCTGGCCGAGCTCGGAATGCGGCCGCAGGCCAGGCGGCCCGAGGGTTGAAAAAGTCACGGCGGCGGCGATCAGCCAGGCAAAAGTGCGAACCAAAATGGACATCCGGCCCGCATAGCACGAATTGCATCTGCCTGTCGCGCGGCAGGGATCAGATCGCCGTGTGGTTAATGACGAAACGTTAAAGCGGCTCGCGCACGCCGAGGCCGTGCATGAAGCGCTCACGGATCTGCACGGGATCGCGGCGGGTGGTGCCGACCCCGGGCTTGTCGTCGATGCGGACGGCGATCAGCCTCGGCTCGGAGGCGGACATCGCCTCTTCGACCAGGCGCTCGAAATCCTCCTCATCTGCGGCCCAGGCGCTGTTGGCGAGCCCCGAGCCGGCGGCGATGGCGACCACGTCGGCGACGCCGGCGGCAGGCGTCGGCTGCGCGCCGGTGATCTGGTAGATGCCGTTATCCATCACGATCATGATGAGGTTCTTCGGCTTCAACGCCGCAATCGTCGAGAGCGCGCCGAGCTGCATCAGCAGCGAGCCATCGCCTTCGAGCGCGAATACGCGGCGCTCGGGCTGGGCCAGCGCCACGCCGAGCGCGATCGGAAATGCAAGGCCCATGCTGCCGAGCATGTAGAAATTTTGCGGGCGATGGCCGGCGGCCCACAGGTCGAAATTGGTGTTGCCGATGCCGCCGATCACGGCCTCTTCGTGCTTGAGCTTCGCGATCAGGCGCGAGGTGATATCGAACCGGTTCATGACTTTGGTGTTGCGCGTGTCCAGGTCTTTGTTCATTTGGGCCGGCCTCACTTGTCGAAAACCTTGCCGCCGGTGAGCAGCGGGTTGAGGATCAGCGCCACCGGCGCTTGCGTGGTGACGGCCTGCTTGATCGAGCGGTCGGCGATGAATTCGAGCTCGTCGAGGCGGGTGATGGTGTGGTGCTCCAAAGCCAGCGAATCCAGCACCGGGCGCATGGTGCGGCAGACCAGGGACTGACCATAGTTGAACTCGCCGAGCGTGCCGCGCTCGGAGACGAACATGATCAGCGGAATCTGGTAGGGCACCGCGAGCGAAGCCAGCACGTTGGCGAGCGTTGCAAAGCCGGAGGTCTGCATCAGCACGGCGCCGCGCCGCCCGCCCATCCAGGCGCCCGCGACGACGCCGACCGCCTCTTCCTCGCGGGCGGTGGCAAAGGTGGTGAAGAAGGGATCGGCGTGCAGGTTCTTGATCAGCGGCGTCAGCACGCGGTCGGGCACGTAGGGGATCAGGCTGATCGCGTTCCGCTTCAAGGTTTGCAGGACGATGCCGTGCCAGGTTTTGTCGCCGGATGCCTGCGCCGCCTGGGGCGAGGCCTGCTGTTCCGCAATCGCCATTGCGTTCTCCCTTCAGCCGCGCATGCTTCTTGGTCTTTGCCATTGTCTTAGGCGTGTCCGTCGCGGCGGTCCGCCGAACTTGACGGAGCGAGCGGGATTGTCAACATGTCCGAGCCGGCACCGTGACCTGCGCCAGATCGCCTGCCGCGGCCGGCGCCGCCATGTCATAGGTGGTGGCAACGACAAGAAGCGGGAGTGACGCATGGAGGGGGCGCGACGCGCTGGCCCTGCGGATCTCCTCGAGAGAGCCGGAAGGGTCCTGATGTCCGTCAACAGCAAGCGCGTCTTCTACGTCAAATATCTGGCCAATCCGATCTACATCGACATCCTGAAGGCGCGGCCCGATCTCCGGCTCGACCGCATCGAGAACGAGAGCCTCGAAGACTTCTATCTGCCGATCATCGAAGCGGCCCATGTCTACCAGATCGGCGCTGCCCGCGACGAGCTCGCGCCGCATTTCCATGTCGATGCCGCCTTCCTGAAGCGCACGCCGAACCTGCTGCTCGTCTCCAGCAATGGCGCGGGCTTCGATCCCGTCGACGTCGCGGCTTGCACGGATGCGGGCGTGCTGGTCGTCAACCAGTCCGGAGGGAATGCCCATTCGGTCGCCGAGCACGCGCTGGCGATGATGCTGACGCTGTCCAAGCGCATCATCCAGTCCGACCGCCGCCTGCGCCGCGAGCGCGGCGTCAACCGCAACGAGCTGGTCGGCAACGAGGTCGAGGGCAAGACCGTCGGCATCGTCGGGCTCGGCAATGTCGGTCGGCGCATCGCTGCGCTGTGCAAGGGCCTGCTCGGCATGACGGTGCTGGCCTATGACCCGTACCTCACGGCCGAGGTCATGGCGAATCGGGGCGGGGAGAAGGTCGAGCTCGACGAGCTCTTGCGTCGCGCGGATTTCGTCTCGATCTCATGTCCGCTCGACAAGGGCAGCCGCGGCATGATCGGCGTGCGCGAATTTGCACTGATGCAGCCGCATGCCTATTTTATCACCACGGCGCGCGGCTTCATCCATGACGAGGACGCGTTGCTCCAGGCGTTGCGCGACAAGCGCATCGCCGGCGCCGGCCTCGACGTCTGGTCCAAGGAGCCGCCGCCGCCGGAACATCCGCTGCTCCAGCTCGACAACGTGCTGGCAAGCCCGCACACCGCGGGCGTGACCATTGAGGCGCGCCGGAACATGGGCCGGATCGCCGCCGAACAGGTGTTGGACACGCTCGACGGCAAGCGCCCGCCGCGCATCATCAATCCCGAGGTCTGGCCGCGATATGCCGAGCGTTTCAAGCAGGCGTTCGGCGTGATGCCGGGGTAGGGACGCTGTCCAATGGCTTCTCAGCTCGCGCTCCGCGCGCCCCGGAATGACGCGGGCTGGAACCGCTGCTTCCCTGATTTTGATCCGCGTCAAAATCCCTCTCCCGCATTGAGGCTAAACAGGATTAGAGTGCCGCCGGGGAGAGCAGGAGGTCCCATGTCAACTTATGTCGTCAGGTTCATGAAGGACGTGCTCGGCGAGTACGGCCGGCAGATCGAGGTGTGCCAGGGCACGCTCGAGATCGACGCCTCCGATGAGGATGAAGCCAAGGAGCGGGCAAAGGCCAGGTTCTGCAAGGACCAGGCGTTGCATCACTGGTCGCTGCACGCCGACCGCATCCAGATAAGAGCGGCCGATTTTCCGTCCTGAAGCCTATCGGCCGGGAGTCGTTGCCGGCGGCGGCGCGGTTGCGCCGGTGCCGAGCGAGCGCTGCATCATGACGGTGTCGGACCAGCGGCCGTGGCGATAGGCGACGCCGCACAACAGGCCGGCGCGCGCGAAGCCGAACTTCTCGTGTAGCGCCAGCGAGGGCGCGTTGTCGGCATCGATATATCCGATCATCTGGCGGAAGCCGGCCGCAGCGCAGTTGTCGATCAACTCCTGCAGCAACAGCCGTCCGACACCGTGGCCGAGATAGTCGTGGTGCACATAGATCGAGTGCTTGGCCGTGTAGCGATAGGCGGGGCGCTTGCGGAACAACACCGCGTAGGCATAGCCCACCACCTCGCCGCGAAAAGTCGCGACCAGGTGCGGCAGGCGGGTCTGCTTCAGGTTCTTGCGCCGGTCGCGCAAATCGTCAGGCTCCGGCGCGCCGGTTCCCTCGACGTCTCGGGGCACCCCGCTGCGGACGTGATGGCGGTAGATCGCCAGCATCGCCTCGATATCGGCTTCGCGTGAGGGCCGGACCAGGACCGGCTCGTCATCCGCGCGCATTGCGGCTGTTTCGTTCATCAGCACCTACTCGGCAACGACATAGGTATAGAGCCCGATGCGGCCGTTGGCATCGACCTCCTTGTAGACGCCCTGGATTTCGACGTCGAAGCCCGGAAAAATATTGAAGCAGGCCTCGAACATCTTGAGGTAATCGACCATGGGCTTTGCCCGTTCCGTCAGCCGCTCGCCGGGCACAATGGTGGCGATGCCGGGCGGATAGACCACGAAAGGCGTGGTGGCGATGCGGCCCGCGATCGCCTCGATCGGCAAATAGTCGACGTCGTTGCGGAACAGGAAGCGCGCGGCATCGCGCGGCGACATCCCGATTTCCGGCATGTGCTCGGGCATGAACTGCCGCGACTGGAGCGCGCTGACGTCGGCGGCGCGGAAGAAGCGGTGCATCTCGCCGCAGAGATCGCGCAGCCGCATGCCGGCATACCGCGCCTGCCGCCGCTGGTAAAATTCCGGAATTGCGTCCGCCAGAAGCGCATTGTCGTCATGCAGCTTCTTGAAGGCGACGAGGCCCGAGATCAGCGTGCCGGCCTTGCTCGCCTCGACGCCCGGCGTGAGCAGGAAGAGCAGGGAGTTGAGGTCATTCTTTTCGGGAACGATGCGGTTCTCGCGCAGATATTGCGCGACGACCGGCGCGGGAATGCCGTGCTCGGCATAGGCGCCGGTGACGCGGTCGAAGCCGGGGGTGAGCAGCGTCAGCTTGTTCGGATCGGTCATGGCAAAGCCCTCGCTGAGGCCAGGGAAGCCATGCCAGGTGCTGTCGGGCGAGAGCTGCCACAGAGCGGGATTGGTGGCGAGCTCGTCGGTGGAGAGCGTCTCCCAGGCAACGTTGTGCGCAGCGCCCGGGCGGCTGACGTCGGGAATGGCGACACGATCGGGAACGAAGGGTTCGAAGAACCAGCGCCGATCGGGATTCTGCTCCTTCTCCTCGAACTCCCGGCGCATGGCGCGGATCTTCTTGCGCAGCTCGATGCCGAGCCGGATCGTATCGTCCCACAAAACCTCGCCGGAGCGGCCCTTCATCATTTGCGCTCCGACGTCGAGCGAGGCGAACAGCGGATAGAACGGCGAGGTCGAAGCGTGCTGCATGAAACTCTCGTTGAAGCGGCGGTGCTCGACGCGGCGTTTCTGGCCGCGGATATGGCGGTCCTTGATGTGGATCTGCGAGGCCTGCGAAAAGCTCGCGAGCTGCTTGTGCGTCGATTGCGTCGCGATGATGCCGGGCGCTTCGGCGGGAAGGTTCGCCAGCCCCATGGCGAAGCGGCCGGCATAGAGCGGGTGGAATTTCATGAAGCCGGCCCAGGCCTCGTCGAACAGGATGTACTCGCAGAGATGGCCGATGCGCTTCAAAATCATTTCGGCGCTGTGGATCGTGCCGTCATAGGTGCATTGCTCGACGACGGCGACGCGGAACGGCCGCTCCTTGCGCCAGGCGTCGCGATCCTCGACCAGCGGATGGTTGCGGATCGCCTCGCGTAAGGCTTTCTCCTCGAGCGCGTCCCAGCGCATCGGGCCAATCAGGCCCCAGGCGTTGCGGATAGTCGGCACGTAGACCGGGACGCCGCCATTGATCATCAGCGCGCCGTGATGGGCGGCCTTGTGGTTGTTGCGGTCGAACAGCACGAGGTCGCCGTCGGTGACAAGCGCGCCGAGCGCGATCTTGTTCGAGGTGGAGGTGCCGTTGAGCACGAAATAGGTCTTCTCCGCGCCAAAGATCGCGGCGGCTTCCTTCTGCGCCTTCAGCGCCGGGCCCTCGTGGGTGAGGAGGTCGCCGAGATCGAGCACGGAATTGTCGAGGTCGTCGCGGAACACGGACTCGCCGAGATGCTCGACGAAGACGCGGCCGATCGGGCTGCGATTGTAGAATACGCCGCCATTGTGGCCCGGACAGGTCCAGAGCTGGTTGCCTTCCTCGGCGTAGTCGACCAGCGCGCCGAAGAATGGCGTCTTCAGCGTCTCGGCATATTGCTTCAGCCGGCTGATCAGGTTCTTGGCGATGAAGGTCGGCGTTTCCTCAGACAGGAAGACATAGCCGTCGATGAAATCGAGCACCTCGACCGGCAGATCCTCGAAACGTTTGCGCCGGATCAGCAGAATGATCGGGAAGTCGAGTCCGCGGCGGCGCATCAGGTTGATCAGCGACGAGGTCTTGCCCTCCAGGCCCTTCTTGCCCCAGTCCACCACCATGCAGCCGATCGCGGCATCGGTCTGCACCGCCATCTCGGCATCCTCCAGCTTGCGGGCCCGGACCACCTCGAAGCCGGAGCGCTGAATCTCCTCGATGATCTGGTTGAACCGGACCCCTTCGAGGTCGTCGGCGTCGAACACAGGTGCGGCGAACAGGAAGTTGAAGCGCTTGAAATAGTCCATGTCATGTCCCGAATGTGCGAGAGAAACAGCTCTCGGCACATTCGATGACAATCAGATGACAGCGGATCGGGCCTGTCGGATGCGGTCCGGATGACCGGCGCTCAGCCAAGCAGCTTGTCCAGCGTGATCGGGAACCGGCGGATGCGCTTGCCGGTGGCGTGGTAGACGGCGTTCGCGATCGCCGCGGGGACGCCGACGATGCCGATCTCGCCGAGCCCCTTGACGCCCAATTTGTTGATGTGCGCGTCCGGCTCGTCGACGAAGATCACGTCGATGTCGTGAACATCGGCATTCACGGGGATGTGGTACTCCGCGATGTTCGCGTTCATGATCCGGCCGAAGCGGTGGTCCATCACCGTCTCCTCGTGCAGGGCCATGCCGATTCCCCAGACCACGCCGCCCATGATCTGGCTGCGGCCGGTCTTAGTGTTGAGGATCCGCCCGGCGGCGACGGCGCTCACGATCCGGGTGACGCGGATGACGCCGAGCTGCTCATCGATCTTCACCTCGGCGAACACCGCCGAATGGGTGTTGCGCGCGTGCTTCTTGTCTTCGTCGAAGTGGTTGAGTTTTTCTTTCGCAATGCGTTCGATATTGCCATGGCGCATCGCGTCGGCGATCGAGACTGCGCGGCTGTGGTCGCTGATCCCTGCAATGTTGCCGTCGATCAGGACCGTATCGGCCAACTCGGCGTTGGCGAGCGGCGAGCCAGGCATTTTCCCGGCCAGGCTCAGCAGCTCCTTGCGCACCTCCTCAGCCGCTGCAAGCACGGCATGTGCGCTTGAGGCGGCCATCCAGGAGCCGCCTTCGACCGGCGCCTGCGGCAGGGTGGAGTCGGCGAGCCTGACGCTGATGTTCTCGATTGGCAGGCCGAGCGCATCGGCGGCAACCTGCGCCACGACGGTGTAGGTGCCGGTGCCGATATCGGATGCGGCACAAGACACCTCGGCATGGCCGTTCGACGTCAGCGCGATACGGACTGCGACCGGCATCTGGAGGGCTTCCCAAACGCCTGTCGCCATGCCCCAGCCGACCAGCTCATGGTTGTCGTGCATCGAACGCGGCGCGGGATTGCGCCGGCTCCAGCCGAAGGCCTCCGCGCCGCGGGCGTAGCATTCGCGCAGCTGCTTGCTGGTGTAGGGCAGGTTTTCGCTCTGGTCGCGATCCGAATAGCAGTTCAGCCGCAGTTCGATCGGGTCGAGCTTGAGCGCGACGGCGAGTTCGTCCATGGCGCATTCGAGCGCGCAGACGCCGGACGCGGCACCCGGTGCGCGCATGTCGCAGGGCGTGGCAACATCGAGGTGGACCAGCTTGTGGGAGAAACGGCTGTTCGGGCTCTTATAGAGCTGTTCGGCCCAGCCGGTGTCGTTGCGTGCAAAATCCTCGTAGCGCGAGGTGATGGCAATGGCCTCGTGCGTGACCGCGTCGAGGGTACCGTCGGATTTTGCGCCGAGCCCGACGCGCTCGATGGTCATCGGCCGGTAGCCGAGCCCATACATCTGCTGCCGCGTCAGCACGACGCGAACGGACCGCTTTAGCGCGAGCGCGGCGAGTGTTGCCAGCACCACCTGGTGTTGCGGCCGCAGGCCGGAGCCGAAAGCGCCGCCGACATAGGGCGAGACCACACGGATATCATCCGGCTTCTTGCCGAACACGGCGCAGAGAAATTTGTGGACGTTCTGGACGCCCTGCGTCTTGTCGTACACCGTGAGCTTGCCGCCGCCGTCCCAGACCGCCGTGGTCGCGAACAGCTCCATCGGGTTGTGATGCTCGGTCGGGATGACGTAGTCGGCCTCGTGGCGCACGGCCGCTCGAGCAAGGGCCGCTGCGGCGTTGCCCCGCGGCTTGAGCGGTTTGTCCATCTCGGCGGCGCTGCTGCGCTCGCCCTCGAGATCGGTGGCAAAGCTGCTCGGCTTATATTCGACCCGCACGAGCGTGGCCGCGAATTTAGCGGTTTCCCAGTCCTCCGCGACGACCAGCGCGATCGGCTGGCCGCTGAACTTGATCGTATCGTCATACAGCGGACGGAACGGCGAACCTTTCTCTGGCGCCACCTCGTCCTTCCAGGCCTCGTCGTTGCCCGCGAGCGGCGGGCGGTTCGCATGCGTCAGCACGTCGAGCACACCGTTCACCTTCAGCGCTGCGCTGGTGTCGAGGCGGGCAATGCGCCCGCGTGGAATGGTGGCTTCGACGATGAAGCCGTGGACGAGCCCGTCGGCGGGAAATTCGCCGGCGTATTTGGCGGCCCCGGTGACTTTGGCCCGGCCGTCGACGCGGGACGTTGGTGTTCCGACATAGGCGTTCATCGGTCCCTCACGCGATCTTCTTGTGAGACTGGGATTGCGGCGTGGCGTCCGCGGCCTGCGTCAGCGTGCGCACGATGGCGCGGCGCGCGAGCTCGATCTTGAAGCCGTTATGCGCACGGGCGGTCGCGCCCTGAAGCAGCAGATCCGCAGCGTGCGAGAAATGATCCGGCGTTGCCGCCTTGCCGCGCAACGCCGCTTCGGCTTCGAGGCTGCGCCAGGGCTTGTGAGCCACGCCGCCGAGCGCCAGGCGCGCTTCGCGGATGGCGTTGCCGTTCAGATCGAGCGCGGCCGCAACCGAGATCAAAGCAAAAGCATATGATAGCCGGTCGCGGATCTTCAGATAGCTGTAGTTCTGAGCAAAGCCGCGCGACGGCAGTTCGATGGCCGTAATGATCTCGCCGGCGCCAAGATTGGTGTCGACATGCGGCGCGTCGCCGGGAAGCCGATGGAAATCGGTCAGCGCGATGACGCGCTCGCCGGCGGGCCCGGCGATATGCACCAGGGCATTAAGGGCGGCCAGGGCTACACTCATGTCGGACGGGTTGGTCGCGATGCAGGAGGCGCTGGTCCCGAGGATCGCATGGTTGCGATTGAGGCCGTCGAGTGCCGAGCAGCCGCTGCCGGGATTCCGTTTGTTGCAGGGCGTCGCCGTGTCATAGAAATAGGCACAGCGCGTTCGCTGCATCAGATTGCCGCCGACGGAGGCCATGTTGCGCAATTGCGCCGAGGCGCCGGCCAGGATCGCGCTGGCGAGCAGGGGATAGCGCTGCTCGATCAGCGGATGGTAGGCGAGGTCCGAGTTGGGCACCAAGGCACCGATGCGCAGGCCGCCGTCGGCCGTCTCCTCGAACTTGCGCAGCGGCAGGCGGGAAATGTCGATGAGCCGGGACGGACGCTCGACATTCTCCTTCATCAGGTCGATCAGGTTGGTGCCGCCGGCGATGAGCCTGGCGCCGGGATTGGCGGCCAGCAGGCGGATGGCATCGGTGACGTCAGTGGCGCGGGAGTACTGAAAATTGTTCATGGCCGGCCCATTGCCTGCTGGATGGCGGCGACGATGTTCGGATAGGCGCCGCAGCGGCAGAGATTTCCGCTCATCAGCTCCCGGATCTCGCCGGCGTCTCGGGCATGGCCCTCGGCGAGCAAGCCGGCCGCCGAACAAATCTGGCCCGACGTGCAATAGCCGCACTGGAATGCGTCCTGGTCGATGAAGGCTTGCTGCAGCGGATGCAGCGTGCCGTCGCTGGCGAGGCCTTCGACAGTGGTGACTTCGGCGCCGTCCATCATGACCGCGAGCGTCAGGCAGGAATTGACGCGACGGCCGTCCACCAGCACAGTGCAGGCGCCGCACTGACCATGATCGCAGCCCTTCTTGGTGCCGGTTAGCGCGAGATGATCGCGCAACGCGTCCAGGAGCGTGGTCCAGGGTACGAGGTTGAGCGTGCGCCCGACGCCATTGACGACAAGATTGATCGGAATGCGTTCGGCGATCTGATGTGCGGCTTCGGCCATGTCGTTTTCCCTGCAAGGGGCTCGTGTTCCCTGCGATGGAGGCCGAGTCGGAGTCAGGCATGCTGACGCGAGGGCGCGTCGTCTCCGCTGACCAATAGCGCCCAACGGACGACCGGCGGCTTGGTTCCAGAGTCGGATTATCTCGCGGAGAAGCGGGTCAACGCTTCGCCTCCCCGAACACCACGGTCGGCACGGCGCGGTTGACGACCTCGCGCAGCGCGAAGCTCGATTGCACCCGCGCCACGCGCGGCAGGCGCGACAGTTCGGTGCGATGGATGCGCTCGAAATCCTGGATGTCGCGGGCAAGCACGATCAGGATGTAATCGTCGGTGCCCGACATCAGGAAGCAGCGCACCACGGACGGGCACTTGACCACCTCCGCCTCGAACGCCTTCAGCGCCTCGTCGCTCTGGCTCTCCAGCGCGATGCGCACCAGCACCGTTGTAGTAAGGCCGAACTGTGCCAGATCGAGCGCGGCCTGGTAGGCCTGGATATAACCGTCGTCCTCCAGCGCCTTCTGCCGCCGCGCCAGCGCCGTGCTCGACATCCCGACCTTGCTGGCAAGCTCGGTGTGGCTCGCCCGCGCATTGGCCGTGAGTTCCGCGAGGATGGCGAGATCTTTCCGGTCGAGGGCCAAGGTTTGGTTTCCAGCGTGAAAGGGCTCTGCCACGCCCGAAACCGGCGTGGGGATGCCGAACCTAGCGGATATTTGCACGAAACCAAACCGGCCACGTCGCTACGATCACGAGGAGAATCAGAGACCTTGGAAGGAGCTCAAGATGCGTGTCGGTGTGCCGAGGGAGATCAAGGTGCAGGAATATCGCGTCGGGCTCACGCCCGGGGCGGTTCGCGAATATGTCGCGGCCGGGCACCAGGTGACGGTCGAGACCGGCGCCGGCAGCGGCATCGGCGCCTCGGATGATGTCTATCGGCGGGCAGGGGCCACCATCGCCGACAGCGCTGTCGACGTCTTCGCCAAGTCCGACATGATCGTGAAAGTGAAAGAGCCGCAGAAAAGCGAGTGGGCCCAGCTTCGCGAAAACCAGATCCTGTTCACTTATCTTCACCTCGCGCCGGATCCCGAACAGGCCAAGGGCCTGCTCGCGTCCGGCTGCACCGCGATCGCCTATGAAACCGTCACCGACGCGGCCGGTCACCTCCCCCTGCTGGCGCCGATGAGCGAAGTCGCCGGCCGCCTTGCCATCGAGGCAGCCGGCGCCGCGCTCAGGCGTTCCGCCGGCGGCCGCGGCTTACTGCTCGGCGGCGTGCCCGGCGTGCAGCCAGCGCGCTTGGTCGTGCTTGGCGGCGGTGTGGTGGGAACGCAGGCCGCGCGCATGGCCGCAGGTCTGGGCGCGGAGGTCACGGTGATTGACCGTTCAATCCCCCGGCTGCGCGAGCTCGATGATCTCTTCACGGGGCGCGTCCGCACCCGCTTCTCGACCATCGAGTCGGTAGAGGAGGAGGTATTCGCGGCCGACGTCGTGATCGGCGCGGTGCTGGTGCCGGGCGCCAGCGCGCCAAAGCTCGTCACCCGCGAGATGTTGAAATCGATGCGGCGTGGCGCGGTGCTAGTCGACGTCGCGATCGACCAGGGCGGCTGCTTCGAGACCTCGCGTCCGACCACCCACACCGACCCAACTTACGAGGTCGACGGGGTCGTGCATTATTGCGTCGCCAACATGCCGGGCGCGGTGCCGGTGACGTCGAGCCAGGCGCTGAACAATGCGACGCTGCCGTTCGGATTGATGCTGGCGAACAAGGGATTTGCGGCGGTGCTGGAAAATCCTAACTTGCGCAACGGGCTCAACGTCCATCGCGGCCGCATCACCAACAAGGCGGTGGCGGAGAGCCTGGGCCTGGAGTTCGCGCCGGTCGGAGGCGGGCTGGCGGCGTAGACGCTATGTGGCGCTTGTTGGCGAGGAGCGCGTAGGAGTTCTTGTAGTCGGTGAGATGCGAACACGCGGCTTGGGCATGGCAACCCTCTAGCGATCTCACGGGGCTATCCGGCGGCGTTATCTGGCGTCGTAGCCGGCTCCTGGGCCGCCAAATCGCTCAAAAGAAGAAAACTATTGCCGCGGGCATCTCAGGCGGAAGGAGTTTTCTCTCCGGGGGGCAAAAACGCCAATCGCTTCCATTGCTGTTTGGGGCCGAAACGACGACATTTCCGGCACAGATTGATGGATTGGTCCTGTTATGGAACGCATTGGATTTGAGCCCTTCGGCGAGCGCCTGGTGTCCGCGACGGACACCCAGCCGCAGTCGCGCGCGTCAAAGCTCCTGCTGCGGGCCGGGACCGGCCTGTTCTGGTCGCTGGTGGCGGGGATCGTTCTGGCGCGTGCGGCCTTCTTTGAGCCGGGCGTCTATGACGGTTTCAGCCGCGTCGCCTCGCTCGCCAAGAGCCTGATCTTCTGAGGCCAGCCTAGTTTCTGTGGCGATCCGTCCGGGCTGAGGATAGAACTTCCCCTCGGCCCTGATATGTCGAAAACATATTCCCCAATCGAACCGCGCTGCGTATAAATCCTTCTCCTCCGGGAGAGATTTGTGTCGCAGAATCAAGCATCCAGTTCGGCCGAGGCCAAACCGACCACCGCCGCAAGCCGCATTGTTGCGCTGATTCCCGGCATTCTCCTCTGCATCGCCGTGGCCGGCGTTTCGGCCCTGTTGGAGCGGGCGGAGCTGGGCGTGTTCCAGCACCCCTATGTCGAGGCGCTGGTGATGGCGATTCTGCTCGGCATGGCGCTGCGTAGCTTCTGGAAGCCCGCGCCGCGCTGGCAGGCCGGCATCGCCTTCAGCGCCAAGCAGCTGCTCGAAGTCGCAGTGATGCTGCTGGGGGCCTCCATCAGCTTCGCCGCCATTGCGGCTTCCGGCGTCGCGCTGCTGGCGTCGATTGCGGCTGTGGTCGTGGTCGCGCTCAGTGTCAGCTTTGGCTTGAGCCGCATGCTCGGCCTCTCGACGCGGCTGTCGATCCTGATCGCCTGCGGCAACTCGATCTGCGGCAATTCGGCGATTGCAGCCGTAGCGCCGATCATCGGCGCCAACAACGACGAGATCGCATCCTCGATCTCCTTCACGGCGATCCTCGGCGTGATGATGGTACTGGGCCTGCCGCTCCTGATTCCGCTGCTGCAGCTGTCCGCCACACAATACGGCATTCTCGCCGGCCTCACCGTCTACGCCGTACCGCAGGTGCTGGCGGCGACGGTCCCGGCGGGCCTCGTCTCGACGCAGATCGGCACGCTGGTCAAGCTGATGCGCGTGTTGATGCTGGGGCCAGTCGTCGTCGGCCTCTCTCTCGCGGCCTCGCGCTGGCAGACCGGCGCCAAGAAGACCAATGTCGGCTTCTTCCGCTTAGTCCCGTGGTTCATCCTCGGCTTCCTCGCGCTCGCGACGTTGCGCTCGCTGGAGATCGTGCCCGGCACCGTGGTGGGACCGGTGACGAAGATCACGAGCTTTCTCACGGTGGTGTCGATGGCGGCGCTAGGCCTCGGCGTCGACGTCCGCGTGCTCGCCAATGTCGGCGGCCGCGTCACAGCCGCAGTGACACTGTCGCTGATGCTGCTGCTCGGCATCAGCATCGCGCTGGTGCATTGGTTTAAGTGAGGGACGGACAGTGCACCCTCTCCCCTTGTGGGAGAGGGTGGCTCGCCGCATGGCGGCGAGGCGGGTGAGGGGTTCTATCCGCGAATGAATCTCTTGCAGTGAATGCGCGGATAGAACCCCTCATC
>NZ_VSTH01000047.1:0-10275 GCF_008123965.1 Bradyrhizobium hipponense | reverse complement strand
CAAGGGGAGAAGGGAAGACAGCAAGTTGCGCCGACGATCGCTACGTCTAAATCACATCCGCCAGCGAGTGACCGTGCAGCTCGATGTTCAGCCCCTGCATGCCGAGATCGGTGATCTCGCCGCCCATCGCCTTGATGCTTTCCTCGCGGATCAGCGACATCAATCCACGGCGCAGCGCCAGGAACTCAGAGGACATCATCATCGACTGCTGGCGCGGGCGCTCCAGCGGAATCGGAATTTCGGCCTTGATCGAGCCGGGACGCGCGGTCATGCAGTAGACGCGGTCGGACAGGAAGATCGCCTCGTCGATGTCGTGGGTGACGAACAGCACCGAGATCTTCAGGCGCTGCCACATGTTGGTGAGGATCTGCTGCATGATGACGCGGGTCTGTGCGTCGAGCGCGCCGAAGGGCTCGTCTAACAGCAGCACCTTCGGCCCCGTCGCGAGCGCGCGCACGATGCCGACGCGCTGCTTCATGCCGCCGGAGAGCTTTTCCGGATAGTGCTTCTCGAAGGCGTCCAGGCCGGCAAGCCCGAGCAGGGTGCGGGCCGCGCGCTCGCGCTGCGAACGCGCCATGCCGCGCATCTTCAGGCCGAACTCGACATTCTCCCGCACCGTCTTCCAGGGAAACAGCGAATATTGCTGGAACACCATGCCGCGTTCGGCGCTGGGACCGTTGACCCTTTCGCCGTCGACGGTGACGATGCCCGTGGTCGGCTTGAGGAAACCGGCGACGGCATTGAGCAGCGTTGACTTTCCGCAGCCTGAGGGGCCGACGATCGAGACGAACTCGCCCGGGTTGACATGAATCTGCGTGTCGGTGACCGCCTCAACCGGTCCCTCGATACTGTCGTAGCCGAGCGAGAAATTCTTGACCTCGATATGGCCCTGCGGTGCTTTGGTCAGGATCTCGCTCATTTCAGCCTCCACGGCATCACCAACTGCCCCGCGCCCCTGATGAGCATGCTCGATCCGAGGCCGAGCACGCCGATCGCGATCATGCCGAGCGCGATGTCGGCATACTGGACCAGCGAATAGGCCTCCCAGGTGAAATAGCCGATGCCGTACTGGCCCGAGATCATCTCGGCGGCGATCAGCGACACCCAGGCGACGCCCATGCCGACGGTGAGGCCGGTGAAGATGTGCGGCAACGAGGCCGGGAAATACACCTCACGAAAGATCGAGCGTTCGCGCGCGCCGAGACATTGCGCCGCGCGCACCAGCACGGGATCGACCAGCGACATGCCGTGCAGCGTGTTGACCAGGATCGGGAAGAACGAGCCGAGAAAGGTGATGTAGACGATGCTCTGCTCGTTGGTCGGCCACAGCATGATTGCCATCGGCACCCAGGCGATCGCCGGGATCGGCCGCAGCACCTCCGCCACCGGGAAGACGATCTCGTGCACCAGTTTGAAGCGGCCCATGATCAGGCCGAGCGGCACGCCGACGATGGCCGCGAGCGAGAAGCCGATGAAGATGCGCCGGCAGCTCAGCACGATGTGCATCAGGAATTTCGGATCGTGGATCGCCTTGGTGAAGCTCGCATAGACCGCGAGCGGCGAGGGCACGTTGGTGAAGCGCACGAAGAAGACGACGCGATAGGTCGTGAGCAGGTGCCAGACCAGCAGGAAGGCGAGCAGCGAGATGATGCCGATCGCGATCGCGCGCAGTCCCGCCCGATTGAGTCGGTACCAGCGCAGCGCGAGCGTGCCGAAGGAGGGCGCCGCCGCGGGAGCCGCGGCGGGCGCGGGGCCCGCCTCGTCGATTGCAGTTGTTGCCGGCATGCGGTCCTCGGACTGTCTGAGGATGGCGGGACTACTCACGTCTTGCCTCCGCTGACTGCCGCCTTCACTGCATCGTCGAAGCCGAGCACCTTGCCGCTGATCTTGGCCGCATAGGCTTCGGCATCCTTCTTCAGCAGGAAGGGCGCGACATCGCCATCGCCGACCGCGAAGAAGGCCTGGTCGGCGAACAATTTAATGCCGCGGGTGGTGTCGAAGACGTAGGCGACGTTGATCTTCTTGCCCTTGGCCTTGAAGTCGGCATAGGCGCCGAGCGTGCAGGCCGCCGACGCAAAGGGCATGATTCCGGCATCGTCGACCCAGACCTCGCCGGCCTTGCGCGGATCGACGAGCGGCTTCTTGCAGAAACTATCTTCGCCGGAGATTTCGTAGTTCTTCGTGCTGCCGAGCTGCGCATCATAGTCGAGCTTCATCTCGCCATAGGCCTTGCGGACGTAGCTGTCGTCGACCCATTTTTTTGGATCGAACTCCTTCATGCGGCCGAGGTTCTGCAGCACCTTGACGTCGGCGATTGCAGCATCGATCAGCGCCGGCTTGATCGAGGGATCGGTGGTCATGTTGCCGCTGGGGCCGAGGAAGATGTAGACCACTTCCTTGTTGATGCCGGTCCATTCCTGGATCTTCTCGGCAGCAAGCTTGGGATCGTCGCGCAGCCACTGATTGGCGGCGATCAGCGCCTTGAAGTAGGCGACGACCACCTCGGGGTATTTTTCCGCGAAGTCGGTGCGGACCACGATGCCGTGGAAGGTCGGCAGATTGGTCTCGACGCCGTCGAAGATCTTTCGTGCAAAGCCGCGGAACGGCAGCAGCTCGGCGAAGGGGACGAAGTCGGCATGCGCGTCGATCTTCTTTTCCTGCAGATTGGTCGAGCCGACCTCCGGGCTCTGGCTGACGAGCTGGAAGAAGTCGGACGCGTATCCGCGATCCTGCATCGCCTTCAGCACCATGCCGTGCGCGGCGGAGCCGAAGGGTACGCTGACGAGCTTGCCCTTGAGGTCGGCGAGATCGTAGTAGGGCGACTCCTTGTGAACGACGATGCCGTTGCCGGAGCCCGACATGCTATAAGCGGCAATACCGATCAGGCGGCTCTTGCTCTCGGGATTGCTGTCGAAAGTGAAGCCGTTCACGATCAACGGATAGTCGCCCATCATGCCGATCTGCAGCTTGTTCGCCATCATCGCGTTGGTGACGGGCGGACCGGAGGTGAAATTCTGCCACTCCAGCTCGAACTTGATATTGGCGTATTTGCCGTCCTTCGGCAGGTATTTTTCGAGCAGATGTAGCTGCCGGATGACGACGCCGGCGGTCACCGTGTTGGTCGTGGTATCCTGCGTTCCGATGCCGAGCGTCACCGTTTCCGCCGAGGCCGGCTGCGCGAGGAGTAGCGCCAGCGACGTCACCGACATCGTGATCGAGAGCGTGGGAAGATGGCGAACCATTCTCATCCTCATTCGGTTGGATGTGCTGTGGTTGCCATGATTGGGTGATGGCGCGGACAGGGCAAATCCGGAATGACCACCGCAGTCGATTAGTTGCCGGGAAAAGCTGATTGCATACTCCTTGGGCAGTCCTGCACTATAAAGCCGCTTGCCTGGGCACCGACCCCGGTTGCAGGCCTTCTAGTCCAGGCCTTCTAGTCAGAGGCTTGGCCGCGCATCTCCTCCAGCACGTCCGGCCGGCAGACCACGATCTGGGAGCGCTTGGTCAGCACGATTCCCTTATCCTGCATCCGCTTCAGGCTGATCGTGACCCATTGCCTGGTGGCGCCGACCATGTGGGCGATGTCGGCGTGGGTGAAGGCTGCCGCAATCACCCGGCCGTCGGCATCCTCAACCCCGTAGAGCTCGACCAGATGCAGCAGCAGATGCGCCAGCCGCTGTGTGATCGAGCGCGTTCCCAGCATCTGGGCGAGGGCCGAATAGCACTTGCCCTTGAAGGTCAGGCCCTCGATCAGGCCAATCGCGAGGTTTGGAATCTCAATCGCGAGCGTGCGCAGTTCTTTTCCGGGCAGGTGCACGACGCTGCAATTGCTGGATGCAACGCCGGACCATTGATGCACCGTGCCTTCGAACACTTCGGGCCCGCCGACGAAATTGCCGACATGCCAGTAGGCCAACGTAATCTCGCGACCAAGCGGGGAGGTGTAGAACACGCGGATGCGGCCGCTCTCGATCAGCCAGATGCCGTCATGCTTGCCGCCCTGGCTGAACAGCGTCTGGCCACGGTTGAGCACTTTGCGGCGGCCCTGCTTCAGCACCAGTTCCCGTTCGCGCGGCGTCAGCTTGTCCATCAGCGGCGGCGGGCCGCCGATCCATCGCTGGTTTTCAGTGAGTAGCAGCGAGGAGCTACCGGCAGGCCGGACCGTTGCGGGAACCGTCCCGCGAACCACATTGGCCGCCTGCAACATCGTCTGCCTCCGGAACGTTCAAATCGTTCTAAAGCGGAGCAATGTCCGTGCCAGATGGGGCGGAGGGAGGGGACGGGTACCCAGTCGTCATGCCCGGGCTTGTCCTGGGCATCCACGCCTTTCCTCATTCTCGGTGCGACGTGGATGGCCGGGACAAGCCCGGCCATGACGGTGATGGCGAAGCCAAACGTTCAGGATGTAGACGCATCAGCGCCCCGCCAAACTCAGCAGATACGTCTTCGGGTAAATCCCCCGGTTATGCCCGTCCGAAAACGAGATGTTCAGCCCGTAGCCGAGATCGCCGATCTCGGTGATGGCGATGCCCGGAAACGCTTCAGGGAAACGGCCGTCGAAGCGGGCGCGGGTGCAGTGGGCGCATTTGCAGGAGAGGCGAAGCTGCTCGGCCGGCAGGCTCAGTTGATCATCCTGCGTGGTGCGGACGCGGAGCGTGGCAAGATCGGCGCTCGCCTCGTAGTCGGCCACGGTCGGTGCCACCAGCGCGGTCATTGTCATGACGAACCTCTTAACTCTTCTCTACGTTGTCGCGGGCCGGCGCGAATAGCAACTAATTGCCAGAGCGCGTGCGAAGGCCGAGCGCGGCTGCCTCCTCTTCAGTCATCGCCCGCAAAATGTGAAACTAATCGACCGGCAGTTTCAGTTCGGCGTTGCCCGAGTCCTCCGTCTTCGAAACCTTGCGCCCATCGCAGGTAAGGAGAGACGACGGATGAGCGCATTTCAGAAGGAAACGGTTCTGTCGGTCAGGCACTGGACCCACTCGCTGTTCAGCTTCACCGCGACGCGCGATCCCGGCTTCCGCTTCCAGAACGGCCAGTTCGCGATGATCGGGCTGGAGGTCGAGGGCAAGCCGTTGATGCGGGCCTACAGCATGGCGAGCGCCAACCATGAGGACGAGCTCGAGTTCTTCTCGATCAAGGTTGAGGACGGCCCGCTGACCTCGCGCCTCCAGAAGATCAGCGAAGGCGACATTATCCTGGTCGGCCGCAAGGCGACGGGCACGCTGATCACCGGCAATCTCATTCCCGGCAAGCGCCTCTTGCTGCTCTCGACCGGCACAGGGCTCGCGCCGTTCGCCAGCCTGATCAAGGACCCCGACGTCTACGAGAATTACGAGACCATCGTGCTCGCCCATGGCTGCCGCCAGGTCTCCGAGCTCGCCTATGGCGAGCACCTCGTCGACGGCCTGCGCAATCACGAATTCTTCGGGCCGCTGATCCGCGACAAATTGGTCTACTACCCCACCGTCACCCGCGAGCCGTTCAGGAACCGCGGCCGCATCACCGACCTGATCGCTTCTAACCAGATGTTCGACGATATCGGGCAGTCCGGTCTCGATATCGCGACGGATCGCATCATGCTGTGCGGTAGCCCCGGAATGCTGGAGGAGCTGCACGCCATGTTCTCCGCGCGCGGCTTTGCGGAGGGCAACCACAGCCAGCCCGGCCATTTCGTCGTTGAGAAGGCTTTCGTCGAGCGATGAGAACAAATCGCATCCCGGCGACAACTAATTGCTATCGCCGAAAAGCCCTCTGAACAAATCTGATGCAAAGGCGCCGGACCTGCCGGCGAACCAGGAGCAAGCGATGGCACTAGATCAGATCGTCGACGGACTTTCGGAGGTTTCCTGCGACGTGCTGGTGATCGGCGGCGGCACGGCCGGCCCGATGGCGGCACTCAAGGCAAAGCTGAAGAACCCGAAGGCCAATGTCGTCCTGCTCGAAAAGGCCAACGTCAAGCGCTCCGGCGCGATCTCGATGGGCATGGATGGCTTGAACAACGCCGTCATCCCCGGCTATGCGACGCCGGAGCAGTACACAAAGGAAATCACCATCGCCAACGACGGCATCGTCGACCAGAAGGCGGTCTATAAATATGCGCAGAACTGCTTTGGCATCATCGAAGAGCTCGACAGCTTCGGCATCCGTTTCCTGAAGAACGAGAACGGCGACTATGCCGTCAAGAAGGTGCACCACATCGGCACTTATGTGCTGCCGATGCCGAATGGCGAGACCGTGAAGAAGGCGCTGTACCGCCAGCTCCGCCGCGCCCGCATCCTGATCTCCAACCGCTACATGGCGACGCGCCTGCTCAAATCCGCCGATGGCCGCATCGCAGGCGCGATCAGCGTCAACACCCGCACCGCCGAGATTCTGGTGATCAAGGCCAAGGCGGTGATCCTGTGCATGGGCGCAGCGGGCCGCCTGGGCTTGCCGACCTCCGGCTACATGTTCGGCACCTACGAGAATGCCGCCAATTCCGGCGATGGCTATGCCATGGCCTATCACGCCGGTGCCGCGCTCGCGAACCTCGAGTGCTACCAGATCAACCCGCTGATCAAGGACTATAACGGCCCGGCCTGCGCCTACGTCGCCGGTCCCTTCGGCGCCTTCACCGCCAACAACGAGGGCTCGCGCTTCATCGAATGCGACTATTGGTCGGGACAGATGATGCTGGAATTCTACAATGAGCTCTTGTCCGGCAAGGGCCCGGTGTTCCTCCAGCTCAAGCATCTTCATCCCGACACCATTTCCGAGATCGAATCCACGCTGCACAAGGTGGAGCGGCCGACGCGCGGTCTGTTCCAGCAGGGGCGCGGGGTCGACTACCGCAGCGAGTCGATCGAGATGCATATCTCGGAGATCGGCTTCTGCTCCGGCCACAGCGCCTCCGGCGTATTCGTCGACGACAATGCGCGCACTACCGTGCCCGGCCTCTATGCGGCTGGCGATATGGCGAGCGTGCCGCACAATTACATGCTGGGTGCCTTCACCAACGGCTCGGTTGCCGGCATCGACGCGATGGATTTCGCCGACAATCACGATTTCGCGGAGTTCGACGCCGCCGACATCGCCAGGGAGCGCGACCGGGTGCTGGCGCCGACCAAGCGCGAGGACGGCATTCCGCCGAACCAGATCGAATACAAGACGCGGCGCCTTGTGAACGACTATCTCCAGCCGCCGAAGGTGACGCGCAAATACGAGCTCGGCATGCGCCGTCTTGCCGAGGCTCGCGAGGACATGCAGGAGCAGATGATCGCGCGCAACGCGCACGAATTGCTCCGTGCGCTCGAAGTGCAGTCGATCATGGATTGCGCCGACATGGCCGTGCATGCCTCGCTGTACCGCGAGGAAAGCCGCTGGGGCCTCTATCACTGGCGCACCGATTTTCCGGAGAAGGACAACGAGAACTGGTTCTGCCACACCTTGCTGTCCAAGCGAGACGGCAGGATGACCAGCGAAAAGCGTGCGGTCGAGCCCTATGTCGTGCCGATCGCGGACGACGAGAAGGACCTCTACGACAAGCAGCGCATCCGCGCCACCGCCTGATCCATCGCGAACTGCAAGCAACAGGAGAAATACGATGCCTCTCGCTTCCTATCAGACATCGGTTCCGGTGGTCGTCGACGACGCCAAATGCATCGCAGACAAGGGCTGCACTGTGTGCGTCGACGTTTGTCCGCTCGACGTTCTGCGCATCAGCGATATGACCGGCAAGGCCTACATGGCCTATGACGAATGCTGGTACTGCATGCCCTGCGAGGCCGACTGCCCGACCGGCGCCGTCACCGTCAATATTCCTTATCTCCTGAGGTAGTCATGTCGAGCCCGTTCGAATCCTACGACGACCTCGAAGATGCCGACGAGCGGCTCCAGGCTGCCGATCCGGGGGAGCGCCGCGTCGCCATCATCGCGCTCGGACATTCCGGCGATCCGGCAGCTGTCGGCCATCTCGCCAAGATGGTGGTCGATCCCGATGCCGGCGTGCGCCAGCAGGTGGCAATGGCGCTCGGCGAGTTCGACGGGCCGGAGGCGGCGAGTGCGCTGGTGAAACTGCTGGTCGACCCCGAGAGGATCGTGGCGTCCGCCGCTTCCGACAGCATGGCGGAATTCAAGGATCCGGCCTGCGCCGACATCATCCTGCCGCTGGTCAAGCACGCCCACGCCTTTGTTCGCATGGGCGCGCTGCGCGCGCTGAAGGAGCTGCGCTGCAAGGACACGCTGAAGCCCGCGCTGGAAGCGCTGCAGGATTCCGATGCCGCCGTGCGCGTGCAGGCGATCGGCGTGATCGGCTTCCTCAAGCTGGAAGAATCGATTCCGGCGCTGACCGCGCTGATCAACGATCCCGACGCCCATGTGCGCCGCGCCGCCGTCAGCGCACTGGCGTTCTCGCAGATGAAGCCTGCGGCGGAAACGATCACGCGCGCATTGAAGGACACCGACTGGATGGTCCGCGAGATGGCAGCGGAGACGTTGGGCCTCAACGTCAACGGCTCGCTCGCGGCCGACCAGCTCGTCGGCTGTCTTGCCGATGAGTTCTGGCAGGTGCGGCTGAAGGTGATCCGCAGTCTTGGGCGCATGAAGATCGAGCGCGCAGTGCGGCCGATCGGCAATTGCGTCAACCACGACCAGGCCAATTTGCGGAAAGAGGCGGCTGCCGCGCTCGGCGAGATCGCCCATCCCGACGGCGAGGCGTTCCTGGCCGTCATCGCCGACGATCCGGATCCGGATGTGCGCAAGAACGCGCGCTGGGCACTTCAGCAAATCGCGGCCCGAAAGGCGCGGGCAGGGGCGTAGCCGCGAGACAAGCTGCCGCTCTGGACTTCCGGAGCCAGACGTTTATTGGTCTTCGCCAATGTGATCGGCCGCTGCGTACGCGGCTGATCCGAGAAATTGCGAGGACGGCGCCATGACGACATTGACTGTGAAGGATCTTCTCCCCGAGGACGGAACGCGGGGAACGCTGGCCGGCCGCGTCTGGCTGCCGCAGGCGAACGGTCCGTCTGTGGTCGCCGTACGGGCCGACGGCGTGTTCGACGTCACCGCAAAATTCCCGACCATCAGCGCGCTCTGTGAAGAGGATCATCCGGCCAAGGCGCTTGCCGCGATCAAGGGCGAGCGTATCGGCGATCTCGAAGCCATCGTGGCCAACACGTCGCCCGACCAGCGCGACCCGAAAAAGCCGTGGCTGCTCGCGCCCGTCGATCTGCAGACGCTGAAGGCGGCCGGCGTCACATTCGCCATCTCGATGCTGGAGCGCGTGATCGAGGAGCGGGCCAAGGGCAATCCGGCCTCGGCCGAAGCGATCCGAAAAGAGGTGACGCGGCTGATCGGCGACGATCTCTCCAAGCTCAAGCCGGGCTCGGACCAGGCGATGCACTTGAAGCAAGTGCTGATCGACCAGAACGCCTGGAGCCAGTATCTCGAGGTCGGCATCGGTCCCGATGCCGAGGTCTTCACCAAGGCGCCGACGCTGTCTTCGGTCGGCACCGGCATGGATGCGGGGCTGCATCCGAAATCGACCTGGAACAACCCGGAGCCGGAACTGGTGCTGTTCGTCTCGAGCTGCGGCCAGATCGTCGGCGGCGCGCTTGGCAACGACGTCAATCTGCGCGACTTCGAGGGTCGTTCGGCGCTGCTGCTGTCGAAGGCCAAGGACAACAACGCTTCCTGCGCGATCGGCCCGCTGCTGCGCCTGTTCGACGACACCTTCTCGCTCGACGACGCTCGCAAGCTCGACATCAGCCTCAACGTGAAGGGCGCGGACGGTTTTGTCCTCGACGGCCATTCCTCGATCAGCAAGATCAGCCGCGATCCCACCGATTTGGTCGCGCAGACCATCGGGCCCGTGCATCAATATCCCGATGGCTTCGTGCTGTTCCTCGGGACCATGTTCGCGCCGGTCAAGGATCGCGATGCGCCGGGGCAGGGGTTCACCCACAAGCGCGATGACATCGTCACGATCGCTGCGCCCCAGCTCGGCAAGCTCGTCAACCGCATGCGTAGCAGCGACGAGTGCGAGCCCTGGACCTTCGGCATCGGCGCACTGATGAAGAATTTGGCGCAGCGGAAGCTGATCTAGGCGTGTCTTGCTTCGCCTCTCCCGCTTGCGGGGAGAGGCCGGATCGCATCAAAAGATGCGATCCCGGTAAGGGGACTCTCCGCGAATCCATTGGGTCTGCATACGCAGAGCTCTACCCACGTCCGTCATTGCGAGCGCAGCGAAGCAATCCAGGGTCCCTCCGCAGACAGATTCTGGATTGCTTCGCT
>NZ_VSTH01000046.1 GCF_008123965.1 Bradyrhizobium hipponense | reverse complement strand
AAGAAAACGCTGACCTAGTAGCTCCGGGGTCCTTCACCTCTCCCGCTTGCGGGAGAGGTCGGCGCGAAGCGCCGGGTGAGGGCTCTCTCCTCTCGGGGGTTCTCGATTGTGGAAGAACCCTCTCCCCAGCCCTCCCCCGCAAGCGGGGGAGGGAGCACACCTGCGATGCCGCTCAGGCCTCACCGGACGTTCTGCATGGACAAAGAAGATCCCGCCCTCGCTCGCTTCCGCAAGATGTCGCGGCCGATGCGGCTGGTATATGCGCGGCCGCGAACGTTCATCTCACTCGGTGTCGGCATCCTCGTCTGCCTGCTCGTGCCGGGCTCACCCCGGCTGACGGCGCGGCTTGTGCTCGGCTGGGATGCGCTGATCGCAATCTATCTGGTGCTGGTCTACACAATGATGCTGTGCAACGATCACCAGCACATCCGCCGCGCTGCCGCGATGCAAGACGACGGCCGTTTCGTTATCTTGCTGGTGACGGCCGTGGGCGCGTTCGCGAGCATCGCGGCGATCGTCGCCGAGCTCGGCACGCATCGCGGCGCGGCGGAGCTGACCATCGCGATCGCGACCATCGCGCTGTCCTGGGCCGCGGTGCACACGACATTCGCGCTACACTACGCGCATGATTATTACCGCCACGCCGAGCCCGGCGGATTGCAGTTCCCGAGCGGCGACAAGGAAGATCACGCCGACTATTGGGACTTCGTGTATTTCTCGTTCGTGATCGGCATGACTGCGCAGGTCTCCGACGTCGGCATCACCGACAAGACCATCCGCCGCACCGCCACCGCGCACGGGATCGTGTCTTTCATCTACAACACGGCATTGCTGGCGCTGACGGTGAACATCGCCGCGAGTGCAATTGCGACGTAATAATCATAATCGTCCTGGCCCAGTGCGCAATAGCGCACGGGCGGGTTCCCCTAGGCATCCCCAAGGTGTCCGCGATATTGCGGCAGATTGTCCGTGATCTCGTACCATGGCGCCTTGGAGCCCACGAAAATATGGGCACTTGGCCGAATCGAGGGGGCATCGACCAGAGTTCCCATGGCGACATGGACCCATTTTCCTTCCCGCACCCGGGAATAGAGCAGCGAGCCGCAGCGCGCGCAGTGCGCGTCATGGGTGACGTCGTCCCCGAAAAGGGTGCGCTGGTCCTCGCCATGGACGACGCGGAGCTTGCTCTGCTCGATCCCGGCGAAGGGTTTGAAGGCGGAGCCTGTGGTGCGGCGGCAGTTTGAGCAGTGGCAGTTCATCGCGTAGGCGAATTCGTCCGCCACCTCAAAGCGCACCGCGCGGCAGCAGCATTCGCCGGCAAGGATGCGAGCGTTAGAATTTTCTGATCCGGTCATCACTGATGCCCTCGCGCGAATGGCGGGGGACACCCATAGCGCAATTTGGCGTGTAGGACTAAGTTTCCCCTCGAGCCATCATTCAAAGGAATGACCCATGAGCCAGAATCGTTCGAGCGTCGAAGCCGTCGTACAAAGCTATTTTGACGGATTGTACGAGGGCGACGTCGAAAAACTCGGCGCCATCTTTCACCCCTCGGCTGATTTGCGCTGGGTCGAGAAGGGCGAATTGCAGGTGCTGATCGTGCCCGACTGGCTCGACCGCGTGCGCAAGCGCACTTCCGCCAAGGCCGAAGGCAAGCCGCGCGAGGACTTTATCGTCACCATCGACCGTTCGGACGACAAGACCGCCTTCATCAAGGTCAAGTGCCAATTGCCGCCGCGCTATTTCACCGACTACCTTGTGGCGATGAAGCTCGGCGACGGCTGGCAGATCGTGTCGAAGTCGTACCGGTATGATCTGAAAGAGTGAGGAGGGCCTTGCTCCGCAGCACAAAGAACGTGGATGCCCGGGACGCGCCCGGGCATGACGACCTCTCGTGAATGTTCATATGCGATTGCCCTGCCGCAAGCGGGGAGAGACGAACAAAGATCGAGGCGGTGTTCGTGCGCATCGGGCGCATGGTGGCCGAGCGACTGGCCTGACCGCGCGCATTGACCTTGCGGCCGCTTCCGGGTGAAGACAGGCCATCATGGAAGCGAAGTTTCAGATCTTTCTCATCCTGCTTGCCGTGCTGGCGTGTGTGGCGCTGGCCGCACGGCGCTTCAACGTCGCGCCGGCCATTCTCCTGATGCTGGCCGGCGTCGGCCTCGCCTTCGTGCCGGGCATGCCGCCGGTCGAGCTGCCGCCGCCGCTGGTGCTGCTGATGGTACTGCCGCCACTGATCTACTCGGCCAGCGTCGCCATGAGCTGGCGCGAGTTCTACAAGAATCTGCGCCCGATCGTGCTGCTCGCGGTGGGCGCGGTGGTGTTCACTGCGGCGATGGTGGCGGCCGCCACACACTATTTGATCGGCCTGCCCTGGACGATCGGCTTCCTGCTCGGCGCCATCGTCGCGCCGCCCGACGTGGTGGCACCGCTCGCAATCGCGCGCCGGCTGAACATGCCGCGCCGGATCCTGGTCGTGCTGGAGGGCGAAGGGCTCGCCAACGACGCCACTGCGCTGATCCTCTACCGCTTTGCGCTCGCCGCCATCATGGTCGGCCATTTCTCGCTGCCGGTGGCGGTCGGCGAGTTTTCCCTGATCGTCGCCGGCGAGATCGCCTACGGCATCGGCGTCGGCTGGCTTTCGCTGCGCGCCCGCAAATGGTCCGGGGATCCGCAGGTCGAGCTGACGCTCTCGCTGATCACCCCTTACGTCTCCTACTGGCTGCCCGAGCATGTCGGCGGCTCCGGCGTGATCGCCACGGTCGCATGCGGCCTCTATGTGAGCTGGAACGGCCCGCTGCTGATCTCGTCGGCGACGCGCCTACAAGGCATCTTCTTCTGGGACCTCGTGATCTATTTGATCGAGGGCCTGCTGTTCCTGCTCACCGGCTTCCAGATGCGCGCGCTGTACGAGAAATCGAAGGCGTTCCCGCTCGACGACATCATGATCGCGACCGCCGTGGTCGTGGTGATCATCATCATCGCGCGCTTTGCCTGGCTGTTTCCCGCAACCTATCTGCCGCGGGTCTTGAGCAAAAGTCTGCGCGAGCGCGATCCGTCGCCGCCCTGGCAATGGGCCTTCACGCTGGCCTTTACGGGCGTGCGCGGCGCGGTGTCGCTCGCAGCGGCGCTGGCGCTGCCGTTCACGCTGCCGGGCGGCGAAGCCTTTCCGTACCGCGACCTGATCCTGTTCGTCGCCTTTGGCGTCATCTTCATCACACTGATCGGCGTCGGTCTTACCCTGCCGCCGGTCGTCCGTTGGCTTGGCATCGCGGATGCCGGCCATCACGAGCATGCACTCGAGCACGAGGCGGAAATTGCTGCGCGGCGTCAGGCGCTCGACGCCGCACTGAAATCGCTCGACGCGCTGACGGGAGAGAAAGCCGTCTCGGAGGAAGTGATGCGGCTGCTCCGCGCGCGTCACGAGATCCGCGCCAACCAGCTCCCGGACTCGCTCGATCCCGCCCACCACGACGTCTCCGCCGCCGGCACCGCGCTGACCCGCGAGCTCATTGCCGCCGAGCGCAAGTTCATCCACGAGCTCCTGCGCGACGGCCAGATCACCGACGAAACCAGGCGCCGGATCGAGCGCGACCTGGATCTGGAGGAAGCCAGTTTGGCGAACAGGGAGTATCGGGGGGTGCGGTTGTAGGGGGCGGTACGACAATTTCTCCTCGTCGTCCTGGACAAGCGAGCGCTTGGCCAAGCGTGGCGTGGTGCCATAGCGAGCGCTGATCCAGGACCCATTACCACCGGGGTGAGTTTCGCGAAGACTCGCGGTTGCAGCTTCGCACCACAACTGCTTCCTGGGGTAATGGGTCCTGGCTTTCGCCAGGACGACGGCGGTGGAGGCCGCTAGGCCTGCGGCCCACCGCTACCGCCTGTCGCAAAACTCCCGCATCGCCGCCGCGACGGCTGCCGCTATCAGCTCCTGCCGCTCCGGCGAGTTCATCGCCATTTCCTCGTCGCGGTTGATGATGGAGCCAGCCTCGAGCAGCACTGCAGCGCTTCGGGTCTGCGAGAGCACGACGAGTCCGTCATAGCGGTAGACGCCGACATCCTTATCGAGCAGCTGGCGGCGGTAACGGCCCATCACCGGCAGGGTGTACTGGCTGGCATAGTGCAGGCCATGCTCCTTCAGCTCCTTGCCCAGCAGCCGGGCAAAGGCGAGGCTTGCGCCAAACCGCGGATTGCGTTCGGACACGAACAGTGAATGACCGCCGAAGCGGTCGCTGAAGAAGCTCTTGGACCCATCGAACTCCCATTCCTCGAGCATCTTGTCCGGCACCGAGTCGTGGTGGACCGACAGGAAGAGGTCTGCATGCGCATCATTGGCGGTGCCGACGCGCTTGAGCAGGCTCGCCCTCGCCTTGCCTTCCGTGACGAGTACACGGGTCGCGGCAAAGCCTCCAGCCTTCAGTCGCTCGCCGATGAGTTTCGCCAGGTGCAGGTTGAAGCCGAACTCCGGGTCATTGCGCGCGCTGGTCGCGCCCTGCGACTCGGAGGTGTGCCCGACATCGACGACGATCCGGAATTTTCGCGGCTCGCATTTCTCCGGCGCCGTTGGCCTTGCCCTGGCTTTCATCACCTTCCGCGCCGGAACGGCGTGGCCGTGCTCGATCGGCGACAGCGCAAGCGCGACGAGCGAAGCGACGATGGCTGCGACGATGCCCCGCGCTGACGACAAGTCCTACTCCGCCGCTGCAATCCGGGGACGCCCGTCAAAGCCCGCGACGTCGCCGAAACGCTCCAGGAACTTGTTGTCCTCGGCACGAAGCATGGAAAAGCCTCCCGATTTGTTTTTCGGGAAGTTTGGCGCGGGAGCGGGACGACGTCAACGCGGCGATACGAAAATCGTAGGGTGGGCAAAGGCGCTCTTGCGCCGTGCCCACCGCGCTCACTACACAGCAAGGATGGTGGGCACAGCGCCTTTGCCCACCCTACGGCTACGGCAGCAGCGCCTACACCGGCCGCTCTCCCTTCACCGTCACCCGCGTCCCCGACCGCGTGTGCGGCCAGTAATCCCACATCGCGCGGTGCTGAGTGCAGCGGTTGTCCCAGAAGGCGATGGCGTTCTCGGTCCAGCGGAAGCGGCACTGGAACAGCGGATTTTCGGCGTGCTGGTAGAGATAGGCCAGCATCGCGTCGCTCTCGTCGCGGGGGACGCCGTTGATGTGGCGGGTGAAGCCGCGGTTGACGTAGAGCGCCTTCTTGCCCGTGACCGGATGCGTGCGCACTACCGGATGCTCGGCATGGGGATAGGCAGGGCGGTCGGCGACGCCGTAATTGGCGTAGAGCCCGCGATAGATCGGCTCGCCGTCGTGGAGCGCGCTCAGCCCGTCGAGATAGGCCTTCATGCGATCCGACAGCGCCTCATAGGCGGCGTACATGTTGGCGAACAGCGTGTCGCCGCCGCGCGGCGGACATTGCTTGATGTAGAGGATCGAACCCATCGGCGGCTCGAGATCGCAGGACACGTCGGAATGCCAGCCCTCGCCATTGGCGCGCGGCGAGTTCGCATCGGCATAGATCTTCATCAGCGCCGGGTCTTCGTCTTCATGCGGGGCGGCGGGATGAAAATGCAATTCGCCGAACTTGCGGCCAAAGGCGAGATGCTGCTGCGGCGTGATGTGCTGGTCGCGGAAGAAGATCACGAGGTTTTCGGCGAGCGCGCGATGGATCTCATCGATCTGCCGGTTGGAGCGGGCGTCATCGGAGACGAGCTTGCCGATGTCGACGCCGGAGATCTCCGCGCCGATGATCGGCGTGAGCTTTTCGACTGCGATGGTCTCATACGGCGCGCCGTCATCCGCCATGTGGCGATAGCGCGGGCCCTGCTTGCCGGCGAGCGAGCTCATGGCGGTTCTCCCAATCATTCTTGATTGGAAGCATGGTAGCGCGCGGTGATGGATGTGCAATCTGCACCGCAAACACAATCGTCGTCCCGGACAAGCGTAAGCGCAGATCCGGGACCCATAGCCACAGGATTGGGTTTGGCGAAAACTCGGAGCGACATCCTGCCGTAACCACAAGTCCTGTGGTTATGGGTCCCGGATCGGCGCTCCGCCCTGGACAACGCTACGCGTTGCCAAGAGCTGCGCTTGTCCGGGACGACAGCGGAGTAAGTGGCGAGAGTGGAGTAAAACTACTCCGCCGCGGTCACCGGCGCCTTGGCACCCTCGCCGTAGCGCTGGTCAATGTAGTCGATCACCAACGCCTTGAAGTCGGCGGAGATGGTCGGACCGCGCAGGGTGCGGAACTTCTTGCCGTCGACGAAGACGGGCGCAGCCGGGGCCTCGCCGGTGCCGGGCAAGGAGATGCCGATATTGGCGTGCTTGGATTCACCGGGGCCGTTGACGATGCAGCCCATCACCGCGACGTTGAGCTCTTCGACGCCGGGATATTTGGTCTTCCAGTTCGGCATCTCGTCGCGGATGAAATCCTGGATCGAGCGCGCCAGCTCCTGGAACGTGGTCGAGGTGGTACGGCCGCAGCCAGGGCAGGCTGCCACCAGCGGCACGAAGGTGCGGAAACCCATGGTCTGGAGCAGCTCCTGGCCAACCTGGACCTCGCGGGTGCGATCGCCGCCGGGCTCGGGCGTGAGCGAGATGCGGATGGTGTCGCCGATGCCCTGCTGCAGGAGAATGCCGAGCGCGGCAGACGAGGCGACGATGCCCTTGGTGCCCATGCCGGCCTCGGTGAGGCCAAGATGGATGGCGTAGTCGGAGCGCGACGCGAGATCCTGGTAGACCGCGATCAGATCCTGCACGGCCGAAACCTTCGCCGACAGGATGATGCGGTCCTTCGGCATGCCGAGTTCTTCGGCGCGCGCGGCCGACAGCAGCGCCGACTGCACCATCGCCTCGCGCGTCACCGCACGCACATCGCGCGGATTGGCCGACGCCGCGTTCTCATCCATCAGCTTGGTCAAGAGCTCCTGATCGAGCGAGCCCCAATTGGCGCCGATGCGGACCGGCTTGCTGTTCTTGTTGGCGATCTCGATGATGTCGGCGAACTGGGTGTCGCGCTTGTCCTTGAAGCCGACATTGCCGGGATTGATGCGGTACTTGGCAAGCGCTTCGGCGCAGGCCGGATAGGCCGCAAGCAGCTTGTGGCCGATATAGTGGAAGTCGCCGATCAGCGGCGTCGTGATGCCGCGCTTGAGCAGGCCGTCGCGGATGTGCGGAACGGCGGCAGCGGCCTCCTCGCGGTCGACTGTGATGCGGACCATTTCGGAGCCGGCGCGCGCGAGCGCTGCGACCTGGGCGATGGTGCCGTCGATATCGGCAGTGTCGGTGTTGGTCATCGACTGCACCACGATCGGCGCACCGCCGCCGACGAGGACGTCGCCGACCTTGACCTGGGTGGTGTGATGACGCGGCGCAGGGCCCGCGATATCGGAATCGATGGTGTTTTCGAACTTGTTCATAGGGTCCAAATATCAGGTTTTGGTGACGTTCAGCAATGCATCGCGCGGCACAGCAGCGGTTGAGCTCGGACGGTTAACCAGAAAAAGCCCTGCAATTACAAGCAGGGCGGCAGCCCCGAAGGCCAGGCTCAGGCTGTCATGCATGATGAAATAGCTACCGACCACGCCAAACAAAGGGGTGATGAAGGTAAAAGCCGACAATTTGCTGGCCGAATAGGTCTTCACCAGCGCGAACCAAAGCGTGAACGTGGTTCCGACCACCCAGATCGCCTGGAAGGCCATCAAGGCCAGGGATAGCGGCGCCGGCGTATGGGTGATGGATTCACCGAACAGCCATGCCGCCAGCCCCAGGATCGGGATCGAGGTGGCGACCTGATAGCCCAGCGCCTTCTCCGGCGCGGCGAAGCGCAGCCGCGTGCCCTTGGCGACCAGCGTGGTCGCGGCCCACAGCGCGGCGCCGCCGACGATCATGAGATCGCCGAGCAGGATGTGTGAGTCGACATTGGGCTGCGGCACGCCGATCGCGAGCGCGACACCGGCAAAGCTTACGGCGAGTCCCAGCCATTGCGCGCTGCCGAGCCGCTCGCCGAGCACCTGGTAAGAGCCGAGCGCGACGAAGAACGGCGCGGTGTAGAGAAACACCACCGCGCGCGAGGCGGAGGTGAGGCGCAGGCCCTGGAAGATCAGCACGAATTCGATGCCGAACATCAATCCTGCAATCAGGCCCGCCTTCCACGTGCCGTCACGCTCGAAGAATTTGACGCCGCGCAAGCTGCCGACGATGAACAGCACCGGCAGCGCGCCCATCGAGCGGATCATCGCCTGCATCATCGGCGGGATATCCGGCAGCACCAGCTTCACCGCGATCTGGTTGAATCCCCAGGTCAGGCACAGCATGAGCATAAGCGCGATGGCGCCGGCACTGAGGGGGCGCCCGGCGGACGAGATTGCTTGAGGTGAGGACATTTCTTCCCGGACCGGCTTATTGCCGTTATTTTTCGATGTATCGGATATCGGCGCGCTCTTCACCTCTCCCCATGGGAGAGGTGGACACCTTCGCTGCGGCTTGACCTGAGACACCCATTCTCAAGGTGCTTTCTGACAATGGGTGCAGGTGCCGGTGATCTCGACCACGGATAATTTCGGCGCAAAGCCCGAGACGCGCGCGGCCGCATTGAGGTCCTTGGCAAAGGAAGCCGACGGGATTTCGCCGACCAGGCCGCAGCGCTCGCAAATCAGGAACGCCACTGCGGAGGTCGCGTCGTGGTCGTGGGCGGCGCAGGCGAGATAGGCGTTGCGGCTTTCGATGCGGTGCACGAGTCCGTTGGTCATCAGGAAATCGAGAGCACGGTAGACCGTGATCGGCGCCGGCCGAGGCATTGCCTTGGCAAGCTCGTCGATCACCTCATAGGCGCCGAGCGGGCGATGGCTGGAAAGCAGCGCCTGAAGCACCTGGCGGCGAATCGGGGTGAATTTCTGCGCACGTTGCTCGCAGACCGCCTCGGCATGCGACAGCGCGTCCGCGGTGCAGCGGCCATGATCGTGGTCGGGCGCAGGGAATGCCGGCTTTGCGAGGGTCATTTGATTACCTTCTAGCATTTTGGCCGTGGAACCCAAAGGCCGGGGCCGCTCGCGGCTGTCAGCCATGCTTTTCCGGTGGGCTAGCGTCCCGTCAACCCGCCATGAAATAATCATAAGCTTGCTTATAGTATTTCAAGCTTATTGGAGACCAAGCTCATGAGCCGCGGGCCCGTGGACCAGAACTTCCTGTTTACGCTTGCCGAGCTCTACCGCCTGCTGCGGGTCTATGCCGACAAGGAGGCGTCCCGTTTCGGCATCACCCGCGCGCAATGGGCGGTGCTGGCCAAGGTCGAGCGCAGCGAGGGCATGAAGCAGTCGGAACTCGCCGAACTCCTCGAGGTGCAACCGATCACGCTGACGCGTATGATCGACAGGCTCTGCGACAATGACTGGCTCGAGCGCCGCAATGACGCCTCGGACCGCCGCGTCAAACGCCTGTACCTGAAGAAGGCGGGTCGGACGCTGCTCGGCCGAATGAGCGGGCTGCGCTCCGAAATCACCGCCAACGCGCTCGACGGCATCAATCCGACCGACGCGCACCGTCTCCTCACCCAACTCGAAACAATCAAGGAAAACGTGCGGAACGCGATCCAGACCAGCGGAGCGGAACAAGCGCGTAAGGAGCAACGCTATGGCTGATCAGGTTCTCAAATTCCAGCCCGAGCAGAAGAGCGACAGCGGCAAGCCCACCAAGAAAGCCGGCACCAACCCGCGCCGCCGCCTGATGGCCGGCTTGCGCCGTTATCGCCGCGTCCTGCTCCTGGTCGTGCTGCCGATCGCCGTCGCCGTCGCCGGCTTCACCTTCTACCTCAATGGCGGTCGCTATGTCGGCACCGACGATGCCTATGTCGGCGCGCAGAAGGTCTTGGTGACGCCCGACATCTCCGGCAAGATCCAGAAAGTCGTCGTGAAGGAAGGCCAGCTCGTCAAGCAGGGCGACGAGCTGTTCGAGATCGACCCCGTTCCGTTCCGCCACACTGTGGATGAAGCCAAGGCGCAGCTCGCGCAGGCACGCACGACCTACGACAACCTTGTCGCCAACATCAAGATTTACGGCGACATGCTCAATCTCGCCCAGCAGGGCGTCGATCTCAAGCAGCGCGACGTCGAGCGCAAGCAGGCGCTGGTGAAGAACAATTACGGCTCGCAGCTTGATCTCGACAATGCATCGAATGCACTGGTCACCGCAGGCGCACAGGCGCAGTTCATCAAGCAGCAGCTCTCTAATGCGAAGACACAATTGCTTGGCGATCCCGCGTTGCCGCTGGAGCAATTCCCGCCCTACGCGCTGGCGAAAGCCAAGCTGGACGATGCACAGCGCAACCTCGACCACACGGTATTGCGTGCGCCAATGGACGGCGTTGCGACGCAGGTCGAGCAGATCCAGCTCGGCCGCTACGTCGCCGCGGGCACGCCGGTATTCTCCATCATCGACGTCGCCCATCCTTGGGTCGATGCCAATCCGAAAGAGAGCGACCTCACCTACGTCACCGAGGGACAACCCGTCACGCTCGAGGTGGACGCGTTCCCGAACCATGTGTTCAAGGGCAAGATCGGCTCGCTCTCGCCCGGCACCGGCGCGCAATTCGCGATCCTGCCGCCGCAGAACGCCACCGGCAACTTCGTCAAGGTGGTGCAGCGGGTGCCAATCCGGATCTATTTCGACGAGAACGACAAATACGTCAGGAAGCTGAAGGCCGGCATGAGCGTCTATGCCACCATCGACACCGGCCATCAGCGCTCGCTGGCCGGCCTCCTCGGCCTGTCCGCGGCGGCGAACCAGGACAAGGACTGATCCCGTGTCCGGCCCCAACGCCCACCTGATGGTCCCCGGCCTGCGCCGGAACATGGTGACGATCTGCGCCATGACCGCGACCATCATGCAGGCGCTGGACACCACCATCGCCAACGTCGCCCTGCCCTATATGCAAGGCACGCTGTCGGCGTCGCAGGATCAGATCAACTGGGTGCTGACCTCCTACATCGTCGCCGCCGCGATCATGACGGCGCCGGTGGGCTGGATCTCCAACCGCTTCGGCCGCAAGCGCATCTTCATCATCTGCTCGGCTGGGTTCACCATGGCGTCCGTGCTCTGCGGGCTGGCGCAAGACATCAACCAGATGGTGCTGTTCCGCCTGCTGCAAGGCGTGTTCGGCGCCGCCCTGGTGCCGCTGTCGCAATCGGTGATGCTCGACTATTACACGCTGCAGGAACGCGCCAAGGCGATGTCGATCTGGGGCATGGGCGTGATGATGGGGCCGATCATGGGCCCTTCGCTCGGCGCCTGGCTGACAGAGACCTATTCCTGGCACTGGGTGTTCTTCGTCAATTTGCCGTTCGGCGCCATCACCGTGCTCGGACTGATCATTTTCATGGACGAGACCAGGAAGGACCTGAGCCTTAAATTCGACTGGTTCGGCTTCGCGGCGCTGGCGATCGCGATCGGCGCGCTCCAGCTCGCGCTCGACCGCGGCGAGCAATTGGGCTGGCTCGAATCGAACGAGATCATCGCAGAGTTCATCGTCTCGGCGGTTGCCTTCTATTTCTTCGTGGCGCACTCCTTCACGACCTCGACACCGTTCATCCGCTTCGCGCTGTTTCGCGATCGCAACTTCGTCACCGGTTGCATGTTCATGGTCGTGATGGGGCTGGTGCTGTTCTCGACCATGGCGCTGGCCTCGCCCTATATGCAGAACGTGATCGGTTATCCCATCATCACCGCCGGCCTGTTGCTGGCGAGCCGCGGCTTCGGCACCTTCTTCGCCATGATGCTGGTCGGCCGCATGATGCGCTATTTCGAGGCACGCACGCTGATCATTGCGGGCCTGACGCTGACCGCGGGCTCGCTGTTCCAGATGACCGGCTGGACCGACCTCACCCAGGTGCCGGAGATCGTGACCGTCAGCGTCATCCAGGGCTTTGGCTTCGGGCTGGTTTTCGTGCCGCTCTCCACCGTGGCGTTCCTGACCTTGTCGAACGAGCTGCGCACCGACGGCACCGCGATGCTGACCCTGATGCGCAACGTCGCAAGCTCGGTCGGCATTTCCATCGTCATCGCGCAGCTGACGCAGGGCACGCGGCGGACCTATGCGATCCTCTCGGAGCACATCAACCCGTTCAACCACGCGCTGCAGATGCCCGACGTCAGCGGCATGATCAATCTCTCCACCGACGCCGGCCGCGCCATGGCCGACAGAATGGTCAACGTGCAGGCACAGATCATTTCCTTTGCGCATGACTACCAGCTGGTGATGATCTTCATCCTCTGCACCATCCCGCTCGCCTTGCTGATCGGCTCGACCAAGGCCACGCTGCGCAAGCAGGCGGCCGGGCCGGAACACGCGGCGTTGGAGTAGTTATTCGGACGTTAGCGCTTCACACCGTCATTGCGAGCGCAGCGAAGCAATCCAGACTGTATCCGCGGAGGCAGCCTGGATTGCTTCGTCGCAAGCGCTCCTCGCAATGACGGCTTGCTGCACGAGCGCGCTACAACAACTCCTCGCACCCCAAATCCTCGACCGCCATCATCACCCGCTCCAGATTATTCCACCAGATCACCGGCGGGATGTTGATACTCCATTGCCAGACCGGCTTGGTGATGTGCCAGAGCACCGACCAGCGATAGTCCTGATCGAGCGCGCCGCGCGTATAGCCGCTGACGCCGTGCGCGATCAGCGTGTCGTGGTAATGGTTGAGCAGAAGGCGTTCGAGCGCCTGCCTGCGCTCCGGATACCAGTGCATCGCCATCATGTAGGCGAGATCGCCGGTCGGCACGTTGACGTCCCACAGGTCGAAATCGAAGATGCGGACGGTGTCTGCCACGCCGGCACGCGGCAGCAGAAAATTCCAGATATGGGCATCGCCATGGGTGATGGTGAGGTGGCGGTGCGAATGGTAGCGCTGCAACAGCCGGTCCGACTGATCGATGAAGCGGCGGTAGAGCGTGCGGCGCTCTTCGCTGAGGCGATCGCCGAGCTGATCGGCGAACCGATCGTAATGGGAAGCGAACGTCTCCATATCTGCGGCGGTATCGGCGCTGCTCGCCCAGGTCCCGACGGTCTCGCCAAGACCGGCATGGTCCCACCACGCTGCGTGCCAGTGCGCGAGCGCAGTGACGATGGCCATCGCCTGACCGCGCGATGGCGGCAGCGGCCATTGGGTCGCGATCTCGTGGCTGTCGGTGAGATCCTCCAGCAGGAGATGCCAGGCGAGGCTCTCTTCGTCGAAATTCCCATCGAAGCAGCGCGGCGTCAGCAGCGCCGGCATTCTAGGTACAATCTGTGTGTAGTAGGCCACCTCGTGGCGACCGGCATTTGCCAGTGGCTTGGCGAACGCGGCATGCGGCGTCTTGAGAATCAGAGACTGCGGCGCGCCGGCGGATTCCCCGACATAGCGCAGGCCGAGCCGGGTGATGTGTGACACGACGGTGTCGCGCTCATGCAGCACCTTCACCTCGCGCACGGCGCCGGCGTCCAGTGCGCCGGCCTTGCGCAGCGCCGCGGTGAGGCGTGCTGTGTCCGCCACCTCCGGCAATCCCGAATCTGTCATGAGCGCCCGACCCCCGTCGCGTTGCTCCATTCTGCACAACCACGCTGCCGGACGCCAGCGGCCCCGGAGCAGCCGACTAGGCCGCCGCCGTCGAGTCTCGCACCGTCCGGACCACGACCGAACGCAGCGCTTCGAGATTGGCCGCCATGCCGGCGATCGCCTGCCTGACCTCCGCGGCGCGCTCGTTCACCGAGCCGGCGTCGCGGCTGACATTGGCGATCTTGGCCGAGACTTCCTTCGCGGCGGAGGCCGATTCGGAAATCGACCGGGCGATCTCACGAGTTGCCGCGTCCTGTTCCTGCATCGCCGCGGCAACCGACGCCGCCACCCCATCGATCTCGACGATGTGGCCTCCCATGGTCTCGACGGCGTCGACCGCGGCCTGCGTCGAGGCCTGGATCTCGGCGATCAGGCGCGCGATCTCCTCGGTCGATTTAGCGGTCTGATCGGACAGCGATTTCACTTCGGCTGCAACCACCGCAAAGCCGCGGCCGGCTTCGCCGGCGCGCGCCGCCTCGATCGTGGCATTGAGCGCCAGGAGGTTGGTCTGGCCGGCGATGCCACCAATGAGGTCGGTGACCTCGGCAATCTTCTTCACCGATCCGGCCAGCGCCTGAATGGTCGAGCGCGCCTGCTCGCGGCCGGAGACCGCCGATTTGGTGACGGTGCTGGTCCGTGCGACCTGCATCGCGATCTCGCGGATCGAGACGCTCAGCTCCTCGGCCGCAGCCGAGACGGTTTGCGAACTGCTCAGGGCCTGGGTGGACGCCGAAGCCACCGCCTGCGACTCCGTGGACAACGACCGGGCAATCTCGGAGAGGCTGGAGGCGGCTCGTTCCACGCCCTGGGTCGCAGCGCTCGCGGTGTCGACCGAGCGGCCGGTTTCCCGCTCCACGGTCTCGGCCATCTGGTGCAGGGCACCGCGCTTGGCGAGCGCCGCCTCCTGCTCCTGCAGCAGCTGTTCTTTGCGCAGCCGGGCATTGTCGACCGCCGCCTGTTTGAACACGAGCAGGGCGCCCGCCATCGAACCGACCTCGTCCCGACGGTGTGCGAAGGGGATGTCGGCGGCGAGGTCCCCGGTCGCAAGCTTCTGCATCGTATCCGTCATGCGCACGATCGGGCGCACTACGCCAAGCGCGACGCCGAGCAGACCGACGGCAATGAAGGCCAGGACCGCAGCGGAAACGCTGAGGAGGACGTAGAGCATGGAGCGGTCGCGGTCCGCGGCCAGCTTCTCCATGTCGGCATTCTGCTTGTTGGCGTTCTCGACGATGCTGTCGATGACCGCGCGATGCGCGGTGTAGGCGTCCTTGAGCTGCGCATAGGCGCGCTCGGAAGCGGCGGTGTCCTTGGCCTTGAGGGCCGGCAGGAGCTGGTCGGAGAGCAGCTTCCAGAACTTCTGCACCTCGGCGTCGGATTTCGACACCAGCGCCGTTTTCAGATCCGCCGAAAGGCTGGAGGCGACCCAGAATGCCTTGCGCTCGTCATAGTCCTTGCGGAGCTGGACCAGCCGCTCACCATGGGCCGCCAGCTGGTCCGGCTCGCGCATCGCCAGCGTCGCCTCGAGGTAGGCCTCGATCACGTATTCCGGCGGCGGCAGGATGTCGGCGATCAAATCGTTGCCCAGCTTGATGTCGGAGTAGAGCGGGCCGCCGACCTTCAGCTCCTTCAAGGCATAGAGGCTGGTCGAAACCACGGCGGTGAACCCAATGGCGAGAACGATCCCGAACGCGATGATCGCGGAGGACAACGACAGGCGAATTTTCATGGAGAGATCCGGGCCCCGCGTCAGATTTGCGCCGATCCTAGACCGTTACGGTAAATACAGACTTGCCACGCGCGGAAATTGTAGCGCGCAAACACCGCAAGATTACGGGAATGCGACGTCACGCGATCGGTTTTGAGTCAGTGAGGCTGACGCATATACGTGAAAGAGGATCATTTCAGGCCTGACGCAGGCAGCCACGTGCGCAGTTACGCTGGACGAGAACCGCGCCGGGGACCCGATGTCGCCGGCTCGCGCGCTGCGTCATACGTCGAAGAATACCGTCTCGTCCTCGCCCTGGAGCCGCAGGTCGAGGCGATAGACCAGCTTGCCGGCTTCACGCACGGCGATCAGCGTGGCGCGGCGCTCAGTGGGCACCACCGCCAGCACGGGATCGGCGGCGTTGCCGGCCTCGTCGCTGAAATAGATGCGGGTGTAGAGATGCCGCAGCATGCCGCGGCCAAACACCGCAAGCAGGATATGCGGCGCCTGCGGCTTGCCGTCCGGATCCGGCACCACGCCGGGCTTGATGGTCTCGAAGGAATAATGGCCGTCCTTGTCGGTGCCGCAACGAGCGAAGCCGCGGAAGCTCGCATTCGGCAGCGCGCGCTTGTCCTGGGGATCGGCAAAGCGCCCCTGCGCGTCGGCCTGCCAGATTTCCAGCATGCAATCCGGCACGGCGACGCCGTCGCCGTCGAACACGCGACCCTCGATGCGGACGCGGTCGCCGGAGACGTCGGGCGTGAGTGTGGAGTTGGTGAAGGCATCGTTCCAGGCGTACTCGCCGTTCGGCGTCAGGCCGTATTTGAAGAACGGACCGACCGTCTGCGATGGCGTGATCCCGTTATCCTTCTCGTTGTCCTGCACGTTACTTGGTCTCCATTGGGGTCGCGTTCTTGCCGCGCAGCACGATGTCGAAGCGGTAGCACAGCGCCCATTCGGGCTGGGTATTCTCAAGATCGAATGACGAGACCATCCGCGCTCGCGCCTTCTCGTCCGGCACCGAGTTGAAGATCGGATCGAACGGGAACAGCGGATCGTTCGGGAAATACATCTGCGTCACCAGGCGCGTGACGAAGGAATGGCCGAACACCGAGAGATGGATGTGGGCCGGCCGCCAGGCATTGTGATGATTGCCCCAGGGGTAAGCGCCGGGCTTGATGGTGACGAAGCGGTAGTAACCGGAAGCATCGCTTTGCGTGCGGCCGGCGCCCGTGAAATTCGGATCGAGCGGCGCCGGATGCTGGTCGCGGACATGGACGTAGCGGCCGCAGGAATTGGCCTGCCAGATCTCGACCAGCGAGTTCGGCACGCCTCGGCCATCCTCGTCGCGCACATGGCCGTGCACGATGATGCGCTCGCCGAGCGGCTCGCCGGCATGCTGATGGGTGAGATCGTTGTCGCCTTCGCGCACGGTCTCGTGGCCATAGACCGGCCCGGTCAGCTCCGACAGGGTGTGGCGCATCGGGATCAAGGGCTTGTTCGGCGCGCGCTTGATCGAGCTTTTGTATTCGGGCGACAGCGGCAGCGGATGCGCCTTGTTGCTGTCGACGGGATAGATGAATGTCATCGGCGAACTCCTCCCCGGCCATTTCGGTCCAACCGGTCAACGCTTCCGCCAATCATTATAGGATATAACTAATCGGGGGAAGCGGTTCCTTCCGCTCTCGCTTGCGCACGAGGTTAAACCAGAACGACGACCTCGCGTAAGACGCCGAAGTTTCCACATCGTCATGTCAGGGCTTGTCCCGGCCATCCACGATCTTTTATGCGGCCCCAAGAACGTGGATGCCCGGGACAAGCCCGGGCATGACGAATTCGTGGAGACAGGCCCCTCACCCAACCCTCTCCGCGCAGGCCCGGAGAGGACAGAGTTCAGTTCAACTTCTCGATCGCAACGGCGACGCCTTGGCCGACGCCGACGCACATGGTGGCGAGAGCGAGCTTGCCGCCGCGCTTTTCCATGCCGTGCACGGCTGTGAGCACGAGGCGGGCGCCGCTCATGCCCAACGGATGGCCGAGCGCGATGGCGCCGCCATGCGGATTGACGAAATCGGCATCGTCGGCAACGCCGAGCTGGCGCATGCAAGCAATGCCCTGCGAGGCGAAGGCTTCGTTGAGCTCGATCAGGTCGAAATCGCTGATCTTCTTGCCGAGACGCTCCATCAGCTTGCGGGTCGCCGGCACCGGGCCGATGCCCATGATGCGCGGCGGCACGCCGGCCGAGGCAAGGCCGAGGATACGGGCGCGGGGTGTCAGGCCGTGCTTCTTCACGGCCGTCTCGGAAGCCAGGATCATCGCGGCGGCGCCGTCATTGACGCCGGAGGCGTTGCCGGCGGTGACCGTGCCGGGATTGCGCACGATCGGCTTCAGTTTCGTGAGGGCTTCAAGCGTGGTCTCGGGACGCGGATGCTCGTCCTTGTCGACAATGATCGGGCCGGCCTTGCCGCCCGGAATGGTGATCGCGATGATCTCTTCGGCAAAATAACCTGCGGCGATCGCGGCGCCCGCGCGCTGCTGCGAGCGGATCGCGAACGCGTCCTGGTCGGCACGCGAGACCTGGAATTCCTCGGCGACGTTCTCGCCGGTCTCCGGCATGGCGTCGACGCCATACTGCGCCTTCAGCAGCGGATTGATGAAGCGCCAGCCGATGGTCGTGTCGAAGATCTCGGCGGAGCGCGAGAAGGCTTCCTGTGCCTTGCCCATCACGAACGGCGCCCGCGTCATGGATTCGACGCCGCCGGCAATCGCCAGTTCAATCTCGCCGGAGCGGATGGCGCGGCCGGCAGCGCCGACGGCATCGAGCCCGGAGGCACAGAGGCGATTGAGCGTCTGGCCGGGAACCGAATCCGGCAGCCCCGCCAGCAGCAGCGCCATGCGCGCGACGTTGCGATTGTCCTCGCCGGCCTGGTTGGCGCAGCCGAAGAAGACTTCGTCGACCTGCGACCAGTCGAGATTGGGGTGCTTGGCCATCAACGCCTTGATCGGAGTGGCGGCCAGATCATCGGCGCGCACCTTGGCGAGGGAGCCGCCGAAGCGCCCGATCGGGGTCCGCACGGCATCGCAGATAAAGACGTCACGCATCGCTGTTCTCCCAAAATGCCGCGGTTCGGCCAGAATTCTTCAATGACGGCGGAGTTTTAGGAGCGCGTCCGCGGCAGGTCAATTGACGGTTTCGCGGGCGATGCATGTGAACCCCCAGCCGTCATTCCGGGGCGCCCCACCGGGTCCGCGCGAAGCGTGGCCTGATGGGGCGGGCCCGGAATCCATAGGGCCGAAGAAACCGCTGATGAATGGATTCCGGGCCTGCGCCTGGCGGCGCATCCCGGAATGACGTCTGAGGGTGTGACACTCGTACTTATCCAGTCGTGCGGACAACGTGGAAAACCTCTCCTCCCCGCCCAAAGCGATAGGACCGAGCGGCGAAATTTTGTAGGTTGCGCCGCTCATGACATTACAACAGCCCATCCCCGCGCCGGAGCCTGAACCGACGCCCGCGCCGCAAGCAGACGCCGCCGCGCGCGTCACGCCGATGATGGAACAATATCTGGAGATCAAGGCGGCCCATCCGGGCCTGCTGCTGTTCTACCGGATGGGCGACTTTTACGAGCTGTTCTTCGAGGACGCCGAGATCGCCTCCAGGACGCTCGGCATCGTGCTGACCAAGCGCGGCAAGCATCAGGGCGCGGATATCCCGATGTGCGGCGTGCCAGTCGAGCGTTCCGAGGATTATCTGCACCGCCTGATCACTGCCGGGCGCCGGGTCGCGGTGTGCGAGCAGACCGAGGATCCCGCCGCCGCCAAGGCGCGCGGCAACAAGAGCGTGGTGCGCCGCGGCGTGGTGCGGCTGGTCACCCCGGGCACGCTGACGGAAGACACGCTGCTCGATGCGCGCGCCAACAATTATCTGCTGGCGATCGCGCGCGCCCGCTCCTCCGCCGGCGGCGACCGCTTCGGCCTCGCCTGGATCGACATCTCGACCGCCGAATTCATGGTGACGGAATGCGCAGGGAGCGAGCTCACCGCGACGCTGGCGCGCATCAACCCGAACGAAGCCATCGTTGCCGACGCGCTCTATAACGACAGCGAGCTCGGTCCGACCTTGCGCGAGCTGCCGGCGGTAACCCCGTTGACGCGCGACGTCTTCGACGGCGCCACGGCCGAGAAGCGTCTGTGCGATTACTTTGCGGTCGCAACCATGGACGGGCTGGCGCAGCTGACGCGGCTGGAAGCCACGGCCGCGGCCGCCGCCGTCACCTATGTCGACCGCACCCAGGTCGGCAAGCACCCGCCACTGCCACCGCCCGCGCGCGAGAGCTCGGGCGCCACCATGGCGATCGATCCGGCCACCCGCGCCAATCTCGAACTGACGCGGACGCTCGCGGGCGAGCGACGCGGCTCGCTGCTCGATGCCATCGACTGCACGGTGACGTCGGCCGGCTCGCGCCTGCTGGCGCAGCGGCTGGCCGCGCCCTTGACCGATGCGACAGCAATCGCACGGCGGCTCGATGCCGTCAGCAGCTTCGTTGCGGATTCGGCAGCGCGCGAGGACATCCGCAGCATCCTGCGCGGCGCGCCCGACATGTCACGGGCGCTGGCCCGTCTCTCGGTCGGCCGCGGCGGCCCGCGCGACCTCGCCGGCATCCGCGATGGTATCGTCGCCGCCGACCAGGCGCTGGTGCGGCTTTCCGAGATCGACCAGCCGCCGCAGGAGATCGCTGCGGTGATGGCGGCGCTGCAGCGGCCGTCGCGCGAGCTCGCGGCAGAATTTGCCAGCGCGCTCGACGAGCAGCTACCCCTGATCAAGCGCGATGGCGGCTTCGTGCGCCAGGGCTACGAGCCCGCGCTCGACGAAACGCGAAACCTGCGCGACGCCTCGCGCCTGGTGGTGGCCTCGATGCAGGCGCGCTACGCCGACAACACGGGCGTCAAGGGCCTGAAGATCCGGCACAACAACGTGCTCGGCTATTTCGTCGAGGTCACGGCGCAGCATGGCGACAAGCTGATGTCGCCGCCGCTGAACGCGACCTTCATCCATCGCCAGACACTGGCGGGCCAGGTGCGCTTCACCACGTCCGAGCTCGGAGAGATCGAGGCCAAGATTGCCAATGCCGGCGACCGCGCGCTCGGGCTCGAGCTCGAGATCTTCGAGCGGCTCAGCGCCAAGGCGCTGGCGATCAGCGACGATTTGCGCGCCGCCGCGCACGGCTTTGCGCTGCTCGATGTCGCAACGTCGCTCGCCAAACTCGCGGTCGACGAGAACTACGTTCGGCCCGAGGTGGACTCCTCGCTCGGCTTTGCCATCGAGGCCGGCCGCCACCCCGTGGTGGAGCAGGCGCTCAAGCGCAACGGCGAGCCGTTCATTGCCAATGCCTGCAATCTTTCGCCGGGACCTGCGCAAAAATCCGGCCAGCTCTGGCTGCTCACTGGTCCCAACATGGCGGGTAAATCGACCTTCCTGCGCCAGAATGCGCTGATTGCCCTGCTCGCTCAGATCGGCAGCTTCGTTCCGGCCTCACGCGCGCGCATCGGTATCGTCGACCGGCTGTTCTCGCGCGTCGGCGCCGCCGACGATCTCGCCCGCGGCCGCTCCACCTTCATGGTGGAGATGGTCGAGACCGCGGCGATCCTGAACCAGGCCGGCGAACGCGCGCTCGTCATCCTCGACGAGATCGGTCGCGGCACCGCGACCTTCGACGGTCTCTCGATCGCCTGGGCCGCGATCGAGCATCTGCACGAGAGCAATCGCTGCCGCACGCTGTTCGCCACGCACTATCACGAGCTGACCGCGCTCTCGGCCAAGCTGCCGCGGATGTTCAACGCCACCGTGCGGGTGAAGGAATGGCAGGGCAATGTCGTGTTCCTGCACGAGGTCCTGCCGGGATCGGCCGACCGTTCCTACGGCATCCAGGTGGCGAAGCTGGCAGGTCTCCCCCCGGCGGTGATCACGCGCGCAAAATCCGTGTTGGCAAAGCTCGAAGCCCAGGACCGCGGCCAGACCGCGCGCGCGCTGGTCGACGATCTGCCGCTGTTCGCCGTCCCCTCGCGCGCCGCCGCCGAAGCCGCTGCGCCGAGCGAGGCCGAACTGCTGATGGAAGCGGTCAAGGCGCTGCACCCGGACGAGATGAGCCCGCGCGAGGCGCTGGATGCGCTCTACGCGTTGAAGGGAAAGCTTCCGAAGCAGTGATGATGCGGTAGGGTGGGTTAGCGAAGCGTAACCCACCACTTTTATCGCCGCGCAAGAAGAGGTGGGTTACGCCAGCGGACTGTGCTTCGCGCAGCCGCAGAGCTAATCTTACTGCGTCATG